>NZ_JBDJKK010000001.1:0-795658 GCF_042883245.1 Synechococcus sp. HIMB2401 | reverse complement strand
GGAAGTGATGCACGAGCGCAACGCTCACAACTTCCCCCTCGACCTGGCTGCTGCTGAGTCCACTCCTGTGGCTCTGCAGGCTCCTGCCATCGGTTGATCTGGAATCAACAAACGGTTCAGATCAACTGAATCGGAAAGCCCCCTCCTCGGAGGGGGCTTTTTGTTGTCTTGGCTTTTTGGTGATCTCTGTTTGAGCTTGAGGCGACGTCATCCCTTGTTGATTAGGCAGAGATCGAGGGGCACCTCTTATGACGTAAAGCTGTATTGCAGCTATATTTAGAAAAGTTAAGCAGGCTCAGGAATGGGAGATTTTGTCGCAACTGGTTCGACTGCCTTTCCCCTCGAGCTACTGAGCAGCATCGTTTGTTCTGTCGCTATTGCGATCTATGCACTTGCTCAGCCTGCTGGTAATTCTGACGACGACGATTCGAATAATGGTGGAGGAGGATTGATGCAGCCCGCTGTCTCCGCTGCTGGTGTCAGCTGATTGAGCATAAGTTCAAGGATTTTCAGCAAAAAGCACCGCTGAATCCAGCGGTGCTTTTTGTTTTTTAAATAGGCGTAGGGCGCAAACCCCCTGGACTACCTCTAGGCCTCGATCTTCTTCTTCTTACCAATTCGGATAACAGAAGGACGAAGCGCGCAGGCGAGTGCACGGAACGGCTTGTGCACACCCTCAACAATGAGGCTTCCCATGGCTTGGGCGTTAGCGAGATCGAGCTTCATGACGCTTGAATTGATAGTGCATTTCTACTTCTGAAGTCGTCCTTTGGCCTATTCCCAATTTGGGGACGATTGGCCTGATCTCAAAGAGGAAGGCCGCCCCTCCCAGTTGGAAGAGACGGCCTAGCTCGCTCGTTTGTGCATGGTTCAACCCGTCACTTCAGGAAAGAAAGAGGGTCGAAGCGTCTGGCTGTTGGCAACCCTGGGGCCATTGGGTCCAGGTGTGATGCAGGTCTCCTGCGGGGCACCTACGAACGGTGCAGAGGAGAATCGACTGATCAGACGACCATCAATGTCGTCACAGACGAAGTGCTCACGTTTCGGTTGAAAAGTTGGAGCAGGGGCCAGAAAAGTCAGGCTGCTTCTGCTGTTTGCTCAGGTGGAGTGTCGGCCGTCATGGGCTCCTCCGATCTCGATGGACATACTTTCCACCCGTCAGCGGTTAATGGCTATCCGAGTTAACGCTCATTGCCTTCGAGGCTGAAATCACTGAGATTGCTCTCAACGTGCCTTGCACCGACCACAGCCCTCCGGCAAGAAAGCCTGATCCCAGATTGGGGTATCAGTAGGCGATCAGCAGGTGTTGATTAATCCCATCGGCAGGAGCCGTCACTTCTTCTGTCGGTCGTCGAGCGAAAGCCCTGGGTGCCTGGACGCTTAACCAGGGCGTTCCTCTGCGTAGTTCCTCTCATGCCCCGCTGCTCTGAATCGCTTTAGAACAGGGATGAGGTCAGAGACCGATTAGGACGACAAACCAGGTCTCAACGACCTTCAGGCGGGTTCCCCACCCGCCTTTTAAATGCGCGCTTCTACGGATGGCGGCAGCACTCCAGGGTTGTGAAAGTTCCATCAACCCTCTCTGGAGGGGTGAATGCGTCTTCTTGGGAGGGAGTAGGGAACCCTCCTTTTTTGTGTGTCCCGTGACCCAAGTAGTCGTTCGGTCGTTATGGCGACGTTGTGTTGTCATCCCTCGCGTCATTCTCTAGTTGCTTCCTTTTCGGTGAAAGGGGGCGATGCGTCGAACGCGGGGGTGCTTAGGGAACACCCCCACTTTTTTGGCAGTTTGTAAAAAGTGCCCTCGACGCTTCCTTTGCACCGGTGATGCTGGGCATGGACCACCCGGTTCGACGCATTCATACCCCGATTGGGCGGCATTCCCTGCCGCCCATTTTTTTATCTGCCTTTGAGGCGCTTGTGCTGAGAGTGCCTTCCCTCGTGGATGTATGCCGCAGTCAGATATGGGTTGCGCGAATCTGAGAGGTCACTATTTTTGCTCCAACTTGCCAGTAGAGATCCAGTACAGCTGGGTTTCTGCAATCTCTGAGATCCTCTCTCCCGCAAGCTGTCTCATGAGGGTTGTCCCTCTTCATGGCATGTAGGGGGTCAGGAGTTCGAGTCTCCTTGGCTCCATTCACAAGAAAAGCCAGTGCAGTACTGGCATCTGAGCGGTCCACACGGGCCGCTTTTCTAGTGCAAAACGGCTAAATATCATTTTTAGTGCGCCAAAAGGTGCGCCAAATGGCCGTAAATGATTGCTGGGTCCATAAGTCTGGTATTGCTTATTCAGTTTAAATAATTGTACTTTTGTATTTATTATTTCTCCTGTAATTTTGAGTCAATTTAGCAATCAAGAAGGAGCCCGCAAGTCATAACAAATACCTCGAAATGCTTCAGGCTGATCTGCTGGGATTGGGCAAATGCTTTCTTGTTTAGACGCGCCAATTTTTGCTGCTTGCCTCCATATTCTTGTCGCGGTATAATGTATGTGAGACTTCTTGGTCCAGCATTAGAGATTTAAGATTTTGGAAAATGACATCAAATAGCAAGGAGATTATGGCTGCGGAGTTGATAAAGTTAAATAGGATTGATGATGCAAGAATAATATACCAGGAATTAATCCAGAGCGGCCTGGCTACTTATTTATCATACGCAAATCTTGCGATGATCTACGCGCAAAGAAATCAGGTAAAAAAGTCCTTGCTTTTGGTGCTTAAAGCGTTGCAGATAAATCAAAACTCTTCAGATGCTTACAATACACTCGCAAGTCTTCTCAAAAAGAGAGGGCGCTATCTCGATGCAATTTGTTGCTATAAGGCTGCTATCAAGCTTGATCCTGAATCTTTAGTGTTCTTTAGTAATTTGGGATATGCATATCATGAAAATGGTATGATAGATAACGCTATTAATTCTTACCGTAAAGCGGTTTTATTGAGGCCAGAATGCCCGGATCTCCAGATGGATCTTGCTCTGGCAGAGCTGCTTGCTAGTAATTGTTCTAAAGGCTGGGAAAGATTTGAGTATCGTCTGCAATGTCAGAGGGATTTAGGTATTCCTGAGGCTAAATCTTGTTGGAGTAGATGGACGGGACAGCAATTGCCTTATGGCAAGGAGTTGTTTTTAATTGGTGAACAAGGTCTTGGAGATACGCTGCAATTTATGCGTTATGTATTGCCGCTAAGAATGGCTGGAATTACTACCAGAATCTGCGCAAATGAGCAGCTCCATTCGGTGATCAAGTCATCTGGAATTGATCACGCTCCAGTCACTCCTGGGCAGGTTGAAGGGATGACTGGCATCACCTGGGTGCCATTGCTTTCAGTTCCTGGATTGCTTGGTGTTACACCAAATAATCCAATTGTTGATAAGCCATATATAGTTCCAGATCAAATTCTTCTCAGGAAGTGGCGCGCGATAATGTCTAATGAACGAAGGCCTATCGTAGCTATTAACTGGAAGGGAAATCCCAAGGCCGAAAAAAGTGGAATGCTGTTTGGGAGGTCATTGGATCTTGAATGTTTTGAGGTCCTTGCCAAAACCTTAGACCTAACCCTTGTTTCTCTGCAAAAAGGTGTAAATTCTGATCAGGTTAAATCATGTTCATTCTCAAAAAGATTTGTTGGCTTTCAGTCGCAAGTCGATGAGGCTATGGATCTGGGTGAAACAGCTGCTGTTATTGCCAATTGCGATCTAGTAATAACATGCGACACATCGGTTGCACATCTTTCGGGTGGAATGGGCAAGTTGACGTATTTGCTTTTGCACAAATCTTCTGACTGGCGATGGGGTACCGAAAGTAATCGGACTTTTTGGTACGATTCAGTTCGTTTGTTCAGGCAGCAGGAACTTGGTTCTTGGGAACTGCCAATGCTGAAGGTTGCCTCTGAAATTGTCCATTGCTTTAAATAGCTTCTGCGCTGATGTTAATAAAGTACTCAAATAAATGAATCTTTCTCGATTTTCTTCTCTGCTGATCCATGGCCAGAACCAGCAGAGCTGAGCGCAACAGACGACGTGAATCAGCGTTGGCTCTAGTCAGTCAGGGAAAGGGTTTCAGTGATGTTGTGACCGCAAAGATGTCTCAATGCGGGTGCTCACGTTCATCTGCCCAGCGGGACTCTCGCTGGGCGCATGACCAGCTGCAACTGAGCATTGATTCACACGATGCTCAGCACCTGATGGTCCACATGGCGCCAAGCCTTCAACGCATCTCTCTCAAGGCTGAAGAGGACAAGCAATACGCCCTGCTGTCGGTGCCCAAAAGATGCTCTACGAGCTTCTGCTGCGCCGGAAGATGGACCATGAAGCAGCCAAAGCAAGTCGTCCTGGTTGGGGTTATCGCCACGGCAATACCCGTTCTTAAGCAGCAACGGCAGGTCCGGTTTCAACGTGATGTACGGGCTTCCAATTACGGCAGCCATGGGTGAGGTGTTGTCCTTGTTCCAGCAGTGCCTGCATCAGGGCACAACCAACACAGGTGTGGCAGTGAGCGTCGATTCCGTAGGTGAACCACGCACAGGAAATGCAGACCTCAGCGGTGTAGCTGCGCTGCATTACGCGGTCGTCAGCTTGACCCCATTCCTCCATTGCTTCCATGGCATGCCTGTGAGTACGTCTGTACTACTCCTGGCAGGTAGGCGTCGTCAATAGAAGGTCTGGCGCACTAATTGGCGCACAACAGCGGTATCTGCCGTTGCTTGTTGCTGCTGGGGTCTTTGTTTTGGGCTGTATGACCAACTGCACGAACAGCAGGGGGTCAGAAGTTCGAGTCTCCTTGGCTCCATCCAACAGAAGCCCAGCCTCTGGCTGGGTTTTTTATTGCCAATGCGCGGCGATGATTCCGCTCGATGCCCTGTGTTGGTGCAAAAAGATGAAGCGCTGCAAGCTCTGGGCGCCCACCTGGACAAAGGAGGTGGGCTGGGCACCTGAGGCTGGTTGAGGGCAGGATGGATGGATGGGCAAGACATCCAAGAAATCAAAGAAGGCGAAGAAGCCGAAGCAGACCTGCTCTGTCCTGCTGTGGCATAAGACGTTTATCAAGCGGATCAGACAACGCTTTGGTCTGAGCAAATACCAAATGCTGTGGATCACCTTCGGCAAAGGTCTGCTGATCGGCTACGTCCTGGCATTCCTGGTTCATCGCTGAATGGACTACACCCAGAAGCTCGTGGAGAAACTGGTTGAGAGGCGGATGCGGGTCACTGGAGAGTCGCAGGCGGTAGCCACTGCCAACGTGATGGCAGCTTTCAAGAAGCTGAGGAAAGACAAGGAGTAGCCAGACCCGCTGCAAGCTTTGGGCTCCAGAACCGGGCTAGGTCGGGCTGCACCGTGACGGCATAAGAAAGCCGGGTGCAGTCTCTAATCGCAACCCGGCTGACGCATTCACCTTGATGAAGCTGGTCTTAGCCCGTCCCGTAGAACCTCAGTTATGGCTCAACTGTTCAGCTCGATACATGAGCTGACTCGCGCATTGACTCAGGGCACCGGCGGCACCGTGGGCTGGCTGATCAAAAACCGCGGCCGTCACGCTCCCGCATTTTCAGGCGGAGTTGTTGGTAACGAAGCAAGGCCCGCTCTTCATCCAACTGAGGAAACAACAAACGAGCCTCCTCCAGGCTCGGCGGCTCCAAGAGCCAGTCATCAGAGCGATCCGGGGCCACTTGCTCAGGCTTGCGTTCCCACAGTTGGTGTCCTGGTGCGACCCAGCCAAACCAGCGACGAAAACGATCGAACAGCTCGAGTGGGTGCATCAAATCACCCTAAGGAGATCACGAATCCAAGCGTTGGGATGAGTTCATGGAGTACGGCTTCGGGCGATCTGAAAGAACAGACTCGTTCTGGGGCATCAGGCTCTGCGGTTGCCGCTGCCTCGGATCCTCCCCATTGCGCCAGGGGGTGAACATCAGGAAATTTCCAGCCACCAGTCCTGCCGTCACGATCACTGCGGCAATCTGCTCGAGCTGTTCGATCTCCATCCCTGCATTGTCCCGCGTTCTCCCAGCAGGGGTGTCCCCTGCATCGTCGACGGCTTGGGATTCAGCTCGCTCTGCAGTTCCAGGCAAAGGGCAGCTCCCAGCATCACCGTGACTACGCCTAGTCCCTGGCTCAGCTTGAGTCGCCTTCTGGGCTTGCGGAAAATACAGCGGGTCATACCAGGCCCTTGCTTCTCAGCCTGGTTTATCGCTTGTTTTCAGTTCAAATTGAAGCGTTGGCCACGAGAACGCTGGGAAAACGCTGAGACAACCCGTCTCAATCCTCTTTTGGATTCTCCAGGTCGCGGCGGATCAGGGCCAGCAGGTAGGAGGGCGATTTGTAGCGGGTTGGCAAGCAGCGGTTCAGCGTTTCCAGATGCCCCCAGCAGACGGTGCGCTCAATGTCTTGAACGGTTTTTCCCTGCTGGAGGAGACGCCGCAGCGCCTTGCAATACATCGGATATCCCGCCTCTAATTCACCGATGGTGAGTTTTGCCTGAGGCATAGGACCACTGAAGCCAGTTCCAACCTATGCCCCCGCGGGCCAGGCTCAGCTGCCGAGCCAGGCGACGCAGTCGATTTCCACCCGTGCTCCCTTGGGGAGGGCTGCCACCTGAACGCAGGCGCGAGCTGGGCTGACCCCCTCGCCGAACACCTCGGCATAGATGCCATTCACGGTTGCGAAATCGCCCAGGTCCGCCAGGAACACCGTGGTGCGCACCACCTGAGCCGGGGTGGCGCCAGCTTCTTTCAGCACAGCACAGAGGTTTTTCAGCACCTGATGTGTTTCCGCCGCCACATCACCGTTCCCCACCATCTCGCCGGTGGCTGGATCCAATGGAATCTGCCCGGAGCAATAGAGCCACTCGCCGGCCAGCACTGCCTGGTTGTAAGGCCCAACCGGTGCAGGGGCGTCTTTAGTGGTGATGGCCTTGGTGCTCATGGGTTGGTTCTCAACAGCAGTCATCACGATCATCGCCGTTAGTGATCCCCTGCTTCGCCATCGCTCATGCCGGCCGCCACTGGTCCTTGTGCTGGCGCAGCACGGCCAACTCTGCGGCTGAACCGGCCTGCATGAATAGGTTGGTGCGGCGTTCCATGCCGATGCTGCTGGGCAGGCTGAGCACTCCTTGGGCACGGAGCATCTGCACCTCCCGGTAGCGCTCAGCCAGAGCTGCGTTGCTGGGGCGTTGCTCAACGGCCCATTGCAGGTTGGTCTCGGTGTACTCGTGGGCACAACAAACCCTTGTGGCCTCGGGCAGTTCCGCCAGCTTCTGCAGGGCCTGATGCATCTGTTCAGCGCTGCCTTCAAACAGTCGGCCACAGCCCCCGCTGAACAGGGTGTCTCCGCAGAACAACAGGGGCTCGATTTCGCCGCCCTGTGGGTTCGGGATGAAAAAGGCGATGTGGGCCCGGGTGTGAGCTGCCACATCCAGCACCTCCACCGCGTGCCCAAGAACAGTGATCTGGTCTCCATCCCGCACCGGCATGGTCTGGAACGGAATCCGCTCCCTGTCCTCAGCGGAGGCAATCACCGCAGCCTGGGGCCAGCGTTCCAGCAACTCCGGTGTGCCGCCGATGTGGTCGGCGTGGTGATGGGTCTGCAGCACGGCGGCCAGGCTCAACTGCCGTTCGTCCAGCCACTCGCGCACCGGAGGCGCCACGGCGGGGTCGATCACCACGGCCTCCGCGCCCCTCACCCAGATCCAGATCACGTTGTCCTGGAGCACTGGCAGGGCATGAAGTGAGGAATGCATCGTTAAAGTCCTGCCTGGTTAACCGGTCAGCGCTGGACCCATGATCACCGTCGCGTTGGCCAAAGGAGCGCTGCTCAAAGACTCGGTGGCCCGCTTTGCGGCGGCTGGTCTTGATTTCTCCGCTGTTCTGGACAAGAACAACCGCCAGTTGATGGTGCCCACCCCCTGCGGGCGCGCCCGGGCCTTGCTGGTTCGCAACGGCGATGTGCCCACCTATGTGGCCTACGGCCAGGCTCAGCTGGGGGTGGTGGGTTACGACGTGCTCAAGGAGCATCAACTCCCCGTCGCTCAACTGGTGGACCTGGGCTTTGGCGGCTGCCGCATGGCCGTGGCGGTTCAGGAGAGCAGTGGTTACACCAGGGCTGCTGATCTGCCCGCCCACTGCCGCGTCGCCAGCAAATTCACCCACTGCGCCCGGGAATATTTCGATGCCCTCGACCTCCCCGTTGAGTTGGTTCACCTCAATGGCTCGGTGGAGCTGGGGCCAATCACCGGAATGTCAGAAGCGATTGTCGACCTGGTGGCCACCGGTCGCACCCTGCAGGAGAACGGCCTGATCGCCATCGAAGACCTGTTCCACTCCACAGCTCGACTGGTGGGGCACCCCCTGTCGGTTCGCCTCGACCACGGCCCCTTGGCCTCCATCGTTGATGCGATCCGCGCAGCAACACCCGTCAGGAGCTCCAGCTGATGGGGGCCGTCGCCGACTGGCGCCGGGTCCGTCGTCTGGGCCGTTATCTCGTGCGGGATCGCCGGCGGCTGCTGGTGGCCCTGCTGCTGCTGCTGCCCTTGGCCTTTGCCGGAGCACTGCAGCCCGTTCTGCTCGGCCAGGCCGTCGGCGTCCTGCGCGGAGAGCCCAGTCTTCCCTTCCTTTCGGGGATGAGCCTCTCTGCCTCGATCCGCGTGATCATTGGGCTCTACTTCGTTTCCGTGCTGCTGCGGCTCGGCCTGCAAGGGGTGCAGCAATTCAGCATCCTGGCCGTTGGACAACGGCTCACAGCTCGAATCCGCGACGACCTGTTTGAACATGCGTTGTCGCTGTCCCTGCGGTTTCACGACCGCATGCCGGTGGGCAAGTTGCTCACACGGCTCACCAGCGATGTGGATGCCCTGGCTGAGGTGTTTGGCAGTGGTGCCGTGGGGGTGCTCAATGATCTGGTGAGCCTGCTGGTGCTGGCCTCAACGATGTTGTTAATCGAGTGGAGGCTGGGGCTGCTGCTGTTGTTCACGCAGGTGCCCGTCACCCTGGCCGTGCTTTGGCTGCAGCGCCGTTACCGCAAGGCCAATTACCGCGTGCGTGAAGAGCTTTCCCAGCTCAATGCCGATTTCCAGGAGAACCTCCAGGGCCTCGAGGTGGTTCAGATGTATGGCCGTGAAACAGTGAACAGCGCCCGCTTCATGCGCACCGGCATGCACTACCGCAGCGCTGTGAACGGAACGATCTTTTTCGACAGCAGCATTTCAGCCTTCCTGGAATGGGTGGCTCTGGCCGCCATTGCCCTGGTTCTGGCCCTTGGCGGCTTGATGGTGACCAATGGCGCCATGGGCCTGGGCACCCTCACCACCTTCATTCTGGCCTCCCAACGCCTCTTCGATCCGCTGCGTCAGCTGGCGGAGCGTTTCACCCAGATCCAGGGTGGGCTCACGGCGGTCGAACGCATAGGTGAGTTGATGGAGGAGCCCCTCGAGATCGCTGAGGCTAAGGGGGTTCTCCCCCACGTGGGTGGTGGTGGCGGTGAGGTGATCTTCGAGAACGTGAGCTTCGCCTATCGGCCGGACGATCCGATCCTCCGCAACCTCTCCTTCCGCATCGCCCCCGGAGAACATGTCGCCCTGGTGGGCCCCACGGGGTCGGGCAAAAGCACGATCATCCGCCTGCTCTGCCGCCTGTATGAACCCCAGCAGGGGCGCATCCTTCTGGATGGACGGGACATCCGCACGATCCCGATGGCCAATCTCCGGCGTGAGCTGGGCGTCGTGCTTCAAGACACGTTTCTGTTCAGCGGCAATGTGGCCGACAACCTTCGGCTCAATGCGTCGGTGAGTGATCGAGAGCTGGCTCAGGTCTGTGCTGAGCTTGGTCTCAACGAGCTGTTGGCCAAGCTTCCCAACGGCCTGGAGACGGAGCTGCGCGAGCGGGGCGGCAACCTCTCTTCAGGAGAGCGCCAACTGCTTGCGGTGGCCCGGGTGGCGATCCGCAAGCCAACGGTGTTGGTGATGGATGAAGCTACCGCCTTCATGGACCCTTCAACGGAAGCGACGCTGCAGGCTGATCTTGATCGGCTTCTGCAAAAGCGCACCGCCATCGTCATTGCCCATCGCCTGGCCACGGTGGAAGCCTCGGACCGCATTCTTGTGCTGCGCCGCGGTGAACTGATCGAGCAGGGAACCCATCGCGAGCTAAGGGCCCGTGGCGGGCTCTACGCCCAGCTGGCTGATCTGCAGGAGCGGGGGTTGGCGCGTCTGTGATCGCTCCTCTGCCTATGCCTGCTGATCCTCTGTTGGAGCAGTACGGCCAGAGGGCGCGTCTCTGCCCCTGCGCCAATGACCAGATCACCTTGGTGTTCAGCCAGGAGTACCCCTTCGATCTGGTGGAACTCGAGCAGTTGCTGGAAGCGGTGGGCTGGAGCCGCCGGCCGATTCGCCGGGTGCGCAAAGCCCTCAGCCACAGCCTGCTCAAAGTTGGCCTCTGGCGGCACGACCCACGGGTGCCCCGTCTGGTGGGATTTGCGCGCTGCACCGGGGATGGTGTTTTCGAAGCCACCGTCTGGGACGTGGCCGTGCATCCCCTGTACCAGGGCAATGGTCTGGGCAAGCAGATGATGGCTTATATCCTCGAGGCCCTGGATCAGATGGGAACCGAGCGGGTCAGCCTGTTCGCTGATCCGGGCGTCGTCAGCTTCTATCAGGGCCAGGGCTGGGATCTCGAGCCCCAGGGCCATCGCTGTGCCTTCTGGTACGCCAACTGATCGGATCCTTCAGCGCCGGTAGAGCCGCAACAGCTGCTCCGTTGATCGCCCCTGCCGCCACAGCCAGCGCAGTCGGGCATTGCGCCAGGCCTGCACCAGCACGCTTCGCTTCTGCCAGCGCTCTGCGCTGGTGAGCAGGGCACAGTTCAGTGAACGGAGGGGAGCGACCTGGCTCAGGCGTTCCACCAGGTCCAGGTCTTCCATCAGCGCCAGGGGCCGGTAACCGCCCACGCGTTCATACAGCTGGCGCTGAATCAACAGGCCCTGATCGCCGTAAGGGCGTTGCAGCCAACGGCTGCGCAGGTTCACCATCCGCTCCAGCAGCCACAGCATCGGCCGCCCATGCGCCTCCACCTTGAAGTCGAAGCGCCAGGCGCTGAGTTGGCCCTCCGGGCTGCTCAGAATCGCTCCCAGCTTCTGGTGCCAGGTGTCCGGCAGGCGGCTGTCGGCGTGCAGCACCAGCACCCATGCATGGGAGCTGTGGCCAACGCCCCAGCGCAGCTGTGGACCCCGCCCGGCGGTGGGGCTGTCGAGCACGGTGGCGCCGGCCAGCTGAGCCACCGCCCGGGTGTGATCTCTGCTGCCGCCATCCGAGACGATCACCTCCAACTCCTCCGGCCATCGCTGCAGATCCGCCAGCAGCAGCGGCAGCCTGCTGGCTTCATCCAGGGTTGGAATCACAACGCTCAGCCCTGCCATGGCATCAGATCGCTCCAGTGATCCAGATCATTTCGTTGGGGCACGAGGGCCGATGAGAGCTGCCGCCTGCGCGCCGCCTCCAGCGTTGCCTCCAGCACCCTGGGGCCGCCCCAGGGAATGCCGATCAGCGGCCAGAGCTGCGGGCTGCGGATTAGGGATGCGCCGATCCCCAGCAGCCAGTAGCCCCCATCGGAGGCTGGCCCCAGCACCAGGTCATGCTGCTTCAACCGCTCAACGGCCTGCCTCAAATCATCGGGATTGAGTTCGGGCAGATCCGTGCCGATCACGAGGCAGGGCCTGTTGTGGCGATGGCCGTGCATCAATTGCCGTCGCAATCGGGTGCCGAGTTGCCCCCTCCCCTGCAGCCGCACCTGCCCCAGCCCCAGCTGTTGCCCCCAGCGAGTGGCCGCACGGGGGCCGAGTCCGCTCACCGCCAGCACCGGCTCGATCTCCATGGCGCCGGCGAGGCCCCGCACCACCGCAGCGGTGTGCTGCGTGAGCCGCCCTTGGATCCTTGTGGCGCGTTCGCTGCTGTTGGCCAAGCCCAGCTCATGGTTGAGATCGCGGCTCAAGCGGCGTTTGCATCGGCCCGGTGATGGCCAGCGGGCCATCACAACGATCTGCACCATCTCAATTGTTGCGAGGCAGTTCCCGCGGGCGCACCTGCACGATCAGCTCCCTTCCGTTGCGTTGAAGGGTGAGCTGCATCGGTTCCTCCACCTGGCCGCGGTCCACGGCGAGTTGCACTTCGGTGGGGGTTTGAACGGGGTTGTCTTCCACCTTGAGGATCAGATCGCACTGGCGGATGCCGGCAGCAGCGGCCGGAGTGCCTTTCACCACTTCCTTCACCAACACGCCATTCAGCTCGGGCACCGTGCAGGCGCTGTTGGTGGCGTTGATTTCCCGCGCCAGCTGCGGCGTGAGGTTCATCAGCTGCACGCCGATGAAGGGATGGGAGGCCTGGCCGGTGCTGACGATCTGTTGCGCGATCCGCTTGGCCAGGTTGATCGGAACCGCAAAACTCAAGCCGCCACCTGGGGCCGTGCGGATCGCCGTGTTGATGCCGATCACCTGACCGGCGGCATTGATCAACGGGCCGCCGCTGTTGCCGGGGTTCACCGCTGCATCGGTCTGGATGTAGGGAACCCGCTGGCCGTCACCGATCGCATTGAGGCGGCCGACGGCGCTGATGATGCCGGCCGTCACGGTGTTGTTCAGGCCGAAGGGATTGCCGATGGCAATGGCCCATTCCCCGGGCTTGAGCTGGTCGGAGTTGCCCAGGGCCGCCACCGGCAGGTTGTCGGCCACCACTTTCACCACCGCCACGTCGGTGAGGGGGTCGGTGCCGAGAACCTTGCCCTTGAAATTGCGTCCATCCGGCAGGGTCACCGCCACCTGATCGGCACCACGCACCACGTGCTCATTGGTGAAGATCAGACCGCTGGCCCGGGTGATGAAGCCGGAGCCCTGGCCCTGCTGCCGCTGGCTGGAGGGACCGATCCCAAAAATCCCTCCGAAGGGGTTGGAGATCTCCTTCACCACATCGATGCGCACCACCGCCGGACCGACGCGATCCACCGCCTTCACGATCACGTTGTCCCCCGGTTGCAGAGGCGCGCTGCGGGGCTGATCGTGCACCACCGGTGGCGCCGTCATCGGTGGCTTGGGGGTCAGACCCAGCTGGTCTCTCACCAGGCTGCAACCGTAGAGTGCGCTCCCGGCCAGGGCGATGGCGAGCCAATGCTGGGCGTTGGGCATCAAGACGAGATGTGTGCTGATGCATTTAAGACGGCCTGAGCGGATCGGCATGCGTAGATTCAGCACTCGGGCGATGGGTGGTTTTGGCGCAGACGGGCGAAGAGCTCTGGATCAAGGTGCGGGATGGGTTGCAGGCGAAGCTGAGCAAGCCCACCTTCGAGACCTTCATTCGCCCCACGGGTTGCAGCGGCTTTGCCAATGGAGAGCTGAAGCTTCTGGCCCCGAATCCCTTTGCCAGCGTTCGTCTGCGGGAGCAGCTGCTGCCCACGATCGCCGAGATGGCCAGCAGCATCAGCGGTCAGCCCGTCCAGGTGACGGTGCTGGCGGAAACCGCCTTGCCGCTGCCGGATGCCACCGATGAGGCCTCAGCCGCTGCAGATGCGGCGCCGCCTCCAGCGGCCCAGGAGTCGGCATCGGCTCCAGCGCGGAACGGCTCCCCACGCCGCTATCTGCCCGGGCTCAATCCCCGCTACGTGTTCGGCCGTTTTGTGGTCGGCCCCAACAGCCGGATGGCCCATGCGGCGGCTTTGGCTGTGGCCGAAGCACCGGGCCGGGAGTTCAACCCCCTGTTCATCTGCGGCGGTGTGGGCCTGGGCAAAACCCACCTGATGCAAGCCATTGGCCATTACCGGCTGGAAATCGACCCCGGGGCTCGGGTGGCCTATGTCTCCACCGAAACCTTCACCAATGACCTGATCCAGGCCATCCGCAAGGACGGCATGCAGGCCTTCCGCGATCGCTATCGCGCCGCGGATCTGATCCTGGTGGACGACATTCAATTCATCGAGGGCAAGGAGTACACCCAGGAGGAGTTCTTCCACACCTTCAATGCCCTGCATGAGGCAGGCCGCCAGGTGGTGATCGCCAGTGATCGTCCCCCCAGCCAGATTCCACGGTTGCAGCAGCGCCTGATCTCCCGGTTCCAGATGGGCCTGATCGCAGACATTCAGTCGCCTGACCTGGAGACACGCATGGCAATTCTTCAGAAGAAAGCGGAGCAGGAGCGCATGTCGCTGCCCCGTGATCTGATCCAGTACATCGCCGGCCGCTTCACCTCGAACATCCGTGAGTTGGAAGGGGCCCTGACCCGGGCCGTGGCCTTCGCCTCCATCACGGGGCTGCCGATGACCGTGGAATCCGTGGCGCCGATGCTCGACCCCACGGGGCAGGGGGTGGAGGTCACGCCGCAACAGGTGATTGACAAGGTGTCTGAGGTGTTTGATGTCACGGCCGAGGAGATGTGCAGCAGCACCCGTCGCCGTGCCGTGAGCCAGGCCCGTCAGGTGGGGATGTACCTCATGCGCCAGGGCACCGACCTCAGCCTGCCGAGGATCGGCGACAACTTCGGCGGAAAAGACCACACCACGGTGATGTACGCGATCGAGCAGGTGGAGAAAAAACTGGCCTCCGACCCCCAGCTCGCTGGTCAGGTGCAGAAGGTGAAGGATTTGCTGCAGATCGATTCCCGCAAGAAGCGCTGATCAGCGGCAGGCTTTCTTGTCACCTTTCCAGCCCGGCATGTCCTGTGCAGCGGCTGAGCACACCAGCTGGCGGGCTGCTGCGAGTGCCGGCTCCAGGCGCCTGGAGCTGAAGGGGGGCAGGGGCCGGCTGCGCAGCCAGGCACCCCAACGAAACTCGTGATACGGGATTAGGGGCTGAGGCTTGATCCACCCCTCCTGCTTCAGCTTCCACACGAGGCTCCTGTAAGGATCGTCGTCCAGTCCCAGCAGGCTCGTGGGCAGCTGCTCGGCCGGGCGCGGGCCGTTGCCTCGTCCGTCGTAGAGGTAGAGCCAGCCCTGGTTGTGTAGATGGGCCAGCACAGCGCTTCGGTCGGCGGTTGGCAGCTCCTCCACCACGTAACCCCAGGTGGTGGCCCCTGGATCAATGCCGATCAGGCCTCGCAGCCGGTGGTGCCGGTCCAGCATCCACATGGCGCCATCGGCAGATCGGATCAAAGGGACCGGTTTGCCGCGCAGGTAGTCAAGACGCTGCTGACGGGTGTCCTGGGCGAAATCCTTCTCGCGTGACCAGATCTCCGCCAGTCCCACACACCACTGGGTCGGCTGCAGCTGCGCCGCTGACACCTCAATCAGATCGGTCCCCCGATCGGGGGCGGGGATCGGTTGGTAAGCGGGCAGCCGCAGGGGCACGACTCAGCGTTGGCGCACCCGCACTATGACCCAATTAAGAAGGGTCGGGGATCCTGATCAAAGCGATCCCTCACCGGCAAGGGCTTGGCCTGCTCAGGGCCATCCAGCTGGGCGGTGGCTTCAAGGGCCTGACGCAGCAGTCGAGCGGCCGGGAGCGGCATATCCCTTGGCACCGAAATGCGATCGCGCAGATAGCGCAGCCCGGCGGCACTCCCCGCTGGAGGCGGGCAGGGGGTGTTGCGAACCAACCGGGTGAGGGCACAGCGCAGGGGCTGGTCAAAGGCTGCAGTACCCATGGGGTTCACCTCGCGCAGCCGTTGCTGGTGACGCAGCACCCGGCTCAGGGCGATGACGGCCTGATCGGCTTGATGGTCCGCATCCCAGCAGGCTTCGTCCTCGCCGAGGCCATCACCTCGGTCGATCCGTTCGGCCAGGCGCTTCGCTTCCGCTCCATCGTCGGGCCAGCAGCCGCCCATCTGGGGCGGCAGGTCATGGGCATGGGTGTGAAAGTCGCTTTGGGTGCCGCGGTAGGTCTCCAGTCGCTCCAGGGCACGGAACCAGCGGTCAATGGCTGGATGCTCAGCCCTCAGCCGGTATCCCTTGTAGTAAGCCAGCGAGGCATTCATCCGTTCCACGTAGGGAACGAAGATCAGATCCACGGTCTGCGGCTCCGGGCCCCGCAGCCACGGTCCGTCCTCCCGGTTCAGCTCCCGCTCGAAGCGCCGTGCGATGTCTTGAAACTGCTCTCGGGCCAGAACCTGTTGCCTCGGACTCAGCCGTGGTGAACACAGCCAGATGCACCAGGCCTGAAACAGCAGCCGTTCAAGACGGCGCAGCTCCAGAGCTTCCGGCGCTGTCATCGCCATGCCCAGGGGGCCGAACTGCTGTTCGAGGGCCAGGAGGATGTCGTCGCTTTCGGTGATCAGCCGCCCGTTGAGCTCCAGGGCCGGCAACATCCCTGAGGGTACTTTCTCCAGGAACCACGGCTCCTTCGGGCCGTAGCAACGCATGGTGACTTTGCGGATCCGGTAGGGGATGCGCTTGAACTCCAGCCAGAGCCAGATTTTTTGGCAGTAGGGGCACCAGGCGTGGTGGTCGCGGTACAGCGTGACCATCACGTTGGATTCAGGCTGTCCGAACAGGCGCAACGTGGCCTGGGCACTTGTCGGCCCATCAATCCGATTCGGTTCCGGCATCGCCAGGCTGGCCAGGTCCGACCAGCTCAGGGGTTCAGCTGATTCCGATGAAAGGGGCATGCAGGATCGGCGCAAGCGTTGCCCGTCCATAGGACTGCCAGTCGCCCAGTTCGTGCATCAGCGCCAGACAGTCCTGCTGGCGGCCCTGATCAGCCAACTGCTTCAGCCGCAGTTTCATGTCGTCGCTGGTGATCATCATCACGATCTCGCGGCGTTGCGATCGTTTGAGGCGCAGCTCAGGATCAGGCGGCTGCCTGCGGCGCTTGGAAGAACGGTTCATGGTTTAAGGACGCGGTTGAAATACGACCGACTCGTCTTGGGCCTTTATGGCCCCCTTCCCCGGACCATAACGCCATCTTTACGATGACGCCCGTCGTCTCGAGCACCCTTCTGTTATGGGCGCTGATCTGGATCTGGTTGTGCTCGGAGCAGGCTCCGGTGGTCTGGCCGCTGCGAAACGCGCGGCCCGTCATGGAGCCCGCGTCGCCATCGTGGAGGGCGATCGCGTCGGAGGCACCTGCGTGATCCGCGGCTGTGTTCCCAAAAAGCTTTTGGTGTACGGCGCCCAGGCCCGCCATCAACTGGCGGATGCCTCGGCCTACGGCCTTGAGATCGGTTCGGTGCGTTTGGATGTGCCTGATCTCCTGCGTCGGGTGCGCGCCGAGGTGGATCGGCTCAATGCCCTCCATCTTGGATTTCTGGAGAAGGCCGGCGTTCAGTTGATCTCCGGTTGGGGACGCTTCACGGCAGCAGATCGCATCGGCATTTCCGATCAACGCGGTGGGCCCGTGCTAGAGGAACTCTCGGCACCGCGCTTTCTGGTGGCGGTTGGTGGCCGGCCGGCCCGGCCGGAGATTCCTGGGGTTGAACACACCTGGGTCAGCGACGACATGTTCCTGCTGGAGGATGTCCCCTCAGCCGTGGTGGTGGTGGGCGCAGGCTTCATTGCCTGCGAGTTCGCCTGCATCCTGCGGGGCCTTGGTGTTGCGGTCACCCAGGTGGTGCGTGGTCCGCGCTTGTTGCGCGGTTTTGATGCCGAGTTGGCCGATGCCGTGCTGGATGGCATGCGTGAGCAGGGCATCGAGGTGCTGTTGGAGCAAACGGTGGTGGCCGTGGAGGGAGAGCTCGGGGCGCTGACGGCGCGCCTGGGCAATGGTGAGTCTTTGGCTTGCGGCGGTGTGTTAATGGCCACCGGGCGTCGCCCCTGGCTTGCGGATCTTGGGCTGGATGCTGCCGGCGTAGCGACCGAGAACGGCCGCATCAGGGTCGATGCCAACTCCTGCACCTCGGTTCCCCACATTCATGCCGTCGGTGATGTCACCGATCGGGTCAACCTCACGCCTGTGGCTATTGATGAAGGTCGTGCCTTCGCCGACAGCGTCTTCGGGTCGCGTCAGCGGCAGGTGAACCACGACCTCGTGGCCAGTGCCGTGTTCAGCGATCCAGAGCTGGCGACAGTGGGCCTATCGGAAGAACAGGCCATCGAACGCTATGGCGTGGAAAGTGTTGTTGTGCATCGCGCCCGCTTCCGGTCCATGGCGCGGGCCCTGCCCGCTTCCGGCCCCCGTTGTCTGCTCAAGTTGGTGGTGGAGAAGGCCACCGATCGGGTGCTCGGCTGCCACATGGTGGGCGAGCATGCCGCGGAGATCATTCAGATGGCGGCGATTGCCGTGGGGATGGGCGCCACCAAGGCCGATTTCGATCGCACCATGGCGCTGCATCCCTCCGTCTCCGAAGAGTTCGTGACGATGCTCTGATCCTGTAATCCTTTCGACAGTATGAAAGGTGCAAGACAATGCATATATGGCGATCTAGACCACGATTAAATCGATATATATGACGTGGAATCATTCATGCAGACTCAAGGCCATAAGGCTGATTTTGCCCATTTTTTGATTGAATCAGGCGAGCAGTTGCTCAGTCTTCTTTGGCCTGCAGCTGATGCTCGTCGGGCAGCATCTTTAGAGATTATCGCTCGCACGGCCTATACGGCTGAGGAAAGTGCTTGTCATTACCTTGAAACGATTGGCCTTGATCAGAGCGGCGCTATTCGTAAGACTCTGGAGTTGGCACGTCGGCAGGACAGTAATGAGCAGACGCATGAAGATATTTTTTCTCGTGATCTTGGTGGACTGTCTTTATGGATAGACCGATTTGTGGCAAGGCATGTAGCTGTCCTTGTTTATTGGATATTTGCTTTTACTACCCTGTTGGATCACGAGTTGGCCTCTTTGCTTGGAGAAGCTGTTGAGGCCGAAGCTGTCAAAACTTACCGGCGCATGCTTTTGGAGCAGCCAGAGGAGTGGTTGCTGCAGCCCGTAACTCCGATTGCATCAGCCTATTGGAGAAAAGAGGGAAATATGTGGGCTGCCCGTGATGAACGTGAGCCAGAAACTCTACGAGATGTAATCGAATTAATTGCTAGAGATGAGTTGGACCATGTGGCGGCTAATAGCCAAAAAGCAATTGCTTTCTAAGTATTGATTTAAATGGTTGGGCTGTTCTGGTTTTTACGCCAATAAAAAACCGCTTGAGTGAAAATCACGATCATCACGATTGGAATTACAACGCAGAGCATCACAAGGCGAAATTCATCGGCCCAGGTGGCCATAGCCGTCCGGGGTAAAACATTGTCGACCAGATACAAAACATAGAGGCCGAGAAGTAGACCTCCTTCCACGCGCGAGATGCGACCTTTTGTCCAAAAGATCGGCATGCAGGCCAGGCTGGTGAGCAGCATTATCGGCAGGTCGTCCTGAATCAGTTCCGGGGTGACTTCAAGTCCGTTGCCAGCTGCCGCAATAGCTCCGCCGCCAAGCACCAGCATCAGGTTCAACAGGCAGCTGCCCACCACGTTGCCGATGGCCAGATCGGTGCGTCCGCGTAGGGCCGCTACAAGAGACGTGATCAATTCGGGCATCGACGTTCCGGCTGAAACGATCGTCAGACCGATCACTGCCTCACTAACTCCCAGAAGGGTTGCGGCGCTGACTGCGCCATTCACCAGAACCCTTGATCCAATCGAGAGAACGGTGATGCCGGCAATTAATCGCACTGAGGCGGGGATCAATCCACCTTTGCTTGCTTCGACGCTGATTTCCGGTTCAGCGCTGCCGCTGTCGTCCGGTTGTTCACGGGCAGTGCGGATCTCCCAGACGGTGTTGATCACGAGCCCCAACAGCAAGGCCAGGCCTGCTTGCCAGGTGACCCGTCCTGCGGAGGCCATGCCCCAGACCGCCGCGGAGATGGCAATCATCAGAGGTACATCTCGTCTCACCAGGCGGCTTTCAACCCGTAAGGGCAGCACAAGGGCGCTGCTGCCCAGCACCACCATCACGTTGAAGATGTTGCTGCCCACCACATTGCTCACGGCAAGGGCGTCAGCTCCCTGCAGCACCGAACTCAGGCTCACGAATAGTTCCGGAGCGCTGGTGCCCAGAGACACCACCGTGAGGCCAATCACGAGCTGGGGAATGCCGAAGATCACCGCCATGGCGACGGACCCCTGAACGAATAGTTCCCCGCCACCGAAGAGCAGTCCGATGCCCAGGAGCACTTGGATCAAGGCCTGCAGAAATTCAGGCATGGGCCGAGCTCAGCTGTACGGGGATTCTGCTTTGAAGCGAATCAACCTAAGGTCACTCACCTGGGTAATAGATAAGAAACCTTGTTGAACCGGATCAGCACCAGCAACCTCCGGGGTGACGCCTTTGGTGGCGTGACCGCCGCGGTGATTGCTCTGCCGATGGCCCTGGCCTTCGGGGTCGCCGCAACGGGTGACCCTGCCCCTGGGCTTTGGGGCGCCGTGATCATCGGCTTGGTGGCGTCTCTCTTCGGCGGAACGCCCACCTTGATCTCCGAACCCACCGGTCCCATGACCGTGGTGTTCACGTCGGTGATCCTGAGCTTCACCGCCACAGCTCCGGACAAGGAAACGGCCATGGCCATGGCCTTCACCGTGGTCATCCTGGCGGGTCTGTTTCAGATACTTTTTGGCGTGTTCCGTCTGGGTCGATACGTCACCCAGATGCCATACACCGTGATCTCTGGCTTCATGTCGGGGATTGGAGCCATCCTGGTGATTCTCCAGCTGCCCGCTTTTCTGGGGCAGACCGCATCGGGCGGGGTGATGGGAACCCTGTCCAACCTGCCGGGTTTGATTGCCGGAATTCAGCCGATGGAGCTGGCGCTGGCGTTGATCACCGTTGCGATCCTTTGGTTCACCCCAGCCAGCGTGAAGCGTTTCTGCCCGCCGCAGCTTCTGGCGCTGGTGCTGGGAACGGTGTTGTCGATGACCCTGTTCCAGGACGCCGGTCTCAAGACCATTCCTCCGTTCAATGCTGAGCTCCCCAGCCTGCATGTGCCCACTTTTTCGGGCGGACAGCTGCGTTTGATGTTCGTGGATGCCGCAGTGCTGGGCATGCTCGGCTGCATCGATGCGCTGCTCACCTCCGTTGTGGCTGACAGCCTCACCCGCACGGAGCACAACTCCAACAAGGAATTGGTGGGTCAGGGACTGGCCAACATCGCGTCGGGCGTCTTTGGCGGACTGCCTGGGGCGGGAGCCACGATGGGCACCGTCGTGAACATTCAGGCCGGCGGACGCTCAGCCTTATCGGGCATTGTCCGCGCGCTGATTCTGATGGTGGTCGTTTTGGCTGCCGCGCCCCTTGCGTCCACGATTCCCCTCGCTGTGCTGGCGGGTATCGCCCTGAAGGTGGGCATCGACATCATTGATTGGGATTTCCTCCAACGGGCCCACCACCTCTCGGTGAAAGCTGCGGTGATCACCTACGGCGTGATTGCGCTCACGGTGCTGGTGGATCTCATCACTGCAGTGGGCATCGGAGTTTTCGTGGCCAACGTGCTCACCATTGATCGGATGAGCGCATTGCAGTCCAGAAAAGTGAAAACGATCAGCACCGCTGATGACGATGTGGAGCTGACCGATGAAGAGCAGGTGTTGCTGGATCAGGCCTCCGGCAGGGTTCTGTTGTTCCAGCTCGCCGGGCCGATGATCTTCGGCGTGGCCAAGGCCATCTCGCGTGAGCACAACGCCATCGGCAATTGTCAGGCGGTGGTCTTCGACCTCTCCGAGGTGTCCCACCTGGGGGTCACCGCTGCGATCGCCCTCGAGAATGCCGTCAAGGAAGCGATTGAAGAAAGTCGTCAGGTGTTCCTGGTCGGTGCAACGGGCAGCACGGAGAAGCGCCTGCAGAAGCTGAAGCTGTTGGATCGGCTCCCCCAAAGCCACATCACTGGTGATCGCCTCGATGCCTTGCGCCTTGCCGTGAATGGTTTGCAGCTGAATGTCTGATCAGATCTCGATCATCGCCCCAGATGATTGGCACGTGCATCTCCGCGACGGGGAGATGCTCAACCAGGTTGTGGCCCATACCGCCCGCCGTTTTCAGCGGGCCATCGTGATGCCCAACCTGCGTCCCCCGGTGACCACGGTGGCTGCCGCACGGGCATACCGCGACCGTATCCAGGCGGCGTGCCCCGCTGATCTGGAGTTCACGCCCCTGATGACGGCGTACCTCACGGATTCGATCGCTCCTGCCGAGTTGGAGACAGGATTTCGAGAGGGCGTTTTTGCGGCCGCCAAGCTTTATCCCGCCAACGCCACCACCAATTCCGCCGCAGGGGTGACGGATCTGCTGCAGATCGATCCTGTGCTGGAAACGATGGCCCGGATCGGCATGCCCTTGCTGATCCATGGTGAAGTCACGGACAGCGAGATCGATATCTTCGACCGAGAGGCGGTGTTCATCGAACGCCATCTGGCACCACTGCGGGACCGCCATCCCGAGCTGAAGGTTGTGTTCGAGCACATCACCACCGAACAAGCGGTGCAATACGTCAGCTCAGCGGATCGTCATCTCGCCGCCACCATCACCCCCCACCATCTGCACATCAACCGCAACGCGATGTTTGCCGGCGGGTTGCGCAGTGATTTTTATTGCCTCCCCGTGGCCAAGCGGGAATGCCACCGTCAGGCCCTGCGCCGGGCGGCCACCAGCGGTGACCCACGCTTCTTTCTCGGCACCGACACGGCACCGCATGAACGGGCATCCAAGGAAAGTGCCTGCGGATGCGCCGGCATCTTCAATGCGCCCTTCGCCCTGGAGAGCTATGCCCAGGTTTTTGATGAGGAGGGCGCCCTGGAGCATCTCGAAGCCTTCACCAGCCTGAATGGGCCGGCCTTCTACAACCGTCCAGCCAACACGCGTCGCATCACGTTGCAACGCCGTGACCATCTCGTGCCGGAACTTGTGAATGGACTGGTTCCTTTCCATGCTGGAGAGATCCTGTCCTGGGCCGTTGCCGATGCACCTGATCAAGTTCAGCTCTGAAGACTGCGGCACCTGTCACCGCATGAGTCACTACGACAGCAAGGTGGCCGAGGAACTCGGCTGCAGCTTCATCTCCGTTATGCTGCAGGACACGGAGATGTATCGGAAATACCGGAAGATCCTGCTCAAGCAGTACCCCAACAAGGAGGGAATGGGCTGGCCCACCTACCTCCTGGTGAACGATCCCGATGGAGATTTTTCGATCGAGGGAGAACTGAAGGGCGGCATGCCCAAGGGAGATTTCCGCACCAAGCTGGCTGACTTGCTGCCGTCTTGAGCTTAGGTAGTGGGGGCAGGGGGACTTGAACCCCCACAGGCCTTTCGGCCCAAGCGATTTTAAGTCGCGTGCGTCTACCGATTCCGCCATGCCCCCGCCCGGACATCTTAGATTTCCCTCAGATGTCCTCAGGCCTTGGACCTTTCGTCCCTGCTTTCTCAAGTCCCACAGGACACGTTGTTGGTTCTGTTGGCCTACACCGTTCTGGGCGGCCTGTATCTCGTTGTGGTTCCCCTCGCCCTGTACGCGTGGATGAACCAGCGTTGGCATCGCATGGGCAAGCTGGAGCGTCTGGGGATCTATGGCCTGGTCTTCCTCTTTTTCCCGGGGATGATTCTGTTCGCCCCCTTCCTCAATTTCCGGCTGAGCGGGCAAGGAGACGTCTGAATTGACGCGTGGCAAGGTTCTTCTGATCGGACTTGCAGTCCTCCTGCTGGGCGGGCTTGGGCAAGTCGGCTTTCAGGCTGCAGGCTTTGAGGGTTTTTCGGCAGGGATTGCTGCGGAGGCCCTGCTGGTTGTGATTGTGGTGGTGTGGACAAGCTCTTACCTGTTCCGTGTGGTCACCGGCCAGATGACCTACATGGACCAGCGGCGTCGCTACCGTGAGGTGTACGACAAGCAGGAAGCTGAAGCGCTTCAAGCCCGTTTTGATGCTCTCCCCGAGGAGGAGCAACAGGCGCTGTTGCGCAAGATTGGAGCGGATGCCTCGGTTCCCGCAGACGGTGATGCCCCCATCGACTCATAGGCTTCCGAAGTTTGTTCCTGGTCGGTTGACCGAGATGCCCAATCAGCAGTCCTCTTCCATCGCCCAGCGCTTTGAGCAGCTGAAGCAGGACGGTCGCCTCGCCTTGATGCCATTCCTGATGGCCGGCGATCCGGATCTCTCTGTCACCGCTGATGTGCTGCTCAGCCTGCAAAGTGCAGGGGCTGACATGGTTGAACTGGGAATGCCTTACAGCGACCCCCTCGCTGATGGGCCGGTCATTCAGGCTGCTGCGTCCCGGGCCCTTGCCGCCGGAACCACGCCAAAGGGTGTTCTGGACATGCTGCGCTCGTTGAAAGGCCAGCTGCAGATTCCCGTGATCCTGTTCACGTATTCCAATCCACTGCTCAATGTGGGGATGGAGGCGTTTTGCCAGTCCGCAGCGGAGGCTGGTGCGGCGGGTTTGGTGGTCCCTGATCTACCCCTTGAGGAAGCGGAGCGGCTGTCGACAATCGCAGAGCGTCATGGCTTGGATTTGGTGCTCTTGGTTGCACCCACCACTCCCCAAGATCGGATGGGTCGGATTGCCACATGCAGCCGAGGTTTCACCTACCTGGTGAGTGTTACCGGTGTCACCGGTGAGCGAGCTCAGATGGAAAGCAGGGTTGAAGGTTTGGTGCAGCAACTCAAACAAACCTCACCGGTTCCTGTTGCGGTTGGTTTTGGGATCTCCGGTGCAGAGCAGGTGCGTCAGGTTCGGGGTTGGGGTGCCGATGGAGCAATTGTGGGCAGTGCACTTGTGAAACGGATGGCGGCAGCATCGCCCGGGGACAATGCTCAGGAAGCTGGTCGTTTTTGCGCTGAGTTGCGTGCAGCTGCCGATCAGCCCTAGGGGCTGTCATCCCGCTCAAGCCATCAAAAACCCCGGCATTGGCCGGGGTTGCACTGCTTTTTAATTTTGAATCACTCGTCGTCTTCGTCGGTGGCACCCACCGGTGTCAGGCGAATCTGTTTGCGACCAAGTTTGATTTCAAATTCATCTCCAGGTTTCAGGTCGAGCAGCGCTGTATAGGCCTTGCCGATGAGAAGATTGCCGTTGCCTTGCACAGTGGCCACATAGCTGAGTTTGCGGCCGCCTTTGCCCACACCGCCAACACCACCCACGCCAAGACTGACGCCTTTGGCCTCCAGCAGTGCTTCATAAAAAGCGGTGAAATTCAGACGTTCACCACCATCTTTTTTCGTGGAGACATAGCCACAGGCACGAACAAGGTCAGACTTGCTGATGTCACCCAGGTCTTTGACTTTATTGAGAAGGTCGCTCCCAGTGAGCATCGCTTTCGAGAGATATCAACCTTCACAACATAGCCATGGTTCAAGCGGCTATGCCATCATTTTCCACTGAAAAGTTCGCTGTTATTTCACCCTTCGCTATGGCACGTTTCGTTATGTGGGGCACTTACTGCACGGATGCTCTTGAGAAGCGTGCTCCCTATCGGGATGAACACCTTGCTCGTCTCCAAAGTCTGAAAGAGCAGGGAACGCTGGTCACGCTCGGACCCACCGAGGGAAGTAGCCATGTTTTCGGGATCTTCGAGGCCGACAGCATCGACGTCGTCCGCAGGCTGGTTGAGGACGACATCTATTGGAAGCAGGGGATCTGGACGGCGCTCGAGGTTTATCCCTGGGTCCAGGCGTTCTGAGCCTGCATTAGCACCCATTCAGCTACGAGCTGATCTCCATCTCTCCCGAGAACGTCGGCGTAACCACTCATCTGGCCTCGCCCTTCCCGGGCGATGGCTGCGATGGCGTCCACCGTTGCGATCTGCTCACGCTCGAGGGTCTTCAGCTTCAGGTTTTTTCCCCGGCGAATGATGTTGCCACCGTTGATGTGGCATCCCGCGCAGTGCTGTTCGAACAAAAGAGCGCCGGGGCTGGCGTCAGACCCGGCAGCCAGCGAAGCGCCGGCTGAGCCAAGGCTCAGCAGCAGAACAAGAAACGCACCAATGCAGCAGCGCAGGAGGTGGCTCAGCACAGGCATGATGTGGCTTGTCTCAGTCTGCTTGAGCAGGCGATGCCTCCTTCTGGAACCGCTGGATCAGTTCATCGGGAGAGCGGTAATCCTTCGGAAGCGAGGTGTGCAATCGGTTGAGGTAGTCCCAGCAGACCGTCCGGCGAATGGCGTTGAGGTCGCGTCCATCGGCCACAAGGCGACGCAGGGCCTGGCAGTAGGTCGAGAATCCAGCCTCCAGATCTCCGATGGTGAGTGCCTTGGTTGCGGACGACATGAAACAGAAGGTCAGGATCTTCTGACTTTTGCGTCGATCCCCTGATTGGTCTGTTGTCAGGATCACTATTGAAGCTGTGCGGTGGTCTCTGTGGCGGAACAGGATCTGATCCGTTTCCTCAACAAGATCTCCCAACTTCAGGCCCTTGCTGAGCGTGTGCGGAACGACTCCAACAGCCGCGAAAAGCTGGCGGCTTGTGCGGACCACAACCAGGTTGTTCAGTTGGCTCGATCCTGGGGGTTCGACATCGGTCGGCGCTGGGGTGAGCGTGACCATCGGCCGGGGGGAGAGGTCAACCTGCTGGCGACCCCGTGCCCTCCACCGGGTGAGGAATCAACCCAGGTGGTGGCGTCTGCCGAAACATGGAGACTGCTGTTGATCGCCTCCAATGGCTTCAGCTCCCCCCGTGACGAATGGATGGATCAGTCCGATCACGAGTGGGTGCTTGTGCTGCGGGGGAGCGCCTGTGTTGCGCTGCAGAACCCTGATCGGATTGTGGATCTCAGTCCAGGGGATCATCTGCTCCTTTCGCCCCATCAACGCCACCGGGTGGAGCGCACTGATCCCGATCCAGGAACCCTGTGGCTGGCCTTGCACTGGGATGCTGCTTAAGCCCGGCGAGGCACGCCACCTCCACGATGGATCGTGCAGCCCCCAAAAGGAAATGAGCACGACAGCTGATTGCCGTCGGTCGCATCGCTGACGAGAGTGAGTGCATCGAGATCGGAGGAGCCCATGACGGCCGACACTCCACCTGAGCAAACCCCAGAAGCAGACTGACTTTCTGGCCCCTGCTCCAACAGTTCCCACCCATTCGTAAGCGATTCGTCTGGCGCGACAACGAAGAGCGTCAAGCCAGTCGACTCCCCTCTGCATCTTTCGTAGGTGCCCCGCAGGAGAGCCGCTTCACACTTGGACTCGATGGCCCCAGGGTGCCTTGAGCCAGACGCTTCGACCTTCCTGTCTCAGTTCCATTGCTGGAGAAGATTTTCCAAGGCATCAGACACTGAAGTTGAGGTCGATTGCCATGCGCAAACGAGCCAGTTAGGCCGTCTTTCCATCGGGAAGGGCGGCCTTCCTTTTGTTCGTGAAGCCTTAGTCCTGGAAATCAAGCTTGTTGGCTGATCCTCCGCGGCCCAGTCGTTTGCGGGAGGGTGTGGCGTTCGCACGCTTCACCAACCAGTAAGCCGCTGAAAGTGAGACGACTGCGATCCCGAGGCCCACCAGCAGCTGGGGTTTGTTTTCAGCACCGGAGGGCAGCACGATCACCTTTCGAGCCACAGCCGTCAGCGCGGTGACCAGAACCAGTTCGATCTGCACCACGTGGCGCCTCAGGTAACTGGTGATGTTTTGCAGCACCTCCAGTGCGATCAACACGGTGAGCAGATCGCCGAGGATCTTGATCAGGTCATCGCCTAACCAAGTCGCCGCTGACCCAGTCAGCAATTTGGAGCCCAAGGAAACAATCAGCTGGATGATGGCGGCGCCGATCACCACGGCCGTGATCAGGGTGAGCAGTCGGGCGACCTCGCGCTCACCTGCATCAACGAAACCGAGAAAACTTCTCTTGGAACGCGTGGGTTCACTCACGGGCTTCAGTCGTTGAAGGGGTTGTAATAGGGGCGAGCCTTGGTGTCGCAGGTGACGGAGCCGTCCTCTGCCTTGATGCAATCGGCTTCAATCTTGCTGTCTCTGCTCGTGGCGCTACCCGGTCCCTGCAGCCACCCCTCGGTTTACGCATGGGCCGAGGCGGCGCCGAACACCGACATCATCAACAGAACGGAGGCGCTGAGGAGGTGATTTCGCGTCATCAGTGCGATGTCTGAGCCACCACTTTGCCCGTGTCGGCCGTTAATCGGTGCAGTCGTCTCGAATTTCCTGCAAAAGCAGATCAAGTTGCCCGAACGGATCGTCGTCGGCCGTTGCCACACCGGCAGGTTCGCTGGAAGGCTGGCCATGCCATTCGGCTTCAACGCTGCAGAGCCGATCAGCCAGTCCAGCCAGTCCACGCATGTTGTGTTCGCGCTCCAGCACCTCAAGCAGGGCGGGCATTCGGGTCGACACAGCGCGCAGGTTTCGACGCAGGTCGGCCTGGGTGCGCCCTTGCTGCTTCAACCAGTCCTTCAGCAGCAGAGTGAGGTCCGCTTCAAATTCAGGGGTCCAGCCAGACATTGATCAGCGATTCAGTTCAGCGATTCAGTGCGCCAGGGGAAACCAGCGATCCAGTTTGCGGCGAGCTCGCATCCGGATGGCGGGAGTGACGTGATTGCTCCACAGACCCACCATGGCCGTAAGTGCCACCAGATCATCACTGAAACCGGCCACCGGCAGCAGGTCTGGAATCAGGTCGGCCGGCATCAGCAGATAACTCAGGGCAGCGAGCATCGTCAGCCGCGCGGCTGAGGGGGTTCCGGGGTCAAGCATCAACTCCAGGGCTTCCAGGGCTGGGGCGGCAAGACCTCTGCCGGCCTGCTGCAACAGGCGCCGCAGAAGGTTTTCGTCGATCACCTCCCGTTCAAGCACGTCGGCTTCAACGGTGGTTCGCGCAGCCTGGTCAGTCATGCGGAGGGAACCGGTTGGATCCACTCTCCCCAGTTCCTCCGCAAGACGCCAGCGGGGCGTGCCGATCTTCAGAGTGTGGATTCCACGAGTCCGCTTTGAATGCCCGTCTTGCGCAGTTTGCGCAGGGCCCGCTGCACCACCTGACGGCAATACTCCCGTGAACAGTTCATGTGGCGTGCCACCTCGGCAAGGGTGCGCCATTCGTTGGTGCCATCCAGCCCAAAGCGCAGGGTCACAACGGTGTGTTCCTTCGGGGTGAGATTGGCTTTGGCCAGCAAAGACCACACGGACGCGGTGCGTTCAGCGATCTCGGCCCTTTCCAGCGGCGGGAGCTCCTCGCTTGGCAGCACATCCACCAGCTCGGAGGGATCCGATTTCGACTTCACAACCCCCTGCAGGCTCACGGTGACGCTGCGCAGTTCACAGGCCAGCAGATCTTCCACCTCAGCGATGGGGATCTCCATGAACTCCGCGAGTTGCTCTCCGCTGGGGCTGAGGCCATTGCGCTGCATCAAGCGTGCCTTGGCAGCCCGCAATTTGGTGAGCTTTTCGTTCACATTCACAGGAATGCGAATCGTGCGGCTTTGGGTGGAGAGCGCTCGATTCAGCCCCTGCCGAATCCACCAGTAGGCATAGGTGGAGAAACGATGGCCGCGGGTGGGGTCGTATTTCTCGACGGCTCGGGTGAGGCCAAGGGTGCCCTCTTGAATCAGATCGAGAAGATCCAGACCCTTGCCCTGATAACGCTTGGCCAGATTGACGACAAGACGAAGGTTGGAGGTAATCATCTGATTCTTGGCCCGTTCGCCACGGCGAATCACGCCTTTTTCTTCATCGCTGTACTCACAGGCTGGGCCACTCCCGCCAGCCAGATGACAGCGTTCTGTGATGGCGACCATCGCCTGAACCTTTCTCCCCATCATGAGTTCCTGCTCTGGAGTGAGCAGTTGATGGCGACCAATTTCGCCGAGAAAAGCACTCAGAGAACTCGTCATCATGACGATACGGCTGAATTGAACCTAGAACCAAAGTGTTTTTTTCTGGCGGTCATAATAAAGACTCCCGAATTAATACTTTGTGCGCTATTTCACCCTTTCTTCCTGTTACTGAAGTGAATCTTTCATTGTTAATTCAATTGGGTGGCTAAGGTCTCCGCACCTTCCGCCGCCACGCCCATGCCCCTGGCCGTCGCTCTCACGTCCGACATCGCCAAAAACGCCGGCGTTGCCTACGTTCACTACCTCAGCTTCATGCTCTGCTTTGGCGCTCTGGTGCTGGAGCGGAAGCTGATTAAAGCGGATCCGAATCGCCAGGAAGCCACGGCGATGGTGATCACCGACATCGTTTATGGCATCGCTGCCCTAGCTCTTCTTGTCAGTGGAATCCTGCGGGTGATCCACTTCGGCCAAGGGGCTGAGTTCTATACCCAGAATCCGCTGTTCTGGTGGAAGGTTGGTCTGTACCTCTCCGTGGGAGGCCTGTCGCTGTATCCCACGATCACCTACATCCTCTGGGCGATTCCCCTGCGCAAGGGTGAGCTGCCGAAGGTGAGTGAAGCCCTGGCCAAGCGTCTGGCCTGGATCATCAACATCGAACTGGTCGGCTTCGCCAGCATTCCGTTGATGGCGACCCTGATGGCCCGCGGTGTGGGTCTTCCCGCCGCCTGATGCAGCCCGAGCTCTGTCCTCCACAACAGCAGGTTCGAACCCTGCAGGTGTCTTTGGAACGCCAGCCTCCAGGCCAAAGGCCGGGCTATGCCTCCTCCATCGCCACCACCTCCCTGGGCCCTCCGGTGTTGAAGCACTGGTGCGTGTGGGTTCAGCCCGCCGCCGCCACTCCGGCCAACCGCTGGGACCAACGCTGGCTTGATCAAGTGTCATCGGCGCTGACCACCTGGCGTGCACTGGTTCCGCTCACGCTGGTGGACAATCTGGACCAGGCGAACGTGTTGATTCATCGGCAGCGTCCGGCCCGCCGGCAGGTGGCTGGTGTGTGGCGCGCCAGCAACGGACGCACACAACTTCAGGTTGTGGACGTGCAGCGCCAGGGCCGCCGAAGGCTTGAACCCCTGGTGAAGGTGATGGTGTCACCAGGGCTGCGAGCTGAAGCACTGCAGGCCACCGCTCTGCATGAACTGGGTCACGCCTTCGGCCTCTGGGGCCACAGTTCGGTCCCCACTGATGTCCTGGCGATCAGCCAGGGCGAGCGTCCGGTGTTGGTGCCATCGCAGCGGGATAGCCTCACGCTGGCGTGGGTCATGCAGCAGACCACCCGTTTCGGTTCAACGCTTCGGAAGCCCATCGAACCGGCCGAATCTGAATCACTTGAGTGACGTCACCATGCGGGCGCGGCATGCTGCCGGCAGTCGTGGTTGATCGATGCACCTGGTCCGTTCTCTGGCGCTGGCTGGTCTGCTGCTGAGTCTGGTGGGTTGTCGTTCCAACAACAGCCTGCCCCAGCAGAACCCACAGGTTCGAGCACCGATTCGGATTCAGCTGGACGGCAGCAATCCAGCAGCCAGTGAAGGTGTGTTGGATCGTGCTGAGGGGAGGTTGCGTTTCACCGTTGGCCATGGTCGCCATGGCATTGCCTGTGAAGGCACCACCTTTGAAGAGGGCATCACTCCGCTTGGAACCTTTCAGGTCAACGCCATCCTCAGCAACGACCGCTTCGAGATGGATCCCGCACTGGTGGAGCAATCCGGCAAATCAGAAGAGGAGCTGCGCGAGAGCCTCTTCACCAACATGAACTCCATTGACTTCAAAGGTGATGGGGAAACCGGGGAATACGGCGTCGGCTACATCAGCCTGGCTCCTGTACCTGCCACAGAGCAGCCCTTCCGTTTCAACACTTACGACGGCGTCTTCCGCTGGTACAGCTTCGCCATTCACGGCACCAATGACGAGTCCCGGATCGGCAAGGCGGTGACTGGCGGTTGCATCAACGCCGGAAAGCTCACCATGGGGGTGTTGTTGGACACCGTGGAGCTTGGCGATGAAGTTGTGATCAGCAGCGACAGCCCCTGTCTGCCTTAGTGCCGGCGCGGGGCACCACGACGTGCGGCCAGCACTTCCTGCACCTGCCGCCAGCTCACGCCGTGATGGGCCAGAGCTACCTGCATGTGGAAGACGATGTCTGCCGCTTCGCCGGCGATCTCGGCGGCGTTGTCGTCTTTGCAGGCCATCACGAATTCAGCACTCTCCTCGCCGATTTTCTTGAGGATGCTGTTGTCTCCCCCCGCCAGCAGCTTGTTGGTGTAGCTGCCTTCCTCAGGCTGCTCGCGTCTCCCCTCGATCACCCGGAACAGTTCGGTGCAGGCATCCGTTGGCGGCGCTAGAGCCTCGGCTCCACCTGGGGTTCGTGCATCGCTGTTTTCGTAGAAACAGCTGCGGGAGCCGGTGTGGCAGGCCACATCCCCAGCCTGCTCCACGGTCACCAGCAGCACGTCGGCATCACAGTCGTAGCGGATCTCCCGCATCGTCTGAACGTGACCGCTGGTGGCCCCCTTGTGCCAAAGCTCCTGGCGTGAGCGGCTCCAGTAATGCACTTCACCGCTGCGCAGGGTGGCTTCGATGGCCTCCCGGTTCATCCAGGCCACCATCAGCACCGCCCCGTCCAGCCAGTCCTGGGCCACAGCTGGAATCAGCCCCGCTTCGTTAAAACGGAGTTGGTCAATGAAGGCGGGGCTGAGGGGCTGCATCAGGCCTCGGACATTCGGGCAACGCCTGAATCTTCCCGCAGCGTGCTCCATTCCGCGTTTTCACCCCTTGCTCGTTTCTCCGACCCCCTACAGCTGCAGCAAAGCCTTCAGCGGCTATCCCTGCTGTCACCGGCAGTGGCGCCACCAGGGCCATTGCCGCTTCGTGCATGGGTACAGCCGCAGTTTCAACCTCTGGTTCGCCGCAACGGAGCTGGATGCCTGCGGGTTTGTTGTTGATTTTTCCAGCCTTCGCCCCTTCGAAGAACGCCTGAGGCAGCAGTTCGACCACACCTTTCTGGTCAATGCCGACGATCCACTGCTGGCGGAATGGCAGCGGTTGCATGACCTCCAGGCCATTGATCTCCGCGTGATGGAGAACGTGGGCATGGAGGCAACGGCGGCCTTGATCTGGACCTGGGCCAATGAGCTGCTGCGGGAGCGGGACGGCGGTCGCACCTGTTGCTTTGGCGTGGAGGCGCGGGAGAACAGCCGCAATGCCGCCACCTACAGCGCTGTTCCCGCCTGGTTTTCAGCGCAGGGCTAACGCGTCCGCTTCCAGCTCCACGCTGATCGCCTGCCCTTCGCTGTAACGACCCGCCAGGATCGCTTTGGCAATGGGTGTCTCCAGTTCCCGCTGCACAGCGCGTTTCAGCGGTCGTGCCCCGTAGACGGGGTCATATCCTGCATTGGCGAGCCAGTCGGCGGCCCCATCGCTCAGGCTGAGCTCCAGCTTGCGCTCAGCCAGCCGCTGGCGCAGACGTTCCACCTGAAGGGTGACGATCTGGCGCAGTTCCTCCCGCCTGAGGCTGTGGAAGATGATCTGATCGTCGAGGCGATTGAGGAATTCCGGTCGGAAATGGGCCCGGAGAGCGTCATTCACCCGGCTTTCCATCGCTCCATGCTGCTCGGGATCGCCGGCCAGCTCCAGGATCGACTGGCTGCCGATGTTGCTGGTGAGAATCAGCACGGTGTTGGTGAAGTCCACGGTGCGGCCCTGCCCATCGGTGACACGGCCGTCATCGAGGATCTGCAGCATCACATTGAACACATCCGGGTGGGCTTTCTCCACCTCGTCGAACAGGATCACGGCGTAGGGCCGACGACGCACCGCTTCGGTGAGCTGGCCACCTGCCTCATAGCCCACGTAGCCGGGAGGTGCCCCGATCAAACGGCTCACGGTGTGCTTCTCCATGTACTCCGACATGTCGATGCGAACCATGGCGTCATCGCTGTCGAACAGCCGGCTGGCGAGGGCTTTGGAGAGTTCCGTCTTGCCTACACCCGTGGGGCCGAGGAAAAGGAAGCTGGCGATGGGGCGGTTCGGATCGCTCAGCCCCGCCCTGGACCGTTGAATCGCATCGGCGACGGCGGTGACGGCCTGGTGCTGGCCGATCACCCGCTGATGCAGATCATCTTCGAGTTGCAGCAGCTTCTCCATTTCGCTCTGCACCAGCCGCGCCACAGGGATTCCGGTCCACTTGGCGATCACCTCGGCGATGTCGTCTTCACTCACCTCCTCCCGCAGCAAGCCTTTCTCGCCAGGCTCCTCTGAGGCGATCTGGGCTTCCTGTTCGAGCAACTGCTTCTGCAGCGAGGCCAGGGTGCCGTATTCCAGTTCCGCTGCTTTGTTCAGGTCGTAGCTGCGTTTGGCCTGTTCCACCTGCAGCTGCACCCGTTCGATCTCTTCCTTGAGCGACGACAGCTCATCGATCGCTCCTTTCTCCTGCTGCCACTGGGCATTCAGGGAACTTTGTTGTTCGCCCAGTTCCGCCAGTTCCCGTTCAATCCGTTGCAAGCGTTCCTGGCTGGCGCTGTCGGATTCACGGCCGAGGGAGAGCTTCTCCATCTCCAGCTGCAGGATCTTGCGATCGATTTCATCGATCTCCTCCGGTTTGGAGGTGATCTCCATCTTGAGGCGGGCGGCCGACTCATCCACCAGATCGATGGCCTTGTCGGGCAGAAAGCGGTCGGCGATGTAGCGGCTGCTCAATACAGCGGCAGCCACCAGGGCACTGTCGGCAATGCGCACACCGTGATGCACCTCATAGCGCTCCTTCAGACCACGCAGGATGGAGATGGTGTCTTCCACCGTGGGTTGATCCACCAGCACCTGCTGGAAGCGACGCTCCAAGGCGGGGTCCTTTTCGATGTGCTGGCGGTGCTCGTCGAGGGTGGTGGCGCCAATGCAGCGCAGTTCCCCCCGGGCCAGCATCGGTTTGAGCAGATTGCTGGCATCCATGGCTCCACCGGTGGCGCCAGCGCCCACCACCGTGTGGATTTCATCGATGAACAGCACGATCTGGCCTTCTGAAGCGGTGACCTCCTTCAGCACAGCTTTGAGCCGTTCCTCGAACTCACCGCGGTATTTCGCACCGGCGATCAGGGCTCCCATGTCGAGGGCGATGAGCTGACGGTTCTGCAAGGCCTGGGGCACATCGCCATTCACTATCCGCTGCGCCAATCCCTCAACAATGGCGGTCTTGCCGACCCCGGGTTCGCCGATCAGCACGGGGTTGTTTTTGGTGCGCCGGCTGAGGATCTGAATGGTGCGCCGGATCTCCTCGTCGCGACCGATCACCGGGTCCAGCTTTCCGTCACGGGCGGCGGCCGTCAGGTCCCGTCCGTACTTCTCAAGCGATTCATAGGTCCCTTCCGGGTTTTGATCGGTCACCGTCTGGTTGCCTCGCACGGCTGTAATGGCTTCTTTGAGTTTGCTGGTGTCAACGCCCGCTTGGCTGAGCAGTTGCCTGCCGCAGCGGTCATCGTCGGCCAGGGCCAGCAACAGATGTTCGATGGCGATGTAACTGTCGCTGAATCCATCGCGGAATGTTTCGGCGCGATCAAGGCAGCTGTTGAGGGAGCGTCCCAGAAACACCGATTCCGGTGGAGAGCCAAGACTGGGTTGCTGCCTGAGATGGCTGTCGACGGCCGCTTGGAACGTGCCAACGTCGACCCCTGCTTTGCTGAGAATGCGTCCAGCCAGACCGTTCTGCTGCAACAGCGCAAGCAGCAGATGCTCCGTTTCAAGTTGCTGATGCCTGGCGCTCTGCGCCAGTTGCTGGGCGGCGACGATGGCGGCCCAGGCTTGTTCGGTGAACTGTTCCGCCGTGGGTTGCATCTCGGATGCGTTTCAACTGGGTTCACCGTATGGGGCTTGTTCCGTTTGCAGTGGGGGCAAACCGAAGCCTTTGGATCGGTCCCCACGCCAGGGAGCGGCAAACCGGGGTGTCTTTTTAGAGTTTGCCGAACCCTTGGATGCCAATGCCTGATCAGCCGCTGGTGGACTCCCTTGTGCAGCAGGGTCTGGCGCTCGCAGCAACGGCTGGCGGTGAGCTGGAACGCAGCTGTTGGATGGTGGTGCATGAGCACCACCACGGTGTGAAACCCACGGAGTACGACATCCGGGAAATTGACGAGGATCTCTATCTGGCTGTATTGCAGGCGGCCAAGCAGTCTCAGTCCGCCGTTTGATCAGCCGTTGAGCAGCTCCCGTAGAAGCGCGCGGTGAGCGTTTTGGGCTTCGATGCTCTCCCGCATCTCTTTGGGGAGGCGGGCTTCAAGGATGTCCTGTTTTTTCATCTCCGTGGCATAGCGGCTGCTGAACGCGCTGAAGCGATCGAGATACGACCTTGCGACCTCTGGGGTGAAGGCAATCACCTCCAGGGCGTTTTTGAAGTGGAGGTAGGACACGGTCCACTCCACCAGCTCGTCAAAACTCTGCAGGCCAAGCGGGTTCTCAGGAAGCGTCATCGCTGCATCGCCCATGGCTTCAACCAAAACCCTTGGCTTTGGCCTTGGCCTGGGCCGTTAGGTCCTTCAACCGGCCGTTGAGCAGAACATCGCGTTCACGGTCTGCTCCCACATGGGGTGCGATCTCCACCCCAGCGCTCCGCATGGCCTGCAGCGCTGCTGCTTCCTCAGCTGAGCCCGTGTCACTGCCAAGGTAGCGCTCCACGGCCGCAGCCCCTGGGGCATCCGCAGCGAAGTACACCGTTCCCGGACCTCGCCGCTCGATGGTTTGCTGCCGCTGCCGGCGGCGCTGCTGCACGCTCGCCCAGAGCCGGCCTTGATTGGCGGTCATGAAGGCGTTCAGGTCGGCGGCGTCGGTGTCTTCCGCCAGGGCCATGCTGGTGCCGTCGATGAAATCACTGAGCAGGGTGACAACGGCCATTAGGTCTTTGGTGATTGCGGGGCTGTTGGTTGTGGAGTTGTTGGTTGTGGAGGTGTTGATTGAGAGGAATTTGATTGGGCGGGCTTGGATTGAAACGAGCGCTGGATTCGGCTGGTTTCGAACCAACTGGTGATGGCTGATTCGCGGGCGTCGTCGCAGAGATCCCGCTGGATCACATTGAAGCCATGGCGGCGTGCCAGGGCCAACAGTTCATCGTCATCACTGCATTGGGCTGCATCACGCCGCAAGCCCTGGTGGTGCTCCACAGCCCGCAAAAAATCGCGAAGAGCTTCACGACTCATCGCCTGGACCAGCCCAATTCGGCCCGTTGTTCCACGTAGGTGGCCACCGCCATGATCTCCTCTTCACTCAGTTTGTCGGCATAGCTGGGCATGGCATTCAGTCCATCCTCGATCTCATGCTCAAGGGCCTCCAGCGGGGAGCTGGAGTAGGCCTCCACATGGTCGTTCAAGTCGCTGATCTTCAGCGTTCGGTTGGCGCGGATCACATTGCCGCCCCCCATGTGACAAGCCGCACAGTTGCTGTTGAAAATCTGCTCCCCTCGCTCCAAGGCGGAGCTTTCGATCGTGTCGATCGCCATCGCCGGAGCAGACAGCAGGCCTGTTGTGCCAACGATCAACAGCAACGTCAGGATCAGGCCTGATAGGCGTACCATTGCAACCCCCCTCAATGCCCCAAGCTATCCATCGTTGCCGGCAAAAAAAAGAACCCCGGACTGTGGTTGATACACAGCCCGGGGCTTTCAGTTCAATTTGAGATGTTCAGAGATTTCCTCAGAAATCCAGGGATCACTCAACGATCACCTTGCCAACCATGCCCGCACCGCGGTGGGGCTCGCAGTAGAAGTCGTAGGTGCCAGCGGTGGCGAAGGTTTCCTCCCAGGATTCGCCGGGGTTGAAGGCGAGGTCAGAGTGGCTGTACTCGTCGTGGCCTTCGAAAACAGCGTTGTGAGGAGCCAGTTTGTTGTTGACGAACTTGACGGTGTCGCCGGCCTTGATGTTCACGGTGGCGGGCTCGAAGGCGAGCATGCCGCCGTCGGTGCCGAGCTTCACTTCAACAGTGGCGGCTTGAGCGCTGCCGACGTTGAGGCCGATCAGCATCAGGAAGGCGCAGCAGGCGGCTGCAATGGTGCGGATGACGGAGCGCATGAAAGTGCTAGGTCGATGCATTGACCTTACGCGCGGGTCTGGGGGTTCCGCGGTTGGGTAAGCCGGAATCGCTAAGAACTGTTGCCAAGTCAGGGGCATGGCTGCTGCCACCGAAACGTTCCGGCTGGGTCACCGGGTCATGGATGAAGTGGCGCTGGCGAATGCTGAACCGGTCCCAGGCATTCACTTCGATCGGCAGAACGCGGATCAGGGTCTCAATCAGCCATGGCCAGAGCGGAATGCCGGGCGTTCGGGCCACACCGCGCCAGCGGCAGAGGGTTTGCACGGTGTTGTTCACCGAGATGGCCGGTTGTCCCATCACCACCCGGCGCAGGGCGCCTTGCCCGGGTTCTCGGTTCGGTTCATGGGGGCGTGTGGCCAACAGGCCACAGATGCGGGCGATGTCTTCCGCATGGATGAAGTGGAAGCTCGCATCCACCCGAAGCCAACGGGCCAGCCAGAGCCAACGGCTGACTTCAGCCAAACCTTCGGTGAGGTAGCTGGTGGGGAAGGGGCTGGTGCCGTCGACCCGTCCACCGAACACCAAGGTGGGAAACACCGCCACGATTTTGCTGGCCAGAGGGTGCTGCTCCAGATCCCTGAGGCAGCGAGCCTTGGTTTGGATGTATTCCGTGCCGTAGGCCAGAGCTTCCGGCAGGGGGCGCAGGTGCCGATCGAGCACGCTGGCCGTGGAGAAATAAATGACCTGCTCCAGTTTGCTGGGATCCAGAAGCGCCAGCATCCGTTTCACCGCTACCACGTTCACCTGTTCGGCCCGCTCGGGGTCACCCCAGGCTGTGGCGGTGTGAATCACCCGGTTCACCGAGGCCAGCTCTTGGGCAAAACGGTCGGTGTCCCGCAGGTCCCCGACCAAGAGGCGGATGCGGGGATGGTCTACTGGAACAGCGGTGAGTTTGGCGGGATCTCTCAGCCAGAGCAGCAGCTCGGCATCCGAGTGGTCCAGAAGCCAGCGGGAGATGTGCTGACCGACGCATCCGCTGGCGCCGGTCACCAGGATGCGGGTCAAACGACAGCCCCGAGACGGTCCATCACGCTCTTGCCGGCCCGGAAGAAGGCTTCACCGTTTTCTTCCGGTGTACCCGGCAGGATTCCATGGCCGAGGTTGAGGATGTGCTTGCGGCCGCGGGCCTTGCGCACGCAGTCATCGATGCGGGCCTCAATTGCCTCCGGGGTGCCGAACAGCAGGCCGGGATCCACGTTGCCCTGAACACCAATGTGCTCCGGCAGACGTGCCAGGGCTTCGGCCATGTCCACGGTCCAATCCAGCGAAACGATGTCAACACCGGTGTTGGCCATCCGCTCGATCACGCCGGCGCTGCCGGAGATGTAGAGGATGAAGGGGGTGTCGGGGTGCGTCTGCTTGACCAGATCCACCACCTTCTTCTGATAAGGCGCAGCGAAGGTGTCGTAGTCCGCTGGGCTCAGCTGGCCCGCCCAGGAATCAAACATCTGCACCACCTGGGCGCCGGAATCAATCTGATAGCGCAGGTAGTTGGCGATCGACTCGGCGAAGTGGTCGAGCAGCTTGTGCAGGATCTCGGGTTCGCGGAAGGCCATGGCCTTGATCACCGCGTAGTTCTTGCTGCTCTTGCCCTCCACCACGTAGGCGGCCAGGGTCCAGGGGGCACCAACGAAGCCGAGAACAGCTGCTTCGTTGCCGACGCTTTGGCGCAGACGACCCAGCACTTCACCCACAAAGGGCATCGACTCGGCGGGGTTAAGGGGGCGCAGGGCATCCACCTGGGCCATGCTCCGGATTGGATCGCCGATCTGGGGGCCTTTGCTCTCGATGATGTCGAAATCGATTCCCATCCCCGGCAGGGGCGTGAGGATGTCGGAGAACAGGATCACGCCATCGGGCTTGAAGGCGTGAAACGGCTGCATGGAGATCTCATAGGAGAGATCAGGGTTTTCGGAACGCTCACGGAAGCTGGGGTACTTGTCCCGCAGGTCCCGGTAGATCTTCATGTAGCGACCGGCCTGGCGCATCATCCACACCGGAGGACGCTCCACCGATTCACCGCGCGCAGCACGCAGGAGCAGGGGTAAAGAGTCGCTCATCAAGCCCGGTCAGGTCAGCCGGAAACCTACCCGAATCGAGGCCTTGGCTAGAGCTTTACCCCCTCTTTGTCATCACGTTCGTCACACGATGTTGTCCGGCTCGCTGCTGCTCAGGCTGCGTTTCGGGTCGTGCTTGAACACCATCAGGCTCAGCGGCGGCAGGCAGAGATCCAAGGAGTTCTCGTAGCCGTGGATGCCCCATTCGTCTGTTGGTTTGCCGCCCATGTTGCCGAGGTTGCTGCCGCCGTACTTGGCTGCATCGGAGTTGAAGATCTCCTCGTAGAACCCTGAGAGAGGAACGCCCACGCGGTAGTGGGAGTGACTTTGGGGCGTGAAGTTCGCCACCACCACCAGCCAGGTGCCGCTGGCACTCTCCCGACGCATGAAGCTGATTACGGAGTGGCGGTTGTCGTTGCAATCGATCCACTGGAAGCCGAACTGGTCGAAGTCGTCCCGCCAGAGGGCCGGTTCTGCCTTGTAGAGAACGTTGAGGTCATCCACCAAACGCTGGATGCCCTTGTGGGGTTCGTAGTTGAGCAGATCCCACTGGAGATCGCCCCACACATTCCATTCAGCCCGCTGGCCGAATTCCATCCCCATGAAGATCGTCTTCTTGCCGGGGTGCGTCCACATGTAGGAGAGCAACGCCCGCGTGTTGGCGTACTTCTGCCAATCATCTCCCGGCATCTTGTGCAGGAGATGGCTCTTCCCGTGCACCACCTCATCGTGGCTCAGGGCCAGCATGAAGTTCTCGGTGTAGGTGTACCAGATCGAGAAGGTGATGTTGTTCTGGTGGAACTGGCGGAACCACGGGTCCAGCTCGAAGTAATCGAGCATGTCGTGCATCCAACCCATGTTCCATTTGAGGTTGAACCCGAGGCCGCCGCTGTCCGTGGGCTGCGTCACCATCGGCCAGGTGGTTGATTCCTCCGCGATCGAGAGGGCCCCTGGGAAGTGCTGGAACAGCACGTGGTTGGCCTGCTGCAGGAAGCGAACGGCTTCGGTGTTCTCCCGACCACCGTTCTCATTGGGCAGCCATTCCCCGTCGGGACGCAGGTAGTCGCGATAGAGCATCGAGGCCACGGCATCCACGCGAATGCCATCGATGTGGAACTGCTCGAACCAGAACACCAGGTTGGCGACGAGGAAATTACGAACCTCGTTGCGGCTGTAGTTGAAGATCAGCGTTCCCCATTCCTTGTGTTCCCCGATCCGGGGATCACTGTGTTCATAGAGATGGGTGCCATCAAAGAAGGCCAGGCCGTGGGCATCCTTCGGGAAGTGGCCCGGAACCCAGTCGATGATCACGCCGATGCCTTCGGCGTGACAGCGATCCACGAAGGCCCGGAATTCATCGGGCGTTCCGTAACGGCTGGTGGGGGCATACCAACCCGTCACCTGATAGCCCCAGGAGCCGTCGAAGGGATGCTCGGTGATCGGCATCACCTCGATGTGGGTGAAGCCCCTCTCCTTGACGTAGGGAATCAGGCGATCGGCGAGTTCGGCGTAGGTGAGCAGGCGAGCGCCGGGTTTCATCTCCGCGGCAGGAACGGGCGTCCGAGGGGTGCCGTCGGGTTGAATCCAGGGCTCATCCGCTGAGGCGTGGATCCAGCTGCCCAGGTGCATTTCATACACCGAGATCGGTTGATCGAGCGCGTTGCTGCTGTCGCGCTTCTGTATCCAGCCCTGATCGGACCATTGGTATCCGCCCAGGCGAGCCACAACGGAGCTGTTGTCCGGGCGAACCTCGTGCTGGAAGCCGTAAGGATCAGCCTTTTGGTAGCAGTGGCCTTCTTGCGTGCGGATTTCGTACTTGTAGAGATGTCCCTCCCCAAGGCCGGGGATGAACAGTTCCCAGATGCCCCCGACGCGCTGCTGCATGGGGTGGTGACGTCCATCCCATGAATTCAGATCTCCAATCACGGAGACCGTGAGAGCGCTGGGCGCCCACAGGCAGAACATCACACCCCTGACCCCGTCACGCTCGGTGAGGTGTGCACCCATCTTTTGCCAGATGTGGTGATGGTTGCCTTCAGCAAACAGGTGGCGATCCATTTCGCCCATCCATTCGCCGCGGAAGGCCCAGGGGTCGTGTTGTTCGTGCACGATCCCGCCCCGCTCAACCCTGACCCGGTAAGTGCAGCCGGGGTCTCTGTTGAGCTGTGCCTCGAACACCCAGGGGTGGTTCGGCGTTGTCATGGCGATCTCGTCGCCAGCCTGCAACAGGGTGACTGTTTGGGCTTCCGGCATCCAGATCCGCACGGTCCAACCCTGATCCGAGGGTTGAGGACCAAGCACCGCAAACGGGTGGTCATGGCGACAATTCGCCAACCGTTCGCCGTCCTGCACCATCCAGTCGAGGACTGCGGCGACACCCATGGGAGATCTGTGAATTGGGCGAGATGTTAAGCCCGATTTACGAAACAGATCCGCTGTTGATCAGACGAAGTCTCGGGAAATGTCGACGTTGATGATCCGACCGCTTGCGTCAAAGATCACGAACAGGTTGGTGGTGGCCTGGCCGAGGCGACAGCCACCAGCACGAGCTGCTGATCGCCGCCTTGATGGGCGATCACAGCGTCCTTGACCTTGCTGAACCCACCTGACACCTGGCTGAGCTTGGTCCATTTGCGTTCCAGATCTCCCGGGGCCAGCTCCTCCTGGAGTTGGAGGGACATCTTGGATCACGCGGCAATCCAGCGTCCTGCTGCCAGGTCGCGGGTGAAGTCGAGGGCCGTTAAAGCACAAACGTCAGTCGATCTTCAGTCTGCCGGAATCAAAGGGGTTCAGCTGCAGGGTGGAGCCAGCAAGTTTCAGTGTCAGCGTCACCACACGATGCTCTGGGCTTGGTGCTCCGCAGGGAACGGCATCGTGGCCAGGGTTGACGCCAATGGCGGGCCACGCTGCTGCGGCAACGGAGATCCTCAGTCGATCGCCACAAGCCAGGCTCGCGTGCAGCGGCTGGAGGGTCACGCTGCGCCTGGCTGGCTGTAACGCCTCCTCTCCGCGAACCCGTACGACTCCCGTGCTCAGTTGTTCAACGCTGTGGGTTTCCGCGGGCAGGCGCGAGAGGCTGATGCAGAGATCAAACCCGGGCTGGTCCGCTTCGGCGTCCAGCAGGAGGTGCGGTTGACCTGACAGCAGCAGCTCATCAACCAGGGGTGCGGTGGTGAATGTCGCAACGTCGCTGCGTTGATCCACGGCCGTGCGCTCCGCCAGCCCAGGGGGTGTTCCGAGGTGTCCACCGATGGCTGGAACCGGTCGCCAGGGATCATGAACGATGACCACGCTTCCTTCTCCCTCTCCATCCGCCACAAGGGCACCGTCGTTTGGGTCGATGCAGGCCAGTCCATGGCTGCGCAGTCCCCATAACGCTGATTTGCCCGTGTCCGGTGCGGGGATCGCATCCCACTGATGCTGGGTAATGTTCCAGAGCTGGTGCCTGGGCTTCGGCTCCTGCGGGGGGCGATCCTGCAGATGCTGTTGGAAGAACTGAAGCATCAGCTGTTGGGTTTCCGGCCACCACTGCAGATGGGAGGCCGGCCCGATGTGCAGGGATGGCTGCCCGCCGGCCACCTGACTGCGATGCCAGAGGTCCAGCAGACCCACCAGATGCGGATCCCACCATCCACCGATCAACAGCATCGGCCTCTGGAGCCAGCTCTCTGGGGCGTGATGAACCGTCCACTGCTGATCGTTGCTGGGGTCGTTGTTCAACCAGCTCCAGGCCATGCCTTCGGGGTCATGGCGCTCCAGCAGGGTTGGTCCGTCCCGCAAATAGCGGTTGTCTTCAAGGCTTCGGCGGATCTCCAGCCAGGACATTGCATCTCCGCGTCGCTGGGCCTGGAGGGCCGCCAGCTGCAGCCCCCATCCCAGGCCGAGGTGCCACCAGTGGGCACCGCCTTCACAACTCCAATGGCGTCGTTCGTCCAGGCCGGTCATCGCCGGAGCGGTGCACTCCGGCGGTGGGGCCGATTCAGCTGCGGTGAGCTGGGTCAGGCCCTGATACGAAAACCCGTAGACCCCCAGGCGTCCATTGCATTCCGGCAGCTGTCGCACCCAGGCATGGGTGGCGGGGGTGTCGGCTGCTTCCTGACCAAACCCCCGGAAACGTCCCTCCGACTCGCCTTGTCCTCGGACGTCCTGAACGACCACCAGGAAGCCATGGGACGCCCACCAACTGGGGTGGGCGTAGGTCACGGTTGAGGCGATGCGGCTCCCGTAGGGCTGCCGCATCAGCAGGGCAGGCCAGGGGCCTTCGCCGCTGGGATGCCACAACCGTGAACGCAGCTCGACGCCATCGGCCGTCCTCAGCGCTGCAGACCGGCAGACAATTCCACTGGTCTCAGCGGACATCGGCGCAATGCATCCCCACGATGTAGGTCATGAGGATTTCCGCATCCTGAAAACTCAGCTTCTCGCTGGCGGCGACCTGATTGATGTAGGGCTTGGAGAATGGCGATCGGCCGTTGGCGTTCATTTGCCGGAACGAACGGCACATGGCCTTTGCTTTTTCAGGATTGCGTTTGACGCTGTTGAGCAAGTCCGAGTCAGCGGCAACCACGAGCAATGGTGAGCCCAGGAGCGCCAGAGCGATCAAAGCTGTGCGTAGGAGTTTCAAGCCCATAACAGGTTCATACGCAGGATTGGATGCCAAGGCAGGGTGGCTGGGGTCAGTTCGCCAGTTGCCTGGCGCGGCGGATCCAATCGCCGGCCACCCGCAGATCCACCACGGCAGGCCGTTTGGTTCCAAGGCTGCGCTCCAGCCTTCCGGTCTGGCGCACGAGATGTTCAGGGGTGCATGCCGCCAGAGCGGCGGGCGTGGCGATGCCCGCATGCATCAGCAGCGCGGCGTCCTGGGGAGGCAAATCCAAGCGGCAGACCAAATCGGCTATGCCCCGCAGCCGCTTGAGGTTTCGGGCCGAAGCCTGGCCACTGCGGGCGAGTTGGCTCAGTTGCAGATCCGTTAGATCACGAATGCTGGACCAGCGCTTGATACCGGCCCGATCCAGTTCCTGTTGTTCCCTGCGAAACGACTGGGGGAGCTCCTCGATCGCGTCGTTGAAGTTCGGCATCAACGCAAGGTCTTGCTCACCTCGCCCAGGATGACGGGGCGTCCCAGCCCATCGCCCTCCGCTTGGATGCCCCGCAACCGCACCAGCACGGTGCTGCTAGAGCGACCTGAGCCGCGCAGGTTGCCCTCCAATTGCTCCAGTGTGGCTTGAACTGTGGTTGGGGCCAGGTCGGCAGGAACCTGGGCGACCACCAGGTCGTTGCCGTTATCGAACACGATCGGTGCCCGCACCGCACCCACCACCACCACTGGCGGTGTGTAGCTCACGCCGAATGCCCAGCAACTCACGGCCAGCAGCAGGGTGAAGCTGCTCACGCCGACCAGTCGAAACCGAATGCCCCACTTGGTGAGGAAGGCAACTGCCGTTAGTGCTCCAAGCCCCAGCCCAGACCAACCCAGCCAGGGAGCGGCAGTAAGCAGCAGCTGATCGAAGGCCATGGGGTCTGGTGGACTGAAAATAGTCTCCTTATATTGCGCGAGATTCCGGGGAGACCGCCGCGTCTGATGGGGAAAACGCGGCGCAGGACCTGGTTGGTTGCGGGAAGTTTTGTTCTGGTCGGGGCTGGAGCAGCAGGCTTGATCTCCCTTGACCGCGCTGCCGAAGGCATCCTGAGCCGGGCGCGCCCCAGCTTGGAGCGCACGTTGTCGGGTCCGCTGGGCCACGACGTGGATCTTGGCCCTTACGAAGGACTTCGCCCCTTGGGCCTGGGGATCGCCATCGGGCCGAGTCGAATCTTGCCGTCGGTGGCGGATCGTTCTGAACTGAGCCTGGCGGGGCTGGAGGTCGGCCTTGCTCCCTTGGCGAGTCTTCGGCGTCTGCAACCGGTTCTGCAGATCACGGTGCACAGGCTGCGTGGTCAGTTGCAGGCCAATGAGGCTGGTCGGTACTGGACCTTTGGGCCCTTGAGCGGCGACGGCACCCTGCCGCGACTTGGCGTGCAGTACCGGTTGGCCGATCCTGCATTGATCCGTTTCGGTCCTGAGCAGCAGACCCTTGAACTCCGCAGTCAGGGCGCAGTGCGGCTCGGGGAGGCTTTTTTCAGTACCGCATCGGAACTTCGCTGGCTCGACGCAGAAGGGATGCTGCGGCTCGATGGACAAGGGCATTGGGATCGGCCTCGCTTCAGGCTTCGCACGCGGCTTGATCGGCTCAACCTGAAACCGTTGGGGGCCGTCATCGCCCCCGCTCAGGATCTGGATGCCTCTGGAACCTTGGAGGGAGATGTTCAGATCGGCTGGGCCGATGGGTCGTTGAACTGCCGAGGTGGGCTCAGCCTCAAGCGTCTCGAACTTGCTGCGCTGAACAGCAATCGCCTCAGGGTCGCTTGCAAGGGCGATCAACTCACCTTGCAGCCCGCAACACTGCGTTTTGGAGCCTTTGAGGCTCGGGCCTCAGGGTCCGTTGCCTTGAACAAGAGCTTTGATCTCCAGGCTGACGTTCGCCGTACAGACCTCAGCTCTGAAAGCCGGGAGCGGTTGAAGCTCAGGATCCACGGCCCCTGGGGGGAGCCCCGGTGGAGTGCAGATGGTGAGATCCAGCTGCCTGAGGCCACAGGGCTCAACACACCCCTGACGCTGGACGCTCAGTGGCGCACCCCCTGGTTGCAAGACCAGCAACCGTCTGTTGCCGTGGACAGGATCCGCCTCAGTGCCCCGGGACTGCGCTTCGGGCTGGCCGGGACGATTGGATCCCGATTGGATCTACGCAGCACGGAGCTGCAGATCGATCCCCGCTTCTGGTCTGCGCTGCCGACCCTGCAGGCCGGACTGGGCCAAACCGCTCCGCTCCTTGGAAGCGTCGACGTCAGTGGTGGGTTGGTGTCACCGGAGCTGAGCCTGAAGCTTGGCCAGGCGTCCAACCCGTTGCTGGACGAGTGGTCATTTCAGACCCGATGGTCCTCGCAGGATTCCGCCCTGGTGCTGGATCACTTCACCAGTCCGCTGTTGCGGGCGGAAGCGCGCCTTCCTGTACAACTGGCGCAGGGGCGGTTCCAAACCGGTGAGCTTCAGAGCGGCTTTGAACTCCAACCTTTCAGCCTTAGCCGTTTCACCCCCTTGATCGGTACGCCGCTGGGCGGGCAAGTGGCGGCGCGGGGTCGCGTGAAGGGTCCTCTTTCGGGGCTTCAGCCCGACATCAGCCTGACGCTGAATCAACCCCGCGTTGGTGCCTTGCAGGTTCCCGAACGCTGGCAAGGCAGCCTCAACGGTGAACTGGGCCGTGGTGCTCGTCTGGCGATGGCGGCCCAGCAGCCTGTCGTGCCCGGCTCGCTCGTGGCTGAACTCGATGCCGATGCTTGGCCCAAGACCGTGCTCTTGCGCCGGGGTGAGGGGCAATTGCGCTTGCACGGGCTGGCTCCGGCTGGAGAGCAACGCCGCTACCGCTGGCGTGCAGCGGACCTCAACATCGATGGACTTCGTTTCATCGTGCCGCCGGTTAACCAGCACAAAGCGGTGGCAGGTCAGCTCTCGGGTGCAGGGAGCCTTGCCATGGGCCCCCTCGCGATCCGTGGGTCTGCCGTCATTGCGGACGGCTCGATGGCGGGAGTTGCCGTGCAGAGCCTCGAGCTGGAGGGTTCCCTCGGGGATGGCCGTTTTCAGGCCGATGCAGCACTGACGCCATTGCAGGGCAGCATTCGGCTGAAGGCCCGTGGCGATCTGGGTGGCTGGATGCACAGCGGCATCGAGGCCGAAGGCCTGGATGTGACCTGGTTGACGCTTCTGGCCCGTCAGTTGAGAGGGAGCGATCCCGAACCGGGCCTGGCCCCTGGCCGTGCCGAGGATCTCGGAACCCTGTTCATCAACACCTTTGGTGGGTCGCTTGATGGTCAGTTGCAAGCTCTGGCGGCATCGCACCGGGCGCTTGAGGCCTATGCCCTGGCTCACCCCCGCAAGGGCCCTGAGCTGGAGCTTCTGGAGGGGCGGGTCAATCTGTCGGGAACGATCGACGGTCCTGATCCAAAGCGCCTGAAGGCCGATCTGATCGCCAAGGCCCACCTTTGGATTGAAGGGGATGACCAGGCCAAGGCACTCCAGCTTGAACCGATGGTCGCCACGCTTCGCGGCCCGTTGCTCGGTGGATCCGGTGACCTCTCCCTGCTGCAGGTTCCGCTCTCTCTGCTGGCGTTGTTGGCTCCTGTGCCGCCGCAGCTCCGCGGCAGTGTTGGCATCCGCGGCCGCTACGACCTCAGCGGAACGGCCCCCCTGCTGGTTTCCGATCTGCTGCTCGACTCCGCCAGCCTGGCGGGCCAGCCCCTGCAGTTGGAGCAGCGATCGGTTGTCGTTGAGCGTGATTTGATCCGCCTGAACCTGGCCCTGAAGGGAGGCGAGAGCAAGGAAGCCGTCATCGTGTCCGGCACGGTGCCCTTCAACCCCTATTCGGATTTGAACCTGAGGCTGGAAAGCCATGGGGATGCCCTTGGCGTGTTGACGCTTCTCGCTGAGGATTCCCTGGCCGTGAAGCGGGGGAGCACCAATCTGCGGCTGTTGCTGCGCGGGCCGTTGAGCCAACCGCAAGCCAATGGCTTTGTGGTGGTCAGCAATGGAGATCTCAGCATCGGTGAACAGGAGCTGAGTCGGATCAACGCCTCGATCCTGTTCGATTTCGATCGCGTCTTGGTGCAACGCCTTGAAGCTGAAGTGGGCCGCGGCGGCTCGCTGCGCGGTTCAGGAACCCTTGGCTTGTTCACCCCCCAGAGCGGCGCTTCACCGCTCACCCTGCAACTCAGCCAAGCTCAGATTCGACAGCCGATCGTGCAGTTCCAGGCCGATGGCGAACTGCAGGTTTCTGGAGCTGTGGTGCAGCCCGTCCTCTCCGGAAATCTGGAACTGTCGCGGGGCACGCTTCGACCCCAGTCAGGTTCTTCCGGACGTGCTCGGAGAAAGCAACCTCAAGGATTGATCCCCAGCGTTGAAAAGGATCCTTCTGCTGCTGTCCAAGGTACTCAATCTTTCAAAACCCTTCTGGAGGAGGAGTGGGATTTCAAGGATCCTCTGGTACTGATGGGACCAAACACACCCATCAATGGCCCAGATCAGCCGCAGCGGTTCATGCCAACGCTGCCCGCCATCGGCTTTGAGAACCTTCGGCTAGCCCTCGGGCCGGACACCAGGGTGCTGATGCCTTCGATCAGTTTCCAAGGGGGTGGTGTGGTGACGTTGAATGGCCCTCTCGACCCCTCTCTGCAGGCAAGAGGGGTGATCCGGCTTAATGCCGGCAGGATCTGGATTCCCCCTCTCGCTCCCCTCCGTTTGGATCCGCAGGAGGAGAACGTTGCTGTGTTCACGCCCTCGTTGGGACTGATTCCCTACGTGGATGTCGCTTTGCAAGCCAGGGTCTCCGACACCGTCAGCGCGGGCAACAGCGATCAACTCACAAGCACCAACCTTTTTGCTTCAAATGGCACTGGCAGCGCTCACGCCGCAGTTGGCCAGCTTCGACTGGTGAAGGTCATGGTTCAGGCCACTGGCCCGGCCAACCGTCTGGGTGACAGAAACAATCTTGTTTTACGGAGCTCACCTCCGATGAGCGAGCAGCAATTGCTGGGCTTGATCGGTGGCAATTCCCTGTCTTCTTTAGGCAGTACTGGTGGAACCGCGTTGGCCACGATGCTGAGCCAATCATTGCTCTCACCTGTGCTGGGTACCTTGACCGATGCCATGGGTCAGCGGCTGCAGGTGGCAATTTTCCCCACCTATGTCACCCCCGTTGTGAAATCAGAGAAGGAACGCACCTCCGGCCAGGTTGCACCAATACTTACATGGGTCACGGAATTTGGTGTTGCTCTGACTGATCAGCTCGACCTTTCCCTACTGATGGCACCGAACACAACTGATGTTGATGTTCCTCCACAAGGAACTGTTTCCTATCGGCTGACACCGACCACGTCAGTCTCCGCGGCCATGGATGCCAATCGCACCTGGCAGAGCCAGTTGCAGGTGTTCTTCCGGTTCTGAGCCATGCCTACCGCGCAGGTGATTGGAGTGGATCTCGGGGGCACGGCGATCAAGCTGTCCCGGATTCGTGCTGATGGAACGGTGCTGGCGGAGGCGCAGTGGCCCACACCGCAGCCTGCCATGCCTGGCGCCGTGACGATGGCCCTGTGTGAAGCCATTGAACAGATTGATCCTGAGCATGCAGCTGAGGCGGTCGGCATCGGCCTCCCCGGCCCAATGGATGCGGCGGCTCGGGTGGCCCGGGTTTGCATCAACCTGCCCGGCTGGGAGGACGTGCCGCTGGCGGATTGGCTGGAGTCCAGGCTCAACCGCCGGGTCACCCTCGCTAATGACGGCAACTGTGCGGTGGTTGGTGAGGCCTGGCTCGGCGCAGCCCGTGGTGTTGATGATGTTGTGCTGCTGACCCTCGGAACCGGGGTTGGAGGGGGGGTGCTTCTAAGGGGTGAGCTGTTTACTGGCCATAACGGCGCTGCAGCGGAACCTGGTCTGATCGGGGTTCAGCCCGATGGTCCGGCCTGCAACAGCGGTAACCGTGGCTCCCTGGAGCAGTTCGCCAGCATCACAGGTCTGCGGCGCTTGTGTGATCGCGATCCCCGCGAGCTCAGTGCAAAGGCAGATGGTGGTGATCCGGAGGCCCTGGAAGTTTGGAGCCGTTACGGCGAACACCTGGGCTGTGGCATTGCTTCGCTGGTGTATTTGTTCACGCCGCAGTTGGTGTTGCTGGGTGGCGGTCTGGCGGGTGCCGCCCGCCACTTTTTGCCAGCGGTGCGCCGCGAGGTGGAGTCGCGGGTTCAGGCCGTCTCAAGGGAGGGGTTGCGGATCGAAGCAGCCTGTCTGGGGAACGGCGCTGGACGCCTGGGGGCTGCGCGACTCGCTCTGCAGCGGCTGAACGGGATGATGGCTCCAGATTGATTGCCTTGATGTCCAGCGTTCCAGAGCCTTCTGCTGCGTTGCTGCAGCGTGCCGCGGCTGTCCGCCGTGCTGCTGTTGATCTGGGGCAGACCGATGACGGCCAGAGAGCTCAGGCGCTTCAGGCGATGGCGGACGCGCTGACCGACCGTGCGGAAAGCATCCTCGCGGCCAACCGTGAAGACCTTCAACGCTCTGCAGCCGAGGGGTTGGCGCCGGCTTTGATGGCGCGGCTGAAGCTGGATGACAGCAAGTTGGCGGCGGCCATTGATGGCATCCGCAAAGTGGCCAGCCTCAGTGACCCGCTGGGTTGTCGTCAGTTGCATCGGGAGCTGGATCAGGGCCTGGTGCTGGAACGGGTCTCCGTTCCGCTCGGGGTGGTGGGTGTGATCTTTGAAGCCAGGCCGGATGCGGTGATGCAGATCGCCTCGCTGGCGATCCGTTCGGGCAATGGTGCTCTGTTGAAAGGGGGCAGTGAGGCTCGCTGCACCAATGAGGCTGTGATGGAGGCCCTGCAGGCAGGCCTGGCGGCCAGTCCGGTGTCTGCCGATGCCCTGGCTCTGCTCACCACCCGTCAAGAAAGCCTGGCCTTGTTGCGTCTCGATGGCCTCGTGGACCTGATCATTCCCAGGGGAAGCAACGAACTGGTGCGCTTCATCCAGGACAACACCCGCATTCCGGTATTGGGCCATGCCGACGGGGTGTGCCACCTCTACGTGGATGCGGCGGCCGACGTCGACAAAGCCGTTCGGGTGGCGGTGGACAGCAAGAGCCAGTACCCCGCCGCCTGCAACGCAATTGAGACCTTGTTGGTGCACCGCTCGATTGCGCAGCCTTTTCTCGCCGCTGCGCTGCCGGCCTTCGCTGCTGCCGGGGTGCAGCTGCGTGGCGATGCCGAGAGTGTGGCCCTTGGTGTGGCGGAAGCGGCTACGGAAGAGGACTGGAGCACGGAGTATCTGGATCTGATCCTGGCGGTGAAGCTGGTGGACGATCTCGAGGCAGCCACCGATCACATCCGCTCCTATGGCTCGCGTCACACCGAAGTGATCCTGACGGAGGATGCCCAGGCGGCTGATCGTTTCCTTGCGGCGGTGGATAGCGCAGGCGTCTATCACAACTGCTCCAGCCGCTTCGCCGATGGGTTTCGTTACGGATTCGGTGCTGAGGTGGGCATCAGCACCCAGACCCTGCCGCCGCGCGGACCCGTTGGTCTGGAAGGGTTGGTGACCTACCGCTATCGGTTGCGCGGCGAGGGCCACATCGCTGCCGACTACGCCAACGGCAGCCGCGTCTTCACCCACATCGATCGGCCGCTCTGATGGATTGCATCGGTGTGAGGGACCTGCGGTTGTGGGCCCACGTCGGGGTGTTGGAACACGAACGTCGGGATGGCCAATGGTTCAGCCTTGATTTCAGTGTTCAGCTCGATCTGAAGGCTGCTGCCGTGGCCGACGACCTGAGCCGGAGCCTGGACTACGGCGTGGCCATTCAGGCCCTGCAAGGCTTGTCCCGGGAGGTTCGTTGCCTCACGATCGAGCACTTCAGCGAGCAGATGCTGGATCGGCTGGAAACGTTGTATGGGCCCATCCCGGTCTGGCTGCGATTGACCAAATGTGCTGCACCGGTTCCAGGATTTAACGGCCGCGTGTTCGTGGAACGCTCCCGCCATGGCGGTAGATCAGCCCTGTGAGCATCCCGTTGGTGCTGGTCCATGGTCTCTGGGACACGCCCCGCCTGTTTCATCGATTAATTCAGGGGTTGGACCAGCCCGATCGCTCGCTGCTAGCGCCGCATCTGCCCCATGGTCTGGGTTGGATTCCCCTGCGGCAGCTGGCCTCTCGCCTGGATCAGCACATCCAGCAGCGCTTTGGTGCTGACACCAGGGTCGATCTTCTGGGGTTTTCGATGGGGGGGGTGATCGGCAGGATCTGGCTGCAGGAACTGGGGGGGGTGCAGCGCACCCGGCGCTTCCTCAGTGTGGGCAGCCCGCAGCAGGGCACCCTGGCTGCTCAGATGATTCCCCGCCCGCTCCTCGCCGGTGCGGCAGACATGAAAGTGGGAAGTCGCCTGCTGCGCGAGCTGAATCGCCAACCCGATGCCCTGGCTGGGGTCGAGTGCTCCAGTTTCTTTTGCCGCTGGGATCTGATGGTCTGCCCCGGCTGGAGGGCTGTTCTGCCCATGGGCCGGTGTGAGGAAATACCGGTCTGGACCCATCAGCAACTGATCAGCCACCCCGCCGCGATTCGACGGCTCTGCAGCAGCTTGCGCGCCTGAATTCAGGCCGCGGCCACCAAACCGGAATGGCGAATCAGGGCTTCGGTGCTCGCAGGACGGCCTCGGAAGGCTTCAAACACCTCTGCTGGAGATCGGCTGCCACCGAGGCTGAGCACGGTGTCGCGGAAGCGGGCTCCCGTTGCACGCACCTGATCCTCCTGATCCAGACCCACCTCCTCAAAAGCGGAGAAGGCATCTGCGCTGAGCACCTCAGCCCACTTGTAGGAGTAGTACCCGGCGGAGTAGCCCCCCGCGAAGATGTGGCCGAAGGCACAGAGGAACTGATCCTCCGGGATGGGATCCATCACCGTGGTGGTGGCCGCGATCTCACGGCGCAGTCCGTCAGGGCTAACGCCAAGTTCCGGGGTCCACTGGCTATGGAGACGAAGGTCACTCAAGGCAAAGTGAACCTGCCGCAGGGTGGCGAGGCCTGCATTGAAGGTGCGGCTGCTGCGCAGCTTGTTGAATTCCGACTCAGGCAGGGGTTCACCGGTTTGCCAGTGGCGCGCCATACCCATCAAGGTGGCGTGATCAAGGCACCAGTTCTCCATGAACTGGCTGGGGAGTTCCACGGCATCCCATTCCACGTTGCTGATGCCGGCGGCTTCCGGTTCCTCAACGGTGGTGAGCATGTGCTGGAGCCCATGGCCGAATTCATGGAAGAGGGTCTCCACTTCCTCAAAGCTCATCAGGCTGGGCGTGTCGCCCACAGGTGGGGTCTGGTTGCAGACCAGGTAGGCCACCGGCAGCACTACAGAGCCATCGGGTTTCTTGCTCAGGCCCAGGCATTCATCCATCCAGGCTCCGCCGCGTTTGCTGGCGGGCCTGCTGTAAGGGTCGAGGTAGAAGCCGGCAATCGGTGTGCCATCGGAGCGCTTAACCCGGAAGAAGCGCACATCGTCGTTCCAGGTCGGTGCCTCGCCGTCGGCGGCAACGATCTCGACGTCGAACAGACGCGTACAAAGGCTGAACAGGCCTTCGAGCACCTGCGGCAGCGGGAACCAGGGACGCAGCGCCTCTTGGTCCAGATCGAACCGGGATTGGCGCAACTTCTCCGACCAGTAGGCGATGTCCCAAGGGGCCAGCTCATCAGCTTCGGGGGCCTTGTGCTCCCTGGCGATGGCTTGGAGATCCTGCAGCTCTTGCTCAGCTGCTGGGTATGCCGCAGCGCGCAGTTCTTCCAGCAGTGCTTCCACCGCCGGAACATCGTCAGCCATCTTGGCGCTGAGGCTGAGGTCAGCCCAATGGGCATAGCCCAGGCGGGACGCTTGCTCGCGCCTCAGGGTCAGGATCTCCTCGATCAGTGCCCGGTTGTCGAGTTCGCCTTCACTGGCCCGCCCCACATGGGCCCGATAGGCCTTCTCCCGCAGGGATCGGTTGTTGGCGTGGGTGAGGAAGGGCAGATAGCGGGGCATGTCCAGTCCCAGCAGCCACGGGCCGGACTCCGCAGACGCATCAGCATCCCCTGCTTCACGCGCTGCGGCGGCCAGTGCCTCCAAGGCCCGTTGCGGCAGGCCTTCCACCTCATGGGGCTGGCTGAGTTTCAGGGTCCACTGCTGCGTTGCATCGAGCACGTGGTTGCCGAACTGGGTGGAGAGAGCAGCCAGGCGTTCACTGGTGCTGTTGAAGGCTGCCTTCTCATCGCCACTGAGGCCAACACCGCGCTGCTGCATCGAGAGCAGCTCGGATTTCAGGATCCGCTCCTGGGTTGGGTTGAGCGGTTCGGAGGGATCGCTTTGGAGGGCCATCAAGGCCCGATGAAGAATCTGGCTTTGGCCAAGCCGGTTGCTGAGGCGCACAACATCCGGTTGCTGGGCGGCATGGGCATCGCGCAGCTCAGGGGAATTGCAGACGCCATTGAGGTGTGACACCACACCCCAGCTCCACCGCAGCCGTTCGCCGATGGCCTGCAGCGGTTGCATCACCCGATCCCAGGACAGCTTCGAGGGGCCGACAAGGGCTGTCTCAAGAGCCTGCTCGAGCGCAGTGAAGTCCTGATCCAGCTGTGCGAGCAAAGCCGGGATGTCTGTGCTGACGAGCTCAGGGGAAATGGCCCGGAACTCGGGAAGCCCTTGGCCGCGTAGGAGGGGGGAAACAGTCGACATCTCAGCTGGCAATGAACTGCAGGGCCAGAGCGTTGGTGGAAGCTTCGTAGAGGTCCATGGCAATGCGGGGCCAGATGCCGATCACCAGGGTTGGCACCAGCAGGCTCAGGCCAATCACCAGCTCCCTGGGGCGCATGTCAGCGACGCTGGCCAGGGCCGGAATCCTGGGGCCGAAGAACACCCGTCGGCACATGGAGAGCAGATAAATCGGTGTGAGCACCAGTCCGATGGCGGCCAGCAGAACGGTGATCGATCGGAACACGGACGTGAAGGCTTCCTGGCTGGTGATGCCAAGGAACACGGTGATTTCACTGATGAAGCCACTCATGCCCGGCAGCGCCAGCGACGCCAGGGAGCTGGCCAGGAAGAAGGCAAACGTGATGGGCAGTGCCTTGGCCAGTCCGCCCATGTTGGGGATCGAGAGGGTCTTGGTTCGCTCGTAGAACACGCCCGTCACGAAGAACATCGCGGCTGCGATCAGGCCATGGCTCACCATCTGGAGCATGGCTCCGCTGATTCCCAGGGCATCAACGGCACCGATCCCCACCAGCACAAAGCCCATGTGGCTCACGGAACTGCAGGCAATCCTGCGTTTCACGTTGTCCTGGGCGAACGCGTTGAGCGCGCCGTAAACGATGTTCACGATCCCAAGGATCACCAGGGCTGGCGCCAGGGTGGCGTGCGCTTCGGGAAGCATCTGCACGTTGAAGCGCAGCAGGGCGTAGCCGCCCATCTTGAGGAGCACCCCGGCAAGCAGCATCGACACCGGAGCGTTGGCCTCACCGTGGGCATCGGGCAGCCAGGTGTGGAGCGGGAACATCGGCAGTTTCACGCCGAAGCCAATCAAGAAACCCGCGTAACACAACAGGCCGAAGCTGCCGCCGGGAGAACGAACCGCCAGTTCCGTGATGTTGAAGGTGAACGTGTCGCCGGAGAAGGCCAGTGCCAGGCCGCTGATCAGGATCAGCAGAGAGGCCAGGGCCGTGTAAAGGATGAATTTGGTGGCGGCGTACTGGCGGTTCTGTCCGCCCCAGATAGCAATCAGCAGGTAGACGGGAACCAGTTCCAGCTCCCAGGCCAGGAAGAAGAGCAGGAAGTCCTGCGACAGAAACACCAGGCCCTGGGCCGAGGCCTGAACAAGCATCAGGGCGAAGTACAGCCGTGACTTGCGCTGAACCGACCAGCTGGCCGCCACAGACAGGAACGTGACCAGGCCGCTGAGCACCACAAGAGGTGCTGAAAGACCATCCACACCAAGGGACCATTCGAGGCCGAGTGCTGGGAGCCAGCTCACCCGCTCCACCAGCTGCAGCCCTTCAGTGCTGGGGTCGAAGCGGGTGGCAAACACCCCCATCATCAACAGAAGATCGACCAGAAGGACGACCAGGGTGATGATCTTGGGCGCGGGGGATGGCTTCTCTTCGCTGCTCGGAACCAGTGGCAGCACCAGAGCTGCTGCCGCCGGCAACAGCACAATCAGCGACAACCAAGGGAAGGGACTGCCCGAGACAGCAAGCTCTGCTAACCCAGCGTCCATTCCGTGTCCGCAATCTTTAACAAAGCTAACAGGGCTGAATGCCCTGTTTAGGTGGATCTACTCATCGTCGGCCGGTTGCCAGTGGCTGCCTGAGGTCTGCAAATTCAGCACCGGCGCGCGGCTGGCGACCCCGGCAGCTTCCCAGGCTTTGACCATGGCTCGGCTGACGGCTGGGCCTTTGTCTTCCTCGCACAGAGCCAGAACGCTGGGTCCGGCTCCGCTGATGGCGCAACCCCAGGCTCCCGCGTCTATGGCGGCCTGTTTGACCTGGTCGCCGCCTTTGATCAGGCGCCAGCGGTACGGCTCGTGCAAGCGATCGTGCATGCCGTCGGAGATCAGATCACCATTGCCGGTGCGCAGCCCTTGCAGCAGCAGTGTCAGGGCACCCAGGTTGACCACAGCGTCGCCAACGGGGATGGCCTTGGGCATGGCCCGGCGGGCTTCGCTTGTGCTCAGGCGAATCGATGGAATCGCCACGACGGCCTTCACGCTCGGCGTCCATTCGCAACGCACCACGCGCCAGCGCTGAGAGGCGGCCTTGGCGGTCATGCAGAGGCCCCCCAGAAGGGAGGGCACAACGTTGTCCGGGTGACCTTCGATATCGATGGCCAGCTCCAGCAGCTTCTCCTTGGAGAGAGGCTCACCGACGAGGGCATTGGCTCCCATCAATCCCGCCACGATCGCCGTGGCACTGCTGCCCAGCCCCCGTGCCGGCGGCACGGCAAGACGCACCCGTGCCTCAAGGGCGACGGGTTCCAGCCCAGCCGCTTTCCATACCCGTTGGGCCGCTCGGTAAACGAGGTTCTCCGGCCCACCCCGGAGGTGACTGCCTTCCGTTCCCTCAATAATCAGCTCAAATCGTTCACCGCCCCCTTCGATTCTCCGCATCGCGAAGCGGTTGTTCAGATCAAGGGCTGCACCGAGGCAGTCAAATCCAGGGCCGAGATTGGCGGTGGTTGCCGGGACGTCCACGACCACTTTCTGACCGATGCGCGGCTGCGCCATCGCTGATCCTCTGCTCAGGCCAGTGTCCCACCTGACTCCGCCAGCATCCGGGCGCGACAGGCTGCACTGAACAGTCCGGCATCGGGATCGATCACCGCTGTGACCTGCATCCCTTCGATCAGTTCGCGGAAGCGTCCCTTGTCGCGCATCGCATTGAGAAAGCTGGCGGATTGCAGTCCTTTCAATTGTTTTGATGCGGTGCCCCCGCCAACCCAGAGGCCTCCTGTGCAGAGTTCCTGAAGGGCAAGATCGCCTGCCGCTGAGCCATAGGCCTCTAGCCAAAGCTGTAGGGCGCGTTGCATCAAGGGATCACCCCCTTCAGCGGCAACGCTCACCTGAGCGGGAAGATCGTTGGAGCTGTTGCGCCGCCAAGCCTCTGCCACGCTGCGCAGGGGGTGCATGGCGGCATCGGGTTTCTGAAGCAGCCAGTGGGCCACATGCCCCAGGCCGGTGCCACTCACGATGCGTTCGATCGAAAGGCGGCTGACGCCGAGGTCTTGTTTGAGCCAGGAGGCCAGCTCCCATTCCGCTTCAGTGCGCGGAGCAAATTCGCGGTGCCCTCCTTCGCTCGCCAGGGCCACCAGTCCCTGGTCGCTCTGCAGGCCTCGCGCCATGCCGAGACCGGTGCCGGCCCCAAGAATGGCCAGGGGGCCCTTGTCTTGGTGGCCCTTCTGAAGGATCACCTGCTGATGGCTGTCGAAATGGGGCAGCCCGTAAATCAGCACGCCGAAATCATTCACCAGCTCGACCTGTTCCATGCCCGCAGCCCGCGCCAGGTCGGCCTCCCGCAACCGCCAGGGCAGGTTGGTGATCCTGGCCTCCCTGTGTCGCACCGGACCGGCAACGGCGATGCAGGCATGCGCTGGAGCCGGGAGATCGGCGGGGCGATTGTTGAGGAAGGCCTCGAGCATCGGCTCAAGGGATGGCCATTCTCCCGAGCGGAAGCGTTCCTGATGGAGCAGGCGCAGCTGGCCCGCCTCACTCCCGTAGAGAGCAAGCAGAGTCTTGGTGCCTCCCATGTCCCCCGCCAGGAGTGTGCTGGTGGCCATCCAGGGCTGCGGCAACTCCTACCAGCGTGGTTGGCTCAGGAGAAGAAGTCCAGTGGGAGCGGTCCCCAGGTGGTGCTTGGCGTGGTGTCGTCGTCACCGTGGCCACTGATCAGAATTCCTACGCCAAGGCCGTGCTCGACCCGAATGCGGATCGTGCCCCCCTTCTGATTGGCTTTCAGGAAAACAGGGCCCTGCTCCTCTGGGCTGTCGACGAGCTCCAGCGGCTCCCACTGTTGGCTTTGCTCGAGGCTGCGCAGCGCTGTGAGGGCCTTCTCCCTGGACGGGGCCATGATGCCGATGGTGAACCAGCTGGCCTGGGCCATCGCCTGATCGAGTTCTACTCGCAGCTCGTTTCTGATCTGGGGAGGCAACTCCGGCGCTCCTCGCAGACGCGCGAGATCGGCCAGGCGCTGCACAGAGGAATCCGTCATCGGTTCAGCTCCAGGCCCGCGGTGCGCTCGCTGTTGGCCATCTGGGCAGCACTGAGAAGGTCGGCCACCGCAGTGACCCCGAGGTCACCTTCCCGTCGGCTGCGAAGGCTCACGGCGTTCTGCTCCGCTTCCTTGGCACCGATGACCGCCAGCACGGGGATCTTCATCTGTTCGCCGGTGCGGATCAACTTGCCGAGCCGGTCACCGCTGCGGTCGATCGTGGCGCGAACGCCAGCTTTGGTGAGTTGGTCCAACACTTGGTCGGCGTAGGGCTGCACCTCGTCGGTGACCGGCAGCAGACGCACCTGCTCGGGGGCCAGCCAGAAGGGGTAATCGCCGGCGTAGTTCTCTGTCATGATCCCGAAGAACCGCTCCAGCGAACCGAAGATGGCGCGGTGGATCATGATCGGCCGCTGCTTGCTGCCGTCGGCGGCGATGTAGTCGAGCTCGAACCGTTCCGGCAGATTGAAATCCAGTTGGATCGTGGAGCACTGCCACATCCGGCCGATGGCGTCTTCGATCTTGAGGTCGATTTTCGGGCCGTAGAACGCACCGCCGCCCTCATCGATTTTGTAGGCCCAACCCTTGCGCTCCAGGGCTTCAATCAGTCCCTTGGTGGCCAGGTCCCAGACGGCGTCATCGCCGATGGACTTCTCGGGGCGGGTGGAGAGGTTGATCTCGTAATTGCTGAAATCGAAGGCGGAGAGAATCCGTTCGGTGAGATCGAGGATCTTCAGGATCTCGTCGCTGATCTGCTCCGGCAGGCAGAACACGTGGGCATCGTCCTGGGTGAAGCCCCGCACCCGCATCAGACCGTGCATCACACCGGGCCGCTCGTAGCGATACACCGTTCCAAGCTCCGCCCAGCGGATCGGCAGTTCCCGGTAGCTGCGCAGTTTGCTGGCGTAGGTGAGCACGTGGAACGGGCAGTTCATCGGCTTGAGCTGGTACTCCCGTTCGTCCACCTCCATCGGGCCGAACATGCTCTCGGCGTAGAAGTCGAGGTGGCCTGAGGTCTTCCAGAGGCTGATGTCCGCCACGTGGGGGGTGTAAAGGAGCTCGTATCCGCCCTCGAAGTGGGCCTGGCGCCAGAACTCCTCGATCAACAGGCGCATGCGGGCACCGCGGGGGTGCCAGAACACCAGACCAGCTCCGGCCTCATCTTCGATCGAGAAGAGGTCGAGGTCTTTGCCGATGCGGCGATGGTCGCGGCGAAGCGCTTCCTCCTTGCGACGTTTGTACTCCGCCAGCTGTTCCGGGGTTTCCCAGGCCGTGCCGTAGATGCGTTGCAGCTGCGCTTTGGTTTCATCACCTCGCCAGTAAGCGCCTGCCACGCTTTCCAGCTCGAAGGCCTTGGCATTGAGTTGGCCGGTGTGATCCACGTGGGGGCCAGCACAGAGGTCCCACCACTCCTCACCAAGGGTGTAGAGGGTGATCGGCTCCTGCAGTCCTTCAAGAATCTCGAGCTTGTAGGGCTCGTTCTGGGCTTTGATTTTTTCCTCGGCCTCGTTACGGCTCACCTCGACGCGTTCGAGAGGCAGCTTCTTGTTGATGATCTTGATCATCCCCTTCTTGATGGCCTTCAGGTCGGCCTCGGTGAAGGGATCGGGATTGTCGAAGTCGTAATAGAAACCTGTTTCGGTCCAGGGGCCGATGGTGACGCGCGCCTTGGGAAACAACTGCTGCACAGCCATGGCCATCACATGGCTCATGGAGTGCCGAATCTTCAGCAGTTGATCGCTTTCGCTGGTCTTGGGCAGAACCACCGGTGCTGAAGGGGCTGGGGTGGTTGCTGCAGCGCTGCTCACCGGTTCAGGTTCAGGGCCCGCCATCCTATGGGCGAGACCCGAGGGCATCAGGTGGGTGAGTCAACCAATCAGGAAGCTGGCGCGCTGTTGGATGAGTTGCTGGCATCCCTGCTCGATGACTTCGAGCACTGGTTTCAGCGCGGTGAGGAGCTTCTGCAGGCCTGTCCGGAGGAGGTGATGCCGTTGCAGGAGCGCCAATGCATGCAGGAGCGGCTTCAGGACGGCAAGAAGGCCATTGCTGCAACACGCTCCCTTGTGGCTGCATCAACGCAGCCCATGGCGGTCTCGATGGAGGTGATGAACCCGTGGCATGGCTTGGTCACGGAGGTGTGGGCCCTGGCCGCGAGGTTGGGGTCGAACCGTTCGCCTCAGGCCCCGAGCTGATTGCGCAGCTGACGCAGGTTGCTGCTGTAGAAGCGCGCCAGGTCCTGGGGGCTTTTTACCGGTTGACCGTAGGCGGAGCGGCCGGTCCAGGTGGGGAAAGATGCCCATTCGGGAGCCAGCTTCGCCATGGCGTTTCTGGTCAGCCCTTTCCGGTCGATTTCCCTGAGAGCACCGCGACGCTCAACAAGGTGCAGAGCGGCTTGGTCTTGGTGCCTGGGCTCGAAGCTGGACAGCTTGAGCTCCTTCGCTACTCCCTTCCAGGTCTTGGGCAGGAATTGATAGGCCCCCGCTGCGGCGCTGGTGTAGCGCTTCACGATCACCCGCTCGGGATGACGTGAGAGGTCCTGAAACTGCCCGCCGCCGTAAATGATCCGGTATCCCTTGTCTTCGCCGTCCTTCCAGGTGCCCTCGGCGTAGCGAATGGTGTTGAGCAGGGCGCGACGCTCAGGTGTCAGCTCGTAACGACCACCCTCCTTGCCGGAGGACAGGGTGGCGCGGCTGCTGGTGTTGCGGCTGCTGGTAGAGCTTTGCTCAACCTGTTCTGCGGGCGCCTCTGCGTTCTGGAGCGGCTGTTTGGCTCCTGCGGACAGCACCAATCCTGCGGTCAGGGCTGCACCGACGACAGGCCGACTCCAACGTGTGGCTGGGCTGAACGCACAAAAAAGGCGATGCACGCAGAACAATCAAGTGGACCGATCACAGTGCTGGCCCACGAGGTCTGGACGCGAGATCGGCGCCTGAGGGGTTGACGCGTTGTCTGCGCTGTGTATATGCAGCTGAGAGAAGGCTGAGAGTCTTGCGAGACTCGCCTCTGCGGCTGACGTTGTCTCCCCCAAGCCTCAGGGGCCGTGGCTTGAGCCCATGGCCGTCGCATTGATCAGAGCAGCTAATGCTTCTCTTTGTTGCTGATCAGGCTGGCCGGGCGAAGCCCAAGGCATCCCGAACCCGTTCAAGCGTGGCGTTGGCCACCGTTTCGGCCTTCTCACGGCCTGTTCTCAGCACCTGATCGAGCTCTGTGGGGTCCTGCATCAGCTCCCGGTAGCGGGCCTGGATGGGCTCCAGCGCGCTCACGGTGGCTTCGGCCAGCAGCGGCTTGAACTGTCCCCAACCCATCTCTGCGCATTCAGTGGCGGCCTGCTCCCGCCCCTTGCCGCTCAGGATTGCGTAGAGCCCAAGCAGGTTGTCGGTTTCCGGTCGATCGGGGTTGCCGAATTCGAGGCCACGCTCTGGATCGGTCTTGGCGCGTTTGATCTTTTTGGTGATCAGCTCCGGAGGGTCCAGAAGCGTGATGCGACTCCCCTCGTTGGGATCGCTCTTGCTCATCTTGCTGCGACCATCCGTCAGGCTCATCACCCGTGCCCCCTCCTTGAGGATCAGCGGTTTGGGCACTTTGAGCACCGGCGTGTCCTTGCCGCCGAAGCGGGCATTGATGCGCTGCTGGGCGATGTCCCGCGCCAGCTCCAGATGCTGCTTCTGGTCCTCACCGACGGGCACCAGGTCAGCGTCGTAGAGAAGGATGTCGGCAGCCATCAACACCGGATAGTCCAGCAGGCCCACGGAGACGTTGTCCCCCTGCTTCACCGCTTTCTCCTTGAACTGAATCATCCGCTCCAGCCAGTTGAGCGGCGTAACGCAATTCAGCAACCAGCACAGTTCGCTGTGGGCTGCCACCTGGCTCTGCACAAACACCGAACAGCGTTTGGGGTCCATGCCACAGGCCAGGTAGAGCGCTGCTGTGGAACGGGTGTCCTCAGCCAGGCGGCTGGGCTCATGGGGAACGGTGATGGCATGGAGATCCACAACACATACAAAAGTGTCGTGGGTCTCCTGCAGATCAACCCAATTGCGGATGGCACCCAGCCAATTGCCGAGGTGCAGTGCTCCGGTCGGTTGCACCCCGGAAAGAACCCTTGGCCGGCTCATCAATCAGGCCTCGGTTGCTGCGGTATTGGTGTCGTCGCTGGCGGTTGCTTCTGACTCCACCACCGGCTCCACCACTGGTTCGGCCTCCGGCTCGGCAACCGGTTCAGCTGCAGCCTCCGGCTGGGGTTTGGCCGGTCGGGCAAAGGGATTCGGACGGGACCCGCGGCCACCACGCTCATCGTCAAAGCGGCGGCCACGACCACCACCATCACGACCACCACCATCTCGCCGGCCACCTCGGGCAGGCTGATTTTTCTGCTGTTCGATCAGAGCGTCGAGTTGGCCGTCCTCCAGCATTTGGCCAAGGCTGCGGACCGCGAAACCCAGCACAGCCACGGTCGAGCGGAGATTGAAGGCCTCCTGCAGGGCCCGGGTTGAGCGCATTTCGTTGTCACTCAGACGAATCCGGAAGCCTCCGCCTTCACGGCCGCCACCACGGTTGCCACGACTGCGCTGACCATCTCGGCCGCCGTCTCCCTGTCCCGCCTGTTGTTGGGGATCGCTGTAGGAATCACTCATGGCCCATGGCCTGGAATCAGGCGCAAGTGTGACGCATCACCGGGGTGTTTTCGGTGATCCAGAGCAGCTGGTGGCATTCAACGCTGTTCTTCCGAGCCAGCACCAGCATCGGAACCACCGTGATCCCCCGTTCAATCCGTTCGCGATAGATGCTCACCAGTTGTCGGTACCGCTCCGCTGTCCAGCCGTAGATGGCTGTGTCACGACTGTTCCAGTAGTCCTGCAGCGCCCTTTGGCAGTCCTCGATTCCGAACTCCCGCCAGCAGCTCTGTTGGGCCAACAGTGGATCCATCCCCCGCTGCAGCAACCTCCGGTAATGCGTCAATTCCGGGGCTTCATCGCGCCCATCCGGAGGGAGCCAACGATGCAGCTCGGTCAGGGGTGTTCGAGACAGCCGCAGCCAGCAGCGCTCCCGCAGCAACACCGGCAGTTGCCACGACCAGCTCTCTGCACGACGGATTTCATCGAGCACCTCAATCAGCCCCCGCTGCTGACGCTCGGTCAGTCCAGCGAGCGCCTGGGTTGTGGTGTCGACCTCAGCCATGGGCGCCGGTGTAGGTGATCCCGTCCTCCACGTAGTCTTTGGGTTCCAGATGGATGGTGCACCGCACCGGCCCGAAACTTTCGTCCAAGCGCTCTTCCACCTCTTCGGTGATCCGGTGCGCCTTGGTGAGGTCGTCTGCGTCGACAACCATATGCATTTCGATGAACACCTGCTGGCCCAGAACCCCCCGGCTGGCGATGTCGTGGCAGTTCAAGACGCCGGCGGTGGCCATAGCTTCGGCATAGATGGCTTCAGGTGCAACCGCCATGTGGTCCACCAGCCAGGGCAAGGTTCCGCGCAGCACCTGCCAGCACACACGGATCAGCAGGAGTGCCATGGGGATGGCCAGCGCAACGTCGAGCCAGCTCACCTGCAGCCACACCGCCCCGGCCATGCCCACCAGCACCACCACGGTGGTCCAAACGTCGCTCGCCGCATGTTGAGCATCTGCTTTGAGCAGGTTGCTGTTCAGTCGCCGACCTTCCCGCAGCTCATATCCCGCCAGCAGGAGGTTGAACCCCAGCACCAGCGTGAGCAGCACCAGCTCCTGGCTGGTCACCCGGATCGGTGGCAGGCCCTCGAGCAGCCTTTCCCCCGAACGCAGCAGGATCTCAAGAGCTGTGAACAGGATGAAACCAGCGATGCCCAGGGCTCCCACCGCCTCGTATTTGCGGTGGCCGTAGGGGTGATCCCTGTCGGGGCGCGGATCGGAAAGTTTGTTGGTAACCAGTCCCGTGAGGCTGGACAACGCATCGGTGGCGCTGTGCATGCCATCGGCGATCACCGCCAGGGAACCACTCATGGCCCCCACCAGAAGCTTCAGCAGCGACATGCTGATGTTCAGGCCCAGGGCCACCATCAGAACCCTGCGCACCCCCCGGCGGTTGTCGACCATCGCATTGGGATGACTGTGTGTCACGGCTGACTCCGGCCTGTTCCCAACTTATGGAGAACTCGTGTTTCTGGCCTGAAGTTCTGGTGTCAGGTGGTGGGTTGAGCTAAGAAGGGCCACTGCTACAGCAGCCGTTCTGTTGAAACTCCCGGCTTCATGGCCAGAACTGGTGGTGCCACCGTCGTCGTTGCTGCGGCCTTTGGCTCTGGCTGGAGCTGGTCTGCTTGCTGGACAGTGGCTGATCAGTGATGTGATGCATGTTCCCGGCGGGGGGCTGGGTCTGCTGGCCGCCGGTGGCGTTGTGATCTGGCTTGGCCGCAAGCCAAGTCAGCCGCGCTTCACAGCACCGGTATCGCTGGCTGGCTGGCTGGCTCGGTGCCAGGAAGTGCTGGATCAATTCGCACGTTTCGAGCAGCAACCCTCTGCCGATCTGGCCCGTCGCGCTGAACTGAAACGGGTGCTGGACCGCTGCGGTCCTGTGCGCATGGCGATGGTCGCCTTGGGGGGCTCTCAGGGACCGAATGAGGCAGACCTCAGCAGCTCTCTTGCTGGCCCGGCGCCGGTGACGCTGTCGCTCTGCCATCCCCTGACCACCGACGACGGCAGCCGTTCCTGGCCCGGCGGCCTGCTGGATCAGGATCTGATCCTGTTCAGCCTGCAGGCGCCTCTGCTGGCTTCAGATCTGCTCTGGCTGCAGCAGGTGCCGGACGATCAGCCGGCCTGGCTGCTTGTGTCGACCGACGCGAAGGACGCATCCACCGATGCCGTTGCGGCTGTTCGGGACGACCTTCCCGAGCGCTGGCGTGAGCGGATCCTGGTTCAGGAGTCTTCGATGCAGCTGCGCACTGCCCTGGCACCGTTGCGCCGTTCGCTGAAACAGGCTGCGGTGGAGACGCGTCCGCGACTCCTGGCGGACTTGCATCGCCGTTGGCAGCGTGACCTCGAATCGCTTCGGCGCGAACGCTTTCTGCAGATCCAGCAGCGCACCCAGTGGCTGGTGGCCGGGTCGGTGATGGCCTCCCCCATCGCCAGCCTTGATCTTCTGGCCGTGGCGGTGGCGAACGGTTTGATGATCAAGGAGATGGGAGAGATCTGGGGAACATCGCTGCAACCGGATGTGCTGAGGGAAGCGGCGGCGCAGCTGGCTCGGGTGGCCCTCGCCCAGGGCGTGGTGGAGTGGACCGGACAGACCTTGCTGGGGCTGGCCAAGCTGGATGGGGGGGGCTGGCTGATCGCCGGTTCGATGCAGGCCCTCAGTGCGGCTTACCTCACCCGTGTCGTGGGGCGATCCATGGCGGATTGGCTGGCGATCAATGCCGGTGTGGATGAGCTTGATCTTGTGGCGTTGAAGCAGCAGGCACCGTTGTTGGTGGCTCGGGCTGCAGAGGAGGAACGGGTGAACTGGAATGGCTTCGTTCAACAATCCCGCGAGTGGCTGCTTAACGCAACTTCATGAATGCTTAGCAAAGCGCTTAATGAAGTTTTTTTGAGACCTGATTCTGATTGTTGAGTTGTCATGTAACGGAACGTTCCGTCCATACACTTGATCCACCTGTCCCTTTTTTGAGGGAGAGGTTCATCCGTCTTCTTTTCTTCCATGTCCACCGCAATTCGCAGCGGACGCCAGAGCAATTGGGAAGCCTTTTGTCAGTGGGTGACCGACACCAACAACCGCATCTATGTGGGGTGGTTCGGCGTGCTGATGATTCCCTGCCTCCTGGCGGCCACCATCTGCTTCACCATTGCTTTTATCGCCGCTCCCCCGGTTGATATCGATGGCATCCGCGAGCCTGTCGCTGGCTCCTTGATCTACGGCAACAACATCATCTCTGGTGCTGTTGTTCCTTCCAGCAACGCCATCGGCCTGCACTTCTACCCCATCTGGGAAGCTGCTTCCCTCGATGAGTGGCTGTACAACGGCGGCCCCTTCCAGCTGGTTGTTTTCCACTTCCTCATCGGCATCTACGCCTACATGGGTCGTGAGTGGGAACTCTCCTATCGCCTGGGCATGCGCCCCTGGATCTGCGTTGCCTACAGCGCACCTGTCGCTGCAGCCTCCGCTGTCTTCCTGGTTTACCCCTTCGGTCAGGGTTCTTTCTCTGACGCAATGCCCCTGGGCATCTCTGGCACCTTCAACTACATGTTGGTGTTCCAGGCCGAGCACAACATCCTGATGCACCCCTTCCACATGCTGGGCGTCGCAGGTGTTTTCGGCGGCAGCCTGTTCTCCGCCATGCACGGCTCCCTGGTGACCTCCTCCCTGGTGCGTGAAACCACCGAGAGCGAGTCCCAGAACTACGGCTACAAGTTCGGCCAAGAGGAAGAGACCTACAACATCGTGGCTGCCCACGGTTACTTCGGTCGCCTGATCTTCCAATACGCCTCCTTCAACAACAGCCGTAGCCTTCACTTCTTCCTGGCTGCCTGGCCTGTTGTCGGCATCTGGTTCACCGCCCTCGGCGTGTCAACCATGGCCTTCAACCTGAATGGCTTCAACTTCAACCAGTCCATCCTTGATGGTCAGGGCCGCGTCCTGAACACCTGGGCCGACGTGTTGAACCGTGCCGGCCTCGGCATGGAAGTGATGCACGAGCGCAACGCTCACAACTTCCCCCTCGACCTGGCTGCTGCTGAGTCCACTCCTGTGGCTCTGCAGGCTCCTGCCATCGGTTGATCTGGAATCAACAAACGATTCAGATCAACTGAATCGGAAAGCTCCCTCCTCGGAGGGGGCTTTTTGTTGCTGTGTTGGCTGTGAAGGATGAGTGTGGGGGTGCTCAGGCTCCCTCAGGGCACCAGCCGATCTGCTTCTCCAGCCGCTGCATCCATTGGTGGCAGCGGTGTGTGAGGTGTGCCCCCTGGGGGATGCGCTGTTGGTGGTGTGCGCAGGCTGGCTGGGTGATCCCTGCCTCTCCAAGTGTGTGCTGAAAGTGCTGGCAGGTGAGGCACACCATGAGGGATCGGCTGGGTCGGACCTGCCCTGTTCCCATCGGCGGCCAGGCGCTTGGCGGCGGAGCATTGACGGAGCCCACACTCATCTTATTGGTAGCTATGTACTACTCGTTCTCTTGTGGGCTGTCAACGTGGTGTTGGGGAGAATGGAGCCATGAGTGAGCATCAACCCACCCTCCAGTTCGATCTGGATCTTGAAGCTGTTCGCCTGCTCCACCGCTCGGTGAGCTTTCACCTTGAGAAATGGCCCGGGGGGCCAGATCCCAGAGAGCAGGAGGCCCTGCAGTCGATGAAGACCTTGCTCACGGCAGCGTTGCTTGAGTTCAGCCTTGACCAGGACGGTCAGCGCTGAAACCTGCTCCCTTCACGGCTGAGCAGGGAAGCAGCGACAGCGCTGCATTGGCCGCTGTACAACGCATTGAGTCGGTTCAGGCCTGGCTGGACTGCATCGCCACCTGTTGCATTAACGATGGAAGAGAACTGGGCTCCAGCAGCTTTGGTTCCTGCGTTGTTCTCTTAAGCCGTTGTCCCCGTGGGTTGGTTGATCGCCCTTGCCATCGTCGTGGTGCTGTCCTGGCTGGGATGGCGTTGGAATCAGCTCGAATGTGCTGAAAGCCGCTCCGTCAGCGGCCGTTTGGTGAAGCGGATGCGTCGTCATTCCCGCCGACGCAAGCACCATCACTGAGCGTCGTGGTCTCTGCAAATGTGCCCATCTTTCCAGCTCCAGATCCATGGAACTGATGCCTTTGCCTTAAGAAGATCCTCTCGTTCTTCAAGCCTTACGGGGATGAATTCCGTTCTGTAATCAAATCCGTGATCACGCATGGACTGGTTCAGAACCAGGCTTCCTTCGTTGCTGGACACGGATCGGTGATAAGTGCCGATAGGGATTTGCAAAGCACCCATCGCTCGGATCAAATGAATGATGTGATGGGGATGATCCCAGGCCGGATTGAGCAACGTGAAGGTGCGAGAACCTTCAAGGACAAGGTTGTTGTCCACCTGATGACGGTGCACGTAGTACTGCTCTGAACCCTCTTGGTCGGGGGGTGACGTGGCAGAGCCATGGTGCGCGACCACGTCGGTGCCATTGCTTCCAGGAACCCCAGCATCAAAAAAAGTCACCGATGGGGTTTCTCGGAAGACATGAATCGGTATGAAGTGAAGTCTCATCGTGACTCCTCTTGTTCTTCTTATTCCTGCTTTAAATCCGCCCCGCGAGAAAATCGGATGATCAGCGCCAGATCAAATCAATTGTCATGGATGGCTCCAAATTTCGTTTCACCGGGCAGTCATTCACAACACGCCTGAACAACTGAATCTGTTCCTCAGATAAGCCTTGGGGCAGTGTGATCCACACCCGTAGTGTTTCGATCTTGCGGGGCCCCGTTTGGCTCATGATCTTCTCAACTGAAGCTTCTGCATCGGTCACAGACCAGTTCCGGCGTTTGGCCGTGATTCCCATCACGGTCAAGATGCAAGTGCCCAGTGCGGTCGCCAATAAATCTGTTGGTGAGAAACTTTCCCCTCGCCCGTCATGATCAGGAGGAGCATCGGTGCTCAACGTCACACCCGAGGGCTCATGTTCGGCTGAACAGTGCAGATCGCCGGTGTAGCGGCAGGAGATGCGCGTCATCAGACCCCTGCCTTCAATCAGGCCGTTGGCATGCGACAACCCAGTTGAATCGTGCCTTCGTCGATCAAACGGCCCAGCCGTTGGGCGACAGCCTCCTCAGTTCGTGTGAATTGATCCTGGCGGGCGGTCACCCACGCCATCTCACCGTTGGTGATCACGCCGGTGGACATGGCTTCGAGAAAGAGTTCGCCGAGTGTCATGACACTTGTGCCGTTGGGATCACGTTGATGGGACTCCGAAGGGGGTGCATGACCTGCTCACCTTTCTTCATGGCAAGGGGTCAAGGATGGTTTGGAGGGCCCGGTTGATCTGATCGCTGAGCTGGGAGCTGGCGGGATTGAGGCGGATCAAGCTTGCGAATCCTTCGCTGAGGTCGGGCCTGTTGGGGGGGCTGTTCAGGCTCAGGTGCATCTCTCGAATCACGGCCTCTGGAACGCACCGTTGGCGGCAGCGGTTCCAGACCAGGCACTGATTCAACGGTGTCTGCAACCACCAGCCGGTCCATGGCAGGTGCTGGGCCCCCATGCTTCGCTGCATCAATCCTTGGCGCCAGTTGAGTTGCGCATGGGTTGCATCCACCAGCACGTTGTCGCCATCGGCGATGGCGCGGTCGATGGCGCCATGCAGATGGGGTTCCACTTCAGACCAAGGGCCCTGCACATTCGCATCTCCCCACAGTTGTTCCCTCAGTACGTCATTGGCGATCACCCGTGCAGGGAGCAGCGGAGCGAGGATCGCCGCGAGGGTTGACTTGCCGCTGCCCGGGGGGCCGATCAACAGATGGCCCTGGGGCCGTGGTTCAGGCAACGAAGCGTTTGTAGAGCCAACGCACCAGTCCACCAATCACGGGCACTGGAGCAAACGTGGGGCCGACGAAATCGAAATAATCGCGGTGGTCTCCGATCTTTCCATCTGGATTGAAGCGGAGCCTGGTCGCCCCGGGGTAGATGAACTCAATCCCTTTGATCTTGAGGCCCATGCGCCATTCAACAAAGGCTGTTTCACCGTTCACCACTACCGATTCCGTTTCCAGGAACACGTCATCACAGCGCTGCATTAGACCATCTTGGGCAAGGATGTAGGCGTCAATGCCCTGCCGTTCCTGGGTTGGATCGGTGAAATGCACGTCACTGGCATAGACGGCTTTCCACTGCGCAGCTGTGGGGCCTGGCGTGCCGTAGGGCTTGGTGAACAGGGCACGAATCTGTTCTGCGTCCAGCGGAGGATGAAGCATGGGTGTTGTAATCAGAAGTCGGCGCCCACCTGAGCTGTCATGGTCTCGGCCCAGCTCACGCTTGGAACAAGGCCGAGGCCGAGAAGTCCAGCCGTGGCGAGGAATCGATGCATGGCGTCAGTTGAAAAACCCCTTGGACTGAAGCCAGAGGCCGATGGCGACCAAGGGCCCGAAGCCGGCGATCAACACCGTGATCTTGAGGCGCAGCGGTGACACTTGGGGTTTGGTCTCTCGAAGAGCCATAGCAAGGCACGAAGGCAAGTGAACCTAAACGCTGTGCTGCGTTCGTGCCTGTTCAGAGCTCGTACTCCTCTTCAAACTGCTCAATCAAGCCCTTGTAGAGCGCCAGAAGGCCCTCGGTCTCTTCGCAGAATCCGTCCGTTGTGTACTTCGCGATCAGATTCACCACGGCACTGCGGATTTGCGTGAAGGCGCCGAGGTACTCACCCTGGATGTCTTCATCGCGGATGTCGTTGATCAGCGCGCCCACCAGCTCAATCTTGCGCTTTGCAGCGGCCATCTCCGCTTCCATCTCTTTGTTGAGCTTGCGGCGTTTCTTCGGCATCCCCTCAACCGGTTCAATCAGCGACATTACGGGAGCCGCAGGCCTTCCTCGTTCGAGCGACTTCCCCTAGCGTCGGGTTCGTTCGACCCTTGGCCTTGTGAATCGGACCTTCCGCGGTGTTGCCTACGTGTCCGTCTGGGTGGTGATCTGGGGAACGGTGGCGTCCTTGATGGACTGGATGCTGCTGACAGGTGAGGTTTACGAAACGGCCAGCTCTGGTCAGGCGGTGACGTTCATCGCCTACGGGGCCGCAACAGTGGTGTTGGCCACGCGGTTTTCGGGGCGTTTCCTTGCAGACGCCGATTCAGAGGCTGCGGATCAGGAGTGATCCGCCCATCAGCAGCGCCAAGATCTCGAACGCTTGTTTGACCAGGCGGCTTCCTTTCACCAGGGAATAGTGGGCCCCCAGGAAGCCTCCGATCAGCGAACCCAGCACCAGCGGTGGAAGCCAGTCCCAACGGATTTCACCGCTCAAACCCAGCACCAGCGCCCCGGTGCCATTCCACCCCAGGCCCACCAGCACCAGGGTGTGAGCAACGGCTCTTGCGTAGCTCAGCCCAAACCAGCGCACCATCCACAGGGTGACGAACAACCCCGTGCCTGAGGTGAGGGAACCGTTGAGAACGCCAATGATGAACAGCCCGCAACTGCCAAGCCCAACGGTGCGGGCTGTCAGCCGGTAGGGCTGGTCTGTCGTCCCCAGATCCGGTTTCCGGGCCGAATAAACCCCCAGCCCAAGGGTCAGCAGCCCAAGGCTTGCTGTGGCCACTTGATCGGGCAGCGCAAGAACCATGCTGGCTCCCATAAACACACCTGGAAGACCGGCCGCCAACACCAGCGCTGAGCGTTTCAGATCAAGACTGCTGGCACGCCAATGACGCCCACTCGCTCCCAGCCCCAGCGCAACACTGGCCACCTTGTGGGTGGCCAATGCCATGGAGAAAGGAAGGCCTAGAAGGATGAGGGCGGGCAGTTGCACCAGTCCTGCTCCCCCTCCCGCCAGAGCCGAGAGGGCATTGGCGCCAATGGCGATGCCCAGCAGGGCGATTTGCATCAGCAGTTCGGACACACTCAATCTCGTGTCAGGAAGGCGATGGGAACTGAAAAGGTGATGATGCGGTGTGGATCCCCCGGAAGAATGGCAACGCAGGCCACTTCACGATCAGCGTGAGCCTCGCGGGACTGCACCACAAAGGCTGTGGCGTCTTCGATGCTCCACATCGGGGCATCACCACAACGGCGTTCATCCCTGTAGGCCTGCCAGACCTCGCAGAACGCCTCCCCATCCTCACCACTCTTCATTTCCGTCAACGCCTGTTCCAGACCCACGTCTTCGAACCGTTCGAACAGGCGCACCATCAACGGGTGGGCAATGGTGGATGAGGCCTTCAGGGTTGAGTTGATCGTGCCGATGGCACTCACCATCAGCTTTGGTTTGGAGCGTCGTGCATCGATCACCCCCACAGGCAGATTGAGATCCCAGCTTGGGTGTCCGCTGACGGCACAGGCCAGATCGAACAGCCCCAAGCTGCATTGCTTGATCAGGCTCTGAATGGTCTCTCGATCCATAGCTCAGTTCCGCGTGGCCCGATTCACCGTTTGCGTTCCAGTGTTGCCAGGATGGCCGTCGGTTGATGCCGCTGTGGATGTCCCTGGTTCAGATCTACCTTGATGCCGTCACCCACCAGGTGATCACCAGTGAAGAGCTTGCCTATGTGGCCGGCCATCAGGAGCAATTTGATCGAACCGAACGGAAACTCACTGCACGGCTTGAACAGTTGATTGGCGCAGGGAATATCAGTGTTGGAACGCGTTGATTATCCGAACAAAAAGCGTTGAAGCCGTTTCAGGAATTGGCGCAGTGGCTTTTTGTCACGGCTAAAAATCTGCCGCTCATCTGACAACATCGCGCGACTCACCCGATCTGCGCTTCTGATAGGCGGGAAAGCCTGTCCCGTCAACCTTCACGGCAGGGCAACCACCCCTGACCAACTCTGCAGAACGTCAGGTGCGCCTTGGGTCAGGGCGGCAACAGCACTGGCTGAGCCAATTCCGATTCCCACCACAACTCCTACGGCGAAGACAAGCAGCCCCGTCAGAACGCTGCGTTCGGAAAATTGCATCCACTCAACATCAGCCAACCCGACTTTCCTGCGGCCATCGTCCAACGGCCACTGTGGTGTCACAGGACGTGATGGGGCCCGGAGCGGATCTGTTGTGTGGTTTCGGCCACAAAGGTAGATCTACCGACTGATCGATCGGGGTGGTCTTCGCTAACAACCGAATGTCAGCCAGATGACAGTTTCAGTCATGAAAACGATTGACGAGCACATCCAGAAGGACCAGGAGGAGTTCCTTAAGGCCCTTTCTGAGCACAACGAAGGCAAGGTGCGTCATCTCACGGAGGAGCTGCAGTGGCTGTTGGATCACAAGAAGGAATTTCCTGATGATCCCCATGACCCCTCACCCCTTGAGCTGTTCTGCGAGCAGAACCCCGATGAGCCCGAGTGCCTGGTCTACGACGACTGAGTAGAAGTACCCATTCCTTGCTCCGCCCCGGCGCGAAGCCGCGTAACTACACGCAACTTATTTAAGTTGTGTGTAGTCGATGTGTTCTGTGGTGATTCGCGCCATTCTGACCCGCCCCATTGCTGGCGATCTCGGACTGCTCCTGCTTCGGGTTTTCACCGGCGCGCTGCTGATTCACCACGGTTACGAAAAGCTCGCCAATATCGAGAATTTTGCAGATGCATTCGTTCGCCCTCTGCATCTGCCCTTCCCGATCCTTCTCTCCTACGTCGCAGCGTTCTCGGAGGTGATCGGCAGCTGGCTGTTGATTACTGGCTTGCTGACGCGGATGGGAGCCTTGGCAGTCGCCGGGACCATCTCCGTCGCCATTTATCACGCCATCGTCACAGCGGGCTTCAACATCTATCTGTTGGAGCTTCTTGGCCTTTATTTCGCGGCTGCCGTGGCCGTTCTCGCCTGTGGCCCAGGTGTCTTTTCCATTGACGAGCTCATCGCCCGCCGCCTTGAGCCCGACATGCAGTTTTCCGCTGCGGAAGACACGGGTTTCGCCGCTGGCGAAGCTGCTGTTCTGGAAGAAGCCGTGGCCAGCCGCTGAACACCAGCGTGATCAGATTCAAAAGCCCCGCCATTGCGGGGCTTTTTTCATGGCTGGCGACGGTATGGGCGAAAGACGCGTCAGAATCATCGAAGTTGGATCAACGCGATGAAAGAGGTCAGCCTGCTCGAGATGATTGGCCGTTCTCTGGCAAAGGTTGCAGCAGGCGCTGGTGTTGCAGCAGTGCTGATTTGGCTCACCTACGTGATGCTTGATGTTGGTCATATGCAGTCGGGCTTCACCCTGCCCCAATCCAGTTACTGAGCTCAGATGCAGTGGAATGATCTTGAATCTCCGGTTCTGATCATTGCTTCGTTGTTGATTGTTCTGCAGGTTTGTTGGATTGGAGCTGTGCTTCGGCGCAACCAACGCAGGCGCCTGAGGGAACCCCTCAGTGCCACAGCATTTCAACGCGAACTCCAGCGGATTTTCTCAAGAGCGAACGGACTTTCCTGAGCCATGAAGCAACTTCCAGGTCAACAGAGCAGAACCCTGCCGCGATGGCTGAAGACGTTCATGGCAGGTGCAATCATCGTGATTGCCACCATTTGGCTGGTGTCGTTGCTCCCCTTTCTGCTTCTCGCAGCCTTGGTGCTTTCAATCGCGCTCATCCCAATCACCCGTCGGCTGAGACGGGAGATGGAAGAGGCTGGGTTCAGTGTTGATGAACCCAGGTCGAATGTTCAGCGCCCTGATCTCAACATCACCCCCTGGCACCGACAGATTCGCAATCTCTGGAGAGACTTCAGCTCTTGAACAGGTCGTTAGCCATTGAGCGATAACGACCAAGAGAACTGCCTGCGCGACGAGACTTTGTGGGCACACTTTGTCCCGGCAACAGGTTCAACGGAGCGAAATTCACCAACGTCAGCTCTGGGCGCTGCGGCTGTTCGGCTGCCAGCAATTCGGCAATGGCTTCTGCTGTGGTTTGTGCGGGAGCTGCGCTCTCCGAAACAGCTTCGGTGGTCTCCACCGGCTCGGTCATGAGAGATGTTTTGGCCTTGGAGGTGCCGAGGGGCCACAGAAAAACCAGACTCAGCAAAAGAGCAACGGCAGCCGTGAGGGTGCCGGTGAGTCCAAAGGCCAAACCCTGAAAATTCCACAGCAACCCGGAACTCGCCATGCCGAAGGTGCCGAGGATTGCCAGCATCAGGCCGAGGAAGGATGCCTGTGGTGCCTTGAATTTGAGCGGCTGGCTGGCTTCAGGGACTTCAACGGGTGAAAGTCGTGGTTCAGGCCGAAGCAGAACAAAGCTGATTCCCAGCAGAACCAATGCCGTAACCGTGCTGCCAAGCCCCAGAGTGCGGCCCTGAAAATTCCAAAGCAAACCACCGCCGGCAAGACCTGAAACTCCGAGGGTTGCCAATGCAAGTCCGCTCAAAAAAGGAAGACGATTGCGCATGGCTCAGTTGCTCCGGTTTTGCATAGCGGCGTAAGCAACGGCTCCGCCAGTGATCACAGTGAGGAGGCCTGTGGTGAGTAAGAAGCTCACCAACATGGCGAATCCAAGAACAGATCCCAGGAGGGACATCTTGATTCGCAGCAATTTCGACTTCATCAACAACACCAACAGCAAGACCACGGTGGTCTTCAAGCCAGCGATTTTTGCCGCACTGATCGGGCAAAAAGGATTGATCAACACCATTGGCTGGTCTTGGTCTTCTTAAGCATTTATGAAGTCTGGCGAAAACCAGAGCGCACCGTGAAAAGAGCACCGAGAAGAGGGCACGGTGAAGAGGGCACCGTGGCGTGACGTGGCGACCTGATCCGCTTTGAGCGACGGATGGGCACAAAAAAACGGGCCCGAGGGCCCGTTTGCAGCTGACGTGTCGTGCGAGCTCAGCGACGACGGTTGCGTGAACGCTGCTTCAGCTTGCGCTTGTATTTCTCAACGGGGGTCTCGTGGTGACGGATCCGACGCAGATCAGAAAAGATGCCGGCTTTGGCGACGGAGCGCTTGAAGCGACGCAACGCGGATTCAATACCTTCGTTTTCGCCGACAGTGACCTGACTCATCCGTTCCCCGAAAGAGAGCAATAAACAACAACTTTACCAGCCGCCCTCTACCCCATCCCCCACTACCTGCCCAGGGTGGGATGGGTCTCTTGCATGACGCTTGTTGAAGAGATCGTGGCGCGTCCCGGCTTCTGCTTTGGGATGGGTCCATCACTCCGGCAGGCCCCTGTCTTGACCCTCACGCACTGCCCCCTGTGCATTGGTCTGGCTGTTCTTTCGGCCGTTCGATTTATGGCCCACTGCGTGATGGCCGTTCAGCTCGAACGCAGCACGGCAGGGGAGTCAACCCATCCCGCCATGCTGCTGGGCACTCTGTTTGAGCTCTAAAGCAGTTCCGCCTCAGGGATCGCTGGGATCAACCAGCTGCAGATAGGCCGTATCGGCGTTCTGCAGGGCTACATCATCGTGATGAGCGTCAACGCTGTAGATGAGTTGAAGCAGGCGGCCGCGATCCATGCCACGGTCGGCCACGTCTTTCCAGAGGCGTGAGCTGAGCTCCGCATCACGCCATTTGAGCTGGGCATTGACCAGTGCCCGCGTCATCGCGATGTAGCTCTGCCGGTCGTTGCGCAGCCGGTCTTCGGAGAAGCTGTGTTGAGTTGCCGGCTTGAGCAGATTGCGAATCGTCTGTGAGGCCGCCTTCAGCACCTTTGGCATCGTCGTTGTCCGACTCAGTTCAGTCTGATTCGGTCGTCTGGGCTGACAACGGAGTCAAATGCCTATACCTGGATCAGAAATGAGTATTTGAACTCACTCCAGCGGGACGGTAGTGCTGATGACTTTTTGTAAAGTCAAGCCCGTTAAGGTTAGTTAGTAGTTTTTAAGCCCGTGGAAATACTTGTGATGGCGGCCGTATTTGTGCCCTTTTCTGCCCTCGTGATGAATGCATTTTCCGGTGATTCGGAAGACGATTTCGATTTCCTCTGAATGGAAGCCAAGCTCCTGGCGATGATGGCCTTTGGTGCCGCTGTTATGACCCTTTGGGCTTGGTTGATGGCGAATTTGCCGCGGATGGGGTCTGACCGGAGCAAGCCTGACAACCGCCGTTGATGCGGTAAGGCGCGAGGTGTCCACGCAGGCAAGTTGTGCCGCGGAAGAAGAGTTTTTGTCCCAGTTCTCGTGCGTGAGCATCGGTGAGTGGCAGGGAAAGCCAGCGATCAGGCACTTGACCCTTCAGCTGTGATCTGGCTTCCAGCGCTGCTTGGCGGCGTTGTTTTTCCTCCCGATCGTTTTTGCGATAAACCCCTTCAATTTGAAGTTCGCGGGAACAGGTTTCACAGGCATTCACGGTGGGCTTGCGGCGTGCCGTGTTCAGCGACAACTTGTCGCTGGGAACTTCCCGCTCGGCCCCGCAGCTGCAGCGGCACCACCAAAAAGCGTTTCCTGCTTTGGTTCGCCGTTCGGATGCGCGCACCACGGTGAGTTTGCCGTAAACCTCGCCAATGCGGTTGCGTGGACTGGAGGGCATGGCTCAGGCCGATTTCTGATCAGGAGCGTTGTTCAAGTCAGCAAACTTGGCTGCCATCGTTGGATTGCGTCGGGTCAACTTTTTAACGGTCACATCCTGTGCCTTGTCATTGGCAAGCCTCAGGTTTCGATCAGCACCCATCAGTGCATCCTTGGTTTTTTGGAGGTGATCGATCGACTTATCGATTTCATCGATTGCCGTTTGGAAGCGTCTGGAGGCGAGGTCGTAGTTGCGTGAGAAGGCTGTTTTGAAGGTTTCGAGGTCGTTCTCGAAACTGGTGACATCAATGTTCTGTGCCTTCACCAGAGCTAGTTCAGCCTTGTATTCCAGAGACTTCATGGCTGCATTGCGGAGCAATGTGATGAATGGAATAAAGAATTGTGGGCGAATGATGTAGGTCTTCGGGAAGCGATGAGACACATCAACAATGCCTGAATTGTAAAGCTCGTTTTCAGGCTCCAGCAGGGAGACGAGCACCGCATACTCGCAATTTTTTTCGTTTCTATCTTTATTTAGCTCTTTGAGAAAGTCTTCGTTTTTCTTTTTGGTGGCCGTTGTATCAGCCTCATTTTTCATCTCAAACATGATCGAGATGATTTCGTTATTGTGGTCGTCCTGGTCGCGGAAGATGTAGTCACCCTTGCTTCCACTGCGCGCGTCGTTGTCTTTATCGAAATAGGCCTTTGGGAAAGCCGCTGCACGAATCCTGTTGAATTCGGTTTCGCAGTGTTGCTCAAGGGTTTCTCCCACCATTTTGGTGGAAAGCCGCGCCTTCATGTCGCGCAAGCGTTCAATGGCCTGATCCCGATCACTGAGCTGGGCTTCGTAACGATCTTTCAGTGATTGAGATTCCAGTTGATGCTTCAGTTCCGCTTCCTTCAAGCCGCTTTGAAGTGCATCGCGTTGCTTCTCCACGGAACTGACCGCTTCATTCACGGCCAGCTGGCGCTGCATGGCTCCAGCCTGGAGCTTCGCCTGCAAATCCCTCACTTCACTGTCTTTTTGTAGCGTCATCGCCTGCATTTCTTTGGCGAATTTGGTTTCAGCCAGGCGTAGTTCTGTGGCCTGCTGCTCACGAATCTGCTGGAGTTCAGCGGCAATGCGATCACGCTGCTTCTCCGCTTTGTTCACGGCATCTTTAATCGCCAGTTCCTGATGGATTTCACTTTGCTTGAGTTGGGCCTCAAGCGTTTGCATTTCCCTGTCTTTTTTGGCAACGGCCAACTCGATGGCATTGCGTTTGTCCTGTTCGGCGAGGGCCAGTCGCTTGTTCAGTTGCTGTTCAAATTCATGATCCCTCACCTGTTTGAGGATGTCGGCATACCCGGCCTCATCCACCTTGAAGGCGGTATTGCAGTGAGGGCAAATGATGTCGTGCATGTCTGACGATTTGTGTTGAACGTTCGCGCTACGTGCTGGGATTTTATCCGGCTCTGGCTAATACGAGATCAGCCCACGGTTCATGCCATGCCTGATTGGATCGATCCACGTTCGCTGCTCGACACGGTGATCATCTTGAGCATCGTGGCCTTGGCCGCCATCGGATTCGTGGTTGGCATCAAGGAAATGATCACCGATCTGAGCAAACTGCGTCGCGCCAAGGTTTAAGCGGCCTTCAGCTTTCCAGTCCCGACCGCAGCGCCGCCAATCGTGCGGCGTTCACACCAAGATCCGAGTCGCCGAGACGCGACTCGGACCGTGCCTGGATCCGTTTGTTGTCGCGATCAGCGAACAGCTCCAAGTCATCCACAAAGCCAAAGAAAGCGCTGCTGGCCTCGGCATGTAGGTAGGTCTCGGTTTGATCAATCACAACCGTCCTCGGCGACTCCTGCACCAACCCACTCAGCTTGCTGAAGTCCGCCATCGGGTCGGAGCTCGCCCAGGTTTGGCTGGAACAGTGAGCTGTTGTCGGGCAGTCGCGCAACGCCCCGTTGCTCACGCCGAGATCCGCAGGGACGGGGCCAGAAAGATGGAAGAGCATCAACACGGGGGCCAGTAGGCCGGCAAGGAAGGTCACTGGTCTCTGCGGGAACGACCGCCCCAGTTCAGCATCCAAAGCCAGATGCCGAACAGGGTTCCAACTGGTAAGGCGATCACCACCAACTGGCTGATCACGAACTGGCGCACCTCAGGATCCACGGTTGCACTGGTGAGGGGACATGCAGGCAACAGGCAAGACTCGCGTCCCGTTCGCCATCATGGAGCGCATTGCTGGGCAACGATGACGAATCCGGGTTGGATTGTGCTCGCATGGTTGGTGGTGGCGCTGGCGTCTGCCCTCAAGTTTTGGTCGATCACGCGCCCCTACCGCGACAAAACAGCTCTTTCCCGTGGGCAAACCGTTGACGAAGCACGTCAGCGCTTGGAACGACGCTGGCGAAACGACAGCAAAGTGTGATGCTTATTTTTCGGCGATCACCCAGGCCGTGGCAGCTCTCTGACGCACATAGAGATCTGCGAGTTCCCGTGCCAGAGCTTTCAACTGGTCAAGATCGTCGGTTTCGTTGATGGACCGCTTGATCGCTTCAGCTTCGAACTGCTGAGGCAAGCTCAGGTTCATGACTTCCAAGCATGTCAACCAACTGTAACGAAGCGTTATTTCTTGTGTGGGCTGGCTGCTGCCCGTGAGCGGGCAATCTCCTGCTGCCAAGCCAGAAGCAGATCTTTGCTGATCTCCTGAAGCTGTTTCACGTCAGTCATTGAATTGATATCGCGACTGCGTTGTTCAATGTCGAATAGTTGGCCAAGTGTCAGAGCGATGGGCTCCATGGTGACGTCGGCAGGATCAGTTCAAAGTATTGACTAGATCCTGCGTTGTCGTAACAACGGGTACGTTTTATCCCTGCTGTGTGCTGTTCCGTACTTGGTCTGGATGAAAGAACATTAACCCTCGTTCTTGCCATCCTGATGTGAAGCAAGCGCCGGTCGCTAAATGTTGACATCGAAGGCGATGCCTTTGTGCATTGCTTATATTTTGAGGGTGATGCAGGTAGAGCTTTGGACGGTTCTGGACAAAATCTCGAGCGCCGTTATCACCTTGAAGTTTGGAGGGAAACGGTTTACTGGATGCAAGCGCGATGTAGCGACCTGCAGGAGCTCGATCGCGAGGGCGATGCCGCTTCGATTTATATGGAATTTCGCCTAAAGGGGATCGGCTGACTCGAAATCAATTCTGGGATTCAGCGACGGGCAGGGAAACAGCCACCAGCAGGGCAATTCCTATTTCCGTGGCAGCGATCAGCAGTTCTGTAACGATTCCCATGCTCAATTGCGGTTCTCGTCGATGGGTGGCATGTCACTGGGACGCATCAGGGCAAACACCACAGCAGCCGTCAACACGGTGCCAATGCCCACCATGGCGATGATTGCAGTTGTGTAATCACCCATCAGGTGCCTCCAGCTCTCATCACGTTACACGAATGTAACGCTCTGTAAAGCATCTCTCAGCTGGTTGGAGTCGTTGCCGTTCTCTGATTCAGCAGCTCCTCTCCCCGGCGATGGATCTCCTGGGCATAGTCGGTCCAGGTTCCTTGACCCCAGTAGCGAAAACAACTGGTTTCCAGCAGCAGCACATGCAGCAACGCTTCCTGATAAGCCCGGGTCCCGGTGGTGGTGGGGTCTGCGGCGACTGAGCGGTCGAACAGCGCATGAAACTGAGCGCTGAGTTGATTCATCGGGCCCAGCACATTGGCGTAACCCTCAACCCAGCTCAGGTCGTTAGTCCAGGACGCACCCTCCATGCTGAAGCTGGTGTCGTCAGCCCTCAGTTTGCTGATGGTCTCTTCCATCGCTTCAGCTGAGGCGTTGTTATCAAGCTCTTGCCAAAGGCGGTGTTGTTGTACCGCCTGGATGGTGGGGAAGTGGTGGCGATTCACGCCCTTGCGCTCCAGGGCCTCAAGGTATTCACTGCCGTTGATGGCCACGGTGCCGTTGGGGTTGTCACGGATGTGGCGATTGGCCTGCCGGAACGCTTCTGGGAATTCATTCATCATCACCCCACCGTTTTCTCCGTCGGCGATCTGGCTCACCAGAGATGGCAGCGCAACGTCACCAAGACGTTGCCGTTCGCAACCCAATGCCTCGTAATAAGGCTGCATCTGGCCCACAAGTTTGGTGTCAGATCCCTGGGTTTTAATCAGTGCCGTCATGCTGATCTCCTCGCCTCGACTGTTCCTGGCGAGAAGTTGATTGGGAATGAAGCATTGGCTTCGCGGCAGTGGACTGCCGTCCATGCGTTCAACGCTGTGCTCCTGCACCAGAAGCCACTGATATCCAGCTTCTTTGAGGGCTTTGATGAATTCGAACAGGGTGTCGGGATGGTTGGGTAAAGCCATCTCCGGCGGTGAGAACCCCTTCACTCGCTCCAGGGCAGCGCTGCCAAAACAGGCCGCGAACTGCTGTTGCCAGGCGCTGATTTGCAGTTTCAGGTCTGGGATGGGTGTGGATGGAGCCACGGCATGGCTCCAGAAGGTTCCGAGCCACTCCACATGTCCCTGCATCAAAGGGTCACAGGCGAGGTAGTGGAGTGCATCGCCAATGTCGCCGCGCCCCATCTGCTCGATTCCCCAGAGCAGATTGCCCGAATAGTCGAGCATGATTCTTGGGTTGCAGCCTTCGTTGATCAGTTCAGGCAGCAGGTCGGCAAGACGCCGATAGCAGTGGGCGAATGGCTCTGCGTTGTGGTTGTCACCCTCGTTGGGGTGATCGAGCATGTATTGAAGATGGGAGATCAACCTGTTGTTCGCCCCCGCCGGCACCGTTGGTTGGTGCATGTGAAGAGCACAGGCAAATCCGGAACGCAGTTGTTCAAGATCGATCGCGCTGTTGTCCCACACGTGACGCGGGGTCAGCATCACAGCGGCGATGTCCGCTTCTCGTCCGCTGATCGGGGGACAGCCTGTCATTGCACTCCGCTTGTTATGACCAGCCGGCACGCGGTGTTTGGCGCAGCATGCCTTCCCAATGATCACGCCAGGTGTGCTGATCGCCAATGCCAGCCAACAGTTCAACCTCAGCAGGGGCCTGATCCAGCCGATGCCTCCAGCGGCTGATGTCTTCGGCTTGATCGAGCCAGGTGCTCATCACGTCGTGACGAATCGCCTCCCCATCCCAGTGGTGCTGGTCGGCCATGTTTTGCGACCAGTGCATCAATTCATCAAGGCTCAGTGGCCTGAATCCCATGATTGTGAGACCTGTGATCTGCTCGAGTTCAAAGCGACGCAGAACGTCTCCAAGGCCAAAGAAGTGAAGAAGGATCATTGAGCTGATCACTTTTGCGTGAAATTTATGAGCCTTTCTTTGTTCGAATTGTTCAGGTTGATGCTCTTTGCTTTTGGAAATATTTCAATTAGATCAACATTCAGGGCTTGGCACTCATGGCTTGAGAGTGCCAAGCTTCTCCCAGCATTCTTGAGCCGATGCCTCTGATCAATGTGCGCACGTCGCTTCCAGCACTGAAAGACGGATCGGCTTTGTTGCAGGAGCTTTCGTCTGAGTTGGCCAATCAGACGGGCAAGCCGGAGGCTTACGTGATGACGCTTCTGGAGACAGGCGTTCCGATGACCTTCGCCGGCAGTCATGAGCCATGTGCCTATGTCGAGGTGAAATCGATCGGTGCGCTGCGTCCGCCTGCGATGACAGCTGCGTTCTGTGAGCTGATTCAGGCGAGGACGGGAATCCCCGCCAACCGTGTGTACATCGGGTTTGAGGATGTGCAGGCCAGCTGCTGGGGATGGAACGGCAACACCTTTGGCTGATGCTCTCCCATACTGAGGCCGAGATCGCGCTCTGGTGGTGACAAGCTCTCCTCCCGGCACTCCGGGCAACCCACGTCAAACCACGTTGATCGCATCGTTGCGTGAAAGGTTTCGCTTGGCGGAACAGAACCGTGATGCCAAGGCGAAGCAGGCTCTCTTCCGCGAAGCGATCTATCTCGGCATTCAGCCGCAGGTGTTTACGGAAATCCATTGATCAGCCCCAGGTTGCTGCTGTTCAAAACACTGTGGGGCTGGACTGGCTCCCTTGAACAGGCCTGCTCCTCCGCTGAATGCGAGCACTTTGATGGCCTTGAGGTGAACCTCGATCACCCTTGTCTTAAGGCTCTTCAGCCTGAAGGGATCCGTCGCTGCCTCTCCGATGCAAAACAGCATCTGATTGTTGAAATTGTTACCGGGGGGGATTACACCCCCGATCTCAACTGCTCTCCATCGCAGCATCTTGATCAAGTTCATCGCGGCTTGGAGCGAGCCATGGCGCTGGCCCCGCTCAAGATCACTCTGATCACCGGCAGCGATAGCTGGCAAGAAGTCGAGCAGCATCGTTTCCTCGACAGACTTCTGGACAAAATTGATGCGTGTTCGATTCCGGTGACGCTCGAGACGCATCGCAGTCGTTCTCTCTTCGACCCATGGCGCATGCCCGCCTGGCTGGCCCGCCATCCACGGCTTCGGCTCACAGCGGATCTCAGTCACTGGTGTGCGGTATCGGAACGGTTAATGACACCTGAACTGCCCCCCATTCAGGCAGTGGCCGCTCGGGTTGATCACATTCATGCCCGCATCGGCCATGCTCAGGGGCCCTCCGTCAGCCACCCTTTTGCACCGGAATGGGCTGAGGCCCTCGAGAGCCATCGCCGCTGTTGGCAGTTGTTTCTCGATCAGAGCGCGAGGCCCGAATGGCCGATCACGATGACGCCTGAGTTTGGCCCCGATGGCTACATGCCGCTTCAGCCATTCACAGCTGCACCCCTTGCGGATGTTCAGCTGCTCAATGCAGAGATGGCCTCATGGCTGCGTTCCTCAATGCTGTTTCCTGCTGATCCCAACCGTTCTCGGTAAAGACCCTGCCAATGCAGGATCCTTCGTTCCAGCTGATGCGGAGGCCCTGGCTGGAAATCCTCTTGATATCCGTATTGGACTGATTCAACCAAAGCCTTGTCTTCGTCCAGAAAGGTGAGCATGTCCCTCAGCCAGGCGTCGGCTGTGGCTGCATCCATGGCGTCGCTGCCTGCAAACAAGTGCAATTGCATCGTGCAGCGGTCGGGTCGTTCGGGCATGAATTCCAGCCATGCCAACCGCCCGTCTGGCCAGACCAGCAGATGGCTCCATGGCGGCAGCCCGAAGGTGAGGAATCGACCCCCGTCCGGGTGGGGTGTCTCCAGAAGGTTGTTGTGTTGGCTGAAGCGATGGAGGTAATCCCTCACAGGCCCTTGTTCGCGGTGCAGCGTTGTCGGATGGGCAATGGCGACGTGGTAGTCGTCAAGTGTGTTGTCGTGGGCAATCTTCCAATTGCAGGCCAGGCTGCTTCGGCTCTGTCGCAGCAGGGTGGATGCAGTGTTCCAGGCTGCTCCGGCTTCGGTATGAACCAGCTGCAGCTGCTCCTCGAGCGTTAGAGCTTGATCGCTGAAAGCGATCCAGATCAGTGGGCCATCGATGCGGCAGGCAAGCTCTTGCAACCCCCATCCCTGGCGGTCAAAGTCCTGCTCAAAATCGGCTTCACGCGCCGCGGCCAGCAGCTCTCCGCGCAGGTTGTAGGTCCAGCCGTGATAAGGACAGACCAGGCGTCGACAGGACTGCCCCGTTCCTCCGCCTTGCCGAAATGCAACACCGCGATGGGGACAGCGGTTGCGAAAAGCACGGGGATGCTCTCCAGTGGGCCAGGTGAGCAGAAGTGGCTGATCCAGCATGGTGATGGCCAGCACCTCTCCCGGTTGGAGATGGTTGATTGGTGCAACCGGATGCCAGTAGTGGTTCGCATAGGTGTGGATGTCCCATTGATGCATCGCGTCGCCGCGGTACAGCGATGCAGGAAGGAACGTCTGATTCAACACGGCTTCACTTAAGACAGTTCTGTCAGGAAAGTGCCGGCTCCAGCTCCCGCATGGTGGCGGAGAGGGAACGACGCATGGAGAGGAAGTCGCTGCTTAGGCGCAGCTGATCGAGATCGGTTTTGTCGAGATCGACATCGAGGGATCGAATGATTCGCCCTGGATTTGGGGCAAGCACGTGGACGCGCTGGGCCAGCACCAAAGCCTCTTCCACGTCGTGGGTGATCAGCAGAACGGTCAGGCCTGTTCGTTGCCAGAGCTTGAGCAGGAAGTCCTGCATCGATTCCCGGATCTGTAGATCCAGAGCCCCGAAGGGTTCATCCAGCAACAGGATGCTGGGGTTGGTGGCGAGGGCCCGGGCGATGGCCACCCTCTGCTGCATTCCGCCCGACAGTTCGCGCGGCAATTTTGTGGCGGCGTCACTAAGGCCAACCACTTCGAGGAAATAGGCTGTTCGCTCCTTGATCTCTGCTGCTTTCATCCGCTGAAGTCGCATCCCGAAGGCAACGTTCTCAGCGGCGTTGAGCCATGGATAAAGGCTGTATTTCTGAAACACCATGCCCCGGTCTGGCCCGGGACCAGAGACTGGGGTGCCGTCAACAGTGATGCTGCCGCTGCTCGGTTGATCCAGACCAGCAATCAGCCGCAGAATCGTGCTCTTCCCGGACCCAGAGCTGCCCACAAGGGCCATGAAGTCTCCGGATTTCATGGAAAACGAAAGGTGATCGAGGATCAATTTCTCCCCGAAACGCTTGCTCAGGTTGTTAACGATCAGTTCCAAGGCTCACACCGCCCATTTGCAGCTGAGACGCAGCAAAAGCCTGAATCCCATGTCGATGGCGAAGCCGATCAAGCCGAGAACGATCAACTCGGCGAAGATCTGATCGGTGCGGAAAAAGCGCTGAGCCAGCTGGATGCGTTTGCCAAGGCCCACTTCCGCGGCCACCAGCTCAGCCACCACCACAAGGTTCCAGGAGGTTGCGATGTTGATTCGCAAGGTGTCGATGATGCTGGGCAGGCTGTAGCGGGCGACGACTTGCACCAGGACCTGCCGGCTGCGTCCACCCAGGGTGAGTGTGGTTTCGATGAGTTCTTTGGGAACGAACTTCACCGCATCCATCACCATCAGGATGTTGAAGTAGATCGTGCCGAGAAAAATCAGAGCGATCTTGGGTTCCTCCCCGATGCCGAGGTAGATGATCAGCAGAGGGATGAATGCCGCTGCAGGCATGTAACGCAGCATGGCGATCAGCGGCTCGCAGATTGCGCAGATCGCTGGGTACACCCCCATGCAGATGCCGATCGGCACCGCCAGAAGTGTGGCGAGAAGAAATCCTCCAAACACGCGGCCGGTGCTGGCCACAATGTCTTGGAAAAGGATTCCGCTCTCGGCCATGGAGGCCAGGGAGCGGAACACGGCCTGCGGAGAGGGAAGGAATTTTTCATCCACCAGTCCGAGGGAAGCGATGGCGGTCCAGAGCAGCAGGGGCACCAGCAGTGATGCCACCTGCAGGCCGCCACGCACGGCCTTGGATGGCATGGCACCAAGGGTGAACAGGGAGAGAAGCCCATTGCTTCTCCCCTTGCGAGCAGCGGCGGCCGTGGCAGTCATCAGGAGGCGGCGACCTTCTTGATGAAGCTGTCGTCAAACAGCTTGCTCAAGTCTGGTTTTTCAGGGATGAAGCCCACCGAAACCATGAAGTCGGCCATCGACTCAGCGGCGAATGGCATGAACTTCATTCCCTCACCAGTGCTGAAGGCCTCGAGGTTTTCCTCGATGGAGAAGAAGCGGGTGCCGTCTTTGTACTGCTCGTATTCCTCAGTGGGAATGCCGGCACGCTTGGCCATGATCGCCTCGGATTTTTCGGGGTTCTTTTCCATAAACTCGCGAACGTCCCACCAGGTCTTCACGATCTTCTGCACATCGTCGGGGCGCTCCTTGATCAGATCACCGCTGACGGTGAGCAGATCAGGAATGGCACCTGGATACTCCTTGGAGCTGGCGATCACCTGGGCACCTTCTCGCTGCATGGCGGTGCCTGTGTAGGGAGGGAAGGCACCAACGGCATCAACTTGACCGGCCGCGAATGCAGTGGCTGCCTGATCGGTGGGCATGCCTTTGATCACCACGTCGTCGCGGCTCATGCCCGCATCCTTGAGGGCCAGGCTGAGCAGATAGTCATCCACAACGCCTTCCTCAACAGCAACGGTCTTGCCTTTGAGATCGGCGATGGATGTGATGGAGGCATCGGCAATGATCTGGTCATTGCCAGCAGAGTTGTCGTTCACCAGAACCACCACTTCACCGCCGTTCTCACCCGGCAGGAAAGAAATGGTGTCGTTCAAGGTTTGGGAGTTGCCGTCGATCTTGCCAGCAGCGAAGGTTTCCATCGACTGCACGTAGCCGTCGAACCACTTCATCTCCACATTCACGCCGTTCTTCTCGAACAGCTTTTCCTCCACGGCAATCGCCCAGGGCCACCATCCGGCCCAGTTGCTGTAGCCCAAAACGATCGGGGTGCCACTTACCATCGGTGTGGAGGGCTTAGAGCAAGCGACGGCCAGCACGATGGCGAGGCCGGCGAAGAGAAGGTTGCGCAGTTGTTTTGTCATGGCATGGGCGGGAGGAACAAGACGTTGAATTGATCTGCTCAGGCGGTGGCCAGAGCAGGGGTTGTGGTGGTCCGGCTGGCGAGGGCTTGCCGCACCCAGATGTGCCAGGCATCCAGGCCTTCACCTGTCAGGGCGGAGACCTCGATCACCGTGGCGTTGGGATTGATGCTGTGGATGTTGCGGCGGATCGCTGCCACATCCACAGGCAGGTGGGGCAGAAGATCCACCTTGGTGATCAGCACCACATCCGCGTTGCGGAACATCAGGGGGTACTTGAGCGGCTTGTCATCGCCCTCGGTCACGCTGAGCAACGCCACTTTGTGGTGTTCCCCAACGTCAAATTCCGCAGGGCAGACCAGGTTGCCCACGTTCTCCACGAGCAGTAAATCCAGCGCGGAAGGATCGAGCCGTTGTTGCAGCAACTCCAGGCCACCACTCACCATGGCCGCATCGAGGTGGCAGGCTCTGCCTGTTGTGATGGGCACCACCGGGATGCCAACGGTTTCCAATCGGTCGGCATCCAGCTGGGTGGTCATGTCGCCTTCCAGCACGGCCATGCTGAGTTCGCGAGCCAAGGCTGGGAGGGACCGTTCGAGCAGGGCGGTTTTTCCTGCGCCTGGGCTGCTCATCAGGTTGAGGCAAAGCAGATCCCAGCTCTGGAAATGCTCGTTGTTGTGTTCGGCCTGATGGTTGTTGGCGGCAAGCAGATTGAGGCCGAGGGTGTCCTCAAGAGGCATATGCATTGCAAAAGGGGGGGTATTGGTTTCAGCGCTGACGCTGGATTGGAGCGGACTCAAGGGCAGCGGAGGCATCGCTGCGGTAATCGATGCTGCGGATGCGCAATTCCCTACCGCTGACGATCTCCTCAAGCGGGTGATCGCAGCAGGGAGAGCGGTAGGCGTTTTCGGGTACGGGGTCGTAGGTGCCGTTGCAGATCAAGCAGCGGCCCACAAAGGGGATTTCCTTAATCGTGAGCCGGGATCCATCTAGCCAGGTGCCCTGCACCGCAGCGTTGTAAGTGGTCACCAGCTGATCGGGTTCAACGCAGGTGAATCGCCCCACATCGAGATGAACGGTTTCGACCATCGCAGAGGTGTCTTCGCGACGGTCGCGCCATTCATTCAGGGAGATCAGCAGGCACTTGGTCATGTCGACTTCATGCATGGCCTATCTCCACTTCTGATCAACGTTCATGTTGCAGGTGTCGCTGATCCAGTCCGGCTTCTCTTTGCGGGGTAACTGACCGCTCACCACAAGGTGGGCCATGGTGTCGCAAATCACCCGGGTGGCCATCAGGGAGGTCATGTCACTGATGTCGTAGGGAGGTGAAACCTCAACGATTTCCAGGCCGCAGACGGGAACGTTGCGCACGATCAGCTCGAGCAGCTTGAGCGCTTCTCGCGGCATCAGGCCACCGGGCTCAGGCCAGCCAGTACCCGGCACGAAGCCGGCATCGATGCAGTCAATGTCGAAAGAGATGTAGACGCAGTCCGTGCCATCGGTGGCTCGTTCAATGGCGTACTGGGCTGCGGCTTCCAGCCCCATTTCAGTGATGTCGGTCACCGTGAGCACATTGGTGCCCCGCTCCCTGCAGACCTTGACGCCCTCGCGAGGCACTTGCCAACCACCAATGCCCAGCTGCACCAGGTTTTTTGCCGGGGCGTTGGCCATGTTTGTGGCATGGAACCAAGGGCAGGTGTGCATCCGCTCATCAAGGTCGATCTCCTGGGTGTCGACGTGGCGATCGAAATGGATGATTCCCACTTTTTTGTCGCCGAGATGGCGACACACCCCACGCACCGTGGGGAAACCGATCGAGTGGTCGCCACCGAGGATGATCGGGAAGGCGCCGCTCGAGAAGACGTGGGCGATGCCTTTGGAGATCTGATCGAAGCTCTTTTCGTTGTTGGCCGGGATCGTGAAGATGTCACCCACATCGCAGAGGGTGATCTGTTCACGCAGGTCGACCCCCATTTCGTAGTTGTAAGGGGTGTAAAGAGCTGAAATTCGTCGGATCCCCTGGGGGCCGAAGCGCGTTCCGGGCCGGTAGGTGGTTCCGCAGTCGTGAGGTACACCAACGATGGCGACGTCGTAGTTGCCCACTTGGTTCACATTTTCCAAGTAGGGCGCTTTCATGAAGGTGTTGATGCCGGCGAAATGCGGCAGTTCACCTCTGGAGAAGGTGGAGATGTTGCGGTCAACAATGCTTTCGGCGGCTTCAAGCCCGAAGCGTTTGGCCTGGTCAACTTCTTGCTGCCAGCCAGTGAGTGGAAGCTTGCGTTCCTTCTCGAGTGCCTGCATGCCTTCGCTGGGATGCGAACGCTGGAAGGCCCCTGAAGGGTCCGATGGGGATGACATCAAACAAGGGAGTGGGCGTTGAGGCGGTCTCCCGGGCTTTTGTCCCTCCGTGCAACCGGCTAGGCCGGTGGAAACCTCTTGGACCAGGCATCCCCGTGAAGAGATCGGAACCCTAGGTTTCATCCGCAATTTCACTGTCTGCGGCTTTGATGCTCTGCGGAGTGTGAACCGCTACAAATGATTGGTGTGGCCGATTTTGCAGAAGATGGCTGTTGGGTAACAACAGCTGCTAACAGCACGTAACAGGCCAATTCGCGTTGTCAATCGTGCTGCTTAGCGTTTGCTCAACACGGATGATTGCTGTGAGTGAATCCTTCGGTGGTTTGCCTAACAAAGAGTTGAGTTCTGGTGTGTCGCAGTGGTGGCGCGAACGTGTTCAACATCTGATTGATTGCGGACGGGCTGATGATGCCCGCTGCCTTTACCTGGAGTTCGGGGAGGACAGTGCAGGAACGCTGGGTTTCTGAAAAACTGCATAAAAAAGGAGGGTTCCCTAGGCCCTCCCGGAGTCGACGCATTACCCCTCACCGGGGTGCACCAAGTGTTACGTGCTGAACACTAAAGTGCTGTAAGTGTTGATACTTATTCTAGGCCGCAACGATCAACTTAAGGATTGTTCCTGACGCCGCAGAATTTCATAGGCCTGCCAGAGACCTTCAACGTCAGAGCACACCGCCTGTCGATTGCAGACGCGGTAGCGGCCCTGGCCGATGGCATCAATGGTTGTGCCCTTGGAGGTGGCACAGATGCGACTGATGCTCTCCATGGGATTTGCTAAGTGGATCAAGGATCTACAGCCGTGAGGGGGCGCCATGCACATCTGATTTGCAGTTCTAAATCTCTTTTGCAGGAGAAAAGATCCATGGCTAACAGCTCAGCGCCATAAAAAAACCGGGCCTGGCCCGGTTTTTGTTCAGCTTTTGCTGGCGTTTTGAACGCTCAGGCTTTGGAAGGCTTGGTGGTGAGTGCAGCAGACATGGCGGAGGCCAGGAGCACGCATCCGGCGACGGCGAGGAAACCCATGGATCGGGGGAAGGGAAAGACCCGAGCATCATTCCCACAGCTGGCGTCAGCTTTTGTTGCTGTTGGCACGGAATTCGGAAGAACCTTGCTTTCGGCCGCCCTCGGCCGTTTTCAGAGGCATCTCCTGACGGTCGAGACACGATGAGCACAGCAATTTCCCCTTATTGCGCCAATACGCCGCCATCGAGCGCTCGATGCGCAAGGAGCACCCTTCACAGCGAAATAACGGCATCGACGGCTCCGCGACGCAGACCTTCTAACGCAACGGCGCGGTTGAACCGGTGTTCTCTGTGACGATGGGTGCGCTTCGCTTGCCCCAGCCTTGTGATGCAGGCCCTGCGTTTATTGCTGCTCACCCTGATGGCGTCCGTCGCCTCTGCCTCCACGTCGTTTCAGCCCTTGGATCGGGTGGAGGGTTGGTTGATCGAGCGACGTTTGGATGCAAACCAGGATCCGATCTGCCGTGCGTCTGTTCCAGGACCTGGCACCTGGTTCTCGGCACGGGTTCATCTGGATGCGAACGACGAGATGGTGGTGCCTGCCGGACTGCATCGGCCGGACGAAACGAGGCTGGAGGCTGTGCGTGATGCGCTCCGGCGTTGTCGCGCCAGTGTTCTTTATCTGTAGCGGATAAAGCTTTGTGGCCGGGGCCGCTGCTGATCTGAAATCGAGCTATGAAATCGGTGTCGGCAGTTGCAAAATCGTCGACTCCTCACACCACCTGAGCCTCCGCCAAGCGCGGGGGCTTTTTTTTTGATTGATCCCGAACAGCACCTTTCGATTTTGTGCTCAGCAAATGTTTTGCGGTTGTGATGTTTTTAACCGCTAAATCTCTGATGTATTGCATCGAGAGGCTTGATACAGGAGGGCAGTGGATCCAGGAGATCTGCTTCAAAACGGAGTTCAAAGCCTTTGTGAATGCCCGCACCAAATCGCGCGCCACGTTGAAGACCTATCGCGTGGTGCATGCCACCTGGAACCAGGTGGTCACCGTTGTGCAGGGATCAGCTGAACCCCATTGATCTGCCTTGCTTCGGCGTTTCCCGAGCCGTTGCGATCCCGAAGACTTCAAGGCTCTTTCTTGGATGTGAAATGTCCTGAGCCATAACCGGTGGCCCAGGGGCCTGTGGGCATGATCCTCACGCGGTATCTCAGCAGTGAAGGTTGGGTGGAGGAGTGTTCCCATGCCAACGCTTTTGATGCCTATATCGACGCACGGCGACGCTGCGTGCTCCGAGGCTGCCCCTATCTGCTGGTGGATGCAGAGACCGGCAGCACGGTCTCCGTGCTCACGGTGAAACAGTGTTTGCATCAGTACGGCGTCGAGGGGGATTTCCCGGCGTGATCGCGTCAGGGGATCGACGCAAGAGCCGGCAGGATGGCGGTTGCTGAAACCTCCCGATGGCGACGTTTCTGGTCACCGGCGCAAACCGTGGGATCGGCTTGGAATACTGCAGGCAGCTCAAGGCCCGTGGCGATGACGTGGTGGCCGTTTGCCGTCAAACCAGTGATGAACTGGAGGGCCTAGGGGTGCGGGTGGAAGCCGCCCTTGAGTTGAGCGACAGCCAAGCCATTGATGACCTGGTGCAGCGACTGGATGGTTTGCCCCTCGATGGCGTCATCCTCAATGCCGGGATTTTGCAGTCGATGGGCCTGATGGATTTGGATCCCTCCGGGATTCGCCGCCAGTTTGAGGTGAACGCCCTTGCTCCTTTGCTGCTGGCCAGGGCGTTGGTGGATCAGATGCCCAACGGAGCGAAGTTGGTGCTGATGACCAGCCGCATGGGGTCCATCGACGACAACAGTTCGGGAGGCTCCTATGGCTATCGGATGTCGAAGGTGGCGCTCAACATGGCCGGAAAGTCGTTGGCGATTGATCTGGAACCGCGGGGCATCGCCGTGGCGATCTTGCATCCCGGATTGGTGCGAACTCGCATGATTCGCTTCAATCCCAGCGGGATCCACCCCGAGCAGTCGGTGAAGGGGCTGTTGGCCCGGATCGATGGCTTGACCATGGCCACCAGCGGCAGCTTCTGGCATGCCAATGGTGAGTTGTTGCCATGGTGAGGCGGGAGACACGCTTTGGGCTTTGATCCGCGTCAGTGGTCAGGCGGACGCCCTGAACAACGGGTCACCAGCAATGTTGAGGCGTTGCTGGCGGAGAACGACGCTTTGCGTCGCGAGGTGTTGCGGCTCAACCGTGAGTTGGAGCGACTGCAACGTCAGCAACGCCAACGCATTCGTACGGAGCCCAGATCCCATCGCCCCTGGACTGAGCCATCGGCACAAGCTCCACCGCGCATCAGCAGCCAACAGGTGCGGGCCTGGGGGCAGGCCCTGGCTCAGCAGCCGGGATGGACGGCACTGCGTCAGCGCGGATTGGAGCTGTTGATCGAGCAGCTCAACCGCAGTGGTTTTCCTGCCCACTTAACCCTTGAACAGCGGTTGGATCGGTTGGTTCGGGGGCTGGGAACAGATCTCATGGCGGCGGTGGGAGCCAAGCCGAACAAGCAAACAACGGCCGTTCTGGCGGCGTTTGCCTTGTTTGGGGTTCGCGCCAGTGAATGGCTGGATGAGGATCCACAGCGTGTGGTGGAGCAGTTGCGTCAGCGGCAGGACCAATCAGGTTCAAGGCGGCAGGGTCGCCGCACCCGAACGGACCAACGTCAAACGGATCGTCAGGACGATGGCAACGCCCGTGATCCACGCCGTGCCGCTTTAAGGGTGTTGGGCTTAGAGGCCAACGCGTCCCTCGCTGAGATCAAGCAGGCGCATCGAAAACTGGTGAAGCAGCACCATCCCGATCTCGGTGGTTCTGCTGAGGCGTTTCGACGCGTCAATGAGGCGTATCAGTCGTTGGTTCAGTGACGCTCTTGTCCGATGATCTGGGGTAGCAACAGGTGGTCTTGATGCCGGTGGAAGTTGGTGTGGTGCTGATTGGTGCTGGCTTTGCCGTGGGTGTGTCCCTCGCCGTCGCCGTTTGGTTTGAACGTTGGAAGGCAAAACAGCCCGATCCTGAAGGCAAATGAGCCATAAAAAAGCCCCGCCGAGGCGGGGCTTGTAAGAGGTCGTCGTGCTGTTGTCAGCTGGCGACTTTCTGACCGCGATAAACAAGAACCGGACGCTGAACGTTGGATGCAGCAGTGTTGTTCTGGTTGTACTTCTGGCCGCGATAGGTCAGGGTCATGATGGGTTCCTCGAAGCAAGCTCAGGTCCCCGTTCCATGGCCTGAGTCGAACTGCGCCTCGCCGAAGACGAGGTGAACGTGATTGCGTAGCAGTTGCTACAGATCCTTTATAAGTGTGGTGTCAATCCACGTGTCGTTCGTGCTGTTACAGAACAGGAGATCTGTTCAGCTCCGATGGGTTGATTCAGGCCTTTAAGTGCTTCATGCGCGTTTGGGTGGTGTGTGCACCGGGCGTGGCTTGAGTTGAGGTGCTTTCTGGGTCATCACGGCTGAAGGTGAATTGAATCGATTCTGTCGCCGCTTGAATGGTCGGAATGATGGATCGGCTACCGATCCTGAGGTTCAGGCTCTGATCGCTATGGCTTGGACTCAAAGCTTCCATTAATTCGTTGTTCTGCTGAACAGTTCGGCTGCGATTGAGTGATCCTTGATGCTTACTCAGTGTGAAGCTCATGGCGCCGAAGGACGCCATCCGTACGGTGTGGGCAGGTTAGTTTTCGCGGTCATGAACAGCTCTCAGAGCAAGGATGATTGGGTGAAGGCGCAGCAGCACAAGTTCCATAAACCGATTGATGTCGACACCTTGATGTGGGTGCGCAATCGCCTGATGCGTTTGGAAGTGGAGGCCCGTTGGGCAGACCGCATCTGTGTGTTTGAAGAGTTCTTCCCCAACGACGCGATCATTCCGCGCATCTGAACCTCAGCCATTTTTTTGACTGTCTTTGGCCAGAAGGGTGGTGTGGCAAAAACCTGCACCAGCATTCATTTGGCTTGTGTATGGGCCCAGCAGGGCCTGTCGGTGTGTGTTGTTGATGAGGATCGCAACCGCTCGGCAACCGCCTACGCAGCCCGGGGGATGCTTCCGTTTGAAGTGGTGCCTGTGGAGGCTGCAGCAAAGGCCACCCGCCATGCCCAAGTAATCATCACCGACGGGCAGGCCAGCAGCCACGAAGATGAACTCAAGAATCTTTCGGCCGGAGCAGATCTTGTTTTGCTGCCCACTACGCCGCAGGCGAGATCGGTTGAGCTCACTGTTGAACTCTCCTCAATCCTCAGGCAGATGAACACCATGCATGTCGCATTGTTGGTGAAGGTGGACAGCCGAAAACAACGGCTTGCGCAGGAAGCACGCCAAATTTTGGAGGGTTTTGATGTGGATGTGATGCAGGCGGAAATCCCCTTGTTGGCGGCGTTTGAAAAAGCAGAAGTGGAGGGTGTTTGTGTGTCGAATGCCGTCGATGACCGTGGCCGTGCCGATCTGCGGCGCATGGGGGGATGGGCGGCCTATTGCCAGGCTGCTGTTCAGATCCGTGATCGCTTGTCGGCAGCAACGCCTGACGCTATTAGTGCTTGATCAAGAAACACTCACTTTTGGCGTCGGTCGCCAATCAGACAGATCTTCTGAGCTTCAGCCGCAATACTTACCTCAGCTGATTGAAGGTTGATGGGTCGCAGTTCTTGGTTGAAGAATCCCACCCGTTGCTCAGCAGCATCCACTTGGCAGCCCCAGGCGAAATCCGCTTCCTCTGGACAGGCGACGGTTATGGCATCCGCTGCGGCGGTTCTGCTCAAGACGCCGAGCATCTCCACCAAAGCCGCATGATCGAAGCCGTTGTGATGCTTGCCATTGGTTTGTCGATGGCAGGCGTGGTTTTTGGCAATCTGAACAACGACGAGTCCGTTTAAGTTCAAAAGCTGTTGCTGCTTTTGATGACGACCTTGTTGGCCTTCATGCTCGGGCAGCTTGAGATCAGCAATCTCACAGCAGCCTTCCTCGCTCTTGTGGTGTTGGTTTTTGTGGGCAGCTTTGCTGTGGTGTCGTTGCAGACCGGTGAGCTGATCAAACCCCCCAAAAACGACTAAGTCCGAAAGGTTGATGCCTGAACAAGCCAAGGTCGCCAGCGCGGATGGCTCCCATGTGGTGGTGATCGGTGCTGGCTGGGCCGGCTGGGGTGCAGCCAAAGCCCTCTGTGAAGCCGGTGTTCGCGTCACCCTGGTTGACGGGATGTCGGATCCCACGGGGAGGACGCCGATGCGCACCGCCAGCGGTAAACCCTTCGAAGCGGGCACCCGGGGCTTTTGGAGGGATTACCCCAACATCAATGCGCTGACCGATGAGCTTGGGCTCACCGATGTGTTCACTGAATTCACCACCAGCGCCTTCTGGTCTCCCGCCGGTCTGGAGGCCACGGCCCCGGTGTTCGGTGACGGGTTGCAGTTGCCCAGCCCCCTGGGGCAGGCCATGGCAACGATCAAGAACTTCAAGCGCCTGCCTGTTGCCGATCGCCTGAGCATTGCCGGCCTTTTGGTGGCGATGCTTGATCTGAACCGCAACGAGGAGACCTTCCGGCGGTACGACGCCATCGATGCGTTGACCCTGTTCCGCCAACTGGGAATCACGGAGCGGATGATCGACGAATTCTTGCGTCCGATTCTTTTGGTGGGTCTGTTCAAGCCACCGGAGGAATTATCGGCAGCCGTCACCATGGAGCTGCTCTACTACTACGCCCTGGCGCATCAAGATTCCTTTGATGTGCGCTGGATTCGCACTGGCAGCATCGCCGAGCAGCTGATCGCTCCCCTGGCGGAACGCCTGCTCGACTCCGGTCTGCTCACTGTTCTGGGAGGAACGTTGGCCACGCGCCTGAATTTTGATCAGCCAGGCGAGGCGATTCGGTCGGTGGATGTCCGTTGCAAAGCAACAGGCCGCTCCAGCGTTGTTGATGACGTTGATGCGGTTGTGCTGGCGGTGGGTGCCAAGGGCATGCATGCCCTGATGGCGGAGTCGCCGTGTTGCAGTGATGTGCTGCCGGAGCTGGCGTCTGCTGGCGGTTTGGGGGCGATTGATGTGGTGTCGGTGCGGTTGTGGCTGGATCGCACCATTGCGGTCGCCGATCCCGCCAATGTCTTCTCGCGCTTTGACGCCTTGCAAGGTGCGGGCGCCACATTTTTCATGCTCGACCAGCTGCAGGACGCGGATCTTGATGCGCTCTGGGGCGGCAGCGAGCCCCAGGGATCCGTGGTGGCCAGCGACTTCTACAACGCCACGGCAATCGCAGCCTTGAGTGATCAAGAGATCGTCGACACCATGCTGAATGAGTTGTTGCCCCAGGCGGTGCCGGCCTTCCGGCTTGCCCAGGTGCTTGAGTTTGAGGTGCGGCGTTACCCGGGCTCGGTGTCGTTGTTCTCCCCCGGCAGTTTCAGCCAGCGGCCGCCGCTGCAGACGGCACTTCCGTCTGTGGTCTGCGCTGGCGACTGGGTGCGGATGGGCGAACGCGAGCACGGTGCCAAGGGCCTGTGCCAGGAACGGGCCTACGTCTGCGGTCTTGAGGCGGCCAACGCCTTGATGCGCAGTGGGGTGATGTTCTGGGCGAATGCTGCGACCCGCCCAGAACATCCGGTGCGGCCGATCCGTCCGGAAGAACCCCAGGTCCTGTTGGGCCGGGCCCTAAACAAACTCGTGATGGACCCCCTGGAGGCGTTCGGGATCCGTTGGCCTTGGTTGGCCTGAGCTCAGAAATTCAGTTGGCCTGACAGCCAGAGTTCCTGCCAAGACCCTGCGGCTGAGGCGTTCAGCGCCATCAGGATGGTCACGCTGATGCCACCCAGGGTGAGCCCCACTCCCATCATGATCAGGGCGGTCAGTCCTTCCGCTTCGGTGAGCGGTTGCTTTTCGAGAAAGCGACGCTTGGCCATGGCTGCTGATCCGATGCACCCGTTCTGCATCGGCCCAAGGCCACTTGGCAACAGGCCGTATCACTCATTCACGCAGAGCTGCGGGGGGATGACTCGGCGTTGCTTAGGTTGCTGGCCTGCGCTTGACGCCGCCCCGATGGGTTTCATCATGCAGCCATGACTGGTTTGATCTGTGGCATGACCGCCCTGTGGCTCCACGCATGGTGGTGTTGCAGAACAACCAATTCGCCTGCGGTCAAACGCAGCTGGCCTTACCCGCGCTCGTGGAAAAACAGCGCCGATCTGTACGAAAGGCCCTGTCGCCGTCACCGTCATCTCAGGGCGCGCACGCAACTCAGCGCACGCAGCCGCCGCAGCATCGCCGGCAGAACGCCTGTCTTGGTAGCGCAAGCTACTGAAAACGCTTAAGTTGGCGCGTCTGGATTTTTCTGTTGAACGGCAGCCAATCGGTCGAGGCCAGGAGTGAGAAGCGCCGTCAGCAGCTGATGGGAGTGTCGTTTGTGGCTGCTGCGGTTGGCGTTCTGGCGTTGTTGACGATCCGTCTTGGAACCTGTTGCTCCTGGTTCGGTTCGCACTGACCTTTTCGGGTTGGCAGCTGGAGTTCAGTGGTGTTACGAGCCTCGGCAAGGCTGCGCCAGCCACCAGATGTGGTGTCCTCAGCCCTTGATTGTGGGTGCAGTGCCGGTATGTTTCATTTGTTCCCCATCACCTGGCTTCAGCCCATGCGGCTGAGGCTTTTTTATTGCCTTCTTGCAGAACGTTGTATCCAGGTAAACCAACTTCCGATAGTCTTAAGTGACATCACTTGGTGGCAACGGCTACATCGACATCACGTTCCTTAAGTTGAAAAGACAAGTCTTCCCTTGATGTCTCCTGCTGAATTGTCGAGCATCAAATGGGAGCAAGATGGGGAAATGTCTGCGCAAGACACCTGGACGCTGGTGAAAAAGCTCACCAAGGTGGAAGAGCAAGACAAGGCATCCAACCTGTTGCATTTGTCGTCGAAACACAGCCACTCCAAGCGCTCCAATCGCCGCTGAATTCGACCCCCTTTTTTGCAGGCGGCCTGGTTGTTGATGGAAATGTGGGTGAGGTTGTTCGTTCTGACTCCCTCCTTTGAGGGAGGGCGCCGACTTGAACACTCCCTCATCTGAGGGATGGTCCAATGGTGCTGGTGAGCTGGCGGCAACCGGCGTGGCGGGTGGTGCTGTTCTGCGCCGGAGTGGGTGGTTTGACCCTGGCCTGATCCATTCCTCTGCAGAATCACCGTATTGATGGGGAGTGTGGTGGCTGGAGCTGGTGTGAATCCTGCGGATCAGCGCTGGGGTTTCTGGCCGCTGCTGCCGCTTTACCCCTACGGCCGCCGCCGCACGCTGTTCAGTGAGCTGATCCCTGGCCAGCTCTGGAGCCTGGAGCAGCTGCAGGGGGTGTATTACGTGGCCGTGCCGGTGCGGCTCACCGTGGCCAAGGTGCCCGGCGGCTTGATGTTGGTGAACCCTCTGCCGCCCACCGGTGAAGTGCGCCAAGCCATCGCCGGGCTGGAGCAACAACACGGCCCCGTGTGCACGATCGTGCTGCCCACCGCCTCTGGCTTAGAGCACAAGCTTCCCCTCGGTCCCCTGGCCCGCGCCTTCCCGGATGCGGACATCTGGGTGTGTCCGGGCCAGTGGAGCTTCCCGGTGCAGTTGCCTCTGTCCTGGTTGGGTGTGCCGGCCCGTCGCACCAAGGTGTTGTTCGACGATGGCCTTCCCCATGGCGATGTTTGTGAGTGGTTCTCCCTTGGACCGCTCGACCTTGGCGTGGGCCGTTTCCAGGAGGTCTCCTGTTTGCATCGCCCGTCAGGCGCTCTGTTGGTGACCGATGCCCTGGTGGGCATCAGTGCTGACCCCCCGGCCTTGTTCGACCTCGATCCAACGCCGCTGTTGTTCCATGCTCGCGAACGCGGCGATGAGCCCCTCAGCGATTCAGCGGAAGCCCGCCGCCGCGGCTGGGCCCGGCTGGTGCTGTTTGCCTCCTACCTGAGGCCGGAACCGCTGGAGGTCCCCGCGCTGCCGGAGTTGCTTCGGGATGCGTTCAAGCCCGGGCTGCGTTCCTTGAAAGCCCACTTCGGCCTCTACCCCTTCCGCTGGAAAGCCGGTTGGCAGGTGGCAGCCGATGGCTTGATCGGCGAAGAAGCGCCCAGGTTGCAGGTGGCCCCGGTGCTTGAGCGGTTGGTGTTGCCCAGAGCCAAAGAGGCTCTGTTGCGATGGCTGCAGGAGTTGAGCGGCCAGGCTGAGCTGCGCTGGCTGGTGCCGGCTCACTACAGCGCGCCGGTCACATTCACGCCCGAAACCGTGCAACACCTGCTCGCGTCATTGCAACAGCGGGACTGGGCTCCAAGTTCTGAGAACTGGGAGTTTCTTGGATCCATTGATCAGCGTTTGCTCGATCTCGGCGTTGTGCCTGATCAGCCCGTGATCAAAGCTTGAGTTCGTCTTCCGGCTCGATCGCCATCTGCTCATCAGCGAACAGGGTCTCTTCCAGTTCCTTGCGCTGTTCCATCTGGCGCAAGAAATAACCCGTCATCATGGCCGAGGCCAGCATGTTGGCGAGGTTGTCGCGGTTGGCCGTCACCTTCACCTCAAAGTGCTCGCCAGGAAGCATTCCCAGCAGACCCTGAACGTTGTGGCGAATGATGTCCTGAATATCGTTGCTTGCTGATTTCGCGACCCGTTGCAAGGTGTCTGGAGACTGCTCCTGCAGGTACTGGATCAAGCTGTTCCCCGCGTGACCGTCACTGCTCTCAGTTGTCAGAAACTCGGGGTTAAACATTCGCCTGTGATGTTCATCACGGACTTGACCTTAACGCAGGCCCTTGGAATCAACTGCCATCGCTGCTTTCGGTGATCCGTAACGGACCGAACCTCTGCAGCGGCCAATACCGCCACACCGCCGTTCCCAGAACATTGGTTTCCGGCAGTGATCCCCAGAGGTGGGAATCGAGGCTGGCATTGCGGTTGTCCCCCATCACCCACAGCTGATCCGCTGGCACGGTGATCGAGGCCATCTCGTAGTTGATCGGTTCCGCCAACCAGGGTTCTGCAGCAGGTTCGTCGTTGCGGAACAGCCTGCCGTCGTGCACCTCCAACTGATCGCCAGGCAGTCCCACCACCCGTTTGATCAGTGCAGCGGATGCGTCGTAGCCAGCGGCCACGAGCTGCTCCGGCGGGGCGAACACCACCACATCGCCCCGGTGCAGATGGCTGTGGCGGCTGCGGGCCAGGCGGGGCCTCAGCTTCTCCACAAGGATGCGGTCCTGCAGCTGCAGGGTGGGCAGCATCGAGCCGGAGGGAATCCAGCGCGGTTCCACCACCAACCAGCGCAGCAGCAGCGCCAGCAGGGCCCAGAGAATCAGATTGCGCCAGAAGCCCTTGCTGTCTTCTCCTGGAGCGGGTGTCGTGGGTTGGGTCATCGTTGACCGAAGATCACACCAGCCTGGCCTGCTGCACTGACCATCGCTCGCGCCAACTTGCAGGCCGCTCTCACGCTGCTGGAGGCTCTTTGTCTCCAGGGGCTGAAGCAGCTGGTGCTCTGCCCTGGCAGCCGTTCCGGCCCCCTGGCAACCGCGGCGGGAATGCTGGCGTCTCAGGCGAAGCTGCAGTTGGTCACGGCCATCGACGAGCGTTCGGCCGCCTTTATGGCCCTCGGCATGGCGACCGCCCATGGCCGTGCCGTGGCAGTGGTCACCACCTCCGGCACCGCGGTGGCGAACCTGCTTCCCGCTGCGGTGGAGGCGGACCGCTCCTGTCAGCCCTTGCTGCTGCTCACGGCGGATCGCCCCGCCCGGCTCAAAAATTGCGGTGCCAACCAGACGGTTAATCAGGAATCTTTTCTGCTCTCGGCCTGTCGCTGGTTTGCCAGTGGAGCGGCAGACGGTGTCCACACCCAGGCCAACGACGCCCTCAACGCCCTGGCGGTGCAGGCCTGGCAGCAGGCCCAGGGTGCAGGCGCTGGTCCACCGGGAGCGGTTCACCTCAACTTGCCCTTCGAGGAGCCGCTGCACACCACCCTTGAACAGCAGCAACAGCTGGTTTCGGCTGTGCTCCCGCCCATGGCTTGCCCTGAGCCTTCGCCCGAGATCGCACCTGCGCCTCGCCTTGATCCAGAGCGCCCGGGGGTTGTGATTGCGGGCCCTTGGCGCGGTCTTTCGCCCGCGGCGGAGGCCTATCAACAGGCCCTGCATCGCTGGCTGAACCTCAGCGGTTGGCCTCTGTTGGCTGATCCCCTCGCTGCCCTTGCTACCGATTGCCCCAACCGCATCGAGCACTGGGAGCTGCAACTGGATCGGCTGAACCTGCCTGACGACGCTCAGGTGTTGCGGCTGGGACCCATGCCCGCCAGCAGGCGGTTGGAGGCCTGGCTTCAGCGCCATCAGGGCCCCCAACTGTTGATCACCGAAGGGGATTCAAGGCCGCTGGATCCGTTGCAGGTGGCCAGCCAATGGTCCGGGGGCATGGCCGCCTGGATCGCCCAACAGCCAGGGCTGGACAAGCAGAGCAAGCCATCGGTTGGTACCGACGACCTCTCGGCCTGGATCGAGGCCCAGCTGCCCTTGCGTGGCGCCGTCAATGAGCCCGCCCTGGCCCACTGGCTTCCCCAGCTCCTGCCGGAGCGGTTGCCAGTGATGTTGGCCGCCAGTTCACCGGTGCGCGATTGGTTGACCTGGGGTGGGCCCGCCTGCGGCCGCCACCGTTGCTTCAGTTTCCGCGGGGCTTCGGGCATCGACGGCACCTTGTCGCTTGCCATGGGTCTGGCGGCGAATCTCGGTCCGTTGGCGCTGGTCACCGGTGATCTGGCCCTGCTGCATGACAGCAACGGCTGGCTGCATGCATCTTCTGCTGCTGCTGCTCCACCACTGCTGGTGCTGCTGATCGACAACGGCGGCGGCGGCATTTTTCAGCAGCTGCCCATTGCCACGCCGGGCTTCGAATCACTCTTCGCCATGCCCCAGCAGGTGGATCCCCTGGCCCTGGCGGCAGCCCACGGTGTGCCTGGACGCCAGGTGGCCTGTCTGGAGGATCTGCAGGAGGCCTTGGCCTGGGGCTTGTCGCAGCAACGGCCGGTGTTGTTGCGCATGTGCAGCGACCGCGGTCGTGATGCTGCCCTGCGTCAGCAGCTGCGCGCTGCTGCCCAGAATGAGCGCACCGAGCCCTGAACCCGATGAGTGACATGCGTCAGGTGCTCCCCGGTGCGCCAACCGCGCAATGGACACCGTGGGGCAGCTACCAGGACATCCTTGTGGACCGTTGCGCAGACGGCCTGGCGCGTGTGGCCATCAACCGCCCCGCCAAGCGCAACGCCTTCCGCCCGCAGACGGTGATGGAGCTCTGTGATGCCTTCACGCGCATCCGGGATGACCGTGACATTGGTGTGGTGCTGTTCACCGGCGTTGGTCCAGCCCCCGATGGTGGCTATGCGTTCTGTTCCGGCGGCGACCAGAGTGTTCGCGGCGACGGCGGTTACGTCGGTGAGGACGGCTTACCCCGCCTGAACGTGCTGGATCTGCAGCGCATCATTCGCAGCCTGCCCAAGGTGGTGATCGGCCTGGTGGCCGGCTATGCCATGGGCGGCGGCCAGGTGTTGCATCTGCTCTGCGACCTCAGCCTTGCTGCCGAGAACGCTGTGTTCGGCCAGACCGGCCCCAAGGTCGGCAGTTTTGATGGCGGCTTTGGTGCGGGCTACCTGGCGCGGGTGGTTGGCCAGCGCAAGGCCCGTGAAATCTGGTTTCTCTGCCGCCGTTATGGCGCCAAGGAGGCGTTGGACATGGGGCTCGTCAACGCCGTGGTGCCGTTGGAGCAGTTGGAGGCGGAGGGGGTGCGCTGGGCCCGCGAGGTGCTGCAGCACAGTCCTACGGCTATCCGTTGCCTCAAGGCCGCATTCAATGCCGAAACCGATGGCCTTGCCGGGTTGCAGGAGTTGGCGGGCAATGCCACCCACCTCTTTTATCGAACCGAAGAAGCCGTGGAAGGCCGCAATGCCTTTCTTGAGAAGCGGTCTCCGGATTTTTCCGAGACAGGCTGGTTACCCTGACGGGCATGCTTCCTCTCCCTCCGCCGGAACCGCTTGCCCTGCTGCAGGCGGCGGCTGAGGATTCCGTGACGGCAGACCTGGCTTCACTGCCTCAGGATCTGCGGAGCAACAGCCGTCGCCATGTGGTGATGTTGCGCGGCCGTCGCCGTGCGTTTCTGCTCGACAACGGCAGGCTGCGCAACGCCTTCCGGTGGCCATCGGAATGCCCGGCTGGGAAACCCCCACCGGACGCTTTGAAGTGCTTCAGAAGATCCCCAATCCGGTGTGGGTGCATCCGGTGAGTGGTGAGCGGGTGGAGGAACAGGGGGCCAACAATCCCTTGGGCAGCCACTGGATCGCCTTCCACCGCGATTGCCGCGGCCGTGATGCCCATGACGGCGATGCCTGGATCACCATCAAGGGATGCACCACCACGGGGTTCCACGGCACCCCCCACCGCTGGACGGTGGGACGGGCCGTCTCCCATGGCTGTGTGCGGCTTTACAACGAGGATGTGCGTGCCCTGTATCGCCAGGTGTCGCTTGGAACTCAGGTGACGGTTCTCCCCTGACGGAACAGATTCCTAAATTCCCCTTAAAGTCGCCGCGCCAACGCCGATCTGAGACATGCGCATCCTCTTCGCTGCAGCGGAATGCGCCCCGATGATCAAGGTTGGAGGGATGGGCGATGTTGTTGGCTCTCTGCCCCCGGCATTGGCCAAGCTCGGCCATGACGTGCGCCTGATCATGCCGGGCTACGCCAAGCTCTGGAGCCGCCTTAACGTGCCGGCGGAGCCGATCTGGCGAGCCCAGACCATGGGCACCGAGTTCGCCGTCTATGAAACGAAGCATCCCACCAACGGGATGACGATCTACCTGGTGGGTCATCCGGTGTTCGACCCGGAGCGCATCTACGGCGGCGACGACGAAGACTGGCGCTTCACGTTCTTCGCCAGTGCTGCTGCCGAATTCTCCTGGAACGTCTGGAAGCCCCAGGTGCTGCATTGCCACGACTGGCACACCGGGATGATCCCGGTGTGGATGCATCAGGACCCGGAAATCAGCACGGTCTTCACCATCCACAACCTCAAGTACCAGGGTCCCTGGCGCTGGAAGCTCGATCGGATGACCTGGTGCCCTTGGTACATGCAGGGGGATCACACCATGGCCGCTGCCCTGCTCTACGCCGATCGCGTCAATGCGGTGTCGCCCACCTACGCCCAGGAGATCCGCACGGCGGAGTACGGCGAAAAGCTGGAGGGTCTGCTCAACTTCGTCTCGGGCAAGCTGCGCGGCATCCTCAACGGCATTGATCTGGATGCCTGGGACCCAGCCACCGATCGCTCCCTGCCGGCGAACTTCAGCGCCGACGATCTTTCCGGCAAGGCGGTCTGCAAGAAGGTGCTCCAGGAACGCATGGGGCTGGAGGTGCGGGAGGACGCCTTCGTCCTTGGCATGGTCAGCCGCCTTGTCGACCAGAAGGGAGTTGATCTGCTGCTGCAGGTGGCTGATCGGTTGCTGGCCTACACCGACACCCAGATCGTTGTGCTGGGCACCGGCGACCGGGGGCTCGAATCCGGGCTCTGGCAACTCGCATCCCGTCACCCCGGCAAGTGCGCTGTCTTCCTCACCTACGACGACGACCTGTCGCGGTTGATCTACGGCGGCAGCGATGCCTTCCTGATGCCCAGCCGGTTTGAGCCCTGTGGCATCAGCCAGCTCTACGCCATGCGCTACGGCTCAGTGCCCGTGGTTCGCAAGGTTGGTGGTCTCGTTGACACCGTTCCGCCCCATATCCCCGCTGCCGACAGCGGCACAGGCTTCTGCTTCGATCGCTTTGAACCGGTCGACTTCTACACAGCCCTGGTGCGGGCCTGGGAGGCCTTCCGCCACCGGGAAAGCTGGGTCGAGCTGCAGAAACGCGGCATGAATCAGGACTACAGCTGGGATCGTTCCGCGGTCGATTACGACCTCATGTACAAGGACGTCTGCGGCATCAAGGAACCAACCCCGGATGCTGCCCTGGTGGAACAGTTCTCTCAGGGGCAGGCTGCTGATCCTTCCCGTTCCGAGGGGCAGACTGAAGAGGTCAGGGTTCCTGCTGAGGTGACCTCCGCCGGCCGGAATCCCCTGAATCGCCTCTTCGGTCGTCGATCCAGTTGAGTTTGAGCGAGCCCGCCCGATCCGACTCCCCACCTGAGGCTCGTTCCGAGCTCCAGGGGGTCGAGCCATCGGGCAATCTCCCGGCTCCCTACGTCAGCCCCTGGCAGGAGTTCGGCCGCAACCTGCAGGCGATGGCCGCCGATCTTCGGCTCAGGGGTCAGGAACTCTGGCGCCGCAATCGAGAGGGTGAGCTTTCGGTGCCAGGCTTCTGGCCCCGGGATTTGGCCCCCAGCTTCTGGCCACTGCTGCTGGTGCTGCTCCTGCTGCTGCCGCTGGCTGGGGTCCGCTTCTGGCAGGACCATGCCCGCCCCGCTCCGCGTCCGGAGCCGGTCATGGAGCAGCGGACGTCTCCCCTTGAGCTCCCCGTGCCGGAGCTGATCCCAGCCCCACAGCCCATGCTGGAGGAGCCATCCCCTCCGGTGGAAGCTGTGGATGCGGAGCCGGCTTTGGAGCCATTGGAGCCGGAGCAGCCCCTCCAACCTCAACTCAGTTTCGATCCGCTGTTCGAGTTGTTTCAGGACAAGGCCGTCCCGGAAGGACTGCTTCGTTCAGCCAAGCCCGTTCCGGAGCAGGATCGCTTGCTGTTGGAGTTGTCTGTTGACGCTTGGCAGCAGTTGCCTCTGGATCAACGCCAGAGCCTCGCCTCCAGTTGGCTTCAGTCGGCGTTTGAGCTGGATTACGCCAGTCTTCAGTTGGTCAATGAACAGGGCGATCTGCTGGGGCGGTCAGCTCGGGTTGGGGGCGGCATGATCCTGTTTGACTTCGGGTTGGTGGGATGACCCTCACGCTGCGTCAGCTGCTTGATGCCTGGGGAACGCCGCAGGGCGGCAGCTTTGAACCCGATGCCCTGGTGGGACGGGTCTGCACCGACAGCCGACAGCTTCAGGCGGATGATTTTTTTGTCCCCCTGGTGGGCGAGCGCTTCGATGGTCATCACTTTCTTGCCCAACTGCCTGAACACAAGGTCCAGGCTGCTGTTGTGAGCCGCAGCTGGACTGAACCGTTGCCTTCAGGCCTGTTGCATTGGCGGGTGGACGACACACTGCTGGCCTATCAACAGCTGGCCTTGCTGCATCGCCGTGCCCTGGCCAAGCCTCTTGTGGCGGTGACGGGCTCAGCCGGCAAAACCACAACCCGGGAGTTGATTCGAGCGGCATTGGCTCCGCTGGGAGCGATTCAGGCCAGCGAAGGCAACAACAACAACGATGTCGGCGTTCCCCTCACCGTTCTGGGCGCCAGCGCAGCTGATGCGGCCCTGGTGATTGAGATGGGAATGCGGGGGCCTGGGGAGATCGAGCGTCTCTCCCGCTGCACCGAGCCGGATTTTGCGGTGATCACCAACATCGGCACGGCCCACATCGGTCGTCTCGGCAGCCGTGAGGCGATTGCAGCGGCCAAATGTGAAATCACGGCTGGGTTGCATCCAAAGGGAACCGTGGTGATTCCCGCCGGTGATCCCCTGCTGGAGTCGGCTTTGGCGGCGGTGTGGTCCGGCCGCGTGCTGCGCGTGCGCCTGGCTGACGATCCCGAGGTCGAATCCGATCTGGTTGGAGACGTCACCGGAGACCAGTTGCTGATCGGTGCAGATCGTCTCCCGCTACAGCTGGAGGGACGCCACAACGCCCGCAACATGCTCTTGGCCGTCGCTGTTGCAGACCAGTTGGGCGTGTCCCGCAAGGCGTTGCAAGCCATGCAGGTGACGGTGCCGGGCGGACGCAACTGCCGCCTGCAGCAGGGTGGTTTGACACTCCTCGATGAGACCTACAACGCATCGCCTGAGGCGGTGTTGGCCGCTCTTGAGCTGCTGGCGGCGCAACCGGGGCGACGTTTTGCCGTGCTGGGCACCATGCTGGAGCTTGGGGACCGCAGCCTGGAGCTGCATCAGGAGGTTGCCGCCCGCGCCGTGCAGCTGGGCCTGGATGGTCTGGTGCTGGTGGATGGCGGTGAGGAGGGCAAGGCGATGGCTGAAGTGGCGGCTCCCCTGCCCCACCTGCAGCTGGTGTCGCACCCCGAAGAAGCCGCAGCGCCCCTGGCCGCCTGGCTGAATTCTGGTGATGTTCTGCTGCTCAAGGCCAGCCGCGGTGTCGCCCTGGAACGGTTGATTCCGCTGTTGCCAAGTTTTTAAACAGGCTGGATTAAACCTTTCGTTCCGCCCAGCCGTCCTTGGTCATCTGACGGGCGCGACCGATTGCCAGAGCGCCATCCGCTACATCCTTGGTGATCGTTGACCCGGCACCGATGGTGGCGCGTTCACCGACGTTGATGGGGGCCACCAGCACGGAATTAGCACCGGTTTTGCTGTGGCTGCCGATCACGGTGCGGTGCTTGTTCACTCCGTCGTAGTTGGCGGTGATGGTTCCGGCCCCCACGTTGACCTTCTCCCCGAGTTGGGCGTCGCCGATGTAGCTGAGGTGGTTCACCTTGGTGCCAGCCCCCAGCTGGCTTTTCTTCACCTCCACAAAGTTGCCGATGCGGCAGCCATCACCGACATCGGCGGCCGGCCGCAGGTGAGTAAAGGGACCGATGGCAACGTCGTTGCCGACGTTGGCCTCTCGCACCACAGAGTGCACCACACTGACATTGGTCCCAACCGATGCGTCCTCGATCAGGCTGCCGGGGCCGATCCGGGAGTTGTCGCCAACCACGCAGCGGCCGCGGAAGTGGGTTTGCGGTTCGATCACCACATCGCGGCCGAAACTGCAGCCTTCGCTGAGAGTGCAGCTTTCGGGATCAACGAACGTGACCCCTTCATCCATCCAGTGGTGCCGCAGCCGTTGCTGCAGCAGGGCTTCGCACTGGGCCAGTTGCCGCCGGTTGTTGATGCCGTTCACCTCATCGGCATCGGCCACCTCCAGGTGCATGGCCTTCGGCAGCATCGCCACCGTGTCGGTGAGATAGAGCTCCCCCTGATCGTTGTCGGTGCTGAGCTTCGGCAGAACGTTGGCCAGGGCTGTCCAGTTGAAGCAGTAGATCCCGGCGTTGGTGAGGTTGTTGCTGCGTTGCTCGTCTGTGCAATCGCGATGCTCAATGATGCTGCTCACCTGGCCCTCGGCATCGGCGAACACACGCCCGTAACCGGTGGGATTCTCGAGCCGTGCCGTCAGCAGGGTGACATCGGCACCGCTGGCCCGGTGCTGTTGCACCAATGCGTCGACGGTTTCACGTCGCAGCAGCGGTACATCGCCGTTGAGCACGAGCAGTTCCCCTTCAAAGCCCTGCAGCGATGGGATCAGCTGTTGCACCGCATGGCCCGTGCCGTTCTGGGGCTGCTGCAGAACAAATTCCAGGCCTCCGAGCGGTGCCAGCTGCTGCTCCACCCGTTCGGCTTGATGCCCAACGATCAGCAGCCGCCGTTCCGGTTGCAGGTTGCCGGCACTGGCGAGCACCCGTTCCACCAGGGTGGCTCCCGCCAGCGGTTGGAGCACTTTCGGGAGTGCGCTCTTCATGCGGGTGCCTTTTCCAGCGGCCAGTACGGCTACGGCAAGCATGCGGAGCGTGGGGAAGACGGGCGGAATCTACCGGGCTCAGGACGGACTGTCCTTGCGCCAGCGCCTTTGCCAGGCATTGGTGGGTTCATAACCGCAATGCTCCTGTTCAAGGCGGCGGCGCTCAAGGATGTCTTCAGCTGTGGCGTTGCCCTGGGGATCACGAAATGGCACGGCCGCCCGGGTCTGGAGGTGTTCCCACTCCATCGCCGAGAGCTGGCGCCAACCGGGGCCGTCCAGAGGACAGGCGGCGTCTGCAGGCGTGGCCATGGTGCCGCTGCTCCATCCCACCCGTTCGCCCGGGGCCGGCAGCAGGGAATACAGGCTCAATCCCGCTCGCTTCAGGCTGGCCCGCACCGCGGCGGAACGGCTGTAGGTGAGCAACCGTCCCTGCGGAGCCAAGCGCTGCGCCAGCCCTCCCAGGAATTCCTCGCTCCACAGTTCCGGGCAATGCTGGGGAGAGAAGGCGTCCAAAAGCACCAGATCAAAGCGAACGGGCTCGGGAATCTCCTGGAGCATCGATCGGGCATCGCCCCAGAGCTGGATCCCTTGGCTGTTGGGTTCTTGCCAGTTGTTGGGCTCTTTCCAGCAGCCGTGGTCGCGAATGGCTTCAAGTCTCGCCAGCACCGGGGCTGACCAGAGGGCTTTGAAGCTTGCCTGCTCCAAGGCTTGTTCCAGGGGGCGGCGGTCCAGCTCAAGCCCCCACCACCGCAGCTTCGGCCCTGCCGTCGGCAAGGCTTCCAGCACAGCGGCCGTGTTGTAGCCGAGCCCCAGGCACACATCCAGGATCTTTAATTTAGTGCCGCTGCTGAAGCGCTGCAGCTCCGCGGGTTGGACGAACTTGGCCCGCGCCTCATTCAGGGCTCCCGCCGAGTTGTGAAAGGCCTCGCCGAAGTGATCGCTATGCAGGCTGAAGCTGCCATCCGCCGTCGGATAGACGCGGAGCGCACCGAGCTCAGCAGCGGAGCCGTTCAAGTTCGTCCCAGAACGAGGGATACGACACGGCTGCAGCTTCGCTTCTCGCGAGGCTCGAGTTGCCGTCGGCGAGCATGGCCGCCACGCCGAGGCTCATCGCCACCCGGTGATCGGTTTCGCTGTCCAGCACGGCTCCCTTGAGCGGTCGACCGCCGCGGATGGTCATGCCGTCCTCATGCTCATCAATGTCGGCACCCATGGCCTTGAGCTGACGCGCCATCACCGCCAGCCGATCGGTTTCCTTCACCCGCAGTTCAGACGCTCCACTGATCCGGCTTTCGCCCTCGCAGAAACAGGCGGCGACGCTGAGGATCGGCACTTCATCCACGAGGCGGGGCATGATCTGCTCGCCGAAGTTGAAGGGCTTCAATGGGCCGTGGGTCACCCGCAGATCGCCCACCGGTTCGCCCGCCACGTCGCGGGGGTTGAGCACCTCGATCCGGGCACCCATCTGCTCCAGCACCTCCAGGATCCCGGTGCGTGTTGGATTCAGCCCCACGTTTTCGATGGTGAGATCGGCACCTGGAATTAGGGCTCCAGCCACAAGCCAGAAGGCCGCCGAGCTGATGTCACCAGGGACCACCACGTTCTGGCCCTGCAGGGTGGCGCCGGGACGCACGCTGATGTGCCGTCCCATTTCGCCGCCAACGGTGAGATCAGCACCGAAGGCCTTCAGCATCCGCTCGCTGTGATCACGGGACTGGGCCGGTTCGATCACCGCGGTCGGGCTCTCGGCCGTGAGCGCAGCCAGAAGCAGGGCTGATTTCACCTGAGCACTGGCCACGGGCGTGCCGATCACCGTTCCTTTCAGCTGCCGCCCCTGCACCGCCAGCGGCGCCAGGTTGCCCCCATCACGGCCACGCACTTCCGCACCCATTGAGGCCAACGGTTGGCCCACCCGACGCATCGGGCGGCGGCGCAGGGAGGCATCGCCATCCAACACGAAGTGGCGACCGTCGCGGCCCGCCAGCAGGCCCAGCATCAAACGCATCGTGGTGCCGGAGTTGCCGCAGTCGAGCACTTCTGCTGGCTCCTGCAATCCGTCCAGGCCAACACCTTCAACGGTGACGATGCCGCCATCGGTGATCGGGCTGATGCTGACGCCCATCGCCCGCAGGCAGGCGGCGGTGCTCAGGGGGTCTTCGGCCGGGAGCAGACCATCAATGGTTGTGGTGCCCTCTGCGATGGCGCCGAACAGCAGCGATCGGTGCGAGATCGATTTATCGCCTGGAACCTTCACCCGTCCCTGGAGGGTTCCTCCGGCCTTGAGCTCACGGGGGTCGTCGGATTGGCCTGTGCCGCTCAAGGTTGTTTCGTCGTTGGGCTGATCCTATTGGCCGGTCTTCAGGCCCTGAATCAGGCGATCGAGGGCATAGCCGAAGAGGCTGGGGTCGGGGTCGTCGGTGCCGAGGTCCTCCAGACCCAGCTCGGCCCAGCGGTCGCTGACCCGCTGTTCCAGATCCGCCGGACGGCTGAGGGGTTCGCCCCATTCGTGATTTTTCTCAGGTCCCACCTTGGTGGTGGCATCAATGGCCAGTCGTCCCCCCAGGCCCAACTGCTCGCTGGCGAAGTCAAGGGTGTCGAAGGGGGTGTTTTCCAGGGTGAACAGGTCGCGCTGGGGATCCACCTGGGCCGCGATGGCCCAAACCACCTGACGCGGGTCGCGCACGTTGATGTGACTGTCCACCACCACAACGAACTTGGTGTAAGTGAATTGCGGCAGGGCACTCCAGAAGGCCATGGCAGCACGCTTGGCCTGCCCCGGATAGGCCTTGTCGATCGAGATCACCGCCAGCTTGTAGCTGAGCGCTTCCATCGGCAGGAAGAAGTCGGTGATCTCTGGGATCTGCTGCCGCAGGATCGGCGTGTAGATCCGGTTCAGCGCGATGGCCAGCATCGCTTCTTCCTTGGGAGGACGGCCGCTGAAGGTGGTGAGAAACACCGGATCCCGCCGTTGGGTCATGCAGTGGAAGCGCACCAGAGGTGAGTCCTCCACACCGCCGTAGAACCCCATGTGATCCCCGAAGGGGCCATCCGGCAGCACTTCACCAGGGGTGATCGTTCCCTCCAGCACCACTTCGCTGTGGCTGGGCACCTGCAGGTCGATGGTTTTGCAGGGGGCCAGACGCACCCCTTCTCCGGCATAGATGCCTGCGAACAGCCACTCGCTGAGTTGCACCGGGATCGGTGTGGCTGCGGCCATCACCAGCAGCGGGTGCACGCCGATGGCCACTGCCACCTCCAGCTTCTTGCCCATGGCGGCTGCCTTGCGCAGGTGACGGGCACCACCGCGCACGCTCAACCAGTGCACGGTCATCGTGTTCACCGACTGCTTCTGAAGCCGGTAGACACCCACGTTGGGGACTCCGGTTTCGGGGTCTTTGGTGATCACCAGTCCAAGCGTGATCACGCCCCCTGCATCCCCTGGCCAGGGCCGGATCAGGGGGATGTTGTCGAGATCAACCTCATCGCCACGGAACACCTGCTGACGGCAGGGGGGTGTGAGGTCGCGGTCGGGCTTGGCCTTGACCAGGTCCCAGAAGACCCGCGCGAACTGTTTGGTTTCCTCCAGCCCTTTGGGGGGGCGGGGTTGCTGCAGCAGGGCCAGGCGTGACCCCAGCTCCTCCAGCTGCTCGGCCCGTTCGAGACCCATGCTCCACACCACCCGTTCCACGGTGCCGAGGGTGTTGACGGCTACCGGCATCGACGAGCCGATCACGTTCTCGAACAGAAGAGCGGGCCCCCCTTGGCTCAGCACCCGGTCTGCAATGGCCGCCAGCTCAAGGTCGGGATCCACCGGTGCCGTGATCCGGCGCAACTGGCCGCGGTCCTCGAGCAGCTTCAGGAAGCCCCGCAGATCTCGGGTGGCCGGACCAGATTGGAACAGGGCCATGGGATGACGGTCTCGGCGCAAGCAGTCTCGGTACTGTGTCGCACGCCGGTGCTCAGCGTGGCCATGCAGATCTCCTACTTCCATGTGCCGGCAGAGATGCCGCAGGACCTTCGCCCCGATGCGGCGGTGGTGATTGATGTGCTGCGGGCCACCACCACCATTGCCTGGTCGTTGCACAACGGTGCCGAGGCGGTGCAGGCCTTCGCCAGCCTCGACGATCTGCGCGCTGCTGCAGCGGCATGGCCTGCCGATGCGCGGCTGCTCCTTGGCGAGCGCGGTGGGCAGATGCTCGAGGGGTTTGACCTGGGCAATTCACCCGTTGCCGCGACGCCGGAGCGGGTGGCTGGCAAGCGTCTGTTCATGAGCACCACCAATGGCACACGGGCGCTTGATCGTGTCCGGGAGGTTCCTCTGCTGCTAACGGCGGCGTTGCCAAACCGTGAAGCCGTGGCCCAGCGCTTGCTGGCGAAACAACCCAGCCACGTGGCGATTGTCGGCAGCGGTTGGGAGGGGGCCTATTCCCTCGAGGATTCTCTGGCCGCTGGTGCCTTGGGCCATCGCTTGCTGGAGCTGGATCCCACCGGGAGTAGTGCCGCCAACGACGAACTCACAGCAGCGGTCTCCCTCTGGCGTCAGTGGCAATCCGAACCAGAGGCTTGTCTTCGCACGGCAACCCATGGTCAGCGCTTGATTCGCCTGGGCGATCACGATGCGGATTTCCGCTGCTGTGCTGGCCTCGATCAGCTCAGTGTCGTTCCGACACAGGTCGAGCCTGGGGTGCTTCGGGCGGCCTGACCCTCACTAAAGTTCCCCCACCTGATCAGTGCATGTGAGCGACTTCCTGGCGGCTGCTGTCCAGCTGACGAGTGGTCAGGACCCGGAGCTCAACTTCAATGCAGCTGAAGAGCAGATCGATCTGGCTGCCCGCCGTGGTGCCGAGCTGATCGGCCTGCCGGAGAATTTCGCCTTCATGGGCGAGGACAGCCGGCGACTGGAGCTGGCTCCCACCCTGGCGGAGCAGAGCAGTCGCTTCCTGGTGACCATGGCGCGTCGCTATCAGGTGGCGCTGCTGGGTGGTGGCTTTCCTGTGCCGGTGGGTGATGGATCGCGAACCCTGAACCGCGCTGAGCTTGTCGACCGTGACGGCATGCTCCTGGGCCGTTACGACAAGATTCACCTCTTTGATGTCGACCTGCCGGACGGCAACACCTACCGCGAGTCGGCAACGGTGAACCCAGGCAGGGATCTGCCTCCGGTCGTTGAGATTCCTGGTCTCTGCAAGGTGGGGCTGTCCATTTGCTACGACGTGCGGTTTCCTGAGCTCTATCGCCATCTCGTCGGTGCCGGCGCAGACCTGTTGATGATTCCTGCGGCATTCACGGCCTTCACCGGAAAAGACCACTGGCAGGTGCTTTTGCAGGCCAGAGCCATTGAAAACACGGCCTATGTCCTCGCTCCGGCTCAGACCGGTGTCCACCATGGTCGCCGTCAGAGCCATGGTCACGCCCTGGTGATTGATCCCTGGGGAACGGTCCTCGCGGATGCGGGTGTCCAGGCGGGAGCCGCCATTGCTCCGGTGAACACCAACCATCTCGGTCATGTTCGGGGTCAGATGCCGAGCCTTCGGCACCGCCAACCCACGCTGTTCTGAGCGCCATGGCTCCGGCCTCGTCCCGACGGATGGCCTGGCTTTTGGCCGCAGCCCTGCAGTGCACGGCCTTCACCCAGGCGTTGCCTGCCCGAGCCGCGAGTGCCTTGGCCGCCTGGGCCTTCACCGAGGAGGGGGTGCTCAAGCTGCGCACCAGCCGGAACGCTCGCTTGGAGGCGTTTTTTCAGGCTGCCAGCGATGGCCGCGGCACCCGGGTCTGGATTGATATTCCAGGTGAGCTGAGATTCCCGCGGCGCCTGGCGGGGCGCGGTGCCGTCCGTGAGATCCGGCTGGGCAAGCCCCGCGCGGGTGCCACCCGTCTGGTGGTGGAATTCCGCCCTGATGTGGATCTCAACCCCAACGATCTGCGCCTGCGTGGAACCGCTCCGGACCGTTGGGAACTTGTGTTTACCGGCCTGCCCACCCACGGCTTGGATGATTTCGGTGAAGGGGACCTCAGCGGTCGTGCCACGGCCTGGCTCCCACCGGGTGGATTCCGTCCCACCCGCACGCCGGTGGATCCTTCCGGGCTGCCCACCGTGGCCCGCAACCGTTATCGCATCGTGATCGATCCCGGTCATGGGGGGCCTGATCCGGGGGCCATCGGCATCGGCGGTCTGCGCGAGACCGACGTGGTTTTGGATGTGTCGCTGCAGGTGGCCGACCTTCTGCGGGCGAGGGGCGTGGACGTGCGCTTGACCCGCACCCGTGAAGTGGATGTGGACCTGCCGCCGCGGGTGTCCCTGGCAAACCGCAGTGGGGCCACGGCCTTCGTGAGCATCCATGCCAATGCCCTGAGCATGAACCGCCCGGATGTGAACGGGATCGAGACGTTCTTCTTCTCGGACCCCCGTTCTGGACGCCTCGCGTCCTATCTGCAGCAGCAGATGATGGATGTGTCCCCCGGAACACCGAACCGCGGCGTCAGACGTGGTCGCTTCTTCGTGATCCGGCGCAGCACCATGCCTTCGGCTCTGGTGGAGATGGGATTCGTCACCGGGGCAATTGATGCGCCGCGTCTGGCCAAGGCCGACCATCGCCGCCGCCTGGCCTTGGCCCTGGCGGCCGGCATCCTCAACTACCTCAAGCAGGAGGTGCGATGACGAAGCAACTGCTGGGGTTCTTCGACAGCGGCCTCGGTGGCCTGACGGTTCTGCGTCGGGTGCTCGAACGCCATGGACCGGTGCCCTGCGTGTACCTCGGTGACACGGCCCGGGTTCCCTATGGCAACCGTCAACCGGATGACATCCGGCGCATCGCTGCAGAAGTGGTGGGTTGGTTGCGTGACCAACAGGTCTCCACGGTGGTGATGGCCTGCAACACCACCAATGCCCTGGCGAGGGATGTGGCCGAGGGACAGGCCGGGGTGCCGGTGATCGGTTTGATCGGCGCCGCCGCAGCGATGTTGGAAACGCGCCGTGTTGGCGTGCTGGCCACACCAGCCACCGTGGCCTCCTCGGCCTACCGGGCCAGCATCGAAGCGCTTCATCCCGGCTCGGTGGTGATCGAGCAGGCCTGTCCTGCCTTTGTGCCTTTGATCGAAGCCGGCGAGATGAACAGCGACGACATGCGTCGTGCGGCCCAGGCCTATCTCGAACCCCTGCTGGCGGCTTCCGTGGACTCGATCGTGCTGGGTTGCACCCATTACCCGTTATTGGTGCCGCTGTTGCGTCAGCTGCTGCCGGAGTCGGTCCAGTTCATTGACCCGGCCATCGGCGTGGCCCGTCAGCTGGATGCTGTTCTGGGGCCACCGGCGCGGATCTCGCCGGCCCCAAGGCCGTTTTCCCTGGAGAGCTGCCGCTTCTGCGTCACCGCAGACCCCGATGGCTTCGCTGTGCGCGCCACCCCCTGGCTGGGCCAGCGGCCTGCCGTCAGCCTTCAGCTGCTGCAGGACTGAGCATGGGACCACTAGGATCGCGGCGCCGAGGGGAGTCATGAGCACAGTTACCGAGCTACTCCAACCGGTAGAGACAGATCTTGAAACCCTGCTCGGAGACCTGCGCAGCCTGATCGGGGCAGGTCACCCCATCCTCCAGGCCGCTGCCGAGCATCTGTTCAGCGCCGGTGGCAAGCGGTTGCGCCCCGGAATTGTTCTGCTTCTGTCGCGGGCCTTGTCCGCGCAGGGAGAGCTCACGCCCCGCCACCGCCGCCTGGCTGAGATCACTGAAATGATCCACACGGCCTCGCTCGTTCACGACGATGTGGTGGATGAGGCTTCGACTCGGCGCGGGGTGGACACGGTCCACAGCCGGTTCGATGCCCGGGTTGCTGTTCTTGCCGGCGACTTCCTCTTCGCTCAGGCCAGCTGGCACCTTGCCAATCTCGATGACCTCGACGTGGTCAAGCTGCTTAGTCGCGTGATCATGGATCTCGCGGATGGGGAGGTGAAGCAGGGCCTCTACCGCTTCGACACGGCCCAAACCTTTGAGACTTACCTCGAAAAGAGCTACTGCAAGACGGCATCCCTGATTGCCAACAGCTGCCGTGCCGCAGGCGTGCTCAGCGGCTGCTCACCCTCCCACCTCGACAGCCTCTACCAATTCGGTCGCCAGTTGGGCCTGGCCTTCCAGGTGGTGGATGACATCCTCGATTTCACCGGGAGCGACCAGCAGCTCGGCAAGCCCGCCGCCAGTGATCTCGCTAGCGGCTATCTCACGGCTCCCACCTTCTATGCCCTTGAGGAGCATCCATCGCTGCAGCCGTTGATCGATCGCCAGTTCTCCGAGCCCGGTGATCTGGACAAGGCACTGGAGATGGTGCGGGCCTCCAAGGCGATTGAACGCACCCGTGAGCTGGCGGAAACCTTTGCCCGCGAATCCCGGGAATCGATCGCTTGGCTGCCGGAGTCTGCGGCGCAACGCGCCTTGATGGAACTGCCGGACTTTGTCCTCAGCCGCCTGTACTGAGCTGCGACTTCAAGTCAACAGCCTCCACACAACAGCCAGGCTGTTGATGGCACAGGGGTTGGTGTTCAGGTCGGGTTGGTCTGAGCCCTTGGGGCTCACCAGCCAGACCTGACACCCAGCGCCAAGGGCTGATTGGCTGCCGGCCTGGGAATCCTCCAGGGCCCAGCAGTTGCTTGGGTTGAGCCCCAACCGGTGGGCAGCAAGTCGAAAGGGTGCGGGGTCGGGTTTGCCCGCGTTGAGCTCGGGATCGTCGCCGTAGACCCGTTCCTGGATCAGCTCCAGCCAGGGATGGGGTGCTGCTTTGAATGCAACGGCCTCGCTGCTGCTGCTGGTGACCAGTGCCATGGGGATGCCCCGGTTGTGGCAATGCGCCACCAGCTCCTGCGCGGCAGGCATCGGGGCAGCATCCGGAAGCAGGGCACGCACGATCGGCTGCTGCACCGCCAACAGCGCATCCGCGCCCACCGGTTTCGCCAGCCATGCATCCACCTGGGCCGCACAGTCAAGCCGGCGACGGCCCTTCAGCTGCATCAACTGGGCCTCGCTCAGCTGGGTGCCGAAGTGGGCCGCGGCTTCCCACCAGCCCCGGCCATGTAGCGGCTCGGTGTCGAGCAGAAGCCCATCCAGATCGAACAGGCAAGCGGCAGGTGGCAGTTTCATCCCGAGATGGCGATGCCCAGCTCAATCGTTTCGCATCGACTGCATCATCGTCCGACGGATTGATACGGGACCTGGATCAAGCGGGGTCCTGCTCCTTACCCTTCCAGGAGAAGCACTGCGCAGTCTGCTGTGACCGACGCCAACACCACCATCGAAAGCGTGCTGCAGGAGCAGCGGGTGTTCGAGCCGCCAGCAGACACCTCCGCCAAAGCGCGCATCGGCAGCCTCGAGGCTTACCGGGCCATGGCCGATGCCGCCAAAAACGATCCTGATGCGTTCTGGGGTGAGGCCGCCCGTCGAGAACTGCATTGGTTCGAGCCCTTCCACACCGTGCTCGATTGGTCGAATCCTCCGTTCGCGCGCTGGTTTGAGGGTGGCACCACGAACCTCTCCTACAACTGCCTGGACCGTCATCTCGATGGGCCAACGGCGCAGAAGACAGCGTTGATCTGGGAGGGAGAACCGGGGGATGTGCGCCGGTTCACTTACCAGGAACTTCATGCCGAGGTGTGCAAAGCTGCCAATGGCCTCAAGGCCATGGGCATCGGCAAGGGTGACCTTGTGGCGCTCTACATGCCGATGGTGCCGGAAGCGGCGATCGCCATGCTCGCCTGCGCGCGCATCGGTGCACCCCATTCAGTCGTGTTCGGCGGCTTTTCCGCCGAAGCCCTGAGGGATCGGCTCAACGATGGTGAAGTGAAAGCGGTGATCACCGCTGATGGCGGCTTCCGCAAGGACAAGCCGGTGTCACTCAAGCCCGCGGTGGATGCGGCGCTGGCCAATGGCGCCTGCCCCTCGGTTACCGGCGTGCTTGTGGTGCAGCGCACCAAGCAGGACGTGGAGATGGTCTCCGGTCGCGATCAGTGGTGGCATGACCTGGTGGAGGGTCAGAGTGCCGACTGCCCCGCTGAGCCGATGGCCAGCGAGGACCGACTGTTCGTGCTCTACACCTCCGGCTCCACCGGCAAGCCCAAGGGCGTTGTGCACACCACCGCCGGCTACAACCTCTGGGCCCACCTCACCTTCCAGTGGATCTTCGACATCCGGGATGAGGATGTCTTCTGGTGTACGGCCGATGTGGGTTGGATCACCGGCCACAGCTACATCGTCTACGGCCCCTTGTCGAACGGTGCCACGACGGTGATGTACGAGGGTGCGCCGCGACCGTCCAAGCCCGGTGCCTTCTGGGAGTTGATCCAGAAACACAAGATCTCGATCTTCTACACGGCTCCCACCGCCATCCGGGCGTTCATGAAGAGCGGCCGCTCCGTTCCGGATCAGTTCGACATGAGCAGCCTCCGGCTGCTCGGCACCGTCGGCGAACCGATCAATCCGGAGGCCTGGATGTGGTATCGCGACGTGATTGGAGGCAACTGCTGCCCGATCGTCGACACCTGGTGGCAGACCGAAACCGGCGGGGTGATGATCAGCCCCCTGCCGGGGGCAACGCCCACCAAACCCGGCTCCGCCACCCTGCCCCTGCCCGGCATTCAGGCCGACATCATCGATGCGGAAGGCAACAGCTGCGGTGCCGATGAAGGCGGCTACCTGGCGGTGCGTGCCCCCTGGCCTGGAATGATGCGCACCGTGCATGGCAACCCCCAACGCTTCCGCGAGAGCTATTGGGAGCACATCCGTCCTGCCGATGGGTCCTACCTCTATTTCGCCGGGGACGGTGCCCGTCGGGATGCCGATGGCTACTTCTGGGTGATGGGTCGCGTCGATGACGTGATCAACGTCTCAGGCCACCGTCTCGGCACGATGGAAATTGAATCAGCGCTCGTCAGTCACCCTGCGGTGGCGGAGGCGGCCGTCGTGGGTCGGCCCGACGACCTCAAGGGTGAAGGCATTGTGGCCTTCGTCACCCTGGAGGCGGGCCGCGAGGGCGATGACGCCCTGGTGAAGGAGTTGCGCGCCCACGTGGGAACGGAAATCGGTCCGATTGCCCGGCCGGACCAGATCCGTTGCAGTGATGCCCTGCCCAAGACCCGCAGCGGCAAGATCATGCGCCGGATCCTGCGAGCCCTGGCGGCGGGTCAGGAGGTGAGTGGCGACACCAGTACCCTGGAAGATCGCTCCGTGCTGGATCGCCTCAGGGCCTGATCGCCTGGCCGATGGTTCGGCTCAGCTGACGGATGACCGCCACCCGCCTGGGGTCATCCGCCCAGTCTCCGAGAAAGCTGCGCCGCAGCCCTGCACTGGCCGGGGTGAGGTGATCACCGGGCAGCTCCAGGGTTGAGCTGGCGTCGGAAGCACGTTCTCGCAGGGCCTGGATCAGATCGCCGCTTTGATCCAGTTCATCGCGCCCGAAGCGCACCACCAGGTTCCGCCCCTGCTGGTAGTGGCGGCTGATCAAGCGAAGCGTTTCAGCTGGGCTTGGGCTGAACTCGGTTTCCACCCCGAGCCTTGGTGCCAGTTCCCCCAGGAGCGGAATCGAGCGATCGGCGTTGAAGTTGTTGAAGCTCAGGGCCACCAGAGCCCTGCTGCCCCGCCCCCCATCGGGTGCCAGCAGGTGAAGCTTGCATCCCAGGCTGTGGCCAAGCCGAAGCGGAGCCCCAAACGTCCCGCAGCGCTCCTCAAGTTGGCGACGCGCAGAGCGGAAGGCACTCCAGGCATCGCGAGCCTGACGTTGATGATCGAACCCGGGCACATAGGCCCAGGCATGCACCGCCAACCCATCCGTCGCCAGCTCTTCCAGCAGCCTGCGGTAGCTGATCTGGGGGGTGGCTGCCAGATAGCTGCCGCCGATGAATTCGATCAATCCCGTGGGTTCGGCCGGCCGCAGTTGCCAGATCGAGCCCAGCTGACGCCAGTTGGCCATGCTCAACCGCGCAGCTGATTCAGCACTTGCTGTGCTTCACGCACGTGGGCCGGGCCATCCAGGAGGTTGCTGAAGGTGTGGCGGATCACTCCCTCGCCATCAGCGATGTAGGTGACACGACCGGGCAGCAGGCCAAGGGCTTTGGGCACACCCATCTCGCGGCGCAGGGCGTTGTTGCGGTCGCACAGCAGCGGAAACGTGAGGTTGTGGCGGCTGGCGAAACGGCGGTGGCTGATGGCGTCATCACCGCTGATGCCCCAGACCTCTGCATCGAGGGCAGCAAAGCTCTCTGCGTTGTCGCGGAAGCTGCAGGCTTCAGCTGTGCAGCCAGGTGTGTCGTCCTTGGGATAGAAAAACAGCACCAGCCAGCGGCCCTGCACCGAAGCGGGAGTGCGAAGGTCGCCGTTCTGATCCTCCAGGCTGAAGGAGGGGAGCCGGTCGCCGATCCCGAGGGCCATTTGATTGAAATGAAGAGGTTGAACCCTAGGCAGCAGGCACCTTGCCCGGGGCGGGAGAATCAGGGGCGGGAGGAGTCACTGCGCCATGCCTGAACAGCTCGATTTGCTTGCGGGATTTTCAAGGCCTCAGGCGGAGCCCCAAACCGCGGCAATGCCGATGCCTGTTCCGCCAGCCGCTGAACCCGAGGCAAAGGCTGATCAGACCGAGGACGCGCCAAAGGCCTCACCCACCACCCTGCTGATCATCGACACCGAAACCTCCGGTCTCGATCCGCAGCAGGACCAATGCATGGAGGTGGGCTGCATTTTGTTTGATGTGCCGAGTCGTTCGGTGCTGGCCCAGCAATCGTTTCTTTTGCCGGTGGACTCCAACGCGGCAGAGGCGATCAACCGGATTCCCGCCGCCGTCACCCGCAGGCCCCAGCCCTGGCGGGAGGCGCTGGTGTGGTTTGAGCATCTGCTTGAAGCTGCCGATCTGCTGGTGGCTCATAACGCGGCCTTCGATCGCCAGTGGTTCGGTCTTGGCGTTGTGCCGGCCACCGCAACACCGTGGCTTTGCACCATGGAAGACATCCGCTGGCCGGCGGAGCGTCAGCTGCGTTCGCGGCCGTCGGTGCGGGATCTGGCCCTGGCCTACGGCGTTCCGGTTTGGGCGGCCCACCGCGCCCTCAGCGATTGCATCTACATCGCGGAAGTCTTCGCCCGCTGCGACGACCTGGAGCAGTTGTTGGAGCGGGGCTTGGAACCCCGCCAGTTGATGCGTGCCCGGGTGTCGTTCGACGAACGCCACCTCGCCAAAGCAGCGGGTTTCCGTTGGAACGATCCGATCAAGGGGGCCTGGACCCGTCGTTTGAGCGATCGTGAGGTGGCGGAGCTGGAGTTTCCGGTCTCCCCCGTTGAGGTCGAAGCCGATCGCCTCAGCGCCTGAGCCTGCGCATTTGCTTCAGCACTCCGAAGCGTCTGGGTGATTTTGCAGAGAGTGCTGCCGAACGCAGCAGGCTGAAGCCATGACGGCTTTTCTGCATCCCCATCAACGCCCCATCCGCTCTCGCCTGCGTCAATGGCAGCAGGTGCGCACCTGGGCACGTTTGATCCGTGAAGCCGAGGCGCTCTGGCATGTGGATGTGCGTGCCCTGCGCCGCATGGGGGCGGATGAACTCAGCCAGTTGATTGAGGAGGTTCCCGCCCCCCACCGCAAACGGGTGAACCGCTGGCTGCGCTGTTATGCGGTGGCAACACGGCTCACCGTCGCCTCCACCGTCGTGCCCACCGTGTAGGCCACCTCTGAGCCTGGATCAACGACGCGGGAGGATGGAGCAAATCACTCAAACGGTTTTGGCACATCGTTCCCTGGTTGTTTCAAGCCTGAGCGTTCTCGCTGTTGGCCTCGCCGCCTGTGGCGGCAGTTCCAGTGTGTCCAGCCTCAATGCGGCGGGGGCCTCCTTCCCCGCCAAGGTGTATCAGAGCTGGTTCGCCGAGCTCGCCGGCTCCGGCGGAATCAAGGTGAACTACCAGGCGGTGGGTTCCGGTTCCGGCCGCAAAGCCTTCATCGATGGCACCGTGGATTTCGCCGCTTCGGACGACCCGATCAAGGAGGCTGACCGCAAGCAGGTGAGCCAGGGGGTGGTTCAGATCCCGATGGTGGGGGGAACGATCGCCTTCGGTTACAACAAACCGGGTTGCGAGCTTCAGCTCACCCAGCAACAGGCTGTGGAGGTGGCCATCGGCCGCATCAGTGATTGGAAGGAGCTCGGCTGTGAAGCGGGCACGATCACCTGGGTGCACCGCTCGGACGGTTCTGGCACCACCAAGGCCTTCACCAACTCGCTGCAGACCTTTTCAACGGATTGGACCCTCGGCAGCGGCAAATCGGTGAAATGGCCGGTTGGCGTGGGTGCCAAGGGCAACTCGGGCGTTGCCGGGGTGATTGACAACCGGGTCGGCGCGATCGGCTACGTGAATCAGTCGTATATCAAGGGGAATGTGCAGGCTGCTGCGCTGCAGAACAAATCCGGGGAATTCCTCACGCCCTCCGTGGAGGCTGGTGCCAAAGCCCTCAACGGCATTGATCTTGATCAGTACCTGGCGGGCAGCAACCCAAACCCCTCCGCTGCCGGTGCCTACCCCATCGCAACACTCACCTGGGTGTTGGCCTATGCCGAGGGCAATGGTGCCAAGGCTGAAGCTTTGAGGAAAGTCTTCAACTACATGCTGGAAGATTCCACACAGGAGGGTGCTGCGGCCCTGGGCTTTGTGCCTCTCCGGGGCAGCATCCTTGAAAAATCCCGCAGTGCGGTGGCAGGCATTCAGCCTTGAATGCGAACCCTCGATGGGTGAACGACATGCCCCGGTTTGGATGACCAAACCGGGGTTTTTTGATGGTTTAAACAGGGTTTTATGGTTCCTAAACCATCGTTAATGGCCGCATAACGACAGGTGGTTTGCGCACCGATTAGGTCTTGGTTGCTACAGCCTCTTTCCTCTTTCGGTTGTCGTGATGCGCATTGCACAAAAGGCCCTCCTCGCCTCGTCCCTGCTTGTCCTCGGGGCAGGTATGTCAGCTTCTGCAGCTCCCAAGCTGAACGGCGCTGGCGCCTCCTTCCCGGCCAAGATCTACCAGCGTTGGTTCGCCGACCTGGCCAAGGCTGGCGGCCCTCAGGTCAACTACCAGGCCGTGGGTTCCGGTTCCGGCCGTAAAGCCTTCATTGACCAGACCGTGAACTTCGGTGCATCGGATGATCCGATGAAGAAGAAGGACATGGCCAAGGTCACCCGTGGTGTGGTTCAGATCCCGATGGTGGGTGGCACCATCGCCTTTGGCTACAACAAGCCCGGTTGCAACCTGAAGCTCACCCAGGAGCAGGCCGTCAAGGTCGCCATGGGCATGATCAAGGACTGGAAGGAGCTCGGCTGTAAGCCCGGTACCCTCACCTGGGTGCACCGTTCCGATGGCTCTGGCACCACCAAGGCCTTCACCAACTCCATGCAGGCCTTCTCCAAGACCTGGACCCTCGGCACCGGTAAGTCCGTGAAGTGGCCCGCTGGCGTTGGCGCCAAGGGCAACTCCGGTGTGGCTGGCCTGATCCAGAACCGTGAAGGCGCGATCGGTTATGTGAACCAGTCGTACATCAAGGGCAAGGTGGTTGCCGCCGCTCTCCAGAACAAGTCCGGTGAGTTTCTCAAGCCCTCTGTGGCTGCGGGTGCCAAGGCCCTCAATGGCATCAGCCTGGACAAGGACCTGGCTGGCAAGAACCCCAACCCCACCGCCAAGGGCGCATACCCCATCGCAACCCTCACCTGGGTTCTGGCGTATAAAACCGGCAACGGAGACAACGCCAAGGTGGTTCAGGACGCCTTCAACTACATGCTGAGCGACGCTGCTCAGAACAAGGCTCCTTCCCTGGGCTTCGTTCCACTCAAGGGCGACATCCTGGCCAAGTCCAAGGCCGCTGTGAACAAGATCGGCAAGTGATCTTGGCTTGAATTGGTTTTTCAAAACCAAACATCAAAGGGGGCCCCTCGGGGCCCTTTTTTTATGGGCTGAATGATTCGAATTGCGATCAGTGTTAGAGCCTTCTTAACCGAATCTCCCCCGAATCTCCCCCGAATCTCTCCCAGCTCTTTGTTGGGAATCGATGTTGTCCTCAATACAGTTTTTCTGGATTCACGGGATTCCAAATGCTTGCTACTCCATCGGCTGATCTGAGTTCAACAGCTCTGGGTTTCAAGGCGTTTCTTGAAAACAGCTACGACAATCGCAATGTTGTTCATGTCACCGCGGGAAGTTTCGTTCCTCTGCTGAAGAACAGTGTTTGGTTTGTGGTGCGCGGCATGGTGAAGCTCGGGGCGCTGTCGGTGCATGGCGACGAGCTGGTGCTTGGCCTGGTGGGTCCCAACGAACCCTTCGGTGCCGCATTCACCAATGTGGAGGCCTATGAGGCTGTAGCGCTCACCGATTGCGATCTGCTCTGCTGCAATCTGGCGGAGCTCGAGCAGTCTCCTCAGTTAGCGCTTGGTTTGGCCAAGGCCATGGCCGCCCGCTACCGCCAGGCGGAGTCGCTCCTGGCCCTGCTGGGGCTGCGTCGCGTTGAAGAACGGGTCCGGGGCTTTTTGGAGCTGCTCGCCAAGGACTTTGGCGAACCCTGTGAGGCCGGGTTGCGGCTCAACCTTCGCCTGACCCATCAGGAGATCGCCAGTGCCCTGAGCACCACACGGGTGACCGTGACCCGCGTGTTGGGGCAGTTGCGGGATGAAGGCTGGCTTCAGATTGATGCCTCCAGGCATCTGGTGGTGACCGGCGCTGGCCGCCGCTGAAGGCAAAAAAAGAGCCGGCGAAACCGCCGGCTCAATCCCTGAAGTGTTGATGTTCAGGTGGGGAAATAAGACGGTTGAATCGGAGCGGCGGGATTTGAACCCACGACCCCCACTACCCCAAAGTGGTGCGCTACCAAGCTGCGCCACGCCCCGTCAGATTTAAGTTATCACAGTGCATCCCGGCGTCTGAGTCGCCTGAGCAACCGAGTGGTGAGCTGGTCTCTCGTTGCGGATCCGTAGTGGTACAGCCGCAGTTCTGCGGCGGCCTGGCGAAGCTCAGCCAGGGTCATCGCCGCCAGACGCAGCTCGGGCAGGGTGCGCCAGGCTCTCGAGCGCATCGGGAGTGAGGCAGGGCCTTTGGCCTGGCCCAGATTCAGGGTTCCATCCGCCAGCCATTCGGGGATGAGCACCACCAGAACGGCGATCAAGCCATAGAGCTCGACCAGCCCCCTCGGCAGGGGATGCAGTTGACGCTGCTCGGATGGATCAGGCCGTTCACTCACCGCAGAACGGAGGGGTCCTTGTTGTCCCACGATCGCACCAACAGGAAGCGAGCCCGCCGGTCAGTGGTCAGATTGCCAAAGGTTTTGTAGTGGGTTGGGGGGTCTCCCGCCACAGCATCGGAGACTGCTGCTCTCGATTGAAGGAGACACTGCCGAGGATCAGGCCCAGAACCAAAATCAAGGTGAGGGCGATCGCCAGGATCACCTGCCGATCAGACCAGGGCTCGGGCATGACATGGGTCGGGATCTTGTTCATTTTGGCCGAATCAGCCCAGGGCGATCGGGCTGTTGTCGGATCGAAGCACGCAGTGACTGATGGACCAGTCGTACTTGTCCCAGACCTGCTTCGGGAGTTTGTAGTTCGACCCCTCGAAGTCACCAAGCAGCGTCTGGGTTGGCATCGCGGAGCAGTAGGGGCGGCTGCCGGGTTTGGCGAGGTATTGCTGGTGGTAGTCCTCGGCGAAATAGAACGTCTGGTCCGCCAGGATTTCGGTGGTGATGGCCCCGTAGCCCTTGGCCGAGAGGGCGACTTGATAGGCATCCCGGCTGGCCAGGGCCAGTTGCAGATGCTCCGGATTGAACGTGTAGATGGCTGATCGGTATTGGCTGCCGGTGTCGTTGCCTTGCCTGTTGCCCTGGGTGGGGTCGTGGCACTCCCAGAACAGTTTCAGCAGGTCGCTGAAGTCGAGGGCGGGTCGGCTCCACACCACACGCACCACTTCCGTGTGTCCCGTTCTGCCGGAGCAGACCTGGTTGTAGGTGGGTTGCTCGGTCTGGCCGCCCGCATACCCCACAGCAGTGCTCACCACCCCAGGCAGTCGCCAGAACCCTTTTTCAGCACCCCAGAAGCATCCACAGGCAAAGATTGCTTCCTCCTGGTCGGCCATCAGGGGTGCCTTCAGCGGCGTTCCCAACACGGCGTGCGTTGCCGGGGCCGAGGATTCGGCGCTGCCGCGGGGAGACAGCCAGGAAGGAAGCATGTTGGTTGCGTTGGTCCGCAGAGCTTAGGCAGCGGATTCAGCGCAGTGATGCTGCCGCGTCGAGGGCCATCTGTGAACTTTCAGTGATGGCTCCCCAAGTGAGGGATACATAGGGAACGAATCAAAGCTTGGCTTGAAGAGTGGTTCTTCTTTGAACAATGTTCTGCAGAAAGGTGTTGATTGTTTGTCAGTGGTTTTCAGCCTGAATGGCGCTGTTGCTGAGCTGTCCCGAGACGAGTCTGCGGGTTAGGCACATTTGATTGTTGACACTATTGGGAATGTCATCAGGGGTGGAGGAGATTGTGCCGATGGCGGGCTATGGCCAGAAAGAAGACGAATTGGATGGATCAATCAATTGCAAGCCATTGATTGATGGCTTGTTGATGAAGAAAGCTGTTTCTAAGAAACAAAAACAGGTGGTTCATTCTGTTGAACCAGAAAGCGCACCTGCGCCAGGACTGTCTGCCCTCAATCGCTGTGCAGGATGGAACGAGCTTCTTCTGATGGCCGACCAAGGAAAAGTTGTCTCGTCCTGCGGAACCATCGCGGGATAGCCGTTCCGGACGTGTTGACAGGCCCTCTTTTCTTGTTGCCGTTGATGCTCAGGACGCGTTGGCTTCGCCCTCAACTGGGTTGAGCTGGATGTGATTCAGCAGCGTTGTGACGAAGGCGAAGAGCAGAAACGGCAGGCTGAGCACCAAAATCAGCCCCACTCCCACCAGCGCAAACACCGGTCGCGACGAGCCCATCAGGGCAAGCCCCGCAGCCAGGCTCACAAAAATGACGGCCATCCAGGCCAGCACCTGTCCATAGATATCGCCAAAGGTGAGCGTGCAGCGCACCGCGAAGGGGGATCCGCTGGTCATAGGCAAGGAGTTGCCTTCACAGCTAAGCCACGAACGTTGGTGTTGTCAGAAAACGCCCGGAGATTCTTCAGGAAGCCAACGCATCCAGTTGTTGCGACGCCTGCTGACGCTCCCAAAGCCGTTTGTACACACCCGGCTGCTGAATCAAGGCGTTGTGGTGTCCCTGTTGAACGATACGTCCGTTCTCCATCACCAGGATGCGATCACAGGCCGCTGCGGCTGAAAGTTGATGGCTGATCATCACGATCGTCCGGTCGTCCTGAGCTCGGATCGAATCCAGAATCGCCGCAGCCGTGTTGTTGTCAACGCTGGCCAAGGCGTCGTCGAGGACCAACACCGGCGCTGACATCAGCAGAGCCCGGCCCAGAGCTGTGCGTTGACGCTGACCACCACTCAAGGTGATGCCGCGTTCACCAACGATGGTTCCGAAACCATCGGGAAAGCCCTTCACGTCATCAGCCAGGCGGGCTTGCTCTGCCGCCAGTTCAACCCGCTGATCACTGGCTTCAGGGTCGCCATAGCGCAGGTTGTCCGCCAGGGTGCTGGTGAACAGAAAGCCCTCCTGGGGAACGATCGCCACGTCATGGCGCAACCTCTTCAGGGGCATCTGGGTGACATCCACACCATCCAGGAACAGCTGTCCCGGTTCCAGTGGAACCATCCGACCGAAGGCCCGAGCCAGGGTGGTTTTGCCGCAGCCCACGGCCCCGACAACAGCCACCAACTCCCCAGGCTCGATGCAGAAGCTCAGGCCATTGAGGGTGTTCTGCTCTGCGCCCTGGTACTGAACCGTCAGGTCACGGGCTTCAAAACGCCCCCGGCGTTCGGTCGTTGGCCGGGGCTGAGCATCAGAGGGATCAGGGTCTTTGATCTTTGGTTCCCGTTTCAGTAACTCCTCAACTCGCTCGAGGCTCACCTGGCCGGTCTGGAAGGTGTTGAGCGTGAATCCCAGCAGTGCCGTTGGGAAGACGAGCTGCTCCACATAAAGGATCAGAGCCACCAGTCCTCCAATGCTCAAACGACCGGCTTCGAGCTGACCGCTGCCGATGGCCAGCAGCAAAAGAACCGAGAGGGAGGAAATGCCCTGAAGCAGCGGGAACAGAGTGCTTTGTGTTCTCGCCAGCTGAATGGCACTGTCGCGGTAGCGGCGGTTGCGCGTGGCAAAGGCCTGCTGTTCTGCTCCCTCCTGGCCGTAGATCTTGATGGCCCCGATTCCCGAGAGATCCTCTTGAATCAGGTTGCTGAGGGCGGAGAGTTCTTCCTGCTGCGCGCGCTTCTGACGCATCATGCGTCCACCGAACAGGCGCACGGTGCTGAGCATCACGGGGTAAAGCCCGACGGCAGCCAGGGTCAGCCACGGATCGATGGCCAACATCGCGGGCAGCGTCAGCGCATAGGCCAGCAGCGTGTTGGTCAGACTGAGAATCGCGAATCCGAGCAGGCGCCGGATGTTTTCCACATCGCTGGTGGCGCGACTGATCACTTCACCGCTGCCTTTGCTCTGAATCCAATCGGGTTCCTGGCGGAGCATGTGCTCGAACAGGCGCTGACGCAGATCCACCTCCACTTGCCGGCCCACGCCGAAGATGAGTTGTCGCGAGGCCAGCCGGATCACCCCCATGGTGCTGGCGAGCAGCACAACCCATCCCGCCTGGCGCAGGACTCCGGCGTAACTGAATCCCTCCTGCAGCTCGTCCACAACGCTGCGCACTTCCATCGGGATCGTGACCCGCAGAACGTTGACCACCACCAGAGCGATGGCTCCCAGCAGCACCGTGCGGCGGTGGGGACGCAGATAGCGGCCGATCAGATCGAGACGAAGGGCGGCCATGCGAGCTCGTGGGTCCCGTTGGCAGGCCAACCTAGGCATCCGGCTTCAACGGCTGGTCGTTATCCGTTGATCTGGGGGATAGTGGGACTGTCCCCATCACCCGGCCCGGCGTGCCTCGCACCCCGGGTTTTTTACTGCCAGCCCCCCTCCATGTCTTCAGACCCGCGTTCCTGGTCCGGTTGCTTGGACCATCTGCTGCAGGGCAACAACCTCAGCTCCGATGAGGCCACTGCTCTCATGCGTGCCTGGCTGGCCGAAGAGCTCGAGCCCGTGCAGACCGGGGCGTTCCTGGCTGGACTGCGGGCCAAGGGGATGGTGGCCGATGAGCTGGCGGCCATGGCGGCTGTCCTGCGCGAGGCCTGCCCCCTTCCTTGCCCCCGGCCCGATCTGGCCATGGTCGACACCTGCGGCACCGGTGGTGATGGTGCCGACACCTTCAACATCTCCACGGCGGTCGCCTTCACCGCCGCCGCCTGCGGGGTCAATGTGGCCAAGCACGGCAACCGCAGCGCCAGCGGCAAAGTGGGTTCAGCCGACGTGCTCGAGGGGCTCGGCCTCAACCTCAAGGCAGCGTTGAACAAGGTGGTCGACGCTTTGCCGGGAACCGGTGTCACCTTCCTGTTCGCTCCCGCCTGGCATCCAGCTCTTGTGAATCTGGCGCCGCTACGACGCAGCCTGGGGGTCCGCACGGTGTTCAATCTGTTGGGTCCTCTGGTCAATCCGCTGCAGCCTCAGGCGCAGGTTCTTGGCGTGGCGCGTCCGGAACTTCTCGACCCCATGGCGGGCGCTCTGCAGCACTTGGGCTTGAGCCGTGCCGTGGTGGTTCATGGCGCTGGAGGCCTCGATGAGGCGTCCTTGGCGGGGCCCAATGCCTTACGTCTGATCGAATCCGGGGGCATCACCACAAAGGAGGTTTGCCCTGAAGATCTGGGCCTCACCCGTGCTGGTCTCGATCAGCTGCGCGGTGGTGACTGCGCGGTGAACCAGCAGATCCTTCAAAACGTTCTTCAGGGGCAGGGATCCCTGGCGCAGACGGAGGTTGTGGCCTTCAACACAGCCCTGGTGCTTTGGGCTGCCGGGCTGCAAAGCGATCTGCCGGCTGCAGTTGCTCAGGCTCTGGCTGTTCTCAACGAGGGCAAGGCCTGGGACAAGCTTGTGGCTCTGCGGGATGCCCTGTCCGACGGAGATGGAGAATGAGTGACTGATGACCTGCGGCGGCCCTTCGATGCCCGATTCCCCATCAGACAAGGCTTGTCTCGTCCTTGCCGATGGCACGGTTCTCACCGGTGTCGGCTTCGGCCATCGCGGCACCACCATCGGTGAGGTGGTGTTCAACACCGGCATGACCGGTTACCAGGAGGTGCTAACAGACCCCTCCTATGCCGGGCAGCTGGTGAGCTTCACCTATCCCGAACTCGGCAACACCGGGGTGAATGCTGACGATCAAGAAGCTGATCGCCCCCATGCCCGTGGCGTGATTGCCCGCCAGCTGGCCCCAGTTCCCAGCAACTGGCGCTGTGAACAGTCCCTTGAGAGCTGGATGCAGGCCCACCAGCTGGTGGGCATCAGCGGTTTGGACACCCGTGCCCTGGTGCGTCACCTGCGTGAGGTGGGGGCCATGAATGGCGTGATCAGCAGTGACGGCCAGACCCCGGCGCAGTTGCTTGAGCTCCTGAAGCAGGCCCCGTCGATGCAGGGGTTGAACCTGGCGGACCGCGTCACCACCCGTGAGCCCTACCAGTGGAATCAGGCCTGCAGTGTTGGCTTCGATCAGCGTTTGCAGCGCCGCAGCGACGCGCCCTTCCGCGTTGTCGCCATCGATTTCGGCATCAAGCGCGCCATCCTCGATCGATTGGTCGCCCATGGTTGTGATGTCACGGTTCTGCCGGCAGACACGGATCTGGAGACGGTTCGTTCCCATCGCCCGGACGGCGTCTTCCTGTCCAACGGCCCTGGCGACCCGGCAGCGGTGACCCGTGGGATCGCCCTGGCCAAGCTGTTGCTGGAGGAATCCGATCTACCCCTGTTCGGCATCTGCCTGGGCCATCAGATTCTTGGTCTGGCCCTGGGCGGAGAGACGTTCAAGTTGCCTTATGGCCACCGCGGCTTGAACCATCCCTGTGGCACCACAGGCCAGGTTGAAATCACCAGTCAGAACCATGGCTTTGCCCTCTCCGCTGATTCTCTGGATTCAGACGTCATCGACGTCACCCATTTCAATCTGAACGACCGCACCGTTGCAGCGATCGCCCACCGTCAGAAGCCAGTGTTCGGGGTGCAGTACCACCCAGAAGCGAGTCCGGGCCCCCATGACGCCGACCATCATTTCGCCCGCTTTGTGACGCTGATGGCCGATCGCCGTTGATGAGGTGGTAGCCAACGCTCAGCATCACTACACTTCGTGCCGATGATGCCTGGGGGGCTTGATCCCATCAGCGAACTGCAGCGACTGACCGTCTCTCTCCGGGGCGGATTCGAACAGAAAGACGGCTGTCTGGTGTTTCATTTCACCGGTCAGCTGGACGCATACTCCGAGAAACAGTTCATGGAGTACGTGGGTGATGTTTTGAAGGCCAACAAGCTTCCTTCTGTTCTCGATCTCAGCAAGATCGATTTCCTCGATTCATCCGGCCTTGGGGCTTTGGTTCAGCTGGCCAAGCAATGCACGGATGCCAAGCGGTCGTTTGTGCTGGTGGGGAACTCAAGGCTGACGCAAACGATCAAATTGGTGCGTCTTGAGGAGTTCCTACATCTGGTGGAGGATCTGCCCACAGCCCTCAACCAGTTGGCCGCTTGAGCGATTGGATTCGAAGCCAGTCTCCCAGGGACACCAACGAACAGCTGGGACCATTGCAACTGGCTTGGATTGGTGATTCCGTGTGGGAGCTCCATCAACGGCTCCGCCATGGGTCGAGGCCAGGACGTTCTGATGACCTGCATCGTGCCGTCGTGGCTGATGTTCGTGCTGACGCCCAGTCCCGTTTGTTGAGCTGGCTGGAAGAACGCGAGCTCCTCTGCTCAGAAGAACTCGATCTGGTGCGGCGGGGTCGCAACAGTGCCGGGCGGGGGCCACGGCGCGCAGACGCTGGGGTTTATGGAAGGGCCACAGGGTTTGAGACAATGGTGGGCTGGCTGTTTCTGAACAATCCAGCCCGGCTTGCGGAGCTCTTCGATCACTTGGAGCAAGCCGGATCCAACCCATAACGTTGCCTCGCACACCATGAGCCCTCGCTTTGAACGCCGCTCCAGCGGCCCATCCCGCGATGGCCGTTCGCGGCCTGGTGGCAGTGGACGACCGGCAGGGGGGCGCTCGTCGATGGGCCGTTCCGGCAATGGTCGCCCCATGCCGGGCAACCGCCGTTCTGACGGCGGTCGCTCCCCTTATGCCAAGCCTGGGCGTGATGGCGGCGGTTATCGCGAACGACGCGCTCCACGGGATGGAGAGTGGGACCAGTCGCGAGGTGGCGATCGACCCGGCAATCGGTTTGGTGAGCGCTCTGGTGATCGACCCGGTTATCGGTTCAAGGAGCGGTCTGGTGAGCGTTTCGGTGATCGCGCCGCTGATCGATCCGGTGATCGAACTGGAGAACGTTTCGGTGATCGGCCGAAAGAGCGGTTCGGCAACCGCTCCCGTTCCTTTGACCGAGATCAGAACGCCCCCCGCTCGGCCTCTCAAAACGAACGCTCAGGGCCTGGACGTTTTCGCGATCGCAACGATCGGTTCGGCGACCGCCGTCGCTCCGGGGATGAACGGCGCCAACCGTCCCAGCGCCCCAGATCCCGTTTCGATGAGGCTCGTCCTCAGCGGCCGGATGCAGCCCCGGAGGCTGCAGCGGCCACCCCGCCAGCGGACGATCTGATCTGGGGGCGTCATGCCACCCAGGCCGCGTTGGAGGCCGGACGCCCCATCCATCGCATCTGGTGCACTGCCGAGATGCGCAGTGCCTCCAAATTCCTCCAGCTCCTGCGCGATGCCAAGGCCTCGGGCGTTCTCGTGGAAGAGGTGACCTGGGCCCGGTTGGGACAGATCACAGGTGGGTCCGTTCACCAGGGCATCGCCCTGCAGACGGCGGCGGCGGAAACCCTTGATCTCGACAGCCTCATCGAGGGCTGCTCGGATCTGGGGGAACCCCCCCTGTTGGTGGCCCTGGACGGTGTCACCGACCCCCACAACCTCGGGGCGGTTGTTCGCTCCGCTGAAGCCATGGGAGCCCATGGCGTGGTGATCCCCCAGCGCCGCAGTGCTGGCTTGACCGGTTCCGCCGCCAAGGTGGCCGCCGGAGCCCTGGAACACCTGCCGGTGGCACGCGTGGTCAACCTCAATCGCTCCCTGGAAAAGCTCAAAGACTCCGGCTACAGGGTGGTGGGCCTTGCCGCTGAAGGGGATGTGACCCTCACCGATGTCGACCTCAGTGGGCCGATGGTGCTGGTCACCGGATCCGAGGACCAGGGCCTGTCGCTGATGACCCGGCGCCATTGCGACCAGTTGGTTCGCATCCCGCTGCGGGGCATCACACCGAGCCTGAATGCCTCCGTCGCCACAGCCCTGTGCGTCTATGAAGTGGCACGGCGCAACTGGATGAAGGACATTCACGGCCAGGCACCGTCGCCGCCGATTCGGAGGCCCAAACTTGCCGGTGCTGAATCGCCTGTTGTGGCTGAACAACCTGTTTCGTCTGAACAGCCCGCTTCGCCCGAACAGCTTGCTTCGCCTGAACAGCCTGAAGCTCCTGTTGAGAAGGCCCCGGAACAGCGGATTGACCTGGATCTGAACCCATCGCAGCCGGATGCTGCCCTGCCGTTCGATCAGAACATCCAGCTATCTCCCTGAAAACAGCGCGGTTGACCAAGATACCGGGGCACAATGCCCCGAGGTCCTGTTCATCCCATGAGTCCCCTGATTCGGCCTCTGCGCAGCCTTGCCAATGGCTTTGGAGTCGCTTGGTGGGCTCGCGTTCAGACGTCAGGCCCTGATGTGACCTACTGGTTCGGACCTTTCATCACCCGCAAGGGGCTGGAGAGCGAGCTCAGTGCCTTCCTGGACGACGTCAAGTCGGAGCAACCCCAGTCGATCAGCCATTCCCTGCTGCGGACCCGGCGCTCCGAGCCCCTCACCATCTCAGCTGAGGGCTGATCCTGCGGCTGATAGCGTCCTTGCTGCAATGGATCGCAGGGACATGACGATCAGCGCGTGGCGTCAGCAACTGCAGAGCGGCGAGGTTTCCTCCCGCGAGCTCGTTGATCAGCACCTCAAGCGGCTCGAAAGTTCTGAGCCTTCGCTGAACGCTTTTGTTGAAGTCACGGCTGATCACGCCCGTGCTGAGGCGTCCCGCGTTGATGAAGCCCGGGCCGCCGGCGAGACGCTCGGCCCCCTGGCGGGATTGCCGCTGGCCATCAAGGACAACCTCTGCACCAAAGGTGTTCGCACCACCTGTTCCAGCCGCATGCTCGAGCAGTTCGTGCCGCCCTACGAATCCACGGTCACCGAGCGGCTCTGGCAGGCCGGTGGTGTGTTGGTGGGCAAGACAAATCTGGATGAGTTCGCCATGGGTGGCTCAACCGAAACGTCCGCGTTCGGGGCCACACAGAACCCCTGGAACACCGCCCATGTGCCGGGTGGAAGCTCCGGTGGCAGTGCAGCGGCCGTCGCCGCCGGCAGTTGCGTCGCTTCGCTTGGTTCCGACACCGGTGGTTCCATCCGCCAACCGGCGTCGTTCTGTGGTGTGGTCGGCCTCAAGCCCACCTACGGCCGCGTCAGCCGTTGGGGCCTGGTGGCCTTCGCCAGCTCTCTGGATCAGGTGGGTCCCTTCGCCGGCAGCGTTGCTGATGTGGCCGAACTGCTCCAGGTGATCGCCGGACCCGACCCCCGCGATTCCACCTGCCTTGATGCAGCGGTTCCCGATTTCAGCGCCGGCCTTAACCAGTCCATCAAGGGGCTGAAGGTGGGGGTGATCAAGGAGTGCTTCGATGCCGAAGGCCTCGATCCCGAGGTGAAGGCATCGGTGCAGGCCTCTGCTGCCCAGCTGGAGGCTCTCGGTGCTGAACTGGTGGAGGTGAGCTGCCCCCGGTTCAACGACGGCATCGCCACCTACTACGTGATCGCACCATCGGAGGCGTCGGCCAACCTGGCGCGGTACGACGGTGTCAAATACGGCTTCCGTGCCGAAGACGCCGAGAGCCTTGCCGCGATGACTGCGCGAAGCCGTGCTGAAGGATTCGGCGCTGAGGTGCAACGGCGAATCCTGATCGGCACCTACGCCCTGTCTGCCGGATATGTCGATGCCTACTACAAAAAGGCGCAGCAGGTGCGCACCCTGATCCGGCGGGATTTTGATGCGGCCTTCCAGAGTGTTGATGTGCTGCTGACGCCAACAGCGCCGTCCACGGCCTTCAAGTCTGGTGCCCACGCCGACGACCCGCTGGCGATGTATCTGGCTGACCTGCTGACGATTCCGGTCAACCTTGCGGGACTTCCGGCCATCAGTGTTCCCTGTGGATTCAGCGCGGCGGGTCTGCCGATCGGGATGCAGCTGATCGGCAATGTGTTGGATGAACCGCGTCTGCTTCAGGTGGCGCATCAGTACGAGCAGGCCGCTCAGGTGTTTGCGTCACGCCCGGAAGCTGCACTGGTTCCCTGATCTGCGCCACATGTGGGGGGTTGTGTTCCCCTTGAACGCTGGATCTTGCGTTGGGTCCTAGGCTGACCCCATGGCTTTCGTTCCTCTCCACAACCACAGCGACTACAGCCTTCTGGACGGTGCGTCGCAGTTGCCGGCCATGGTGGAGCGGGCGAAGCAGTTGGGCATGCCCGCCATCGCCCTGACGGATCACGGCGTGATGTACGGCGCGATTGAGCTGCTGAAGCTCTGTCAGGGCACAGATCTCAAGCCGATCATCGGCAATGAGATGTATGTGATTAATGGGTCCATTGACGACCCGCAACCCAAGAAGGAGAAGAGATATCACCTGGTGGTGCTGGCGAAAAACGCCACCGGTTACCGCAATCTGGTGAAGCTCACCAGCATCAGCCACCTGCGGGGGATGCGGGGACGCGGGATCTTCTCCCGTGCCTGCATCGACAAGGAACTGCTGAAGCAACACAGCGAAGGCCTGATCATCTCCACGGCGTGCCTCGGCGGTGAGATCGCCCAGGCGATTCTGCGGGGTCGCCCCGATGTGGCTCGCAAGGTGGCGGCTTGGTATCAGGAGGTGTTCGGCGACGACTACTACCTCGAGATCCAGGATCACGGATCCCCGGAAGATCGGATCGTCAACGTTGAGATCGTCAAAATTGCCAAGGAGCTCGGCATTCAGATCGTTGCCACCAACGATGCCCACTACCTGAGCAAGCAGGACGTTGAAGCCCACGATGCCTTGCTTTGCGTGCTCACAGGCAAGCTGATCACCGATGAGAAGCGGCTGCGTTACACCGGCACTGAATACATCAAAACCGAAGAGGAGATGGGCCTTCTCTTCGGGGATCACCTCGAGCCTGAGGTGGTTCAGGAGGCGATCGCCAACACCGTCAAGGTGGCCGAGAAGGTGGAGCCTTACGACATTCTCGGGCGCTATCAAATGCCCCGCTTCCCGATTCCCGAGGGCCATACCCCCGTCAGCTACCTGAGGGAGGTGACCGAGCAGGGATTACGGGATCGGCTCGAGCTCAGCCCTGATGCTGCCTTGCCCGACGACTATGCCGAGCGCATGGCCCATGAGCTCAAGATCATGGAGCAGATGGGATTTCCCACCTACTTCCTGGTGGTCTGGGATTACATCCGTTTTGCCCGGGAACAGAACATTCCCGTCGGTCCGGGTCGTGGCTCCGCCGCAGGGTCGCTCGTCGCGTACTGCCTGGGGATCACCAACATCGATCCGATCACCAACTGCCTGCTGTTCGAGCGCTTCCTCAATCCGGAACGCAAGTCGATGCCTGATATCGACACCGACTTCTGCATCGAGCGTCGTGGTGAGGTGATCGACTACGTCACCGAACGCTACGGCGAGGACAAGGTCGCGCAGATCATCACCTTCAACCGGATGACCTCCAAGGCGGTTTTGAAGGATGTGGCCCGGGTGCTCGATATTCCCTACGGGGATGCCGACCGTCTGGCGAAGCTGATCCCGGTGGTTCGCGGCAAGCCCGCCAAGCTCAAGGCGATGATCGGCGAGGAATCACCCAACCCCGAGTTCCGCGACAAGTACGAGGCGGATCCAACGGTGAAGCGTTGGGTGGACATGGCAATGCGGATTGAAGGCACCAACAAAACCTTCGGTGTTCACGCAGCTGGTGTGGTCATCGCCGCTGATCCCCTCGACGAACTGGTGCCGTTGCAGCGCAACAACGATGGTCAAGTGATCACGCAGTACTTCATGGAAGATGTGGAATCCATGGGTCTGTTGAAGATGGATTTTCTGGGGTTGAAGAACCTCACGATGATCGAAAAGACCCTCGAACTGGTGGAGGTGAGCAGTGGCACCCGTGTCGACCCCGACAAATTGCCGCCCCAGGATGAAGAGACCTTTGCCCTACTGGCGAGAGGTGATCTGGAGGGGATCTTCCAGTTGGAATCCAGCGGAATGCGGCAAATCGTGCGTGATCTCAAGCCGTCATCCCTGGAAGACATCTCTTCGATCCTTGCCCTCTACAGACCGGGGCCTCTCGATGCTGGCCTGATTCCCAAATTCATCAACCGCAAGCATGGCCGGGAGGCGATCGACTTCGCCCACGCGATTCTTGAGCCGATCCTGTCCGAGACCTACGGGATCATGGTGTACCAGGAACAGATCATGCGGATCGCGCAGGATCTGGCCGGTTACTCCTTGGGTCAGGCCGATCTGCTCCGGCGGGCGATGGGCAAGAAAAAAGTGTCTGAGATGCAGAAGCACCGCGGCATCTTCGTTCAGGGTGCTGGAGAGCGCGGCGTTGATGAAAAGGTCGCCGACGAACTGTTCGATCAGATGGTTCTCTTCGCTGAATACTGCTTCAACAAGAGCCATTCCACGGCCTATGGCGCCGTTACTTACCAGACGGCTTACCTGAAAGCGCACTACCCGGTCGCTTACATGGCGGCCCTGCTCACGGTGAACGCCGGAGCTGCCGACAAAGTGCAGCGCTACATCTCCAATTGCAATGCGATGGGGATTGAGGTGATGCCCCCGGATGTGAATGCCTCGCTCACCGATTTCACCCCCAACGGCGATCGGATCCTGTTTGGCCTTTCCGCCGTTCGCAACCTTGGTGATGGTGCGATCCGTCAATTGATCGCCGCCCGCGATAGCGATGGGCCTTTCCGTTCCCTGGCGGACCTCTGCGACCGGATCCCGTCCTCAGTGCTCAACCGCCGTGGTTTTGAGTCGTTGATTCACTGCGGTGCCCTGGATGCCATGGATCCGCAGGCCAACCGTGCTCAGTTGATGGCAGACCTTGATCTGCTGCTCGACTGGGCCTCGTCACGGGCCAAAGACCGAGACAGCGGCCAGGGCAACCTCTTTGATCTGATGGCTCCTGCCGCCGATGCCGATGGGCCGGCGGATCTCAGCCATGCACCCAAGGCGGCGCCGGTACCGGACTATCCCCCAACCGAAAAGCTTCGTCTCGAAAAAGATCTGGTGGGCTTCTACCTCTCCGATCACCCACTCAAACAGCTCACACCCTCGTCGAAGTTGCTGGCCCCCATCGGTCTGGGTTCCTTGGAGGAACAGCCCGACAAAGCCAAGGTGAGTGCCATTGCGATGGTTGCTGAAATGCGCCAGGTCACCACCCGTAAGGGCGATCGCATGGCGATCCTGCAGCTTGAGGATCTCACCGGAAGTTGCGAAGCGGTGGTGTTTCCCAAGAGTTACGCGCGCCTCGCAGATCACCTGATGGCTGAAGCCCGCCTCTTGGTGTGGGCTGGGGTTGATCGTCGTGACGAACGCGTGCAGCTGATCATTGACGACTGCCGCGCCGTCGATGAGCTCAATCTGCTGCTGGTTCAGCTCCCCTCCGATCAGGCCAGCGACATTGCCATTCAGCACAAGCTTCGGGAATGCCTGAACCAACATCGCCCTGAGCGGGATGAACTGGGAGTGAAGGTGCCTGTGGTCGCCGAGGTGTGCCACGGCGACAGCGTTCGCTATGTGCGACTCGGTTCCCAGTTCTGCGTCAAAGACGTTGATGCAGCGATCGCGTCACTGCGCACCCAGTCTTTTGAAGCCCGATGCAGCGATCGTCTGGTGCTCACCTGATCGTCTGATCAGGAGGGCCTGATCCACAGAACTTGATCAGGACTTCGATTGCTGTTGCTGCTGCTTTTGGGCCCGAATCGACTCCTTCATCCGCTGAATGTTCGGCTTGAAGTTCTCGAAGCCGAGCAGAGAACCCGGTTCGGGATCCCAGCTGGCAGTCAAAACGCCAACGCTCAGGCCCACCAAACCCAGGAGGAAAAACAGTCCGGAGCCCGTCAGCGTGAGTCCTGGAGCGATATCGGCGATGCCACGGGTGACGACGAAATAACTGCCAACAAAAACTCCCATCCCAGCGAGGGACGGGAGTCCTGTGAACACAGCAACCCGGCGAGCCATCCGATCGGCCACGTAGCGAGGAATGGCTTCCTGCCGAGGCGTCCCTGAAGCAGGCTTGCTTCCCTTCCCGGACCCTTTGGGCTCAAAGGGGAGGGCGTTGCGTTGCTCAGGCATGGGGGACGTCGATCAGCCGCGGATGCCTAGTTTGGCGATCGTGTCGGCGTAGCGTTGCTCGCTCTTGCTGCGCATGTAGCTCAGCAGGCGCTTGCGGCGGCCAATCATCTTGAGCAGCCCCTGCCGTGAGGAGAAGTCATGGATGTTGTTCTGCAGGTGGCTGCTGAGACGGTTGATCCGCTCACTCAGCATGGCTACCTGGACCTCGGCAGAACCGGTGTCGGTGCCGTGGGTCTGGTGAGTGTTGATCAGCTGCTGCTTCTCGGTGGTATCAAGCGACATGCGCGGGGGGCGGCCCTGTCAGTGCAAACAACCAGCTTACCTTCGCGTGGGGCGGCTCAGGCCGATTCGCGGCTCAGCCATTGCAGGCAGCCCCGCAGCCAGGCGTCCTGGTCGTCTCCAGTAGGCGGTTGGCCATCGGCGCCCTCAGCGATCGCACGGATGGCTCGACGGATTTCCAGATCGTCGTAACCCAGCATCGAGAGGGTCGCTTCCACGTCGGCACCGCTTGCCGGCATTTGCTCCGAGCTGACGCCTTCCGCCAGCGATGGGGCGGGATCCACGCCCGCGAAGGCCGCAATCGAGGCCCTGAGTTCCACCGCCAAGCGCTCAGCGGTGCGTTTGCCGATGCCCTGCGCTTTGCAGAGGCGACGCAGATCACCGCTGCTGATCGCTTCCACCAGCTCCTGGGGCTTGCATTCCTGCATCAGCGCCAGACCGGCCTGGGGGCCCACACCGCTGACGCTGATCAGCAGCCGGAACAGATCCCGCTCCTGGCGCAGGGGAAAGCCGTAGAGGCTGCTGCCGTCCTCCCGCTGCACCTGATGAATCCACAGGTTCAGGTCGCCATCCGCCGGAAGGTTCTGCTGATGCCGCTCGGTCAGGTGCACCTCATATCCGACCGCACCGCAGAGCAGCAGAACGCCGCTACGGTTGCCTTGAGTCCAGCACTCCATCGGTCGTCCCTGCAGCCAGCCGATCATGGGGAGAGGTTTCAACCGCGTCATGTTGCCGCAGCTGTCATTGCCTGTCTCTGCTTTCAAGCGCGTTGTGCGCCGTTTCCTTCAGGTGCTGTGCGTTCTATCGATCGTGGTTTCACTGACGGCATGCAACGGATCTCAGCCGCCACGGGCTCTCCTGAATGAAGCGCTGGCCCTGCAGATTCAGCTCACCCAGTCAGCCATTGCCAGCTCCCTCGATCTCACCCCGATGCCCATCGCCCCAAGCGTGAGTCGGGTGCGGGTGGAGGACCAGGAAAGTTTTGCCCTGGGTGACGAGCAGGGCTTCAGGATTTCAGGCCGCTTCGACTGGCAGCTGCCCGGCGACCGTGTGCAGGTGGATAGCCCGTTTGAACTGTTTCTGCAGCGAGGCTCCCGCGGTCAGAGCTGGCGCCTGGCCAGACCCAAAGGCGGATCCGACGACCGCCAGGCCTGGCTGACGTACCCCCTGGGTTTGGACAAAGCCTGAGCTCTAACGTCGCGCCGACAGGCTGATCAGGGTGGCGGCCAGCACCAGCAACCCGCCTCCCACCTGCCAGGCATTGATCGATTCGGCGAACCACAGCCAGCCCCAGCCTGCGGCAAAGACCACCTGCACGTAGTTGATCGATGTGGCTCGGGCGGCGGGCAGGCAGCGCAGGCCCTCGGTCACCCAGATCTGGCCCAGCTGGGTCATCACCCCGACCCCCAGGAGCCAGAACCATTCGATGCCTTGGGGCCAGACCCCTTGCTGCAGCACCCAGGGCAGGGTCAGGGGAACCGAGATCATCGGGAAATAGAGGATGATCACCAAGGGGTGCTCGGTTTGCGACAGCCGTCGCACACTCACGTAGGCCAGGGCGGTCATCAGAGCCCCACCAATTCCGATCAGGGCAGGGATCAGTTGCGCAGGTTGGGCTGTTCCCGTGAGCCACTGCGGTTGCACCACGAGGGTGACGCCGATCCAGCCCAGCAGAACCGCTGCACTGATGCGTCGGCGCAGGGGCTCGCCCAGCAGCAACAGCGCTGCCACGGCGGTGAAGGTGGGGTAGGTGTACTGGAGCACCGTCGCTGAAGCGAGCGGCAGCTGGTCAATCGCTTCGAAGAAGCAGAGCAGGGCCAAGCTGCCCAGCACCCCCCGCGCCACCAGCAGCCCCCGTCTCTGGCCCCACGGGGAGACCCCGGCCAGGCGCAGGCCCACAGCGGTCAGAACGATGCTGATCAGGGCCCGGCACAGCACGATTTCCGCCACCGGAAGCCGACTGTTCAGTTGCTTGACGCAGACCGTCATCAGGCTGAAGGCCAGGGAGCTCAGGATCAGGGCTCGGCTGCCCCGCACCGAGTCCCGGTTCCACCAGGGCTGTGGGGTCTGCGGTTCGGCCATGGCTGTTCTGATGACGGGGTGCACGGAACCCTGCGACTTCGCAGAATGGACCGATGGTGAACGCCCGCCTGCACCCAAGAACGATTGAGGCCGTCAAGGAACGGGCCGACATCGTTGATGTGGTGGGCGAGCACGTGGTGCTCAAGAAGAAGGGACGGGAATTCGTCGGGATCTGTCCGTTCCATGACGACAGCAAACCGTCGATGACGGTGTCGCCCGCCAAGCAGTTCTACTACTGCTTCTCCTGTGGTGCTGGCGGCAACTCCATCAAGTTCCTGATGGAGTTCCAGCGCCAGAGTTTCAGCGATGTGGTGCTGGATCTTGCGCGGCGTTATCAGCTGCCGATCGAGACGGTGGATGGTCCGCAGCAGGAACGGCTGCGCCAACAGTTGTCCCGCAGGGACAAGCTGCAGCGGGCCCTGGCCCTAGCTGCCGGTTGGTTTCGCAGCCAGTTGATGGCGCCTGCTGGCGCAGAGGCCCTCAAGTACCTCAGTGAGGCCAGAGGGTTGAGTCCCGCCACCCAGGAGACCTTTCAACTCGGCTATGCGCCGAATCAGTGGGATGGTCTGCTGAAGCATCTTCAGCAAGTTGAGGGGCTGGCGCCTGAGCTTCTCGAGGCTGCTGGGCTGGTGGTTCCCCGCAAGGGGGGCAACGGGTTCTATGACCGCTTCCGCCATCGGGTCATGGTGCCGATCCATGACCGTCAGGGCCGGGTGATCGGTTTCGGGGGACGCAGCCTTGATGGCAGTGAACCGAAATACCTCAACTCCCCCGAGACCGAAGTGTTCGAGAAGGGGAAGCATCTGTTCGGTCTCGACAAGGCCTCCAATGCCATCCGCAAGGACGACAGAGCGGTGGTGGTGGAGGGCTATTTCGATGTGATTGCCCTGCATGCTGCCGGCATCACCAACGCTGTGGCCTCCCTCGGCACGGCCCTGAGCAGTCAGCAGATCACCCAGTTGTGCCGCGTCAGCGACAGTAAGCGGATCGTTCTGAATTTCGACGCCGACGGTGCCGGTGTCCGTGCAGCCAATCGAGCCATTGGCGAGGTGGAGCAGCTGGCGATGCAGGGCCAGCTGGAGCTGCGGGTTCTGCACCTTCCTTCAGGCAAGGACCCCGATGAGTTCCTCAAACAGAACGGGGCCGGCGATTACCGCGCCCTGCTCGATCAGGCCCCCCTCTGGCTGGATTGGCAGATCGAGCAGGTGCTGGAGGAGCGCGATCTCAGCCGGGCCGACCAGTTCCAACAGGCGGTTACGGCCCTGGTGGGGCTGCTGGGCAAGCTGCCCCAGTCCGCCGTGCGCACCCACTACCTCCAACGGGTGGCGGAGCGCCTCAGTGGTGGCCAGGGACGCCTGGCGCTTCAGCTCGAGGATGACCTGCGGCAGCAGGTGAAGGGCCAGCGTTGGCATGGGCGCTCCAGCCGTCACGAACAGCCCGGTGAATCCGGACAGCGGGAGCGTTGTGAGGCCGATCTGCTGCGGCTGTATCTGCATTGCCCCCGACATCGGGCCACGATTCGCCAGGAACTGCGCAAACGCGAACTGGAGGATTTCGCCATTCCCCATCATCGCCATCTCTGGGCGGCCATTACGGATCTCGAGGAGACCAACCTGGGTGAGGGGCGCATGGAGTCGATCAGCCGTTGCGACGACGACGGCGAGGGTCTGGATCTCATCGATCTGCCCCGCTTGCTCACCGATCAGCTCTTGCTGGAGAGCAGTGCGCTGGTGTCCCGCCTGACGCCCCTTTTGGAGCCAGGTGAATTGCAGCGTGTTGCCCTGGCGGAGCCCCTGGAGCAGCTGCGGGGTATTGCTGCCCTGCTGGAGCGTCAGAAAAGCTTGAAGCGCTGCCGGCACCTGTTGGAGGCCTGGGGTGGCCAGCGTCTCCAAACCCTGGAATCCTGCATCGCTGTTCTGATTGATCAGGAGGCTTCGTCAGATCAGGCCTCCGTGGACATGGAGGTGCGGATTCAGGCCCTCTTCGATGACCTCAACCGTGATGCGCTGCGCTACCAGGAGCTGTATTACACCGAGCGAAAACACATCGGCCATCTGGATCAGCAACGTTGCGCCAGCTACACCGTTCCCCCGGCCGCCTGAGCCATGGGCCGGTGGTCTGGGCAAACTGCATCAGGATCTGTTCCTCGAGTTGAAGATGTCTGAATTCTTCGAAGCGATCTGGCACGGTGAGGGCGTCGGCGACGGCGGTGATCTGGAGGAAGCGCTGCAGGCCTACGTCGCGGTGAAGCCGGAGGAGGGGGATTGGGTTGAGGCTTGCGCCGCCGAGGGGGCCGACCCTGTGATCGAGCGCTTCGCCTCGTTTGACGCCTACCTCGACAACGCTGATCCGCTTGAGCGCATTGCCGTCACCCCGCAGATGATCAGCGAAGCCCTTGCGTTGTTGCCGTCCTGATGACTGATTCGCAGCTGGATTTCGCCGCGCTCGATCCGGTCAACCACCTCTGGCCGGCCTTTGTGGAGCGTCTGGGTTCCGAGAAGGCTCAGCGGGCTGTTCGTCAGGCGCTGGATCTGCAGGGCATGCGAGGGCACCAGGGCACCCTGCCGGTGCTGTTCACTGAAACCGGAGGACTGGCGTTGGCCAGCACCGATCTGGTGCGGGAGCAGACGGGTCTCAACGCCCACGGCGAGCGGATGGTCTTGCTGCTCAGCACCCGTGAGCAGGTCATCCAGTTGCTGCAGGAGGTTTGAGGCCTAGATCAACGCTGTGGGTCAGGCCTTCACCACCGGTAGATCCTGCAGACGGGTGGTGGCGGCGCGGCTGAGTTGCTCACGCCGCATCAACCAGCTGGGCTGCAGTCCGCAACCGGCCCATTGCAGGGTTCCACGCCCGTAACGCCGATTGATCCGGTCGATGGTCTGCATCAGGCACTCCCGTTTCTGCTGCTGCTCCTCACTCATCGGCACCATCAGATGGGTCTGCAGGATGTCGTGGCTCTGCAGGTGCTGCATCAGCACGCCGGCCTTGGCCAGTGGACGGTGGGGGCGAAAGATCCGTGCCACCAAGGGGCGTGCCGCCTCCAGCAGCACGGCTGTGTCATTGCTCGGTAGGTCCAGCTGCGTGCTGGCGGCTTGGCTGTAAAACCCAGGAGCGAAGGGGCTGGTGCGGGTGTAGATGGTGAGCGCTGCTGCCCGTTGCCGTTGCCTGCGCAATTTCTCGGCGGCGCGCACCACATAGGTGGCGATGGCCTGGTGCAGCTCCTCCTGGTTGGTGATGGGGCGACTGAAGCTGCGGCTCACGCAGGTTTCTTGCTTCGGTGCTGGTGCCAGCTCCAGCGGCAGGCAGGCATGGCCCCGCAGCTCCCGTTGCAGCCGCAGACCCACCACGCCGCATTTGGCGCGCAGTTCACCGCTCGGCATGTCCCGGAGGTGTCGTGCGTTGCTGACGCCCCGCAGGCGACACCAATGGGCCAGTTGTCGACCGATTCCCCAGACATCCTCGATCGCAATGGTTTCCAGCCAGCGATCGGGGTTGTCGCACTGGCCGAGGTCGAACATCCCGGCATGGTCTGGGGTCTGTTTGGCCAGGCGATTGGCCAGCTTGGCCTGGGCCTTGCTGGCCCCTAAGCCGATGGCGATCGGTAGGCCAAGGTTCTGCCGTGCCCGTGCCCGCAGCTGGCGGGCCCAACCCTGCAGGTCGCCATCGCGGGGACGACGAATTCTCCCGAAGGCCTCGTCAATCGAATACACCTCCAGCTCTTCACAGTGGGCCTCCAGCAGGCTCATCATCCGCTGGCTCATGTCGGCATAAAGGGCGTAGTTCGAACTGCGCACCACCACGTTGTGCCGTTCCAGCTCCCGGCGCGCCTTGAAGTACGGCGTCCCCATGCGGATGCCGAGGGCACGGGCTTCGGCACTGCGCGCAACGATGCAGCCGTCGTTGTTTGACAGCACCACCACGGGCTGACCGAACAGAGCCGGATCCAGGCTCTGTTCGCAGGAGGCATAGAAGTTGTTTCCATCGATCAGGGCCGTGGCCTGAGGCATGGCGATGTCGCTTCAGAGCGGATGGATCACGTGGATGGCGACACCCCAGATCTGCACTTCGCCGCAGCGGTGAAGCTCCAGTGGCGGATAGTCCGGATGGGCGGCTTCCAGGCGCAACCGGCCGTGATGACGCATCAGGCGTTTGAGGGTGAAGGCACCGTCGAGCACCGCCACAACCACCTGGCCCGGACGCGGGTCGAGGCTGCGATCGACCACCAGAAGATCGCCGTCGTGGATGCCGGCGTCGGTCATCGATTCGCCGCTCACATGCAGGAAAAAGGTGCTGGTGGGATGCCGGATCAGCTGTTCATTGAGGTCGACCCCCACGTCGATGTAGTCATCGGCGGGGGACGGGAAGCCTGCGGCGACCCGTTCCCCGGCTAGGGGCAGCGTGAGCCGACTGCGCTTGGGCTGCAGGGGAAGCGGTCTGCGTTGGAGCTCCACGGCAGCAGCGACAACTGGTTAAATAGTACGCATGTACTGCTCATTGTGGGGAGGATCCGGTGAGGATGGTGGCCTTCGACATCTGGTGTTGGCTGACTCCCCTTACCTCGTGGCCATGGCGCTGATCGATCAGCAGGGCCGGCGCGCCCTGCCCCTGGGGGGACGGTCTCAGAAAGAGGTGGCTCCGCAGGGTGAGGCCCCGGAGGCGTTGGGCCATGTACTGGTGCTGGAGCTGTTGCTGCGGGTGTGGCAGCGCAGTGATCAGGGTGCGCTGCAGCGTGCGGCTGGAGCCGACAGCCTGCTGCTGGTGGAGCTGCCGATGGAACGGCTGCCGGAGGACGTGCCCAGGCTCAAGGCGGACTGGTTGAACACGGGGGATACGGCCGCGTTCAAAGCGGCATTGCAGGCTTTCTCCCCGCGGGCCTGGACGGTTTCGATCGAAAAATTCAAGCCGGTGGCTCTGCAGCCGTTGTGGTGAGGGGCGCTTGCTCCCAGATGTTCATGGCCACGGAATAGCGCTCGCCTTCGAACGGGTTGATCCGGTGCAGGATGCCTGGGGAGAACAGCACCAGACGGTTCACCACCGGTGGGATCGAGATCACCGAGCGGAATGTGGGTAACGGCCCCTGGTATCCGTTCTCGATCGGAGGGCTATCGGCCACCAGCGGTTCGCCGCCAGCGCAGCTCACGTGGGGGTAAAACACGGTGGACAGCAACGGAAGCAGGAAACGGCCGCTGCGTCGACCTTCCAGCTCGTCCTTGTCGATGTGCCAGTCGAGATCGTTGTTGGTGTTGCACCACCACTCGACTCCGGCCCGCTGGGGTGCGAACGGTGTTGCCAGAGGGAGCAGGGCCTCGTCGAGGTAGTGATCGACGACGGGTTGCTGAGCGGCTGCGTGAATCGAGCGGGGAGAACCGGTTTCGGGTCGCCAGCTGAATTGAGCATCACCGTCGTGTTCCTCCTTGAGTCGCCCGTGGATGTCACAGAGGTCGCGTAGGTCCTGAAGGGCGCTGGCGGGCAGAAGGTTGTCGATGATGTGCAGCATGGTCGTGGCTGAGAGATCAGCGGCCATCGCCGAACCCTAGGCACGGTGATAAGGGCTGCCTTGAACAATCGCCTGGGCTCGGAACAGTTGTTCCACGAGCATCAGCCGCGCCAGTTCGTGGGGGAAGGTCATCGGTGAAAGGCTCAGGCGCCATTGGGCCTGTGCCTTGAGCTCAGCCGTCAGACCGTCGGCCCCACCGATCACGAAGGCCAGCCGTTGGTTGCCGAATTGCTCGAGACGTCGCGCGAAGGGAATCGACGCCAAGGTGTCGCCCTGTTCCATCAGTGCAATGAGGGTTTCGTCGGGTCGCAGGGCCGCTCTGATGGCATCGGCTTCCTTGTCTGGATTGCTGTCGCGCAGTTCGCTGATGGTCAACCCAGGCAGGCGTTTGAGGTAGAGGTCAATGCCGTCCTGAATCCAGCCACGACGCACTTTGCCCACCGCAAGAATCCGGCAACGGGCCGGGTTCAAACGTCATCTCCCTCATCCTCGAGCAGCAGCTGCCCGAAAGCCACGTAGAGGCTTTCCTCCTCGCTGCCCGGGTCCACCTTCGGCCGTTTCGGCTGGGTGTTTTTTCCCGGTCCGGGCTGGCTGCGCGCTGGTGCGGCAAGGGCTGGGGTGGTGTCGTTGTTGTTGAACGGCGATGGTTTAGCCGATGGTTTGCGTTGGGCCTCCAACTGTTTGAGGCGGTCCATGAGGTGCTCAGGAACGGTGCCGTCCTGGCTGGCCTTCATCAGTTCCCGGAAGAGCTCCTCGGGGTTCTTCTCCGTTTCAACGCGATGGCGCACCTGGCTGGCTTTGGGAGCTGACGCAGGCTTCTCCGGTTCCGGCAGGCGTGCAGGGAGTTGACGCCCCAACTCACGCAGGCGCTCGAGGCTGCGGGGATCAAAACTCATGGTTCAGGCGCAACCGAGACTTTCACGGGTGCTGCGGCCCGTGACGGAATTCGTTCCGTCGGCAACGGCGCAGAGGCTTTTGAGTTGGTCCCCGCGCATGGGAACGTCGGTGAAGTCGGCCCCCGTGATCAACACATCGCTGAAGCGGGTGTTGAAGGCAAAAGCCCCCTCCAGCACGGCATCCTCAAGGTTGGTGCCTGTCATCACAGCGGCGTCCAGGGTGGCTTCGCGCAGGTCGGTGCCGCTGAGGTCGGCATCCTGCAGCTTGGCGCCGTAGAGGCTGGCTCCCCGCAGATCAGACCCGGACAGGTTGGCTTCGCGCAGGTTGCTGAGGTTGAAGGTGGCCCCCCGCAGGTCCTTGTTGGAATAGTCGGCACCGATCAGCACCTGTTTGGCCACATCCATCGCGGCGTGGGCCGGAGCCGGCATCAGCCACTGGCATGTGAACACCACCAGAGAGATCAGTACGGCCGTGAAGCGTCTGTCCATGATAGAAACCATCATCGCCGAACCCTAGAACCGTTCCAGGGGGGAATGGTTTGAACCAAGACGTAAGGGTTCAAGCCGGTGGGGTCTCAATGCAGCGGTGGCTGGGCGGAGCAGCAGGCCTTGCAGCAGCTGGAAGCGCAGGGATGGCGGTTGCTGGACCGCACTGGCACTGCCGCTGGGGCGAGCTCGATCTGGTGCTGGAGCAGCAGCAGCAGCTGCTGGTGGTGGAGGTGAAGGGCCGTCGCACGGGGCATCGGGACCGCCATGGCCTTGATGCCTTCCATTCCGCCAAACGGCGCCGCATGGCCCGCGCCATCAGTTGCTGGAGAGCTGGGCATCCGGCGTCAGCTGAGCAGCTACTCCGGGTCAAGCTGGCTCTTGTTCCCTTGATGACGTCCCGCCGAACGATTCGCTGGATTGATGTGGAGCGGCTGTGCTGATGCACAGTTGACCCATGGGTTTCTCCGGACATCACGCCCGCAAGCGTTTCGGTCAGCACTGGTTGCGGGACGAATCCGTGCTGCAACGAATCATCGAGGCTGCTGACCTGCAGTCCACCGATCGGGTGCTGGAGGTGGGGCCCGGTCGCGGGGCGTTAACCGAGCGTCTGCTGGCCGCGGGGCTGAAGGCGGTGCATGCGATTGAGCTCGACCGCGATCTGGTGGATGGTCTTCAGGAACGTTTTGAAGCTCAGCCTGGGTTCAGCCTCCATCAGGGCGATGTTCTTGAAGCCCCACTGGAATTGAGTGATGGCCGCATCGCCGACAAGGTGGTGGCCAACATTCCGTACAACATCACTGGCCCACTGCTGGAGCGGTTGGTGGGCCGACTGGACCGGCCGGTGGATCCGCCCTACCAACGGCTTGTGTTGCTGGTGCAGAAGGAAGTCGCGGAGCGGATTCGTGCCCGACCCGGCCACAGCAGTTTCAGTGCCCTGAGTGTGCGCATGCAGCTGCTGGCCCGGTGCCGTTCGGTATGTCCGGTGCCACCGCGGTGTTTTCAGCCACCACCAAAGGTGCAATCGGAAGTGATCTGCCTGGAGCCCTTGCCCGCCGCGGAGCGGGTGGAGCCGGCTCTGGCCGCTCGGGTGGAATCGCTGCTGAAGCAGGCGTTTCTGGCCCGGCGCAAGATGTTGCGCAACACCCTGGCGGGTGTGGCTGAGCCAGACCGCTTGAAGGAGCTGGCGGCCTCCGCGGGTTTCAGCCTGCAGCAACGCCCCCAGGAACTCGCGTCCGCCACCTGGGTCGCCCTGGCCAGGGGTTTGAATCGGGGCGACTGAACAACCACCATGATCACGGTGACGGCCCCGGCCAAAGTCAACCTGCACCTGGAGGTCCTGGGGCTGCGCTCGGACGGTTTCCATGAGCTGGCCATGGTGATGCAGAGCATCGAACTGGCGGATCGCCTGAGCTTTCAGAACACCGCTGATGCACAACTCAGCCTCACCTGCGATGACGCCAGCCTCAGCGTCGGCGACGACAACCTGATCCTCCGGGCGGCTCAGTTGCTGCGGGACCGTTCGGGTTTCAGTGAATTGGGGGCGTCCATTCATCTCGAGAAGCGCATCCCCATCGGTGCTGGCCTGGCTGGTGGCTCCAGCGACGGCGCCGCGGCATTGGTTGGTCTGAATGCTCTGTGGGGCTTGGGCCACAGCCCCGCGGATCTGGAGCGAATGGCCGCTGAGCTCGGTTCAGACATGCCCTTCTGTGTGGCCGGAGGATGTCAGCTCTGTTTCGGGCGAGGCGAACAACTGGAAGCAGTGCCACCAACGCCTCAACCCCTGGCTGTGCTCTTGGTCAAAGACCCCACGGTGAGCGTTTCAACGCCCTGGGCCTACAAGCGTTGCCGTGAGCTCAATCAATCCCACTACCTCGCTGACGAGGCGGCTTTTGAACAACGACGGCAAGCCTTGCGCAGCGTTGATTGGCTCCAGCCATTGCGCAGCGAGCTGCCACCTCCCCTGCGCAATGACCTGCAGGAGGTGGTTGCTCCTGAAACAGCTGCGGTGCGTTCAGCGCTCGATCTGTTGAACAGCGTTCCCGAAAGCCTGGCGGTGGCCATGAGTGGTTCTGGACCCAGTTGTTTCGCGCTGTTTTCCGATCTGGCGTCATGCCGCCAGGCGCAGGATCAGCTCACTCCCCAGCTGGATCGCGCCGGCCTGAAGGCCTGGTCTTGCGCCCTTCGCAGCGATGGCGTGAGGATCGAGGCATGACTGATGTCCCCACACCAGAGAGCCCCGAACCACAGGATCCGCGCAAAGGTCCGCTGAGTTTTCTTTCCGGAGCGCTGACGGCCGGGCTGTTGGCCTGGCTGGCCCTGGGCCTGAGTCGGCGGATGGTGGTGTATTTCGCCGTTCATCCCCCGCACTACAGCTCGCCGATTGCCCAGAACATCGCCGTCACCCTGAAGACCCTTCTGGTGGGTTTGTCCTTCCTGGCCACCTTCAGCACAGGTTTTGTGGCCCTTGGCCTGACCCTGGTGTTTCTTCGCAGTCTCTTTACGGCTCGCGATCAGAACCCTGCCTAGCGTCCGCTCATTGCCAGGGTTTGGATGACGCCCCACGACCTCGGCCAGCTGGCGTTGCTGCTGTCTCCGGCCATGCTGCTTTCCGTTTTGTTGTTGTTCACCTTCGCGGCGGGCGGTTGACCCTGCGCTGACTGAGATAGCTTGGCCTCACCACCCGGATTGGCCGGGATCACTGTGACGCCGTGGCAGGAACACTTCTCTTCAACGCCCTCCGGGAAGCCATCGACGAGGAGATGGGGAGAGACCCCCACGTCTGCGTGATGGGGGAGGACGTCGGTCACTACGGCGGTAGTTACAAGGTCACCAAGGATCTGGCGGAGAAATACGGCGATCTCAGGGTGCTCGATACCCCGATTGCTGAGAACGGCTTCACCGGAATGGCGGTTGGTGCCGCGATGACCGGTCTCCGGCCGATCGTTGAGGGCATGAACATGGGCTTCCTGCTCCTGGCCTTCAACCAGATCTCCAACAACATGGGGATGCTCCGCTATACGAGCGGCGGCAACTTCACCATTCCCACCGTGGTGCGCGGCCCCGGCGGTGTGGGTCGTCAGCTTGGCGCTGAGCACAGCCAACGGCTCGAGGCCTACTTCCATGCCGTCCCCGGCATCAAGATCGTGGCCTGCAGCACGCCCACCAATGCCAAAGGCCTGATGAAGGCCGCGATTCGCGACAACAACCCCGTGCTCTTCTTCGAGCACGTTCTGCTCTACAACCTCAGCGAGGAGCTCCCCGAAGGCGACTACACCTGTGCCCTCGACCAGGCGGATCTGGTGAAGGAAGGCACCGATGTGACGATCCTCACCTACTCCCGGATGCGTCATCACTGTCTCAAGGCTGTGGAGCAACTGGAGGCAGAGGGGGTGAGCGTTGAGCTGATCGATCTGATCAGCCTCAAGCCCTTCGACATGGAGACGATCAGCCGCTCCATCCGCAAGACCAACAAAGTGATCGTGGTGGAGGAATGCATGAAGACCGGCGGCATCGGGGCCGAGTTGATTGCGCTGATCACCGAACAGTGCTTCGACGATCTGGATGCCCGGCCTGTGCGTCTTTCCAGTCAGGACATCCCCACCCCCTACAACGGTTCTCTCGAGAACCTCACGATCATTCAGCCGCATCAGATCGTTGAGGCGGCGCAGGCGTTGGTCAACAAGGGCATCTGACGTTGATGGCGCGTTATCAGGGTTGGTTTGCCCTTGTTCTTGCCCTGGCGATCGCCGCCGGGATGTTTTTGGTTCGGACGCCGCTGGAACTGGGCCTCGATCTACGGGGCGGCAGTCAGCTCACCGTTGAGGTGAAGCCAGCCGGAGAAATCACCCGGGTTGGTGCCGAAGAGATGGAAGCGGTGAAAGCCGTGCTCGATCGTCGGGTCAACGGTCTTGGTGTGGCTGAGTCCACCCTTCAGACGGTGGGTGAGTCGCAGCTCGTGCTGCAGCTCCCAGGTGAGCAGGATCCCTCCGCTGCTGCGCGGGTTCTCGGCGACACAGCCCTGTTGGAGTTTCGTGCCCAAAAGGCCGACACCGAAGCAGAGTTCCGAGGTCTGAGGCAGCTCCGTTCCCAGGTGGAAGCGATCCTCAGGTTGCGTGAGGATCAGATCCGCCGTGGTGAGACCCCGGAGCCTCTCGATCTGGCTCAGCTGAAGTCAACCCAGCAGACTCTGGATCTGGATGGGCAGGCCAGCTCGGAAGAGGAGCAGCTCCGCCAGCTTCTGAACAAGGTTGATTCCGATCTGCTCACGATGCTTGAGCCGTCAGCCCTGACGGGCAAGCAGCTGGTGACGGCAGGCCGCCAACCGCTCCAGAACAACCCGAACAGCTGGGAGGTGACCCTCAATTTCGATGGTGAGGGTGCTGAGGCCTTCGCTGACCTCACCAAATCGATTGCCGGTACTGACCGGTTGCTGGCCATCACTCTGGATGATCAGCTGATCAGTGCCGCCAGCGTTGGCCCCCAGTTCAAAAGTGCTGGGATCTCTGGTGGTGCAGCCACCATCAGTGGCAATTTCAGTGCGGAAACGGCCCGTGAGCTCGAGGTGAAGCTCCGCGGCGGCTCCCTGCCCCTCCCCGTTGAAGTGATCGAGGTCCGCACCATCGGGCCCACGCTCGGAGCAGAGAACATTCGCCGCAGCCTGGTGGCCGCCCTCTCGGGCCTGGCTCTGGTGGCGGTGTTCATGGTGGTGGCCTATCGCCTGCCAGGGGCGGTGGCTGTAATGGCCCTCAGCCTCTATGCCCTGTTCAACCTGGCGGTTTACGCATTGATTCCTGTCACCCTCACCCTGCCGGGAATCGCTGGTTTCATCCTCTCGATCGGCATGGCCGTGGATGCGAATGTGCTGATCTTTGAACGGATCAAGGACGAATTGCGGCGGGGCAACACCTTGATCCGCTCGATCGATACAGGCTTTTCCGAGGCCTTTTCATCGATTGTCGATGGTCACCTGACCACGCTGATCAGTTGTGCAGCTCTCTTCTTCCTTGGCACCGGCCTGGTCAAGGGCTTTGCCGCGACCCTGGGCATTGGTGTTCTGCTGAGTTTGTTCACGGCTCTGACCTGCACCCGCACCCTGCTTCGTTTCCTGATGGGCTACGCCGGTCTGCGTCGTGCCAGCAACTTTCTGCCCACCGGGCAACTTCCTTCCCCCACCGCCTGAACCATGACTGAAGCATCGTCATCGGCACAAGCGGCCACGGTCCTCAGATTGCGCTGGTCCCTCAGCAGCATGCGCCGCAAGGTGTGGCTCGTTTCTGGTCTGGTGGTTCTGATCAGCCTGTTGGGCCTGGTGCTCAGCTGGTTGGATCCTGCGATTCGTGCTCCTCTCCGTCCCGGCCTGGATTTCACCGGTGGCACGCAGATTCAACTGGAGCGTCGCTGTGATGACGCCTGCGCCGAGCTCAAGGCGATTCAGGTCTCGGATGTGATCCGCAGCCTGGAGCTGCCCCAGGAGGAGGGTCAACCTCTCCCCAACTTGGGCGCTCCCCGGATTCAGCTTCTGGATGGCGGTCAGTCGTTGTTGCTGCGCCTGCCAACGTTGTCGGCTGCCCAGGGCCAAGCGGTGATTGAGGCGGTTGAACCCGTTGCAGGGCCATTCCTCTCCGGTGGTCAATCGGTCGACACGATCGGGCCGAGCCTGGGCAGACAATTGCTGCGCAGCAGTCTGATTTCTCTGTTGGTGGCCTTCAGCGGTATTGCGGCCTACATCAGCTTCCGCTACGACCGCCGCTACGCGTTTCTCGCTCTGGTGGCGCTGGCCCATGACGTGGCGATCGTCTGTGGAGTTTTTGCCTGGCTCGGGGTTGTGCTCCAGCTGGAGGTGGACAGCCTCTTTGCGGTTTCATTGCTGACCATTGCTGGCTATTCGGTCAACGACACGGTGGTGGTCTTTGATCGCATCCGTGAACGCAGCAAGGATGCTGCCGACCTGCCGCTTTCAGTGCAGGTGGATCAAGCGGTGTCCGCCACCCTGACCCGCACCCTCTACACCAGCGGAACCACCCTGCTGCCTCTCTTGGCGCTCGTGTTTTTCGGTGGAGCAACCCTGTATTGGTTTGCCATCGCCCTCGCCCTCGGGGTTGTTGTTGGTTCCTGGTCGAGCATCGCCCTGGCGCCCTCATTGCTCACGCTGTGGGACCGCTCCCGTGACTAAATCCAGCGGTAATTCAGAGCGGAGACGCCGTGCTGTTTCGGCCCGTTGGTTTCCAATTCTGTTGATCCTGCTGGCTCTGGCTGATCTGCGCACCGAAGTTCTGCTGCTCAGTGATCAGTTCACGATCACAGGGCTTGGTTATGCCATTCGGCATCATCAGCTTGCTGTGGTGGTCTTGCTGGGTTCCGGCTCTCTCTGGCGTCGTTTCGGTTAGCGCTTGGGGCCGTTGCCGAATTCCCGCCAGATCGAATCCCAGGTGCGTTGTTTCACCTCGGCGTTCCACTGCCCCTGGCTGTGGGTTGAGGCCCACCACGATTCGAACAGATCGTGGGCTTCCTCTTGCAGCAAATCGGGGTCAAGATTCTCGCGAACCAGCTGCATCACGGCCTGCCTCAGTTCCTCGTAACGGGAGAAATTGAAGATGACGTCCAAGCCCGCTCGTCTCACGACCTCTTGGACACATTATTGGATTGAAGAGCGTCAAGCTGGCTTCTTTGGTATCGGAGTGAACGTCATGGCCTGTAAAGGCTGAGTTACTACTCAATTGGTTGCTCAGGTTCCATGGAGTTGAATCCTGGTCTCAGCGAGGTGGTCTTCGGCTTGCGAGCTGAGGTTGAGGCTTTGAAGACGCGCTTGAACAAGATTGAGCGTGGCCAGGAGGTCGCGGTTTCTGCGGCCTATTGGCAAGCGGTTGAGCGGGAGCGTGATTCGAGGGAAAAGAAGCGGCGTCAGCTGCTCTGATCTAGTCGAAAAAAATGGGACCCTCTCCCAAGAGTCCCAAGGCTCGACGCGTCGTTCTCACGACTCCGTGAAAATACGCATGCAGGTCGGGTCTCAGGTGTGACCCTTGCTACCGGATGTTCGTGCGGATACAGGCCTCATGGCTGGGTTTATGCCCAGCGGTCCATGATCTGCTGCACCACCACCCGCTGCATCAACACCTGAAGCACCACCACCAAAGGAAGGGCCAGCAGCACGCCCGGAAGCCCGAGTAGAGCGCCAAGGCTGAGCTGAGCCGTTAAAGCCACCGTTGGCAGCAGATTCACGGTTTTGCGCAGCAGCAATGGTGTGAGCAGAAATGCCTCCAGGTTCTGCAGCACCAGCCGGAACACCAGCACCAACAGCATCAATTGCGGCGACTGCAGCAGGGCCAATCCCGTGGGCAGCAGCGTTGCCGCCGTAGGCCCGATGGTCGGCACGAACGTGAGCAGCCCACACACAAGGGCGCTCAACAGGGCCAGGGGTGATTTCAGCAGCAACAGGCCGCCCCAGGTGAGCAGAAAAACGGTGCTGGCGGAGAGGGTCATGCCACTGAGCCAACCCCCCAACGCTTGCCTGCATTCGTCCAGCAGGTGCTCCATCCGCTCCCGGGCGGGTCGGGGCGTCATGGCCACCACCATGCGCCTGTGGGCGCTTGGATCCAAGGCCAGCAGGATCGCGAGCAGCACCATCAAGAACAGTTGAATCAGCGAGTTCGCTGCACCTCCTGCGAACCCCAGCAACGGCTGAAGTCCTTTCAGATTGAGGCCCTCCCCCAAAGCGTCATTCAGCTGCGCCAGACGCGGCTCACTGCTCAGCAGGTCGGACACCTTGCTGACCAACTGCGGCAGATCCCTTCCCAGTTGCTGAAACTGGCTGATCAGTTCCGGCACCAGCAGTTGCCCCAGCAGCCCCCCGGCCAAGATCAAAATCCCCAGCACGGCCGCCAGGGCCTGGGGCCGCTCCAGTGGGGTTCGCTTCTGAACCTGAACAATCAGCACATCCAGGGCTACGGCCACCACCACGGCACCAAAGAGCACCAGCAGCACCCAACGCAGGTGCCAGAGCAACAGCACCAGCACCACCAAGGTGAGTGCAATGAGAAACGTGCCGGCGGTCATCGAACCGGCTCCAGGCGTTTCCAGCGATCCAACACATCGTGGATCACGACTTCACGGATGATCACCTGCAGCACCACCGCCAAAGGCAGCGCCATCAGCAGGCCGAGGGGGCCAAACAGGAGTGTGAACAGGAACTGAGCCGCCAGAGTCAATCCGGGCAGCAGCTTCACCTGGTGGTGCATCACCGATGGTGTGATCACGTAACTCTCGATGTTCTGGATCACCACATAGGCACCCAGCACCGCAGCGGCCTTCCAGGGGGCATCCAACAGAGCCACCGCCATCGGGAAGATCGTGCTCATGGTTGGCCCCACATTGGGGATCACGTTCAACAGCCCTGCCAGGAGTGCATTGGCCAGAACGAGCTTCACGCCCAACAGCGTTAACGCAATGCTGCAAAGCACAAACACGGCCAGGGAGCTGATCAACACACCCACCATCCAGCTGCTCAAGGCAGCACCGCACTGATCCAGGATGCGACGCCCCCGGCGTCGATAGAAGGAGGGAATCAACTGCAGGCCAACATTCCGATAGGCCTGGGGCTGAATGCTGATCATCAGAGCCACCGCCACCACGAACAACAGCCGCAGGACGCCGTTGCCGAGGTTGCCTGCCAAACCGAGCAGACCCAGCAAGCCACTGCCCACACCAGCGGCGAGGGATGAACTGTCGGGCACAAGTTGGCGTGGACCGTTCAGGCCCAGTTGATCCAGGTCGGGGAATGCATCGGCCCCATAGATGGCCTCACTGATGCTGTCGATCCAACCGAGTCCCAGCCGCACCAGGGTCTGACCCGCTTCGGGCAGCTTCTGCAACAGCAGTGCGAATTCCTCGAGAAACGGGGGGACAACAACACCTGCCGCACCGGCGACCAACAACAACAATCCAACGATGCAGAGCAGCAGGGCTAGGGGCCTTTGCATCGGCCGCCGCTCGCGAAGAATGCCCACCAATGTGCACAGCGCCATGGCCAGAACAACTGCCGCAAAAATCAGCAGCAGCAGCTCACGCAGCGACCACAGCAGAACGATGGCTGCAATGAAGGCTGTCAGCAACAGCCACTGGGGCAGTCTCAAGCTTGTTGGTCGTCGGCCCCTTCAGTCTGATTGGAATCCTGGCTTTGTGAATAACCCAAGCCATTGGCATCGGCGTAGCGCTGGGCGAAGCGCATGAAACGCTCGAAGTCCTGTTCGGACTTCCACGAGTAAACGGCTTCAAGGGCACTGGCGGTGCCGTTCACGAATTTGCCATTCACTTCGCGGGTGACCATTTCGCCTTCTTCATCCACCATCCACATTCCGGTGATGTCACCCATGGTTTCGGGAGCAATCGCAGCAGGCTGCTCGAAACGGAAGGTGGCTTGACCGGTGCGGCCGTCGCGGCTGCGGGTCAGGCGGATGTCGGGCACCACCGGCTCGTTGACTCCCCGAAAGAACTGAATCGCCGCTTTGCTCATGCCGTTCTCGAACCGTCGATGAGGGCGATCTTAATCGGGGATTTCAACAAACCCGCCGTCGATCAAGGTCTCGGCGGCTTGATCAGCGCTGAGCCCTGAGAGATCGATTGTGTCGCGTTTGGGCGATCGCGCCAGTTCATGGTCGTAACAGCGGTCGTAGTAATCGAGCGTGGCGCGGCAGGCGGTGGCCCAGTCTTCCCTGGCAATCGCCTCGAGGGCTTCCTTGGTGCGCTGGGGCCCCAGGCGACGGCTGATCCGTTCGGTCGCCTCAGCCAGAGCGGCTCCCCCCTGGTGGCCGTACACCTGCACCAATTGGTTCACCCGTTCCCCGAGGTCGCGCTGAATCTCCAGCACAGGGGCCTCTTGCATCTGATCGAAAAGGGCCTTGGGAATTCGGCAGCGGCCCACCTGGATGCTTTCCGCTTCCAACCAGATGGCTGTGGCCCCACGGCGTTGGTGTTGATCCAGGGCCTCAGCCAATTGGTTTTCGTAGTGCTCGGTGCTGGGTTGATCCGGCAGACCCAGACCGCCGAAACTGCTGCCGCGGTGGTTGGCCAGCCCTTCCAGATCAACCACGGCTGCACCGCGCGCGGCCATGGCCAACAGCAGATCGGTTTTCCCTGTTCCCGTTCGGCCTCCCATCACGCGAAGGGGCCAGTTCTGCTCAAAGCGGCTTTGGGCCCAGCGCCGATAGCTCTTGTAGCCCCCCTGAAGGAGCCTTGGCTTGAGATCGATCTGCTGGGCAAGCCAGGCCACGCTGGCTGACCGCATCCCGCCCCGCCAGCAGTAGATCCGTGGTTCCCCCTGCTGCCGCAGGTTGTCCAATTGGCGGGCCAGGTTGCTGAGCTTGGGGCCGGTGAGTTCAAGCCCCAGGTGAATCGCTGATGTGCGTCCCTGCTGCTTGTAGGTGGTGCCCACAGCGGCGCGCTCCTCATCGTTGAACAGCGGCACGTTGATGGCCCCTGGCCAGTGGCCTTTCTCGAATTCGCCGGGGCTGCGCACGTCCACCAAGGGTCCCTTCAGCTCGCGCAGCTGCTGGATTTCGATTGAACATGTCTCGCCCATGCCTGACATAGTGGGCCAACACCGAGCCAGTTGGGGCCGGTTGCGACTCATGCTCTCCGGTTCCACACCCGCCACCAAACTCAGCGTTGATCAGCTGCTGGATCGTTTCGCGAAGGGAACACCTCGCCAGCGACGTCCGCTGATCAAGCAGATCGAAACCCGCTCCGACGAGATGGCTGCGGTGGGCCCAGACCTTCTTTCTGGCTTTGACCCCGCCGGTGATGACTGGGCTGCAGGTTGGATCTTGCAGGTGTTGCAGCGCCACCATCCCGATGCAGTCACCGCTCTCATCCCGTCGTCCGATCGAGGTTGGTTGACCACTGATTCCGGGGTTGGCCTGGATTACGGACCGCTGCAGCAGGAGCTGCTCGATCAGAACTTTGAAGAGGCGGATCGCGTCACCAGCCAGTGCCTGCGTGAATTGGCCGGTGATGCCGCCGTGAAACGGGGCTACGTCTATTTCACAGAAGTTGCGCCGATGTCAGGCGTTGATCTGGTCAGTCTTGATCGCCTCTGGACGGTCTATTCCCAAGGTCGCTTCGGCTTCACAGCCCAGTCCCAGTTGCTGTCAGCCCTCGATGGGCGTTACGAACGCCTTTGGCCCCGGATTGGCTGGAAATGTGATGGCGTCTGGACGCGTTATCCCGGTGCTTTCACCTGGTCGATCGAGGCTCCAGAAGGGCACATGCCGTTGATCAATCAGCTCCGTGGCGTTCGCCTGATGGATTCCCTCTTGAATCATCCGGCACTTGTGGCCCGCAGATCCTGACGGGGCTTCCCATCAACGGTAAGTTCGAAACACCGACGTCAACGGGCCCCACTGTGCCGTCCAAGAGGTTTCGCTGGGCTGAGTTCACCTTGCCGTCGACCCTGCAGCTGGCTCCTCTGCTGGAGCTGCTGACCGAGCCCGTCGGTTGTGTTCTCACCAGTCAGCGGATTGAGCTGGGGTTGCATGAAGCCCTGGTCAATGCCGTTCGCCATGGCAATGCCGAGAACCCCGCCAAGAAGCTCCGTGTTCGGCGCATCCTCACGCCCAACTGGATGGTCTGGCAGGTTCAGGATGAGGGTTGCGGTCTCCCAAAACAGTCCCGCACAGCTACCCTTCCGCCGGCTCTCGATGCTCCCAGCGGGCGTGGGTTGTTCCTGATCCATCAATGTTTTGATGATGTGCGCTGGAGCCGCCGGGGGAATCGCCTGCAGCTGGCCTGCCGTCGGCCCGTCAGTGACGCGGACAGCCCGGATCCTTCAGCTCTCCTTTGAACCACCCCAGTGCCTGCTGGGTCAGGTTCTCCACGTCGGCGCTGTCCCCTTGGCGTAGCAGTTGCACCATCGCTGCTGCTAGTAACTCAGCTCCACGCCGCTGTCGGTTGCTCTTCAGCTGATGCCAGTCGCGATCGCCGATGCGGAGCAACTGGTGCAGTTCTTCCGCCTTGGCTGTAGCGGAGTTGGGCCATGGGGCGTCAGGTGAAGTCATCCCTGAATCATCAGATCGATCTAGTTTCGGTTGATGTGGGTGCAATGGCGTGGAACAGCGCAAAGGCCAACGACGCGTTCGTGAACTGCGTTGGTTGCACCATGCCTCACGGCTGGTGTTGCAAGGGCAATGTCAGGCCCATGCCCGGTCGGGTGTTGCGGCGCGGCGATGGCTGCAGCGCCGCAAACTTGCTGCGAATCTGATCACGCAACGGCCTGTGGGCTGGGCCTTCTCCCCCGTGTCTGGTGAGCGCTTCTGGAGATTCTTACGCTTCGGTGGAGCCGGCTTTGCCTTGGCCTGGCTGCTGGCGCAGCTTTGAACGCATCAGAAGATCAGGCCACCCGTTGTCGATGGGCCTGGCCAACTACTACCAGCGAATTCGAGGCCGGTGCCGATTCCTTCGTGGGTGTAACCCCCGCGGGCTGTGCCATGTCCTGACCGCGAAGCCAGGCATTGTGCATGGCTCGCCTGCGGCGATCTTCAGACAACACCAAACGATCGGCTGCAGCCTGAGGGCTTTCCCCAGGCATCACGGCCGTGCGCAGGCGGATGCCGAACCCATGGGCTTCGACCTGCACATGGCCTTCCATCAGCACCACCTGGAATGTCCAGCCCTGAAGCCAACGCAGCCTGAAGGGATTGGTCATGACGTTCCCTTCGGGATTCAGCACACCCTATGGCTCGCAGCCGTTCATGCAAGGGACGCTGTCAGGGAATCCCCTCAGCTGGCCTCTGGGATGGGTTTGCGTGCCGACCAGACCCGCGTCATGAAGTGGGTTTCCGCGGTGATGCCTTCGAACCCTGCAGCTGAGAGGCGGGCGTCGATGTCGTCGCCGATGTAGTCGCGGTAGTAAGGCTCATGGAAGACGCGCCTGAAGTTCTCCATCACGGAGGCGAACTTGGCTGAATCGGCCATCTGCACAGAGTCGGCAAGCACGAATACACCACCGGGTTCAAGCACCCGCCAGGCTTCGTTCAGCACGTTTTGGCGGGCGTCCGCCGGAAGTTCGTGCAGCAGGAACACACTGGTGACGGCCTGAACCGATTCATCAGCCAAGGGCAGTGATTCCCCGTTGGCACGGATCAGCTGAACCAGCGATGCATCGCCGTCATTCAGCCAGCGGTTGGCTTGACGCAGGTACGACTCGGAGAGATCGGTTCCGATCAGTTGCGCGTGGGGAACGGCGGCGCGGATCTGCTGCAGGGTCCGGCCGGTGCCGGTAGCCACATCGAGAATCTTGAGGGAACCCGGAGCACGGTCTGCGAAGTGCTTCAAGCCGCGTTTCAGGGGAGCCAAAACCCTGCGTCGCATGGCATCGGCGGTGCCATTGAAGAGGATCTCCACCTGCAGGTCGTAAAGACCAGCCGAATGGTCACTCAGGTAGCCGTCGGTTTGATGGTGAAAATTCTGGAGGTAGTACTCGGGGTAGAGCGCTTTTTCGGTTTCCTTGGGCAGATCCCGCACATTGCGCTCGCGGCGTCGATCCCAGGTGGAGGGAAGATCCATCCAAACCTGCGGGTAGCGGCTGACCCAGTCGAGCCAGGGTGCATCAAACAACAACTGCTCGGGGTAGATCCCCTGTTCGGCGTCCTGCCAGTCCTGTTCCTGGAGTTTCCTCATATCCAGCTGCAGCTCTCCAAGAACTTCGGCGGACACGGGCTCGGTTTTCGGCACCGCATCTGGCGCCAACAGCTCCATCAGCTTGGTGCTCAGCTCCTTGTGGGCCAGGCCCGCGATGCTTTTGCCTTGCTGAAGCGTTTGGTACGCAAGCTTGCTCAGGGGCGTTGACGCCATCGCGGATTCAGACAACGGAACCATTCCAACGAATGAGGCGCACAATCGCGTGGCCAGCAGTCCACAAAAAAACCCGCCTCCTTGGAGGCGGGTCGTGGGATGCACGGGCGCTGATCAAGCGTCGTAGTACATGGTGAATTCGTGGGGGTGAGGCCGCTGGCGCAGCTGCTGCACCTCCTCGTACTTCAGGTCGATCCAGTTGTCGATGAAGTCGTCGCTGAACACACCGCCAGCGGTGAGGAAGCCGCGATCGGCATTCAATGCTTCCAGGGCACCGTTGAGGGATGCGGGGACCGTGGCGATCTTCGAGAGCTCTTCAGCCGGAAGTTCGAACAGGTCGCGATCTTCGCCATCGCCGGGATCGATCTGGTTCTTGATGCCGTCCAGACCAGCCATCATCATGGCGCTGAAGGCCAGATAGGGGTTGGCGAGGGCATCGCCGGAGCGGAACTCGAGGCGCTTGGCCTTCGGGCTCGGGCCGGTGAGCGGGATCCGCACGGCGGCAGAGCGGTTGCCCTCGGAGTAGACGAGGTTCACCGGGGCTTCGAAACCGGGCACCAGACGCTTGTAGCTGTTGGTGGTGGGGTTGGTGAAGGCCAGGAAGGCGGGGGCGTGCTTGAGGATGCCACCGATGTACCAGCGTGCCGTCTGCGAGAGGTTGGCGTAGGTGCCTTCGCCGAAGAACAGGGGCTGACCGCCTTTCCAGAGGCTCTGGTGCACGTGCATGCCGGAGCCGTTGTCGTTGAAGACCGGCTTGGGCATGAAGGTGGCGGTCTTGCCGTACTTCTTGGCCACGTTGCGCACGACGTACTTGTACGTCATCACGTTGTCGGCGGCCTGGATCAGCTCAGCAAATTTCATGCCGAGTTCGTGCTGACCAGCGCCTGCCACCTCGTGGTGGTGCTTCTCGGTGGGAATGCCCAGCTGACCCATCAGCAGGAGCATCTCGGAGCGGATGTCCTGGGCGGTGTCGTTGGGTGCGACAGGGAAGTAGCCCTCCTTCTCCTGAATCTTGTAGGCGAGGTTGCCGCCTTCTTCGATCCGTCCGGTGTTCCAGCCCGCTTCGATCGTGTCAACGCTGTAGAAGGAACCCCCTTCAGCCGAGTTGTAGCGGACGTCGTCGAAGAGGAAGAACTCCGGCTCAGGGCCGAAGAAGGCCATATCGGCCAGGCCGGTGCTGGCCAGATGATTCAGTGCCCTCTGGGCCAGGGCGCGGGGGCAGCGCTCGTAGGGCTGGCCGGTGCGTGGCTCCTGAATCGAGCAGATCATGCTCAGGGTTTTGTGCCGGTAGAAGGGGTCCACCCAGGCCGTGTTGGCGTCCGGCACCATGGCCATGTCGGAGGCCTGGATGCCTTTCCAGCCGCGGATGGATGAGCCGTCAAAAGCCAGGCCCTCCGTGAAGGATTCTTCCTCCAGCAGATCGGTGCACACCGTCAGGTGCTGCCACTTGCCGTGCAGATCGGTGAATTTGAGGTCGATCAGTTCGATGCCTTCGTCCTTGATCTGGCGCAGGACGTCCTGGGGGGATTTCGACATAAGAAGGGACTGCTCGACTGAATTGTGCAGTGATGTGACCGTATACAGCCACAAGACACCATTTTGTATCAAGGGGTACGTTTCAGCTGCTGGAAGGCGACTGCGTAACCGTTTCTGTCAACTTGGCTGAAATGCAGGCATGCCAAAGGATCTGCCCGCCTCAACGGTGTTAGCTTCCGCTGGGGATCCTCTGGAGATTCAGGGACATGCGCGATGCAATCAGCGGTCTGATCGGTCGTTACGACCAGCTGGGTCGCTATTTCGACCGCCCGGCGATCGACAGCATCAATGTGTATCTGGATGAGTCTGCACTGCGGATTCAGGCCGTAGAGCTGATCAACGGATCCTCGGCCGAGATTGTGCGTGAGGCCAGCCAGCGCCTGTTCCGGGATGAACCCGACCTGTTGCTGCCTGGCGGCAACGCCTACACCACCCGTCGGCTCGCCGCCTGCCTGCGGGATATGGACTATTTCCTGCGTTACGCCAGCTACGCCCTGGTGGCCGGTGACAGCACGATCCTCAATGAGCGTGTGCTGAACGGACTCGACGACACCTACAAGAGTCTCGGCGTTCCCACCGGCCCAACGGTCCGCAGCATCGTTCTGCTGGGAGAGGTTGTTTCCGAGATGCTTCTGGCCAACGGTGCTGCATCCGATCAGCTCGCCACCGTTCTTCAGCCGTTCGATCACCTGGCCAAGGGCCTGGGTGAAACCAATGTGCGCCAGCGCTGATCCAGCACGCTCAACGCAAGACCTGAACAGATTGCAATCAAGCCTCCCTCACCCCTTTCAAGGGGCGTGACTGCGTAGGCTCAACACTCGAACCAATGAACAGGGCTTTGGCGACGACGAACTCACTCCTCTCTGTTGACGATCGTCACCGCAAAGCCTTTGCACCGATCGGCACACCCGACCGCCTCCTGCTTGGACCAGGCCCCTCCAACGCCCATCCAACAGTTCTGAAGGCTCTGTCGCGAACCCCGATTGGTCACCTTGATCCTCTCTATGTGGATCTGATGGGCGAAGTGCAGGAACTGCTGCGTTACGCCTGGCAGACCGACAACCGCCTCACGCTTCCGATGAGCGGCACCGGCAGTGCTGCCATGGAGGCAACCATCGCCAACACCGTCGAGCCTGGAGACACCGTTTTGGTGGCGGTGAAGGGATACTTCGGCCTGCGACTGGCTGACATGGCCGGCCGCTATCGCGCTGAGGTGAAAACCATTGAAAAACCCTGGGGTGAGTGGTTTTCGCTCGATGAGCTGGAAGCTGCCCTGATTGAGCACAAGCCCGCCATCCTGGCGATGGTCCATGCCGAAACCTCAACGGGTGTCTGCCAACCCATGGAGGGCATCGGCGACCTCTGCCGGAAGCATGATTGCCTTCTGCTGCTCGACACCGTCACCTCTCTGGGGGGCGTTCCGCTCTACATCGATGAGTGGAAAGTCGATCTTGCCTACAGCTGCAGCCAGAAGGGCCTGAGCTGCCCTCCCGGTCTCGGACCCTTCACCATGGGCCCCCGTGCTGAGGCCAAGATGACAGCCCGTCAGGGCAAGGTGCCCAACTGGTATCTGGATGTTTCCTTGTTGAACCAGTACTGGGGCAGCGATCGCGTCTATCACCACACCGCGCCGGTCAACATGAATTTCGGCATGCGTGAGGCCCTGCGTCTCCTGGCTGAAGAAGGTCTCGACCAGGCCTGGGCACGCCATCGCAGCAATGCGGAGATGCTCTGGAACGGGCTGGAAAGTCTCGGCCTTTCGATGCATGTGCCGGCCGAGCGCCGACTGCCCACCCTCACCACAGTTCGCATCCCTGAAGGTGTGGATGGCAAGGCTTTCAGTCAGCACCTGCTCAACAACCACGGCATTGAAGTTGGTGGTGGACTCGGCAGCCTTGCCGGCAAAATCTGGCGCATCGGCCTGATGGGCTACAACTCCACCCCTGAAAACGTGAACCGTCTGCTCAACCTGTTTGAGACAGAGCTGCCTCGCTTCAGCGGTTCCGTCGCCGCCGCCGCCTGAACCAGCGTTCCAGCTGCTCCCTCGCCTCGGGTTCGCGCACGCCCTGAATCACGTTCATGTGGTGATGGGCACTGGCATGGGTGGAGAGGTCAAGGCTTCCACCCAGGCCACCGCGCTTGGGATCTGACGCCGCAAAAATCACGGTTCCCATGCGGGCCTGCACCAGGGCCCCCGCACACATGGGGCAGGGTTCGAGGGTGACGATCAGGGTGCAGCTGTTGAATCTCCAGTCGTTCTGAACGATCGCTGCCTGTTGCAAGGCCACCAGTTCGGCATGCCCGAGGGGATCCCTGTCGTTCTGGCGCCGGTTCCGCCCATGGCCGATGGCTCGGCCCTTTCCATCCAGGATCACTGCGGCCACCGGAACTTCTCCTTCCGCTCCAGCCTCCTCCGCGCGCTGGAGCAGAACATCCATCCAGCGAGTGAACTCATCCCGCTGATCCACTGCTGTTCCACGTTGTCCTTTGAGCACCATCCCACGAGACGCGAAGATCGGTGCAGTTCACGGGTCTCCGTTGCAAGCCTGTTCCGAGTCTCAGCACCCACCGGATCGGCTTGCTCCGTTCGCCATCCCCTCGGCCGAAGACCCGGTGCTGAGGAACTTCCTGCATCGCAGTTCGGATCTGCTCTGCCGTTGGATCGGCTCCGCTGATCGATCAAGCCCGGTCCCCGTCATGCGGCCCTTGCCTGACGTGGCACCAGGGCTTGATGGGGCCAGCGTTGAATCGCTGCTCAGTGATCTTCAGCAGGTGATGGATGGGGCGTATCAGCCGTCCCATCCCGGTGCTCTCGCCCATCTCGATCCGCCCCCGCTGACCGCGTCCATTGCAGCGGAATTGGTCTGTGCAGGTCTCAACAACAACCTCCTGGCCGAGGAGCTTTCGCCTGGTCTGACCGGCCTGGAACATGACCTCTGCCGCTGGTTCTGCCACAGGATTGGCTTGCCCGCCGGTTCCGGAGGGGTGCTGGCCAGCGGCGGGACCCTGAGCAATCTCATGGCCCTGGTGGCCGCACGGGCGGAGTTGAAGGCCAGCCATCGGGATCCTGTGCTGCTATGCAGCCAAGACGCTCACGTCTCGATCAACAAGGCGGCAAAGGTGATGGGGCTGGCGGATGATGCCCTTCAGACGCTTCCCGTGGCCGCGGATGGTGCGCTTTGCCTCGAGGCTTTGGCCAAGCGTTTGGGAGCTCTGCAAGCGGAGGGGCGGCCTTGTCTGGCGGTGGTGGCCACGGCCGGCACCACAGTGCGTGGAGCCATTGATCCTCTGTCGGATCTGGCAACCCTCTGCCGTGATGCTGGGGTCTGGTTGCACGTTGATGCGGCCATCGGCGGTGTGTTCGCCCTCACGGCCCGCCATGCCTCTCTGATGGATGGCATGGAATCTGCCGATTCGATCACGCTGAATCCCCAGAAATTGCTGGGCATCACCAAGGCGTCATCCCTGCTGTTGCTTCGGGATCGAACCCATCTGCGTCAGGCCTTTTCAACAGGATTGCCCTACATGGAGGCGCCCAAAGGGATGGATCACGGCGGGGAGATCGGCTTGCAGGGCACCCGACCTGCGGAGATCCTCAAGCTTTGGCTGGGCCTACGCCAGTTGGGCGAGGCGGGCATCGAAGCAACGCTCAGCGGAGCTTTGCAACGGCGAACCGCCTTCGCAGCCCAATTGGACCCGGAGAAGTTCACGTTGCTGGCGGGTGACCTGCACCTGCTGGCCTTTCATCCCAAACATGGAGATGCTGCTGCAGCCGGCCGTTGGAGTGAAGACACCCGGCAAATGCTGCTGTCTCACGGCTACATGCTGTCGCGACCGTTCTATGGCGACCGTTTCTGCCTCAAGGCGGTTTTTGGAAACCCCCACACCACGGCTCAGCACCTCAGCGACCTGTCGGGACGACTGAATGAATCGCTGGCTCCAGCCTGATCGTTCACAATCGCCATCGTTTGAGACGCTTCGATGCCGGAACAGCAGCAGGGTTCACGCTGGGTTGCCATCGTCACTGGGGCGATCTCCGTGGCGATTGGTGTGCTCTATCTGCTTCTGATCACCGTTCTGGATGCCCGGGGGCCGATGCTTCCCCCTCCTGCTGAGGCCCTGGCCGGGGGGGAAGACGTCCCGCCGCCGACTGCTGAAGCGGTTCAACCACTTGCCGCATGGCACTGGCCAGAAAGCGCTGCAGTGAGAGTTCCCGTCGGTTGAGCTCAAAGGCCTGTTGAACCACGGTCTGCATGCCACCGTCACCCCAGTCCTGGTCCTGTTCGAAGTAGCGCATGAAACTGCTTCCGGCGATTCGGGTGAGCCATGCGGTCACCACCCCCTGGAGCACCTGCCCCAGCACCAGAGTGGGCAAGCTCAGGCTCAGGCTGGTGCCCAGCAAGCTCATGGCACCTTTGACGATGCCCAACTTGCCCAGGGTCTGTCCAAGGGACAGGGTCAGATCCTTGGCGCGATCACGGGACATCTCGACCCCATAGATCTTGGCCATCTCCAGGATCATCTGGGCATTCACCGCTGCGGTGCTCAACAGATCCACCCCTGGCAGCGGATTGGCAGCGACAATCCCCGCTCCCATCCAGCTGTAGCGGTCAATGCAGCGTTTGGCTTCCCGAGACCGCTGGTCGTTCAACAGGTCACGCCCGCGACTGTCGAGGGATCGGCACTGCAGAAGGATGTTGTCGGCAATTAATTCCTCCCCCTCGGCGTGCAGCACAACGGCGAGGCGCTGCAGCAGATCGCTGACGTCAGGCAGCGGCTGCAGCGGGCGACGGCCGGGTTGAGGAATCGATTGAGGAGAGGCGCTGCAGGCCACCACATCAGCAGCGTTGAGCTGTCCCTGGCAACGGGAGCGAAGCACCTGCAGGAGCCTTTTCTCCTCGTCAACTCCGCGTAAATCCCGCTTGTTCAGCACCAGGAGCAGCCGCTTGCCGAGCCCGGCGAGCGAGGTCACGACGGCGTATTCCGAAGCTCTGAGGTCCCCGTCCACCACCACGATCAAAAGATCGGCACGAACCGCCCGACGACGGGCTGTTTCCTCCCGGCTGAGTCCTTCGTCTCCGGCTTCCAGGATTCCTGGGGTGTCCACGAGCTGAAGACCACGCTCCAGGCCTTTCAAACGCAGCCGGTAGGCGCGGCTGGTTTTGGTCACGCCCATGGGCGCTCCCACATCGCCGACCATTTCATTTAGCAGGGCACGGATCAGTGATGTCTTGCCACTGGATCCAGTGCCGAACACCACAACCACCAGATCGCCTCGCTTCAGTTCCTCGGCGACCCGGTCGCGTTCGTTCTGAAGGCTGCGGCGACTGATGTCGTCCTGAATGCGTTCGATTAGACGATCCACATGGCCGAGGCTGGTGGTCGCGGCATCCCGCCGGTTCTGTGGAGCCGGGGTGGCTTGGCGTGGGTGTTGGCTTGGGCGTGATTTCAGGCGTTTCCACATCGGCCAACCCACCTGCACCGCCAGGGTGGCCACCAGCGCGAACCCCAGCAGCAGCACCGGCGTGAGCAACCAGGGAGGCAGGAAGTAACTCAGATCCCACAGCAGGCTGCGGATGGTCTGAACGGCAGCGCCGATCAGCACGAGTGCCATAAAGGCAACGGCGAGACCGATCAGCAACCGGGTTTGGCGTTTCATGCCTGCGTCACACCAGCCTCAGGGCAAGTTTGGGTCAGCCACGGCTGTTGTCACGAAGGCTGTTGTCACGGAGGCTGCTGTCCCCCCGGCGGGTCCAGAGGTCGATGGCAAAGCAGAGCACGGCGAGATTGATGGCGACATCCGCCCCGTTGAAGATCGGGAAATCGATCGGTTCGAGGGCTAGAAAATCCACCACGTGGCCCAGGCGCCAACGGTCGATCCCATTGCCCACGGTTCCACCCAGAAGCGCAGCAGCGGCGAGGGCCTGCCAGAACGGCAGCACCCGTTCACGCCAGATCCACAGGATCAGCCCGATGCCCACCCCCAAGCTGAGCAGCCCAAGCAGGGCAGTGGAGCCCTGCAGAACACTGAAGGCCGCACCGGTGTTGTGCACCAATTGCAGCGAGAGCAGATGTGGCAGCAGGGGTAGGGATTGCCCCTCTCGCAAAGCGCTCGAGGCCGCCGCCTTGCTCAGCTGATCCACCACCACGATCACTAGGGCAATCAGCAGGGTTGAGCGACGTGGAAGTGGTCTCGTCATGGCTCGATGATCAGCAACCGACGCAGCACAATTGAAAGGAATCCTGCACCGATGCAGAGCAGCATCTGAGCCGGTAGCGGACCGATTGAAAACTGCATCAGCAGCTCGGGAAAATCAAGGCTCCATCGCCCCAGCAGTGCCCCGAGGGCGAGATTCAGCACCCCGCAGATCTGGAGAACGAGCAGCCCTGCCAGGGCACAGAGCGACTGTCTGGGCAGGTCATCCATGCCGTCCTGCTGCGCCAGTCGACCGGTGAGCCAGGCTGCGGGCACGAAGCCCGCGAGGTAGCCGAAACCCGGTTCAAGCACGTAGTTCAGCCCTCCACCGCCATGGAACACCGGCAGACTGAACAATCCCAGGCTCAGATAGCCAACAGCGGCCATCACGCCGGCACGCGGGCCACTGACCATGGCGCAGAGAAGCAGCGCTGGCACCTGCCACGTGACCGGCAGGGGGAGAAGGATCGGCTCGGGAGCAGGCAGGAACAACGCGGCCGGCACAAGACCACCGATAAGGATGGCCAGCAGACCCGCCAGGGCACCACACCAGGAGGCGAGAGCCCTCACATCACTCACTCAACTCGGCCCATCCTGCTCGACAATGCAGATCCTGCCCAGTTCAGATGTCGGTATCAATTGGTGATCAGCTGCGCCTGTCGCAGCAGCTTCCGTACCTCAAGTCGGCGGATCCGATGCCGATGCTGCGGCCGCCGGATTTGGTGGCCGCCGGTGAAGTAGGCGAAGTGGTTGCACTTCATCCGATGGACACGGTTGCTGTGCGTTTTCGCCGGGGCACGTTTCTGATCCCCCTCGATCGGCTGGATCCGGTGGATGCAGCTGAGGTGGACTAAGCAGCGTCCCGCCGATCCCAGCGCCGTTCGAGCTGCTTCAGTGCAGTGGAGGTTCCGCACAGGCTGAGTCGTGGTTCCCTAAGCCAACGTTGGGCAGCATGGAGCACATCCGTCGGTGTCAGTTCCGCAAGAGCCCGCACACAGCGTTGGTCATGATCGTCGGGGAGCCCTTGGGCCTTCAGCTGAACCCGTCGCTCTGCCCGTTGGGAGCAGGTCTGCAGGCCCTGGGCGAGCTGACCGATGTACTTGGCCCGTGCGAGCTCGAGTGCGGCCTCACTGAGGGGTTGCTCACTCAGCTCGTCCCAGATGTTCAGCAGCAAGTCCAGCGCGAGCTCTGAGCGCTCCTCCACGCTCGAGGCCATCAGCACAAAGGGCGCCGGTCCTGCCAGGGCAGGGAAGTGCGCGGCCACGTCGTAGGCCACGCCATGGTCTTCCCGCAGGCGCTGGAACAGCAGGCTCGACATCCCCACGCCCAGATGGCACTGCAACAGTCGCAACGCCAGTTCATCCGGGTGTCCATGCCCCAGCGTCGCCTGCCCAAGCATCAGAACCACCTGTTCGGTGTCCATTGCTTCGAGCTGGATCGTTTCGGTTCCTGCCGCTTCGGCGTAGGGACGGCGGCCTGAGCGATCGTTGCCGCTCCCTTCTGGCCAGTCGCGAAAGTCCTCAAGGGAGCCAATCGTGTCGATGATTTGCGGTGGGACGCTGCCCGCCAGGGCGAGAACGCTCGATGCCCTCGGTAGCCGCTCGGCCAGGGGGAGAAGTGCCTCCCGATCCAGATCATCCAGCTCTTCAGCGATGCCCATCGGGTCGTGGCCGTAGCCCCCGTTGCCATAGGTCAGCTGCCGCCATCCGGTCGTGGCGCAATGGAAGGGATCCTCCCGCTGCCGTTGCAAGGCCTGAATCGTGAGCGAACGTTCAAGGGCCACCTGGCCAGGCTCAAGCCGGGGGGAACGAACCATCTGGGCCAGCAGGGGCAGGAGCTGCTCCGCGTCTTCCACCGTGCAGCGCAGGCTCAGCACGAGCGCATCTTCCTGGGCATCGCAGCGCAGACCTGCTCCGCATCCCTCAACAAGGTCCGCCAGGTCAACGTGGTTGTGTCGTCCACAGCCGCGGCTGAGCAGAGATGCCAGCAGGTCATGGGCACCCCGTGTTCCTGCAGGGTCGTCGGCGCTGCCGAAAGGAAGCAGCAGTTTCGCAGCCAGAATCCCCGGGCTTGAGACCGGTTCGATCAGCAGTTCGGGGTTGCTCATCCGTGTTTCGTCTTTGCCTGGGCGGTCAGCACAAACGCCTGTTCGGGTTGAAGCCTTGGGAACAGGTCTGAGCGAAGCCGCTCGGCCGTCCATGGCGGCAGGAAAGCAAGAGGATGGAGCAGATCCTGCTGCCGGTCCCAGAGGGTCTGGCTGGCGCTGAGCCCAGACACCTGGCCCGTCGATTCCAAGGCATAGCGCAGTCCGTTGCTCACCAGCTGCTGGCCCCGTTTCAGCTCCTGATCGCTGACGAGCTCTTCCTCCATGGCGCGCAGCTGCCGGTTCACCTCGTCTTCCACAGCCTCCAGATGCTCGTCTGGACAGATCACCTCCAGCGTGATCAGGCTTCCCTGCTCCAGAACCGAGAGGTCCATCGACACGCTTTCAACGATCTGCAGTTCCTCCCTCAAGCGGTTCACGAGACGACTGCGTCGTCCTTCCCCCAGCAGGGTTGTGGCGAGATCAGCGGCCATCACGCCTGTTTGATCCTGGGCCCGTGGAGCTTCCCAGAGCATCAGCAGTCGGGCGGATTCGAGCCGGTCCACAACAACGCTTTCGCGTCCAGGACGCACGTTCAGGGGCGATGACGGTGATGAGGGCTCAGGCGCATCCAGGAGGTCTGCCAGAGCCGAGGAACCCAGGGCACTGCGCAGCTCCGCTGACGAAGGCCCGGCCATCGCCAGACAGCAGTTGGAACCGCGGTACTGCCGCTGATGAAACGCCCGCATGGCCTCGGGCGTCATGGCCTCCAGGCTGCGGGGGGTACCCAGGATGGGTCGGCCGTAGGGGTGCTGGTCACAGCCCTTGCTCAACAGCAGTTGCAGCACCTGCTCATTGGGTTGATCGGCGTATTGAGCGATCTCTTCAAGCACCACCCCCCGTTCCGTGTTGAACCCGTCAGGCTCGAGGCTTGGCTGCAACACCAGTTCCAACAACAGATCCAACGCTTCGCGGGCTCGATCCGGGGGTGTCAGCACGTGGAAGTGAACGTCATCAAAGCCTGTGGCGGCATTGCTGCTGCCCCCCAGAGCTTCGATGGCTTCATCGAATGCCCCTGCGGCCAGCCGCTCACTTCCCTTGAACACCATGTGCTCCAGGAAATGGGCCATGCCCTCTTCCCCTGGCTGCTCACTGGCACTGCCGGCACGGCACCAGAGATCGAGACAGGTAAGGGGTGCATCCGGCATGTCCGCCGTCACGCAGCGCACTCCGTTGGGGAGGGTCCAATGGTCCAGTGGGGGACCGGAGAACGGAAGGTTCAGAACTGCGTGGCAAAGTTCCATTCTGTGCCTGCCCCTTCGATGCAGCCCAAGCCGCTGGCGCCACCGCCAGGACAGCATCCCCTCGTGCAGGCCTTGGCGGCATCGATCCGTAGTGCCTGGGCGGGATTGCCCGGATTGGAGATCCTCCCCTGCGATGAGGATTTGCGCTTCATCCAGGGGCAACTCGATGGCGAGGGCCTATCGATCGGCAACGAGCTTTTTCGCTGCATCGGCCTTCGCAAACTTCATTTGGAGGTTGCGCGACTCGGCAACGGCCTGCAGATCCTCCACAGCGTCTGGTTCCCCGATCCCCACTACGACCTGCCGATCTTCGGGGCCGACATCGTGGCCGGCCCTGCAGGCATCTCCGCCGCGATCGTTGATCTGTCCCCCACCTCCGATGACTTGCCGGAGCAGCTGATCCAGCGGCTTGAGGCCAGGCCATGGCCGGCGTTCCGTCAGGTTCGGGAGCTGCCGGCCTGGGGATCAGCCATCTTCTCAAACAAGGTGTGCTTCATCCGCCCCGATGGTGCTGACGAGGAAGCAGCCTTTCAGGAACTGGTGAGCCATTACCTGCAGGTGATGGCCACCAGCGTGATCGAGGCGACTCCCGAACCGTCCACGGCTCTCACTACAGTCCGCCGGTACGAGGGTCAGTTGAACTATTGCCTTCAGCAGAAACGCAACGACAAGACCCGCCGCGTGCTCGAGAAGGCCTTCGATTCAGCCTGGGCCGATCGCTACATCGACATGCTTCTGTTCGACAACCCTCCGGAACTCTGATGACCCCCAAGCGCTGGTCTGTTCTGGCTGGAAGTTTGGTCATTGCGGTCATCGGCGGCTGGTTGCTGCGGCCGACGCCCGAACCCAAGCCGGTTGAACCGACGCCTGCACCCACGGTTCGTCCCGAAGCGGTCGCGGCCCTGGGGCAGCTGGAGCCCGCCGGGGACATCCGCAATCTGGCGGCTCCCAATGCGGGGATGGCGGGGACACCCCGGGTGGCAGCCCTCAATGTGAATGAGGGTGATCTGATCAAGACCGGCCAGGTGTTGGCGTCCTTCGATCACCGGGATGGACTGCTCGCTGATCTGGAGCGCGTCGATGCGCAGCTGCGCAGCCTCGATCAGGAGATACAGCTTCAGGCCCTTGAGGTAGAGCGCTTCAGCAGAGCCGCCGATTGGGGTGCGGCCGAATTGACTCTGGTGGACAACAAGCGTGAAGAGCTGGTTCGTCTTCAGGGACAGCGGGATCAGGCCCTGGCGGAGCGCAAAGGGCTTCAGGCCGACCTCGTGCTCAGTCAGCTGATCTCGCCCCTTGATGGTGTTGTGCTCAAGCTGCATGCCCGTGCAGGCGAGCGCCCTGGTGCAGAGGGGGTGATGGATGTGGGGGCCAATCAGGCGATGCAGGCCAGCATCGAGGTCTACGAATCCGACATCTCCCTGATCCGCCTCGACCAGTCCGTGCGCCTCATCAGCGAGAACGGTGGTTTCCGCGGTGAACTCGTCGGGCGCGTCCTGCGCATCAGCCCGCAGGTGGAACAACGGTCTGTTCTCTCCACCGATCCCACCGGCGATGCCGACGCCCGCGTTGTGATGGTTGATGTGGTGCTGAATCCTGAAGATGCCGCCAAGGTCACTCGTCTGGCGGGTTTGAAGGTGATCGCCCGCTTCGATCCATGAACCGGTTCTGGCGGGGGCGTCGGATTCCCCTCTCCTGGCTGTTGCTGACGCGCCAGCCCGTTCGCTTGCTGGTGGCGCTTGCCGGCATCAGCTTCGCGGGAATTCTGATGTTCATGCAGCTTGGATTCCGTGATGGCCTCTTTGACGCCAGCGTCACAGCGCACCGGCTGTTCGATGCTGATGTTGTTCTGATCAGTCCACGCTCTGCCAGCTCCGTGAGCATGGAGGCCTTTCCAAGGCGGCGGCTGGTTCAGACCCTGGCTGATCCAGACGTCGATGGGGTGACCCCGGTGCACTGGGGGCTGATGCTGTGGCGGAACCCGGAAACGCGGCGCAACCGGTCGATCCTGGCCTTGGGTTTCAATCCCGACGACCCCTTTTTTGTCGATCCCTCCCTGGCTGAGAAAACTGACGCTCTCAAGCAGAAGGGGCGGATCCTCTTCGATCAGCTGTCACGTCCTGAATTCGGACCGATTGCCGATTGGTATCGCGATGGCCGTGTGGTGGAAACCGAGATCGCTGGCAACCGCGTCCGGGTGGCGGGTCTGGTGAGCCTGGGCACCAGCTTCGGTGCCGACGGCAACCTGCTCACGAGCACGGAGACGTTCCTCGATCTGATGCCTCAGAAGCCGCCTGGGGCGATCGAAGTGGGTCTGGTGCGGTTGAAGCCCGGCGCGGATCCTGAGCAGGTGGTGTCCCGATTGAGACAGCGACTGCCCAAGGATGTTTCGGTGCTGACCAAGCAGGGCTTCATCGATTTCGAGCAGAACTATTGGAAGAGCAGCACCTCCATCGGTTTCATCTTCACGCTCGGCGCCGCCATGGGCTTCGTGGTGGGCTGCGTGATCGTTTATCAGGTGCTGTACACCGATGTGAGTGATCACCTGCCGGAGTACGCCACTTTGATGGCCATGGGCTATCGCCTCAGCCATCTGTTGGGAGTGGTGGTTCGTGAGGGCTTCTATCTGGCGGCGATGGGGTACGTCCCCGCCTACATGGCCGGTCAGGGGCTGTACTGGTTCGTTCGTGACGCCACCAAGCTGCCCGTCGGCATGGATCTGTCCCGGGCGTTGACCGTTCTGGTGATGATCCTGGTGATGTGCATGTTGTCGTCGTTCCTGGCCATGCGTCGTCTCATCGATGCAGACCCTGCGGAGATCTTCTGATGGCAGCTGTTGTTGTCGACAACCTCTCCCACGCTTTCGGCCAAGGGGAGATGCGCCGCGCGGTTCTTCAAAACATCAGCTTCAGCATCGAGCCGGGCGAAGTGGTGTTGTTGACCGGTCCTTCGGGCTGTGGCAAGACGACACTGCTCACCTTGATCGGCGCCTTGCGGACGGTTCAGCAGGGTGAGGTGTCGGTGCTTGGTGAGTCCCTGCATGGTGCAGGCCGTCGGCGCCGCCAGCAGGTGCGCCGGCGCATTGGAATGATTTTTCAGGGGCACAACCTTCTGCGCTGCCTCACGGCTGAACAGAACGTGCAGATGGGAGCCGATCTTCTGCCTGATCTCAGTTACAGGGCCCGTCGGGATGAGGCCCGTCAGTGGCTCCGTGCCGTCGGCCTGGAGGACCACATGGCCAAAGTTCCCCATGACTTGTCCGGAGGACAGAAGCAGCGGGTCGCCATTGCCCGTGCCCTTGCCGCAAACCCCCGCCTTCTCCTGGCTGACGAGCCCACCGCTGCCCTGGACAGCCGTACGGGCCGGGAGGTGGTGGAGCTGCTTCGCCGACTCGCCCGTGAACAATCCTGCGCGGTGCTGATGGTGACCCATGACCCACGCATCGTTGATGTGGCCGATCGCCTGCTTCAGATGGAGGACGGGCGATTAAAGAATGCTGTTTAGTAAGATGAAAGTTGATATCAGAGCCCGCAGTTCCGCATGGCCAAGCGCAGAAACCTGAAGAAAGAAAAGCAGGAGCGGAACCGCGCCTACGCGCGCAAGTTCAAGAAGCGCAAGATGCGGAACGATGGCCGTGGTGAAGGCGCTGGTAACGGTGTGACCGGAACCGCCAACAACGGTGGTGCCGCCGACTGATCAACGGATCAGACCATGCATCAAAAAGGGGGCCTGCGGGCCCCTTTTTTGTTGTTCGTAGGGTGGGTGGCCATTTGCATCGGCCGTCGCGATGTTCGTCAGCGTCGTTATTCCGACCTACAACCGACGCCCGATCCTCGAGAAATGCCTCTCGGCACTGGAAGATCAGCAGCTTGCTGGAGCTCTTCAGGACTACGAGGTTGTTGTGGTTGACGACGGTTCCACCGATGGAACGCCGTCATGGCTGAGCGAGCAGTCCCAGCGTTTTCCCCATGTGCGCCTCATCGAGCAGGAGCACGGTGGTCCTGCCGAGGGCCGAAACCGCGGTGTGGATCACGCCCGTGGCGATGTGATCGTCTTCATCGACAGCGATCTGGTGGTCACAGAAACCTTTCTGGCCACCCATGCACGGGCGTTGCAGCAGTGCTGGCAACGGCGCGGTGATCGGCTCTGCTTCACCTACGGCGCTGTCATTAACACCGCCAACTTCGAAGCACCCTGCTCGGAGCGCCACAAATTGCGTGACTTGTCCTGGGCTTATTTCGCCACTGGAAATGTGGCCATCGATCGGGAGGTGCTGGAGCGCTCAGGCCTGTTTGACACCGGTTTCCGCCTCTACGGCTGGGAGGACCTGGAACTGGGTGAGCGTCTGCGGCGGATGGGGGTTGAGTTGGTGAAGTGCCCGGACGCTGTCGGCTATCACTGGCACCCCGCCCTGAGTCTCGACCAGATCCCCCGACTTGTGGAAGTGGAGGGTGAACGGGCCCGTATGGGGCTTGTTTTCTACCGCAAACATCCCACCAGGCGGGTGCGGTTGATTATCCAGTTCACCTGGTTCCATCGCATCCTTTGGGAAGTGCTCACCCTCGGTGGGCTGATCAATCCCTCAAGCCTTCGCCCGCTGCTCCGTTGGCTGATTCGGCATGGCTATCCCGGAACGGCGATGGAGTTGCTTCGTTTGCCCCTCAATCGCATCGGTGTGCGTGCCCTGTTCCGTGAAGCCAGAGCGGCAGGGCTTCGCTGATCAACGTTTTGATACCTTCTATAGGTCCTTTCACTCCGCACACCTGCCCGTTTCGGGTGCACCGTGAGACCAGCTCCTGCTGGTTGTTCAGGTCCCTGGCAGGTGGAGGCGAACCCGAAACCCTCAAACCATGGCTGTCGTCACCCTCGCCGAGATGATGGAGGCTGGTGCCCACTTTGGGCACCAGACCCGTCGTTGGAACCCCAAGATGTCGCGCTACATCTATTGCGCGCGCAACGGCGTTCACATCATCGACCTCGTGCAGACCGCCGTCTGCATGAACAACGCCTACAAGTGGACCCGTTCTGCGGCACGCAGCGGCAAGCGTTTCCTCTTCGTCGGCACCAAGAAGCAAGCCTCTGAAGTTGTGGCGCTGGAAGCCGCCCGTTGCGGAGCTTCCTACGTGAATCAGCGCTGGTTGGGCGGCATGCTCACCAACTGGACCACCATGAAGGCCCGGATCGATCGTCTCAAGGATCTGGAGCGGATGGAGTCCAGCGGCGCCATCGCCATGCGCCCCAAGAAGGAAGGTGCGGTGCTGCGTCGCGAACTCGAGCGTCTTCAGAAGTATCTGGGTGGCCTCAAGAACATGCGTCGCCTTCCCGATGTTGTGGTCCTGGTGGACCAGCGTCGTGAGTCGAATGCGGTGCTCGAAGCCCGCAAGCTCGACATCCCCCTGGTTTCCATGCTGGACACCAACTGTGATCCGGACCTCTGTGAGGTGCCGATTCCCTGCAACGACGACGCCGTTCGTTCTGTGCAACTGATCCTGGGCCGTCTGGCCGATGCGATCAATGAGGGCCGCCATGGTTCCAACGATCAGCGTGGTGGCGACAGCGAAGGCTGATCTCCTCTCACCGCTAAGTTCACGCCGCTGATTCCAATCTGGGAATCGGCGGCGATTCAATTTCCCTTCTCACTGCTCCGACCGATGGCTGCTGCCGTATCCGCCAAGCTTGTCAAAGAACTGCGCGACAAGACCGGCGCGGGGATGATGGATTGCAAAAAGGCCCTGGCCGCCACGGAAGGCGATGCCAACAAGGCCGTTGAGTGGCTTCGCCAGAAAGGCATCGCCAGCGCTGAAAAGAAATCCGGCCGCACCGCCGCCGAGGGTGCCATCGGCAGCTACATCCACACCGGTGCCCGCGTGGGTGTGCTGGTTGAGGTGAACTGCGAAACCGACTTCGTGGCCCGGGGCGACATGTTCCAGTCGCTGCTGCGTGATGTCTCCATGCAGGTGGCGGCATGCCCCAACGTTGAGTACGTCACCACCGACGAGATTCCCGACGAGATCCGTGAGCGGGAAAAGGCGATCGAGATGGGTCGTGACGATCTCGAGGGCAAGCCTGAGCAGATGAAGGAAAAGATCGTTGAGGGCCGCATCGGCAAGCGCCTCAAGGAACTCGCCCTCATGGAGCAGCCCTTCATCAAGGACAGCTCCATCACCGTTGCTGACCTCGTCAAGCAAACCGCTGGCAAGATCGGCGAGAACGTGAAAGTTCGTCGCTTCACCCGTTACACCCTGGGCGAGGGCATCGAGGTGGAAGAGAACGATTTCGCTGCTGAAGTGGCGTCCATGCAGAACGCCGGCTGATTCCCTTGTCCGACCCGGACGTCAGGCCTGCTTACGACCCGTCAGAACAGCTGGCACGCCTTCAACGGTTGTGCCGGCTGCGGGCCATCGCCCTTTACAGGGAGCAGGCTCTATATCTTCAGGTGCTGCGGGAACTGCTGGAAGGAGCCACCCGTCAGGCCCTGTTCAATCTTCTTGGTGAGGTTGATCCCTCCCGTTTTGGTCGGCTGCCGGAGTCGACCCGTCAGAATTTCCATGCAGCGGTCACAGACCTGATCGACCGCTGCAGCGTTCTGCTCACGGTTGAGCAGCTGATGCAGCTGGTGCTGCAGATGCAGCAGGAGCAACTGCGCCAGCAGGCTCATGCCAGCAGAAGCATGCTGCAGAAGCTCAGTCGCCAGTCCCAGGAGAGTGCGCCTGAACCCGAGCCACCCACGTCTGAGCTCCCACGGGAAGAACCGAGCGGATCCATTCAGTTGAGCTTGGCTTCACCGCTTGAATCCCCTCCGAGGACGGCTTCCCCGGATCCCGTTAAAGAACCCGTCCCTGAACCCGCAGACAACAAATCTTCGGGTGATTTGGATGTGCTCCGCTCACTGTTCGAGCTGGCCGGTGATGCGATGCAGCAGGCCCAACAGCCCCTTGATCCCGGTGCTGTTCTTGATCCTTCGGTGGACGGCAACGACCACTTTCTTCCGAATGAACCGGATGCGCTGTTGCATTGGATCCAGGCCATGGATCAGGCGCTTGAGCGACGCCTTCGCAACCTGTCCCATGCGGTGAATGTGCAGATGCTGCGGTCAGGACTGGCCCAGACCCTCCTTCCAATCAGCCTTCTGGATGCTGTCCTGAAGGGGCAGGTCGAAACGCAGCCAACCGCCACGAACGTGCTTCGCCTGCGCCTCCCTCTGGCCGTCGGTGAGCTCGACCAGGGCATGGATGTGCTCTGTGTGCTCTTACGCAGCAACGATCTGGAGTTCGACAGCCCACGTCTGCGTCAGTGCCGCAAACGATTGCGCGCTCACCACCATGCTCTGCTCACAATGGTGCGGCAGCAGCGTCATTGGCAGCGTCGCTCCCTGGATCGTGAGGCCCGGACCCATTGGCAGACCCCATCGGATTCAACGCAGCAGCTGAGCGGGGACTGACCAGCGAGCAGCTGTCGCTGCTCCTCACCTGGATGCTTCCCCTTCAGCGCTCGCTGGGCTTGGAGGCCGACCGTGGTTTTCAGAATCTGCAGGGTCGCCAGCAGCGCTTTCACGCCTTTCTGCAGCAGCAACTCGCAGCGCCTCCGGCCGTTCCCTTCCCCCAGGGGGTCAGTGAACGCATGTCCAAGCTCAGCTCTGGCTTTGCCGACTATCCGGAGCTCGCTGATCCGGCCCGCCGTCGCTTGGTCACCGATGCCCGTCAGTGGCTGCATGAGCTGCGCCATCGCCTGGAACCCTCGGCTCCGATGGCACCGCCACGCCTCAAGGTTCAGGCGTCGCCCCAGCAGCGTGCCAGCTCACCACTGCAGCTCGATAGTCCCATCACCCAGATCCGTGGTGTGGGTCCGAAATTCGCGGCACGGCTGGCTTCGATCGGCCTGCTTCTGGTCCGCGACCTGCTCCGCTACTACCCCCGTGATCATGTCGATTACTCCGCGATGCGCCGCATTGAGGCGCTGGTGTCGGGGGAAACAGCCACGATCGTCGCCACGATTCGCCGTTGCAACGGATTCGTCAGCCCACGGAACACCAACCTCGCCATCATTGAGCTCCAGCTGCAGGACCCGACCGGTCGCCTGAAGGTGAGCCGTTTCCTGGCGGGCAAACGCTTCAGTTCTCCGGCTTACCTCAAAGGCCAGCAGCGTCTCTACCCCGTTGGTGCCACCGTGGCCGTCAGTGGTCTGGTGAAAGATGGCCCCTACGGCATCACCTTTCAGGATCCGTTGATCGAGGTTCTGGACAGCCCCTCGTCTCCGGTCAAATCCCCCAGCATCGGCCGGCTTCTCCCGGTGTATCCCCTCACCGAAGGGGTTGGCGCGGATCGGTTCCGCAGCCTGATCGATCAGGTCCTGCCCCTCGCCGCATCGTGGCCTGATCCTCTCCCCGCCGTGACGCAGCGGCAATTCCAGCTGCCGGCACTGTCGGAGGCCCTGCAGGCCCTGCATGCGCCCAAAGACCGCGAAAGCCTCGATCGGGGACGGCGCCGGCTGGTGTTCGATGAGTTTCTGCTCCTGCAGCTCGGTCTGTTGCGCCGACGCCAGGCGCTGCGCTCTCGGACGGGCCCGGACCTGGATCTCCAATCCAGTGCCAATGGGCTTGTGGGGGAGTTCATGGATCTTCTGCCCTTCCGCTTCACCGCAGCCCAACAACGGGTGTTTCAGGAGATCGAAGCCGATCTGGCGCGCAGCGAACCCATGGCCCGTCTGGTGCAGGGGGACGTGGGCTCGGGCAAAACGGTGGTTGCCATTGCAGCGTTGCTCAGCACCATTGCCTCGGGCTGGCAGGGGGCCCTGATGGCCCCAACGGAGGTGTTGGCTGAGCAGCATTACCGCAACCTCTGTCAGTGGCTGCCGCAGCTCCATGTGAGCGTCGCCTTGCTGACGGGATCCACGCCGCGGCCCCGCCGTCGGGAGCTGCTGGATGACCTGGCCAACGGGTCGCTGAAGGTGCTGGTGGGCACCCATGCCTTGCTCGAGGATCCTGTCGTTTTCAACCGCCTGGGGCTGGTGGTGGTGGATGAACAGCACCGTTTCGGTGTGCATCAACGGGATCGCCTGCTCAACAAGGGCTTGCAGCCCCATCTGCTCACCATGACGGCAACACCGATCCCTCGGACCCTGGCGCTCTCGATGCATGGGGATCTCGATGTCAGCCAGATCGATGAATTGCCGCCAGGGCGAACACCGATTCGCACCCGCATGCTCACGGCCGCAAAGCGCGAGAAGGCCTATGAGTTGATCCGTGAGGAGGTGCAGCTGGGCCAGCGGGCCTATGTCGTTCTGCCTCTGGTGGACGAGTCTGAAAAGCTCGAGCTTCGCTCAGCCGTTGAAGTTCACGCTGAATTGGCCTCGGAGGTTTTCCCAGATCTGGCCGTTGGTTTGCTGCATGGGCGTCTCTCCAGTGCTGAAAAGCAGGCAGTGCTGACCGATTTCGCTGCTGGCACGACTCAGGTGCTGGTCTCGACCACGGTGGTGGAAGTGGGCGTGGACGTGCCCGAAGCCAGCGTGATGGTGATCGACCATGCCGAACGTTTCGGCCTGGCGCAGCTGCATCAGTTGCGGGGGCGCGTTGGCCGTGGCGCCGCTGCCTCCCATTGCCTGTTGATCAATGGCAGCTCCAATCCCCTGGCCCGCCAGCGTCTGGATGTGCTGGTGCGCTCCACCGATGGGTTTGAGATCGCCGAGATGGATCTGCGCTTGCGGGGGCCTGGCCAGGTGCTGGGAACCCGACAATCGGGCCTGCCTGATCTGGCCCTGGCCAGCCTTGCCGATGATGGTGCTGTGCTGGAGGACGCACGAACAGCCGCCCAGGAGCTGTTGAACAACGATCCTGAGCTCGAGCAGCACCCGTTGCTGCGCGAGACCCTGGAGGCCCAGCAGCGTCGCCTCAGCGGTGGCACTCCCTTGAACTGATCCATCCCGTTGCCGCGATTCGATGCGCCCCTGGAGTCCGATTCCGATTGAAGATTGCGGCGAGGCTTTGCAAGCGCTGCCTCCCGCTTTGTTGCGGATGGAACCTCACCCGTACATGGCGCTGGGGGCGCCCTATGGGACGTCGGGGAATCCCTTTCAATTGCGCCTGGGGGTCGTTCAGCGCCTGCTTGATGCTCAGCAGCAGCTGGTCGAGCACGATCCCCGCCTGCGCCTGAGCATTTTTGATGCCTGGCGGCCGATCGCCGTGCAAGCCTTCATGGTGGACCACAGCATTGCGGAACTCTGCCGTGAACGCGGCGTGAAAGCGCGCTCAGGGCACGCCTTCGATCAGGTGGTGGCCGATGTGGGGCGCTTCTGGGCTGCTCCCAGTCGGGATCCTGCGACCCCGCCTCCCCACAGCACCGGTGCGGCTGTTGATCTCACCCTCAGCAGCAGCGATGGAACGCCGCTGGCCATGGGGGGAGAGATTGATGCCATTGGTGCGGTGTCTGAACCGCAGCACTACGCCGGTCGGGAGGATTCCGAAGCTCGACGCTGGCATCAACGCCGGCAGTTGCTGGCTGAAGTGATGGGAGCAGCCGGCTTTGCCCAGCATCCGAACGAGTGGTGGCACTACTCGTTCGGTGATCAGCTCTGGGCCTGGCGAAAAGGTGCAGCTGTGGCGGTCTACGCCGAGGCCTTCAACAGCGCGCTCACTTCCTGATCACCAAGCTTCTCGATGTGGTCCCCGAAGCTGCGACGTCCACCGGCGGCTTTCCAGCTGAGGAGGAGCGGTTCAAGGGTTGTCTCCAGATCATCCAAGGGCAGTTTTTCCAGGTAAGGGCGCGCCAGACGCTGGAGATTGGGGGTGCCGCCGAGCCACAGCTGGTACTGGTTAACACCGTTGCCCACCAAGCCCAGCTCCGCCATGTAGGGGCGGGCACAGCCGTTGGGGCAGCCGGTCATCCTCACCAGCAGGGACTTCTCAATCTCGAGCCGTCGCAGCTGGGCATCGAGGCGATCCAGAACATCCGGAAGGATGCGCTCAGATTCGGTGATGGCGAGCCCGCAGGTGGGTAGAGCTGGGCAGGCGATGGCATGCCTGGCCAGAGGTGCTGGAGCTTCAGGCACCTCAAACCCGAGGGCTTCCAGCTGGGTTCGAATGCTGGCTCGCTGGGAGGTGCCGATGTTGCACAGCAGCAGGTCCTGGTTGGCGGTGAGGCGAATCTCCAGCTGGTAGGTCTCCACCAGCTCCCTCAGCCCTGCCTTGAGATCTCCGTTCAGGCGGCCACAGAGCAGGGGAAGTCCCACGAACCACATCCCTGCCTTCTGGCGATGCCAGCCGAGATAGTCCAAAAGCTTGGCCTTGGGCTCATTGCGCAGCCCCTTGAGGCTTCCCTTGAAGTAGGTCGCGCACAGGGTGTCGCGGAACCACTGGATTCCCTTGTCGTGCAGCAGATACTTCATGCGGGCGTGCTTGCGCACCTCCCGATCACCGTGATCCCGTTGCAGCGCCAGGATCGCCTGAACCACATCCAGAACGTCGGCAGCATCGACGTAACCCAAAGGATCCGCCGTGCGGGCGAAGGTCTCCTCCTTGTTGTGGGTGCGGCCCATGCCACCGCCCACGTAGACGTTGCAGCCCCGCAGATCGCCGGAGGGGTCGGTGAAGGCCACCAGGCCGATGTCCTGGGTGAGCAGGTCAACAGAGTTGTCCCCCGGCACGGTGACGGCCACCTTGAATTTCCGAGGTAGGTAGGTGTCTCCGTAGAGAGGTTCCTCAGTGCTGCCGGAAAAAACGCCGCCCTCGCTCTGGCGCTTTCTGGCCTTCTGAACGGCTCGGCTGGGCTTGAAGCGATAACTCAGGTCACCATCCACCCAGAGGTCCAGATAGGCCCCCTCGGCCGCTTCGGGGCTGAGCAGATCAGCAATTTCATCGGCCAGGCGCCGTGCCACGGGATAGCCGCCTTTCTCAAAAGGAGCTGGTGGTGCCATCACATTGCGGTTGATGTCCCCGCAGGCCGCCAGGGTCGAGCCCATGTTGCGAACGATGGTGCCGATCACCTCTTTCAGGTCGGCTTTGGCGATGCCGTGCATCTGGAAGGCCTGACGGGTGGTGGCCCGCAGAGTTCCGTCCCCAAGGCGGTTGGAGAGGTCATCGAGTGCGAGGAATAGTCGGGCAGGGATGCGTCCGCCCGGACTGCGCAGCCGCAGCATCATCTGCCAGCTGCGAACCTTGTCCGTCTTGCGCAGTTCGCGGTGGTGCTGTTGGTAGCTGCCGTGAAACTTCAGCAGTTGAACGGCATCTTCCGTGAAGCGAACATCGTCGTTGCTGAGCTCGCTCAACAACGGGTCGCGTAGATGGTCGCTGTCCAGCTTGCGCTGCTCCGCCTTGGACAGCGATTGAGTTCCTGTTTCCGCCACTGCCAAGGAGCCTTCCCCCACCCCGAAAAGGATTTCTTGATTTGAACGTAGCGAAACGGCTTCCAATACAGTCGCTTGCGGCTCTGACCTTGGCGTGACGGCAACCTTTCTTCTGGAAATCGGCACCGAGGAGCTTCCTGCCGATTTCGTCAGGCAAGCGCTTGACCAGCTGCAGCAACGGGTGAGCCGTGATCTGCGTGAGGCAAGGCTTGGCCATGGAGCGGTGTCGGTGTTCGGCACCCCCCGGCGTCTGGTGGTCTCCGTTGCTGATCTGGAGGACCGCCAACCCGATCTTGAGGAAGACCGCAAGGGCCCTCCCGTGGCTCAGGCTTTTAAAGACGGCATCCCAGGGCCAGCGGCGATCGGTTTCGCCAAGCGCTGCGGGGTTGATCCCTCAGCACTTGAGCAACGTGACACTCCCAAGGGGCCTTGTGTCTTCGCAACCGTGCTCACCCCCGGTCAAGACTGCGTTGACCTGCTCCAGGGGCTGATCCCCCAATGGATTGATGCGTTGCAGGGTCGGCGGTTCATGCGCTGGGGCACCGGAGCCCAGCGCTTCAGCCGCCCCATCCGTTGGCTGCTGGCGCTGAAGGGTTCAGAGGTGATCCCGGTTGTGCTGGGCGGCGCTGACCCTGAGGTCCGCAGCGATCGTTTCAGCCGTGCCCACCGTCTCCATGGTGACGAGCCCCTCTCCATCGCATCAGCGGAGCAGTTTGGAGAGACCCTTGCCGCCGCTGGCGTTGTTGTCGATCGTGCGGAGCGGGCCAAACGAATTCGCACCAGCCTGGACCAGTCGGCACAGGCCGCCAACGGAACTCCCGACTGTCCGGAGTCGCTGTTTGAGGAACTGGTGGACCTGGTTGAAGACCCCAGGATTCTCGAGGGAACCATTGCTGAGCGGTTCCTGCAGCTTCCTCCGGAGGTGATCAGCACGGTGATGCAGGCCCACCAGCGTTATGTGCCGCTGCAGGTGCCTGGTCTGGAGGCTGATCCGCTCCGACTCACCGCTGAGGCTGTGCTTCGGCCCCAGTTCCTTTTGGTGGGCAATGGCCTGGCCCCGGCGTCGTCCTTGATTGTTCGCGGCAATGAACGCGTGCTTGGAGCTCGCCTGGCGGATGCTGAATTTTTCCTCGATGTTGACCGGCGTCAGTCCAGCGAATCCCGGCGTGAAGCCCTCGACCGTGTCACCTTCGCCGAAGGCCTGGGAAGTCTTCTGGACCGCTCCGAGCGAATCGAGCGGCTCACTGGCCTGCTGTTGAAGCAACTCGGTCTTGATCAGAGCGTGGTGGATGCGGCCCAGCGTGCCGCTCATTTCTGCAAGAACGATCTGGTCAGCCAGATGGTGGGTGAGTTCCCTGAACTTCAGGGCCTGATGGGGGGCAAATACCTCCTGGAGGAGGGAGAACCGCGCGATGTTGCTCTCGCTGTGGTGGAGCACTATCTGCCACGGGGAGCCGGTGATGCTCTGCCCGCAACCCCCGCGGGAGCCGTTGTGGCCTTGGCGGAACGGCTCGAGCTGCTGCTCAGCATCTTTGCCAAGGGAGAGCGACCAACCGGATCCTCCGACCCCTATGCCCTGCGGCGGGCCGGCAATGGTGTTGTGCAGATTCTCTGGGGCATGGCCTGGCGCCTCGACCTCATGGCCTTCCTCAGCAACGCCGTGGAGGAGTGGGCTGCTCTGTTCCCGGCCTTTGCGGTGGATGCCAGCCAACTGCATAACGACCTCTGTCAGCTGATGCGGCAGCGGATCGTGTCTCAATTGGAAGACGACGGCTTTGCGCCTGATCTGGTGCAGGCTGTGGCTGGTGATGCCGTCTCCAGCCAGCGTCTGCTCAGTGATCCCCTTGATGTCAAGCAGCGGATTCAACTGTTGCGTGACCTTCGGGACAGCGGTCAGCTGGATGCCGTCCAGGCGGTGGTGCAGCGGGCAGCGAAGCTTGCCGAAAAAGGTGATCTGGCACGCGATCAGCTTGTGGCCGGCGATGTGGTTGAGCCCGAACGGTTCGAGTCCGCCAGTGAGAAGGATCTGTTCGCAGCTCTCGAGCAGCTGCAGCCATTGGCTCAGCAGCGGTCGTATCAAGCCCTTGCCGATGCGCTCGTCGCGGCAACCCCGGCGCTCCAGGCCTTCTTTGATGGTGACACCAGCGTGATGGTGATGGTCGACGATGCCGCGCTGAGGCTCAATCGCCTCAACCTGTTGGCGGTCCTGCGCAATCAGGCTTCGGTCTTGGCCGAATTTGAATCGATTCAATCCAAATGAAGGCAGCCCTGGCCTCTGCGGCTAATCAGGGGCCAGCCGCTTGAGCCGCAATGTCTGATCAACAGATGACCACCACCCAGCCGCCTGTGGTGATCCGCCAGGGAGGAAATGGTCTGGGCAGCGTGATTGCGGCGCTGATCTTGGCTGCTGCCGCCGTTTACGCCATCAACGTCTGGTCGACGACCAAGAAAGAAACATCCCCCGCCAAGAGCATTGAGCAGGGGATTGAGCGGATCAAGGATGCCGCTGGCAAGGCGATTGAGTCACGCAACAGACCAGAGGCATTGTCATTGATGTTGGAGTGATGTTGAGGGCCGGCCTCCCTCAGGAGACGCCGGCCTTTTCCTTCGACTCGGAACCTTTGGAGTTCCCCTCCTTGGATTCGCCAGCCTGAGCCTTGATCTGCTGGGCCGCTTCCTCCGCCAGGAAATCACCGTCGGAACGGCCAACGGCCGAAGGAACAGGGTTGTAGACGGATGGAGCCAGAGCCTCGCCCCGGATCAGGCTGCCCAGGGTGCGGAGGGTGAGCTTGATCTGCTGCCAGGGGTTCATCATCACCACCCGTTTGTACAGGTAGCTGTCAAACGTCAGCTTCTGCACGTCCTTGTCGTCGCACATCTCGACGAAGGCTTCCCGGGCAGCGTCGTTGCGATAGAAGATCCGCTGCAGGATGTCGAGCACCGCATAGGTGGCACCGTATTTGCGGTCCCAGCGCTTGAGGTAGGTCGACTTGATCTGCTTTTCGGTGGGGATGGAGGCGCCGTTGTTGGAAATTTCCACAATCGCTTCGGCACACATCCGGCCGCTCTTGGCAGCGAAATAAATGCCTTCCCCGGAGCTCTTGGTGACGTAGCCCGCTGCATCGCCCACCAAGGCCATGCGGCCCACAACCCGGCGCGGACGGGGGTGCTCAGGAATTGGGTGGGCTTCCACCTTGATCACTTCGCCCTGGAACAGGCGCTTGTTGGCCCGCTCACGAATGCCCCTTTGCAGACCCTTGATCAGGCTCTGGTTCTGCTGCATGGTTCCCGTTCCCACGGCCACGTGGTCGTATTTGGGAAACACCCAGGCATAGAAGTCGGGAGAGACGTCTGTTCCGACGTACATCTCAGCCAGATCTTCGTAGTAAGTCATCTCCTCAGCAGGAAGCTTGATCCGTTCCTGGAAGGCGATGGCCACGTTGTAATCCCCGGCGTCCATGGCTTTCGCCACCCGGGAGTTGGCGCCATCGGCACCGATGATCAGATCCACAGCCAGAGTCTTCTGCTCACCGGTGGGGCCACCACCGCTGTAGTCGGCGTAATGAATGGTGTAAGGGCCCTGACGGTCTGCACCGGTGTCGATCTTCTGCACCAGACCGTTGATCAGAGTTGTGCCCAGATCGGCGGCGCGGTTGCGCAGGAAGGCATCGAACACCTCACGACGGCACATGCCGATGTAGGCGTTTTCGTCGTAACCGAGGGGATCGAGCTTGATGTCCACCTCCCGGTTGGAAGGGGAGATCATCTTCATGTTGCGGACCTTGCGGTCGATGATTTCGTCGGGCAGGTCGAACTCTTCGACCATGCAAAGCGGAATGGCTCCACCACAGGGTTTGGCGTTGTCGAGTTTGCGCTCGAACAGCCAGGTTTCAATTCCCGCCTTGGCCAGAATTTCGGCAGCACAGGAGCCACTTGGGCCACCGCCGATCACCGCAACTCGCAACATCTCAGCCCGTCTCCGCTGGATTGTTTTGTGAAGCTATCACTGTCACAACAACCATTGTGGGTTGAGCTGGCTGCTGCCTTTACGATCGAAACAACACGCATCAGCGCCTTGGTTCGGGCCTCCTCTGCGCGACGCATCGAGCGGGAGGACATTCCGGTCGCTCGACGAACACGGCAGCCGCGTCAACGCAAGGGAAATGGCGCAGCTGGATTGCTGTTCGGGCTTGTTCTCGTCTGTGCCGGAAGCCTGGCTGTGGTGATGCTGGTTCCCACGCTGCTGTCACGGCGCCAGCCCACGCAGAGCCTTGAGATTTCAGGCTTTCGCGAACGTCCTGACGCCGATGGCCGACTCCTGGGCCACTTCCCCTACGGAGAGGCTGACGCTGATCAACTCATCGTCTTTGAACCGGGGATCGAGCTGAATGTGAAAGCCGCCGAGGCTCTCGACACGATGATGCGTTCCGCCTTGGCTGACGGGATCGATCTGCGTCTGCTCAGTGGATTCCGCTCCCTTGCCCTCCAGGAATCGATCTTCTTTGATGTGGCCTCCGAACGGAACCAGACCGCCGAAGAGCGAGCCCAGGTGTCAGCTCCACCGGGCTACTCCGAGCACAGCACGGGTTACGCCGTCGATCTAGGCGATGGCCGTTTCCCTGAGACCAACCTCTCCCAGAGCTTTCAAGACACCGCCGCCTTTCGCTGGTTGCAGGACCATGCGGCGAGATATCACTTCGTGTTGTCCTTCCCTGAGGGCAACAAACAGGGTGTGATGTACGAGCCCTGGCATTGGCGCTATGAGGGCAATGCGGATGCGCTGCGTTTGTTCGAGCCGGCCAGTCGGTTCTCCAGGCGCGACCCTTGACCGTTCCCGAACTGCTGTCACCTGCCGGCGACTGGGCTGCGATGAAGGCGGCCGCTGCCTCCGGTGCCGATGCGGTGTATTTCGGCGTTGATGCCTTCAACGCCCGCCAGCGGGCTGAGAATTTCCGACTGCAAGACCTTCCTGAAGTGATGCAGTGGCTGCATCAGCGGGGGGTGAAGGGATTCCTCACCTTCAACGTGTTGGTGTTCAGCGATGAACTGGAGGCAGCGGCTCAGTTGCTGATCGCTGCAGATCGAGCCGGTGTGGATGCGGTGATCGTCCAGGACGTGGGGCTCTGTCGCCTGGCCCAGCGGCTGGTGCCGAATCTCTGTGTGCATGGCTCAACCCAGATGTCGATCACCAGTGCCGCGGGGATTGCCCAGGCTGCGGCGCTTGGTTGCCAGCGGGTGGTGCTGGCCCGTGAGCTGTCCCTGCGTGATCTAGAGCGACTGCAGACACAACTGGTTCAGCGGAACCTTGCGATGCCGTTAGAGGTGTTTGTGCATGGCGCCCTTTGCGTCGCCTATTCCGGTCAATGTCTGACCAGTGAATCCCTCGGGCAGCGCAGTGCCAATCGAGGTGAGTGTGCCCAGGCGTGTCGCCTGCCCTACGAAATGGTGGTGGATGGGCAACCCCACCCCCTTGAAGACCAGCGCTATCTCCTCTCGCCCCAGGATCTGGCGGCTTGGGAGCTGCTGCCGGAGTTGCAGCGCATCGGCGTGGCCAGCCTCAAGATCGAGGGGCGTCTGAAGGACGCTGCCTACGTGGCTGCCGTCACCGACGCCTATCGCCAGCGCCTGGATCAAACCCCCGCTTCGGCGCCGCAGGTGCAACGCCAGCTTGAGCTGGCATTTTCCCGAGGCCTTTCCACCGGCTGGCTTGAAGGGGTGAACCATCGCCGTTTGGTGCATGGCCGCTGGAGCAAGAAGCGGGGCCCGCTGCTGGGGCAGTTGCTACGGGTGGAGCGGGGTGGTTGGTTGCATCTGCGCAGCCGGGAACAGCTGCATCCCGGGCAGGGCCTTGTGCTGGAACAACTGTCGTCCGATCCTCTGCAGCCGCCTCGGGAGATCGGTGGCCGGATCATGGCGTGTGAGCGGATGGGCGACGAACGCTGGAAGCTGCGCCTGGGGCCCGATCGTGTGGATGGCTCTGGCTTGAGACCTGGCGCCTCGGTTTGGCTCACCAGTGATCCCGATTGGCAGTCACGTTGGCAGCGTGCCGCCCGTCGCACGGTGGAGGTTCGGTCCAGGGATCTGGCGCTGCGGGTGTCCGGTCGGCTGGATGCACCGCTGGAGTTGCAGGTGCTGGAGCCCCAGGGATTTGAGCTGAAGCTCTGCAGCACCATGCCGCTCCAGAGTGCTTCGCAGCGCCCCTTGGACCGGGAACGGCTTGAGCAGCAATTGGGACGCCTGGGGGGAACCGGTTGGTCGCTTCAGCATTTGGAGATCGAACTGGAGGGCGATCTTTTTCTGCCCGTGGCGGAACTGAACCGAATGCGCAGGGCTCTGCTGGAGCAGTTGGAGGCCACAGGGGACTGCAGCACCGATTCAGGGCCTGTCCCTGCAGCCACCAAAACGGCAGACCCAACGAAGCTGCTGGCTCAGATGTGCCCACCAGCTGTCGCTCCCCTCAGCGAGACCAAGCCAGGCTTGGTGGTGCTGGTGCGAAGCCTGGAGCAGCTGCAGGCCTTGGTGGATCTCTCCGGCACGGACCTGCCGATTCGCTCGGTGGTGGCGGATCTCGAGCAGCCTCGGGAGCTGCGGGAAGCGGTGGCGATCGGTCGAGGCTGCTGGCCGGAGGGTGTATGGCTGGCCGGTGCACGGATCACACGGCCGGATGAACGCTGGTCGCTTGAGCCACTGATTCGGGCCCGTCCTGACGGTTTCCTGGTGCGAAATGCCGATCAGCTGGAGGTGCTGACGCCGCTGGCCCCCTGCATTGGTGACTTTTCCCTCAACACCGCCAACCCCCTGAGTTTCCACTGGTATCGCGACCATTGGGCGCTGCAGCAGCTCACGGCCAGTTACGACCTCAACCTTCAGCAACTGCTGGATCTGGCCGCCGCCGTTGATCCAGTGCTGCTGGAGGTCACTCTGCACCAGCACATGCCGTTGTTCCACATGGAGCATTGCCTGTTCTGTGCATTCCTCTCGGATGGCAAGGACCACACCGATTGCGGTCGTCCCTGTGAGAAGCACCACGTCACCCTGCGGGATCGCAGTGGCGTTGAACATCCCCTGCGGGCTGATCTGGGTTGTCGGAACACTCTTTTCAATGGCACGGCGCAATCGGGCGTTGAAGCGCTTCCGTCGCTGCTGCGGGCAGGCGTGCGCAGGATCCGGCTCGAACTTCTCGATGAGGATGCCGCTGCGACGCACCGGCGCGTCAGCCTTTACGCCGAGGCTCTGGCGGGTCGGATGGCCACCCAGGAGGTCTGGTCCCAGGAGCAGATCCACCACCAGCTGGGCGTCACCCGCGGCAGCCTGCGCAGCAAGGGTCCGGAGCGCACCAGTCGATTCTCACGTTGAGATAACCTGTCGCACTGCGCCTTTGGCGTTCTTCACAAATACTTACGGTCAGCCCGCATGAGCGCCAACAACAAGGCGATCCGCAACATCGCGATCATCGCCCACGTTGACCACGGCAAGACGACTCTGGTCGATTCGCTGTTGGCGCAGTCAGGAATTTTCCGCGACAACGAGGCCGTCCCCACCTGTGTGATGGACTCCAACGACCTGGAGCGTGAGCGGGGCATCACGATCCTGTCGAAAAACACGGCTGTTACCTACAACGACACCCGGATCAACATCGTTGACACCCCTGGTCACGCCGATTTCGGTGGAGAAGTGGAGCGGGTGCTGGGCATGGTTGACGGTTGCCTGCTGATCGTGGATGCCAACGAGGGGCCGATGCCCCAGACCCGTTTTGTGCTGAAGAAGGCCCTCGAGCAGGGCCTGCGTCCGATCGTGTTCGTCAACAAGATCGACCGGGCCCGGGTGGATCCCGAGACCGCCGTCGACAAGGTGCTCGACCTCTTCATCGAACTCGGCGCTGACGATGATCAGTGCGATTTCCCCTACCTGTTCGGCAGCGGTCTCGGAGGCTTCGCCAAGCCCGACATGAAGACCGACAGCGACAACATGCGTCCGCTGTTCGATGCCATCCTGCGCCACGTTCCGCCCCCGGTTGGTGATCCGGAGAAGCCCCTCCAGCTGCAAATCACCACCCTTGACTATTCCGACTTCCTCGGCCGGATCATCATTGGTCGCGTTCACAACGGAAAAATCAAGCAGGGGCAGAACGCTGCGCTGATCAAGGACGACGGCAGCATCAAGAAGGGCCGCATCAGCAAGCTGCTGGGCTTCGAGGGTCTGCAGCGCGTCGAGATCGAAGAGGCGTCTGCCGGTGATCTGGTGGCCGTGGCTGGCTTTGACGACGTCAACATCGGCGAAACCATCGCCTGCCCCGATGAGCCCACCGCTCTGCCGCTGATCAAGGTGGATGAGCCCACCCTGCAGATGACCTTCGTCGTCAACGATTCACCCTTTGCGGGTAAGGAAGGCAAGTTCGTCACCAGCCGTCAGGTGCGTGACCGCCTGCAGCGTGAGTTGCTCACCAACGTTGCCCTACGTGTGGAAGACACCGATTCACCGGACCGTTTTGCGGTGAGTGGTCGCGGTGAGCTGCACCTCGGCATCCTGATCGAGACCATGCGCCGTGAGGGCTATGAGTTCCAGGTGTCCCAGCCGCAGGTGATTTACCGCACCATCGATGGCACCCCCTGCGAGCCGGTGGAAACCCTGGTGATGGATGTGCCTGAACCAGCGGTGGGCAGCTGCATCGAAAAACTGGGCACCCGCAAGGGCGAGATGCAGAACATGGAAACCAGCGCTGATGGCCGCACCCAGCTGGAGTTCATCGTTCCCTCCCGCGGTCTGATCGGTTTCCGCGGTGAATTCATCCGGGCCACCCGCGGCGAAGGAATCATGAGCCATTCCTTCTATGAATACCGGCCGATGATGGGTGAATTCGACACCCGCCGGAACGGTGTGCTGATCGCCTTCGAAGAGGGAACAGCAACGTTCTATGCCCTCAAGAATGCCGAGGATCGCGGCCAGTTTTTCATCAGCCCGGGCACCAAGGTCTACAAGGGAATGATCATCGGGGAATACAACCGGCCTCAAGACCTCGAGATCAACGTCTGCAAGACCAAGCAGCTCACCAACATGCGTTCCGCGGGCGCTGAGGAACTGGACACGCTCCAAGCACCGGTCCAGATGACGCTGGAGCGCGCGCTGGAATACATCGGTCCCGATGAGATGCTCGAAGTCACCCCCGAGTCAATCCGTCTGCGCAAACTTCCCGGCAAGAAGCCGGCCAAGTCCAAGCGCTGATGCCTCAGGCGGACCCTCGCTTTCAGCAGGGTGTGGAGCTCTTCAATGCGGGTGAGTGGTACGCCGCTCATGATCTGTTTGAGGAGCTCTGGCATGAAACAGCTGATCCGGAACGGCGCAGCCTTCAGGGGATCCTGCAGGTGGCGGTAGCCCAGTTGCACCTGCAACGGGGCAACCGGCGGGGTGCCACGATTCTTTTCGGTGAAGCTCTGGGTCGTCTCAAACGTCCGGGAACACCGGATCTTGGCGTGGATCTTGCGTCTCTGTGCCGTGCTGCGCAACAGCGGCTCGAGGCGCTTCAGCAGGAGCGGGATCCCGAGTCATGCACTGTCCCTGTTCTTGAGTTCATGCGCTGAAGCGCCGGTAATGTCGACGAACTTGGGCAGGTGGTGTGGCAGTGAAAGCAATGCTCCGTTTCCGGAGGCTTCTTTTAGCTCTGCCCCTTCTCATCGTCCTGTGGCCCCAGGTGGCGGCCCAGGCTCAGCAAACGGCTGACGCAGGCGTTATCACGATTGAATCTGATCTTCAATCGGCCGACAACGCCACCGGTGTGATCACCGCCAGCGGCAATGTTCGCTTGGTGCACGCCGGTCGTGGTTTGGTGGCCACCAGCCGACAGGCCCAGTACTTCACGGAGGAAGACCGGATTTTGCTGAGTGGTGATGTGGATGTGATCCAGGCTGATGGCAACCAGCTCAGCGCTGATCGCTTCACCTATTTGCTGGACGAAGGTCGTGCGATTGCCAGCCCTGTTCCCGGCCAACAGGTGTTCAGTCAGTGGTCGCTTACTCCCAGTCAACCCGTGTTCGAGGTTCAGGCCGAGACCAACCCGGTGACTCCATGACCCTGGAACTGTCGAATGTCTCGATCACCCTTGGGGGCCGCCAGTTGGTGAAGGGCTTGGATCTGAAGCTTGCCCCCGGCGAGGTGGTCGGCCTTCTCGGTCCCAATGGAGCTGGAAAAACCACCACCTTCAACCTGGTAATTGGTTTGCTCTCCCCTGATCAGGGCGATGTCACCGTGAACGGTGAGCGGGTCACCCATCTGCCCATGCCGGAGCGAGCCCGGCTTGGTGTGGGTTACTTGCCCCAGGAAGCCAGTGTGTTTCGCAATCTCACGGTGCGTGAAAACCTTGATATCGCCCTTGAACAGACAGATCTCAGTTCCGAGCAGCGTCGCGATCGGCGCCAGCAGTTGATCGAGGACTTTCACCTCGGCGCGTTCATCAACCGTCTTGGTTTCCAACTCTCCGGGGGGGAACGTCGCCGTTGCGAAGTGGCCAGGGCACTGGCCTCGGGTGCCAACGGACCGACGTATCTGCTTTTGGATGAACCCTTTGCCGGCGTCGACCCCCTTGCGGTGGCGGATCTGCAGCAGCTGATCGAGGGGTTGCGCTCCCGGGGCATGGGGATTCTGATCACCGATCACAACGTGCGCGAAACCCTGGCCACCACTGATCGGGCATACATCCTCAACGATGGTGCGGTGTTGGCCGCAGGACGTTCCGAGGAAGTGGCAGCTGATCCACAGGTGCGTCGTTATTACCTCGGCGAGGGATTCCAACTGTGATTTTGGATCGTCTCAAACGGGCCACCTGGATGCGCCTTGATCTTCTGGATCGTTGGTTGCTCAAGGAGCTTCTTGGTCCGCTTCTGTTCTTCATTGCCCTGTTCACCCTGTTGCTGCTTACGGGTGGCGTGATGTTTGAACTGGTGCGGCAGATGGTCGACAAGAACCTGCCGATCACGATCGCGGCTCAGGTGTTGTTTTTGAGCATCCCGCGTTGGTTGGCTTTCTCTGTTCCGATCGGAACGCTGATGGCATCTTTGTTCGTGTTCACCCGCCTGTCCGCAAACAACGAACTCACCGCCCTGCGTAGCCTCGGCATCACCACAAAGAGGATTATCAGTGCCGCCATCGCCCTCTCGATGGCGATGACCCTGTTCACCTTCGTCTTGAACGATGTGGTCGTGCCCCGCAGTGAGCGTTATGCAGAAGTCAATTTAAAGCGGGGTTTGGGCCAAGCTATAGCTAATAAAACAGGAGAAGACATTATTTACCCTCGATTTGGTAGGCGTACTGGAATAGATGGAAAGTCGGCAGACAGAGGCTTATTACAACTGTTTTATTCAAGGAAATTTCAGGATGGTCAAATGAAAGATGTAACGGTGCTCGACTTCTCTAGATCCGGCATAACGCACTTATTGCGAGCTGATCGTGCTATCTGGAATGAGGATCAGGCTGGTTGGGATTTCCTGGATGGACACATACTCACTTTGATGGCTAATGGAAGCTCTACCAAGGCCGATTTCGAACGTTATATGTATCCTCTTAACTCAGCTCCTCAGCGCCTGGCAGGAATTGAAGAAGATGCGGTCAACATGACCGTTGCTGAAGCCCTGCAGGCCCAAAGGGTTTACGAAGAGGCCGGCAGCATCAAGGAAGCCCGCAAAATCCGTGTGCGGATTCAGGAGAAGTTCACCGTTCCGATGGCCTGTCTGGTGTTTGGCTTGTTTGGAGCCACCCTCGGTGCTCAGCCCAGTTATAGAAGCAGCCGTAGTTTCGCTTTTGTGCTCACCCTCGGCATCATCGCTGTCTATTACGTGATTGGTTTCAGCTTCAGTTCCCTTGGGGTGAAGGGGACTCTGCCACCGATCCTGGCGGCCTGGCTGCCTGTGATGTTGTCTCTCGGGGCGGGTGGACTGTTGCTGAAACAGGCCAGTCGCTGATTTGCCGAGGCAGAATCGCGGTGTCTTCGGGAAATGGTGTGCTGAACACGCCTTTTGAGCTTGTCACCAGCCTTGGTTTCGCTGGCTTTGTGTTGCTGCTGCTGGCCATGCCCCTCGCTTTCTGGGCGGTGTCCAGCCAGTCCCGTGCTGGCTTGGTTCGGCTTCTGGTGGCCGTCGCCAACCTTCTGTTCACGGCTCAGCTTGTTTTGCGTTGGTGGCAATCTGGCCACTTCCCGATCAGCAACCTCTACGAATCCCTGTGCTTTCTTGCCTGGGCTTGCACCCTCACCCAGCTGCTGGTGGAACGGGCCTGGCCATCTCCGATCGTGGCGGCTGCGGCCACTCCCATGGGCCTTGGTTGCATTGCCTTCGCCAGCTTTGCCTTGCCCGATCAATTGCAGTCAGCGGCTCCTCTGGTTCCTGCCCTTCGCTCCAGCTGGTTGGTCATGCATGTGAGCGTGATCATGGTGAGTTACGCCGCTCTGCTGGTGGGATCGCTGCTCTCTCTTGCAGTTTTGGTCACCGATCGCGACCAATCCCTGGAACTCAGGAGCAGTTCCATTGGCAGTGGTGGATTTCGTCAGGCGGCCTCAATCGCGAATGGTGGTTCTGTTCAGCTGCAATCGGTTCAGCTGAGCACCAATGAACAACTCGACAGCCTCAGTTACCGCACGATCACGGTTGGGTTCTTGATGCTCACGGTGGGTATCGTGAGTGGTGCTGTTTGGGCGAATGAAGCCTGGGGCAGCTACTGGAGCTGGGATCCCAAGGAAACCTGGGCCTTGATCTGTTGGCTGGTTTATGCCGCTTATCTGCACACCCGCCTCAGCCGCGGTTGGCAGGGCCGACGCCCGGCTCTTGTTGCCGTTGTTGGTCTTGTGGTGATCGCTGTTTGCTACATCGGTGTCAATCTGCTGGGCATTGGTTTGCACAGCTACGGCTGGTTTTTCTGAACTCCAGTTAACAACGAGGCATGCTCTCTAACCAAGTTTTCGCCCTCGGATGAGTGATTGATCTCCCTGTCCAGATACCCCATCTCAGGGATCTTTCACTATGAACAGCATCGTGTAGATGTGTGCCTGGTAGCGCAAGTTTTGGCCACTAGGGAATCAAGGCCCGGTAAGAGGGAATAAATAAACGACCGCGGGAGCTTCGACTTATTGAGATGAGCGATGCGGGATCGTTTGTTGGGAGGTTTCGCTCTCTTCTGCTTCAGAGCGCAGATAACGCTTCCGCTGCGCTGATTCCAGGCCAGACAGCAAGACAGCTCGTCTTGAAGGTGCGACCCGCTGAGGCCGATCAAGACCCCGAAGCAGTGGATGGATGCCTCGTCTGCTCATGCTGTTCTCCCAGTTATGCGTGAATCTCGCGCCGTGACCTGTGGTCCATCGCGTGACTGAATAATTCCATGATCTTCAGTCTTGTTTTGTGATCCACGTCACTGATTGGCGTGATGCCCTTCCAAGTTGTTGTTGGCTTTTCAGGACATGCATCAAGCCAACGGGCAAAAAGGAAGGCCACCCCTGCAAAGGGATGGCCTAAACCTTGTTGGCGTTCTTTGAAGCTGAACGAAGCGTCTGGCTGTATGGCTTGTCAGACCAGTCAGGCAGCTTCTAGATCTTGCTCAGTTGGACCGTCGTCACGCATTGGACGCCTCCGACTTCGACTCTCCCAGTCTCCTCCAAAGGAGCTGCTTTGATCATCCGTATTTCAACTCAGCCGCAGGGAAGAGAGCCTGGGCCTGCCCGATGCGCAAAGTCAACGGAACTATTGAGCAAGATGTTGAAGGACTGCACCGATATTCATGCTTCCTTTGAGATATCCGGCAAAAGCCAATGCGATCACACCAGCATTAAGCGCCAGGAAGGCGGCAACCAATTTGACGTCATCATTCATCCATTGATTATCGGAGGCTTGTTCGCATCACTGTGGCCACCAAATCTTTGGAGATGATGAAACTGTTCAAGCGCTGGGTTCTTGCTTGAAGTGCTCATAAAAAAAGCCCGGCATGGCTGCCAGGCTTTTGGTGTTCAGCTGATGGTCTGCTGATCAGGCAAGAACAGCTTCCTTGCTGCTGCTGTTGCGGATGCCCTTGATCGCTTCGGCGTAATCGGGCTGGTTGAACACACCGGAGCCGGACACAATCGCGTTGGCACCTGCTTCGATCACCTTCCAGGCATTGCCTGCTTTGATGCCGCCATCCACTTCGATCCAGGGATCGAGACCCTTTTCGTCGCAAATTCGGCGCAGGTCGCGAATTTTCTGAACCTGGTTTTCAATGAAGCTCTGCCCCCCGAAACCGGGGTTCACGCTCATGATCAGCACCAGATCGCAGAGCTCGAGGCAGTACTCGAGGGTGTCGATCGGTGTTGATGGGTTCAGAACTGCACCTGCTTTTTTGCCCAGGTCCTTGATTTGAGCCAGGTTGCGGTGCAGATGAGGGCAGGCTTCAACCTGCACGGAAATGATGTCGGCACCGGCTTTGGCGAAGTCGGGGACGTACTTCTCCGGCTCAACGATCATCAGGTGAACGTCCAGGGGCTTCTGGGTCACCGGCCGCAGCGCCTCAACAATCAGCGGTCCAATGGTGATGTTCGGAACAAAGCGGCCGTCCATCACATCCACATGGATCCAATCCGCACCGGCTTCGTCCACGGCTTTCACTTCTTCGCCGAGGCGTGCGAAGTCAGCCGACAGGATTGACGGCGAGATCACCAGGGGCTTGGTGCTCATGGATGAGGAGCGCGAAGTGCCGGGAGATTTTAGGGACTCCTGCAACCACTGATACAGTGAGCCGCGCTCAGACGTCGAGATCCACTGCGGCGACGGCCAACTGCCCGTCCAGGAGATCTCGCCAACCCGTCCCACCTCATCCGGAGTCCCGTGGATCAGACCCTCATTCAGGAAATTCTCGAGATCGTCGAGCAGGCCGCCATCGCTTCCGCCTCGCTCTCCGGCAAAGGCCTGAAGGATGAAGCCGATGCATTGGCTGTTGATGCCATGCGCAAGCGCATGAATCAGATCCAGATGCAGGGCCGCATCGTGATCGGAGAGGGGGAACGTGATGAAGCCCCAATGCTCTACATCGGAGAAGAGGTCGGCACCGGCACCGGCCCCGGCGTTGACTTTGCTGTTGACCCTTGCGAAGGCACCAACCTCTGCGCCTTCAACCAGCGCGGCTCCATGGCTGTTCTCGCCGCTTCCGACCGTGGCGGTCTGTTCAACGCCCCCGACTTCTACATGAAGAAGCTGGCTGCTCCTCCGGCAGCCAAGGGCAAGGTGGACATCCGCAAATCAGCCACTGAAAACATCAAGATCCTCAGCGAGTGCCTGGGTCTCCCCGTCGACGAGTTGAACATCGTGGTGATGGATCGCGCCCGTCACAAGGACCTGATCGCTGAGATCCGTGCCACCGGCGCTCGCATCCAGCCCATCTCCGATGGAGACGTTCAGGCCGCTATCGCCTGCGGTTTCGCTGGTACCGGAACCCACTGCCTGATGGGCATCGGTGCTGCCCCTGAAGGTGTGATCTCCGCCGCTGCCATGCGCGCTCTTGGTGGTCACTTCCAGGGCCAACTGGTGTATGACCCTGCGATTGCTCAGACCTCCGAGTGGGCAGACATGACCAAAGAGGGCAACCTGGCGCGTCTCGCTGAGATGGGCATCGCCGATCCCGACAAGGTCTATGAAGCTGAGGAGCTGGCCTGCGGTGAGCATGTTTGTTTCGCTGGCAGCGGCATCACGGATGGTCTGCTCTTTGATGGCGTTAAGTTCGAAAAGGACTGCACCCGCACAAGCAGCCTGGTGATCAGCAACCTGGACAACACCTGCCGCTTCACCAACACCGTGCACATCAAAGACGGCGCCCAGAGCATCGCTCTGAGCTGATCGTCATCAACTGGTTGAGAGGAACGTCTTCATGCATATCTCCGTCGTCGGCCTCAGTCATCGGACGGCACCGGTGGAGATCCGGGAACGGCTCAGCATCCCTGAGCAGACCATGGAGACGTCCCTTCAATCCCTCCGCGGCAATGAGCAGGTGCTCGAGGCATCGATCCTCAGCACCTGCAACCGCCTTGAGATTTACACCCTGGTCCGCAATCCGGACCTCGGCGTGTCTGCTGTCAGCGACTTCCTCAGCAGCCACTCCGGTCTTGAAACAGGGGAGCTGACGCCCCACCTGTTCAGTTACCACCACGAAGATGCTGTCGACCACCTGATGCGGGTGGCAGCGGGTCTCGACAGCCTTGTGCTGGGGGAAGGTCAAATTCTCTCCCAGGTGAAAAAAATGATGCGGCTCGGCCAGGAGCACAAATCCCTGGGTCCGATCCTGAACCGCTTGCTCACCCAGGCTGTTTCCACCGGCAAACGGGTGCGCAGTGAAACCAACCTCGGAACGGGTGCTGTTTCGATCAGCTCAGCTGCAGTTGAGCTCGCCCAGCTCAAGCTCGGTCAATCCCGAGGTCTGGATCAACTGGTCACCCTGGAAAGCGAGCAGATCGCCGTTGTTGGTGCAGGGCGCATGAGCCGTCTGTTGCTCCAGCACCTTCAGGCCAAAGGTGCCTCGGGTGTTGTGCTGCTCAACCGCACCGTTGAACGGGCCGAGCAGCTGTCGGCTGATTTCCCTGATCTTCCTGTTCAGTGCAGGCCGCTTACGGATCTGGATCAGTACCTGAGCACCTGCTCGCTGATGTTCACCAGCACCGCCGCCGATGATCCGATCATTGATGCCGCACGTCTGGCTCCTCTGAACCGGCGCAGCAAGCTGCGCTTGATTGATATCGGTGTGCCGCGCAACATCGCTGCGGATGCTGCCGATGTGGACGGCGTTGAATCCCACGATGTGGACGACCTGCAAGAGGTCGTTGCCCGTAACCAGGAAGCCCGTCAGGCTATGGCCCGCGAGGCTGAGCAGTTGCTTCAGCAAGAAGCGCAGCAGTTCCTCGAGTGGTGGGACAGCCTTGAGGCTGTGCCGACCATCAACCAGCTGCGCTCTTCGATGGAGTCGATCCGTTCGGAGGAACTCCAGAAAGCCCTCAGCCGAATGGGACCTGATTTCTCAGCCCGGGAACGCAAGGTTGTCGAAGCGTTGAGCAAAGGAATTATCAACAAAATCCTCCACACGCCGGTGACCCAACTGCGGGCTCCCCAGACCCGTCAGGATCGCCAACAGGCCCTCCGAATTGTCGAACGACTGTTCGATTTGGAAGCTTCTTGAGCTGTTGAGCGATTCAGTCGCGATCTGAATCCCAGTAATCTCGACTGATTCTTCCGAAAGACGGTTGCGAAGCCAAAAACTCCGGTAAGTTCTTGCGGCAACGCCGATTTGGGACAGCGGCATGAAGCGGGTCTTGGCCATCATTCTGGGCGGCGGTGCAGGCACGCGCCTGTATCCGCTCACAAAAATGCGCGCCAAGCCGGCCGTCCCTCTGGCAGGCAAATATCGACTGATTGATATTCCGATTAGCAACTGCATCAACTCCGACATCAACAAGATGTACGTGATGACGCAGTTCAACAGTGCGTCACTGAACCGTCACCTCAGTCAGACCTTCAATCTCAGTAATTCCTTTGGTGGCGGTTTTGTTGAGGTGCTCGCAGCTCAGCAAACCCCCGACAGTCCCACTTGGTTTGAAGGCACTGCAGACGCTGTACGCAAATACCAGTGGTTGTTCCAGGAATGGGATGTTGATGAATACCTGATCCTTTCCGGCGACCAGCTCTACCGGATGGATTACAGCCTCTTCATCGAGCACCACCGCCGCTCAGGTGCTGATCTCACCGTTGCTGCCCTTCCCGTTGATCCCAAGCAGGCAGAGGCTTTCGGTCTGATGCGGACCGATGAAAACGGCTCGATCAAGGAGTTCCGCGAGAAGCCCAAGGGTGATTCGCTGCTGGAGATGGCTGTCGACACCTCTCGCTTCGGCCTCAGTGCCGATTCAGCCAAAAAAAGGCCCTATCTGGCCTCGATGGGCATTTACGTTTTCAGCCGTCAGACCCTCTTTGATCTACTCGACAAGCATCCCGGGCACAAGGATTTCGGCAAGGAGATCATTCCCGAGGCTCTCGCGAGGGGCGACAAGCTTCAGAGCTATGTGTTCGACGACTACTGGGAAGACATCGGCACCATCGGTGCGTTCTATGAAGCCAACCTCGCCCTGACACAACAACCCACGCCCCCCTTCAGCTTCTACGACGAGAAATTCCCCATCTACACCCGTCCTCGCTATCTGCCCCCCAGCAAGCTGGTTGACGCCCAGATCACCAACTCGATTGTTGGCGAAGGCTCGATCCTGAAGTCCTGCAGCATCCACCACTGTGTTCTCGGGGTACGCAGTCGAATTGAAAGTGACTGCGTGCTTCAGGACACGCTGGTGATGGGGGCCGACTTCTTCGAATCTCCAGACGAACGTGCTGTCTTGAAAGAGCGCGGAGGCATTCCTCTTGGCGTGGGCAAGGGCACCACGGTGAAACGCGCCATCCTCGACAAGAACACCCGCATTGGTTCGGGTGTCTCGATCATCAACAAGGACAACGTGGAAGAAGCCGACCGTTCCGATCAGGGGTTCTACATCCGCAACGGCATTGTGGTGGTTCAGAAAAACGCCACCATCGCTGATGGAACGGTGATCTGAGGGCAGCAATCGTTTTCAGGAATGAGCCGACGTCTTTCCGCTGATGGCTCATTCCTGACATTTATTGGTTTATTTGCGGTCGAGACCAGGCGAGATCAACACACTGAGATCAGTCCTCAGTGGTCCTGCAGGCCATGTCCAAGTCTCACTTCGGCCTCATCGGTCTTGGCGTGATGGGCGAGAACCTCGTCCTGAATGCGGAACGCAATGGTTTTTCCAGCGTTGTCTACAACCGCACCTACGCCAAAACCGAAGACTTCCTCCAGGGGCGTGGCAAGGACAAGAACATTCAGGGCGCCACTGACCTCGAAGATTTCGTTGGCAAGTTGGAACGCCCCCGCCGGATTTTGATGATGGTGAAGGCGGGGCCCGCCGTCGATGCCGTTGTTGATCAGCTCTCCCCCTATCTCGAAGAAGGCGATCTGCTGATTGATGGAGGCAACTCCGACTACCACGACACCGAACGTCGGGTGAAGCAACTCGAGAGCAAGAGCTTCGGTTTCATCGGTATGGGTGTGTCCGGTGGCGCCAAAGGTGCCCTGGAGGGGCCGAGCATGATGCCCGGAGGAACCAAGACCTCCTACGAGGCCATCGAGAGCCTTGTGAACAAGATGGCGGCTCAGGTCGAAGACGGACCTTGCGTGACCTACATCGGTCCCGGCGGGTCAGGACACCTGGTGAAGACCGTCCACAACGGGATCGAATACGGCATTGAGCAGATCCTTGCCGAGGGCTACGACCTGATGAAGCGGGTCAAAGGAATGACCGGTGTGCAGATGGCCGACGTTCTCGGTCAATGGAACGCCACAGAAGAGTTGTCGTCGTATCTGGTGGAAATCACCGAGGTGTGTCTCCGCACTAAGGATCCCGTCGATGGCACTGATCTGGTGGAAAAAATCACCGATCAGGCTGGCCAGAAGGGCACGGGCCTCTGGACCGTGGTGACAGCGCTGCAGATGGGTGCCTCTGTTCCCACCATCTATGCCTCTCTCAATGCAAGGGTGATGAGCTCGATGAAGCCCCAACGCGTGGCGGCCGAATCGATCCTCAAAGGACCAACCATCAAGGACTTTGACCTGGGAACGCCTGACGATGCCATGGCTCCGCTGATGGATGCCACGGTGCTGAGCTGCATCGCCAGTTATGCCCAGGGCATGGAGCTTCTGCGAATCGCCTCCCAGGACCTCGACTATGAACTCCACATGCCGTCGATCGCTCAGATCTGGAAGGGTGGCTGCATCATTCGGGCCCGTCTGCTGAAGCGCATTCAGGATGCTTTCCACGCGGATCCCCAGCTGCCCAACCTGATGGTTGATCCTTGGTTCGCTGAACAGATCAACCGACGGCTTCCCGGACTGGCTCAAGTGGTGGCCGGTGCTGCCGAGGCCGGCATTCCCGTTCCCTGCTTCAGCAGCACCCTCGACTACATCAACAGCTACCGCTCCGGTCGCCTTCCTCAGAACCTGGTTCAGGCGATGCGCGATTGCTTCGGCTCCCACACCTACCAAAGGGTCGACAAGGAGGGCACGTTCCACACCGAATGGCTCAGCTGAGTGATTGAGCGATGACCAACTACCGCATCGAGCGGGCGAAGGATCCTCAGGACCTCGCCCGTCAGGCCTGTGAAACTGTTGCCGCCCAAATTGATCTGGCCTTGGATCAACGGGACCGCTGCCAGATCGCTCTCTCCGGCGGGAGCACCCCCGCCAGTGCCTACTCCCTGCTCGGTCAGGAACGGTTGCCCTGGGACCGGGTGGACGTTGTGCTGGGTGACGAGCGCTGGGTGGCTGCCGACGATGCGTCCAGCAACGCCGGCATGCTGCGCCGCACCCTTCTCGCACCCGGGCCTGGAGCTTCAGCTGCTTTTCATCCCGTGCCCACCGTGGAACTGGAGAGCCCTGAGGCCAGTGCCCAGGCTTTTGCTGACCAGCTTTCTCGGCTGTGCTCAGGAGCACCACCGGTGTTCGATGTGATGCTGCTGGGCCTGGGGGATGACGGCCACACCGCATCCCTGTTCCCCGGCACCGAGGCTCCAGCGGTGCTGGATCGCTGGACGACCATCGGGCGCGGCAAGGGGTTGGATCGCATCACCATGACGGCTCCTGTGCTTAGTGCCGCCCGTCAGGTGATCTTCCTCGTCAGTGGTGCCGGTAAACAGGAGGCCCTCCGGCGACTGGTCGATCCCTCCGAATCCTCCGATCGCACTCCCGCTCGGCTGGTTCAACCTGCTAGTGATGTGCTGATCCTTGCTGATCAGGATGCAGCCGCCGGCCTCTGAACAGATCCTTTTCCAGGGCAGCGACTTTGCTGACTGGGCCAGCCTGAACGACACGATCATGGGCGGCCGATCCCGTGCCGGTTGCCGCGTGACCCCCGAAGGACTCGTGCTGGACGGGGAGCTGGTGGAGACCGGCGGTGGTTTCGTGAGCTGCCGCTCCCCTCGCCTGCAGCCCCCGCTCGATCTGTCCCCTTATTCAGCACTTCAGCTGGATGTTGAGGGTGAGGGACGCACCCTGAAGATTGCCCTTGGTTGCCGGGATGGAGCCATGGGACTCACGGAACTGATTCCCGGTGGTCTCCGCTGGGTGGTGGATGTTGCGACCAAACCGTCCGGTTTGACCCCTGTTGTGGTGCCATTCGCCGACCTCAGACCCACGGTGCGTGCCAAGCCCGTTGGCTTACCGCTGCGCTTCGATCCCAGTGGCATCACCCGCATTCAGGTGTTGCACTCGAAATTCGGTGATGCTGGGGATCTCAATCCGGGTTTTCGCGCTGGCTCCATCCGGGTGCTGATCCGTTCAATCCGCGCCTTGCCCTGAGTCCATGGACCTTCTGGTGTTGATTGCCAAGGCGGCTGACGTTTGCCTCAAGCCCTGGAGCCATGCTGTTGTTCTGATCGATCCTTCGGCTCCAGAACAAATCGACGATCTGCACGTGCGGATTGAATGCCGTGATGGCGACGGCCAGCGTTGCTCTGATCAGGATCTTGAACTGGAGATCTATCGGAGTGGCGACGAGATCAATCTGATGCTGAGCTGGTGGGACCAACCGGAACGTCCGATGCTCTGGCACGGGCGCCATCCGGTCTGGATGGATGGCGCATCTGGGCAGCGCTGTGCGGCACCGCAGGATGCCGCCCCTCTGGAGGCCTTGAGTCGGCGCCTACGGGCTCTGGTGCAACCGGCTCTTTGACCGCGCCGAATTCAATCGGCGTGGTCGGTGGTTGCACCCCGGCTTGAGCTGGAGACGAGCCGCGCGTATTTGCCGAGAATTCCGTTGCGGTAACGGGGTTCCGGCTTGCTCCATCCCGCCCGGCGGCGATCCAGTTCCGCCTCATCCACGTTGAGTTGGAGCAGCAGCTGATCAGCATCAACCGTGATGCTGTCGCCTTCTTGAACCAGCCCGATCGTTCCACCGACAGCGGCTTCAGGAGCCACGTGACCCACCACCAGGCCATAGGTGCCGCCGCTGAAGCGCCCATCGGTGATCAGGGCGACCTTGTCCCCCAGGCCCTGACCAACGATCGCTGAGGTGGGAGCCAGCATCTCCCGCATGCCCGGTCCACCGACGGGACCCTCGTTGCGGACCACCACCACATCCCCGGCCTTGATCTTTTTGTCGAGGATGGCGGCAAGGCAGTCTTCCTCGCTTTCAAACACCCGCGCCGGGCCGGTTAGAACAGGGGTCTTCACACCGCTGATCTTGGCCACGCTTCCCTCGCTGGCGAGGTTGCCCTTGAGGATGGCGAGGTGCCCTTTGGCGTAAAGCGGATTGCTCAGGGGGCGGATCACGTCTTGCCCGGAGGGCGGCTCCGAGGGCACATCGGCCAGCAGCTCCTCCAGGCTTTTGCCCTCCACCGTTCGGCAGTCGCCGTGCAGCAAGCCTGCATCCAGCAGCAGCTTCATCACCTGGGGAATGCCGCCGGCATTGTGCAGATCAACGGTCACGTAGCGGCCGCTGGGCTTGAGATCACAGATCACCGGCACCCGCTGACGAATCCGTTCGAAGTCATCGATGCTCAGGTCAACGCCGGCGGTGCGGGCAATGGCCAGCAGGTGCAGCACCGCATTGGTGGAGCCACCCACCGCCATGATCACGCTGATGGCGTTCTCAAAGGCTTCCTTGGTGAGCAGATCCAGGGGGCGGATGTTGGCTTTCACGGCCTCCACCAGCACTTCGGCGGAGCGAGCGGCACTGTCGGCCTTTTCCTCGTCCTCGGCAGCCATCGTGGAGCTGTAGGGGAGGCTGAGACCGATCGTTTCGATGGCGGCACTCATGGTGTTGGCGGTGAACATGCCGCCGCAACTGCCAGCCCCAGGGCAGGCATTTTTCTCAACTGCGGTGAGCTGCTCTTCGTCGATCTTGCCGCTGGTCAGTTGGCCGACCGCTTCAAAAGCGCTCACCACCGTGAGATCACAGCCGCCCAGCTTGCCCGGCTTGATCGTGCCGCCGTAGACGAACACCGAAGGGATGTTCATCCGTGCCATCGCGAGCATGGCACCGGGCATGTTCTTGTCGCAGCCACCAACGGCCAGCACCCCATCCATGCTCTGGCCATTGCAGGCCGTTTCGATGGCGTCAGCGATCACTTCACGGCTTACCAGGGAGTACTTCATCCCTTCGGTGCCCATGGAGATTCCATCACTCACGGTGATGGTTCCGAACATCTGTGGCATGCCTCCGGCCTGCCGGGCCGCTTCCTCAGCTCGTTTGGCCAGGTCGTTCAGCCCCACATTGCAGGGGGTGATGGTGCTGTAGCCGTTGGCGATGCCCAGGATGGGCTTGCCGAAATCGCTGTCTCCAAAGCCCACGGCCCGCAACATGGCGCGGTTGGGAGACCGCTGTATCCCCTTGGTGACGGCGTCGGAGCGAAGCATGGAACGGAGCGGACCAGTGGCAATCAAGCCAACCTACCGAGCGCTCATCCTTCGCTACCGAGTCCCTCGAGTTGGGCGCGAACGCGGGCGATCTCCGCGTTGAGTTTTTCCACCCGCTCCTCGAGGTGTCCGTTGCCTGGGCTGTCCAGCACTTCGGAACCGTCCTGCATCCGCGGTGCGTGCAACATCGACTTCTGCGCGCCGTAACGCCTGCGCCTGTCGGCTTCGTTGAGGAGCCACCAGGCCAGGCCTGCAGCACCGAGCACTGCTCCGGTGACCAGAGTTGCCAGGGTGCCTGAGCCCGTGTCGTGCTGCTGGGCCATGGGTGCGTTCAACCTGCCTGAAGATTAGTCATGCCCGCAAGATCTGAGGTTCAGCCGTCGCACAGGGTCACCGATTCCCGGACGAATCTCACCCTGTTCCCCCACGCCCTCGTCAATGCAGGCGGTGTGCAGCGTTAAGTCTGGAATCGCTTCACCCAACAACTTCAGTCCAGGACTGGCGCACAGGGCAGTGATCAGCCGCAGCCGCCGACCATCCACACCCTTGCTCTGGAGCTCCTGCAGAAGCTTGAGGGTGGCCTCACCATCTCTGATCTGGTCAACAAACAGAATCACCCCGGCGTTGGCTTCGATCTCCTGTGGGCACGACCCCAGGCAGAGGGAGGAATCGGGAAGGACGGATCGTCCTCCCTGCCAAAGCTCGAGGCCTGCTGGCAGCACTGGAATGGCGATCAGCGGTACCGATGCTTCAACGAGGGTGCCTTCGGTGTTCCCATGGAGTCCGGGCACCGTCTCCCGGCGATGGGGCAGCCAGTCCCGCAGGGCTTCGTAGGTGAGCCACCGGCCCAGTTCCTGCAGGGCTGTGGCGTAGAGGGCCGCAGGGGTTTCCCGATGCCGAAGCATGGTCAGCCAATGGCCGATCAGGGGATGGGGTGGAACCACCACCCGCAAGCTCATGGCCATATCGACTCGCTCCGCGGACAGTTGCCATAACGTGATTGCTCAAATTACCGGTCTCATGGGCGCCCTTCGACGTATGGCCTCGCTGCTGGCGGTGATCACGCTGGCGTTCAGCACTGTTGTTTGGGCTGAATCAGTGCAGGCCATCACCGCTCCCGAGCTGCGTGGTCAGTTCGCAGTTCAGGAGATCAGCGCCGATATGCACGGTCTCGACCTCAAGGAAAAAGAGTTCCTCAAGGCCGATTTGCGCGAGGTGAATCTCAGCGGCACAGACCTGCGTGGCGCTGTGATCAACACCTCGCAACTGCAGGGGGCCGATCTCCGCGATGCCGATCTCTCCGATGTTGTGGGCTTTGCCAGCCACTTCGAGGGCGCCGATCTCCGGGGGGCCAATTTCACCAACGCGATGATGATGCAGAGCCGTTTCACGGACGCGCAGATCGACGGTGCTGATTTCACCAACGCTGTGATCGACCTTCCCCAACAGCGGGCCCTCTGTGCTCGGGCGGATGGATCCAATCCGATCAGTGGTGTCTCCACCCGTGAGAGCCTGGGCTGCCGTCCTTAATCGTCATGGCAAAGCGTCTGCCGGTGACCGTGATCACCGGGTTTCTTGGGGCCGGCAAGACCACGGTGCTCCGCCATCTGCTCACCCGTGGCGGTCAGCGATTGGCCGTGATGGTCAACGAATTCGGCAGCGTTGGGCTTGATGGTGATCTGATTCGCAGTTGCGGCTTTTGTCCTGAGGAGGAGGTGGACGGCCGTTTGGTTGAGCTGAACAACGGCTGCCTCTGCTGCACGGTGCAGGACGACTTCCTGCCGACGATGGAGACGTTGCTGGAACGGGCGGATCAGTTGGATGGGATCGTTGTTGAAACCAGCGGTCTCGCTTTGCCACGGCCTCTGCTTCAGGCCTTGGATTGGCCCGCCATCCGTAGCCGTGTGCATGTGAATGGTGTGGTGACGCTGGTGGATGGCGAAGCTTTGGCTGCAGGCAGCCCAGTGGCTGATGCTGAAGCGCTGGAGCGGCAACGGGCCGAGGATCCCAGCCTCGATCACCTCACAGCGATCGACGACTTGTTTGAGGATCAACTCCAGGCCGCTGACCTGGTCTTGATCAGTCGGGCTGATTGCCTGGATGCATCAGCGATGGCTGAGGTGCAGGGGCGGATCAAAGACAAAGTGCGCCCGGGTACCCTTCTGCTTCCTGTGTCTCAGGGACAGGTGGAGACATCCGTTGTGTTGGGCCTTGAGCACAAGCCCACCCCCCAGGAAGCCCACACCCACCACGACGACCACCACGACCACGACCATCACGACCACAGCCATGTCGACATGGTCGGCAGCAATGTGCGTGTTGAAGGGGCATTCGACCGTCAGGCCCTCGAGCAGCTGTTGCCCAGCCTGGTCAGCAATCTCCAGGTGGTTCGACTCAAGGGGCGTGTCTGGCTGCCCAGCAAAACGCTTCCGCTTCAGATCCAGATGGTGGGTCCGCGGTTGAACAGCTGGTTTGAAGCAGCTCCCAGCCATGCCTGGCGTCCCGATCAGGGCTGTGGTGCTGATCTGGTGGTGCTGGCTTTGAACGAGGCTGCAGCTCCGGCCCTGGAATCCGGCCTTCAGAGGCTGGTACAGGCCACACCGGCCAAGGCCAGCCCCGCGGCAGCTACGCCTGAGAGCTGAATCGGGTCTCCCTCCTTTCGGCCCACAAAAAGAGCCATCACTGGTGCTGTGGCCATAAGGGTCACCCCTTCTCCAACGGGCATCGTTTGCAGCACCACCTGTTGCAACAGGATTCCCCCGTTGGTTCCGACCACGGTGGCGATCACAAGCTTCCATTGCTCCCGTTGCTTCAGCTTGGTCTGTCTCCAGATCCCTTTGAGGAACGGAAGAAGACCAAGCCATCCGCCCAGCAGCCGGATCGATGCCGTCTGCAATGGGGTGAGGTCGCTGCTGATCAGCACGTGACGGGCCAGAAAGGCTCCGCTCAGGCCACAGACCACGGCAGTGAGTGCCAACAGAAGCCCGATGCCGAAGTCAGCAGCGTTGTCCCCCCGCTCCCCTTGGCTCGTCTCTTTCGCCTGCATGGCAATGAGAACCACCGCGCTTGAAACCAAAAGCGCGCCGAGACCGTTCTTCACGGCCAGGCTGTCCCCCATCACCAGAACCCCAGCGATGCTGGCCAGCACCGGACCGCTGGCTTCCACGGTGAGGGTTCGTCGGGTGCCGAGTCGCCGCAACGCCCCGAGATAGAAGCTGTCTCCGGCCGCAATGCCGATCAAGCCGCTGATCAACAGCAGCAGAACAGCATGCACCTCGGTGTTGTGCGGAAGTGTGAGCAGAACAGGCAGAAACAGCAGGCTGGCCAAGCCGTTCTTCATGGCGTTGAGCCGGATCGCCGTGACTCGCCCTGATAGCGATCGCCAGAGTGCACTGGCTCCCGTCCAGGCCATGGCTGCTCCAAGGGCCGCCAGTACACCCGTCATGGTCTGGTCTTGATCGTTGTGCAGTCTGCTGCGCAGTCGAGAACTCTGTGCACAATTCAGGAATGTGAGGCCTGGAGACGTGCACGGTGCTGGGGCAATTGCTGGAAACCTTGTCGGGGCATTGGGCGGTTCATCTTGAAAGTCGTGTTCCTCGCACGGAGCTTTATGAAGCGCGGATCGCTTCATCCAAGCCATCGCTTGGTTTTTTCATTCTTCTGATCAGCTCTGCGGTGATCGCCAGCCTCGGGCTGATCTCCAACAGCACGGCGGTTGTGATCGGGGCCATGATCGTCGCTCCGCTGATGGACCCCATCCTCAGCCTGGCTTTTGGCTTGGCCGTGAGCGATGGGAAATTGATCCGACGTTCCGCCGTCACCATTGGCTTCGGCGTTCTGGCGGTGATTGCAACCGCGGCGTTGATCAGTTTGGGGCTGGGCATCAGCCATGTGCAGTCTGAGATCACTGGCCGCACGTCTCCCACCTGATCGATCTGGGCATCGCCATCGCGGCGGCCGTTGCCGGGTCGTTCTCGATGACCCGCAAGCAATTGTCGAATTCGATTGCCGGAGTGGCGATTGCTGTCGCCCTTGTGCCACCGCTCTGTGTCAGCGGCATCGGCCTCACGCTTGGCTCGGAAATGGTGGCTGTGTTTGGCCGTGGGACTGTGGCGGGTCTCACCAACCAGATCGCGGAGGGATCGTTTCTACTTTTTCTGGCGAACCTGATCGGCATCACCGTCACCAGCCTTGTGGTGTTTTTGCTGCAGCGTTACGGCTCATTCCGCAGCTGTTGGCGCAATCTTCTGGTCTGGTTGGGATTGCTCGGGCTGTTGAGCCTGCCCTTGTAATCGGCATTGCATGACTTCAGTGTGCGGCAGCAGATGGATGCGGAATTTGGTCGCTTCAAAGCAGGACAATTCAAACGTGTAGCCCTCGCGCGAGGCAACCAGAGGTTGTGGTCAAAAGTTCGTCTGATTTACAGCAGCGTGAGTGTTGTTAACAACAAGGCAAGGCTGGATATTGTGCTCAATGCACCCGAAGATATCTTGGATCAATCCTTTATGAACGATGTCAATCAGCAGATGTTGAAACGAGCCAAAGACTTCGGCTTGGATGACCTTGATGTCAACATCAGTGTGATTCCCAACCGTGTGTACAAGTTTGACAATCAGTCAATGAACTAACGTAATAGATGCTGGTTTGTGAACGGTTTGGCGATCAGCGGGATGGCGTCAAAAAAGAGTTGATCAGATTGTTCGACAACATCCAGAGCATTGTCGCTGTGTCGCTGTTCTTCGCTTCCTCGGAGGGTTCCGTTGGTTTGAATTGATGCCGGCCAGGGCCCAACAGATCATTGCTCCAGTAGCTGAATCCCGGTTGATCAAGTTGTTCATCGATGAGCTGCACCAGCAGTGCCCCTGCCCGCTCAACGCTTTCCGTCAATCGCAAGAGATCTCGAGCGACCAACCCAAACAAGGCCTGCCCAAGTGGATTGGCTTGGCGACTGTTTCTGAAAAACCCCTCTGACGTGCGGGGAATCACCAGCCCCGGACTCCACGCCACGACAGGCAAATCCTGACGCTGCTGGTGGATCTGCAGGGCCATCAGCAGATTGCACAGCTTGCTGTCTTTGTAGGCCTTGTCTGCATTGAACGGACTTTCCCCATCCACCATCGGCGTCCCGGGGCCCTGGCGCAGTCCCAGTAGCGAGCCCAGCCCTGCAGGCTGACCAACCCGTCCTCCGCCGGTGGCTGGATTGTGCACCTCAGAGGCGGTGATCACGATGGCTTGGGTTTGCTCCTTCAATCCTTCCGCCAGAAGTTGATGGGCCAGGTGGTTCACCGCAAACGTGAGTTCAATGCCCTGTGCACTCCAACGTGGGGAGCTGTGGCCGGCGTATTGCAACCCGGCATTGAGCACCAGTGCATCGAATGGCATCTCCTGATGGCGGAGCTGTTCGATCGCCCTGGCCACAGACGCAAGGTCCGCCAGATCAGCAATGCAGGTGTCAACGGAACCCGAAAGAGCCGTGCGGATTCGCTCGGCGCGTTCTGCATTGCGGCAAACAACGGTGAGTGCATCACCACGGGCCAGCAGGATTTTTGCCGCTTCAAGACCAATGCCGCTGCTGGCACCGGTGATCAGAACGCGGCGCTGTTCAGCAGTCGTCATGGAGTTTGAACACGTAGAGATCAGCGTCTCGATCGCTCACCACGTAGATCCTTTTTCGCCCGGGATCGAAGGCAACGCCCTCCGGTTTGCGGATTTGCTTTGGCTTGTCTCCCGTGCTGATGGTGAGATCGAGGCGCTGGAGAACAGTGTCGCCTGCCCAGTCGTACTGGAACAGGCACCGCCCCTTGTCGCTGACGATCCAGAGGGTGTCGCTGCTGCTGTCGTAGCTCAGGCCCGAGAAATCAAGCTTCTCGGCCTTCAGTTCGGGATGCATGAACCCTTGGCTGGCTTGCAGCACTCGTGTGGAGAGGATTGTGGTGAGTGTGGAATTCAGTTCGATCAGCAAACCGGGCTGGCGCTCTTTCACCACAACCACATGGTTGTTGCTGGTGTTCACAGTGATGCCCTCCAATCCGTTGTTGTCCGGAGAATCTGGGAAGTGGTGCGCAATCGTGTCGTAGTTGGTCATGGCTGACAGCGGGCGCCGAGACCGTTCGCGCCGGTTGCTCAGATCCACCACCACCACAGAATTGTTCTGCTCCTGCACCACGAGCAGCTCGCTGTCATCGCCACGGAGTGCAATGCCTTCCAAGTCGTCGAGGCCGATGAAGAACGAGTCACTCACCGACACTCTGCCTTTGAGATCCAGACGAAAAATCGCCTTGGTGTCATCACTGACGGTGTAGAGCGCTGAGCCATCCGCGTTCAACGTCAGTCCGGATGGTTCATTCAGGCCGAGGCCTGGGTCTCGAATCCTGTGACGGCTCAGCAGCTCAAGGCGTATCGAGGTCATCCTCATCGGGACCCGTTCCTGGTGATTCTCGAGGCTTGGCTCGTTTTTGCCAGCCATCGCAGGTGAGGATGAATGGATCACGGCCAGGCGCCATGAATCGAATCGCTGTGTATTGCGGCTCCTCGAGCGGCGACTCGAGCCTGTTCAAGCTTGCTGCCACTGAGCTGGGTGCACTGATCGCCACCCAGGGCATGGCCCTGGTTTACGGCGGAGCTCGCATTGGCTTGATGGGTGCTGTTGCTGATGCCGCTTTGGCGGCTGGAGGGGAGGTGATCGGGGTGATCCCCGAGGCGTTAACGCAAGAGGAAGTGGTGCACACCGGTTTGACCCATCTCGAGGTTGTGGGATCGATGCACGAGCGCAAAGCGCGAATGCTCGATCTGGCCGATGCAGCCGTTGCCATGCCCGGGGGACTGGGAACCCTCGACGAGTTGTTCGAAGCCTTGACCTGGGCTCAGCTTCGTTTTCATGCCAAGCCGATCGGCATGCTCAACATCGATGGCTACTTCGATGCGTTGCTGAGCTTTTTGGATCAAAGCGTTTCGACGGGCTTTCTTTCGCAGCGAAATCGCCAGCTCCTCCTGGATGCAACAACGCCAGAATTGCTGATCGATCGACTCCTCAACGCGTCCTGATGCAACGCACGGTTTTGATTTCCGGAGCCAGTCGTGGCATCGGACGTTCCATTGCCAGACGGTTGCTCAAGGATGGTCACCGCCTCAGCCTTGGTCTGCGGGATCCGCAGGCTCTAAGGGGAACAGACCTGGACGTCGGTACGGTGTTGCATCACGCCTACGACGCCAACGATCCAGCCAGTGTTGAAGTCTGGGTTGACAGCACCGTTCGTCATTGGGGTGCCATCGACACCGTGATCCACTGCGCGGGGATTTTGCATCGAACCCCGTTGTTGTTTGCAGATGGCGATGAGCAGCAGCTCGATGAACTGTGGGCGATCAACGTGAAGGGGCCCTGGTGGCTGACCCGTGCGGCCTGGCCGTATCTGGTTACCAGTGGCCATGGACGAATCCAGGTGTTGGTGTCGATGAGTGGCAAACGCGTCAAAGGTCGAATGGCGGGTTATCCCGTGAGCAAATTCGCCTTGATGGGGCTCTGTCAGAGCATGCGCAATGAAGGGTGGGACAAGGGGATTCGGGTGACCGCCATCTGTCCCAGTTGGGTCAACACCGATATGGCTCGTGCGGTGACGGCCGTTGAACCTGCCGCGATGACCCAACCCGAGGATCTTGCGTCTCTCTCGAGCAGCCTGTTGTCGATCCCCAACGCCGCCGTTCCGTTCGAGTTGGCGATGAATTGCTCGCTCGAAACCTGAATCTTCCGGTGGGGACGATCTCGCCTTCAGAAGACGTCGCTATGGATGACCCAGCGTCCGTGCCTTGCGATGTGTCTTCTGGCGGCGATTGGCCTGCTGGCTCCACGCCTGGTTTTGGTGTTGATGTGGTTGATCAACAGAAGTTTTGTACTGCAGCCCTTCAGTGGCACCAGTGTTCCCAATCCGGTGCTTGCGATCCTGGGTCTGTTGTTTCTCCCCACCACGACCCTCGGCTATTGCTGGGCTGCGGCCTCGTTCGGAGGCGTGTCGTCGTTCAGTGGCCTGTTGGTGGTGTTGATCGGTTTGATCATCGACTTCGGCTTGATTGGTAATGGCCGTGGTGCTGTTCGTCGTTGAAGATCATCCCCGTGGAAAACTGCGCCATCTGCCAGCTGCATCTCGATCCCACAGCGCAAGAGCGGTACGAGATTCAGCGCTCTGAACTCTGGGTTTTGCGGCATCACCCGGACCCAGCACCTCTGCCAGGTTGGCTTCTCTTGGATTCACGAAGGCACTGTTCTGGCCTCGTGGATTTCACGGCGGCCGAGGCTTCTGATTGAGGGTGCGCTGTTCGGGATGCCAGTGATCTCGTGAAACAGATCAGCGGATCTGAGCGCGTGTATGCAATTGCCTTTGGTGAGGGAGCCCAGCACCTTCATCTCCATCTCATCCCACGCCATCTGAATGAACCGGCCTCCAAAGCGTGGGCGGTTGCCGACTTGTACCCGGACATGGATCGAGGCGATCGAGCCTCTGCTGATCCTGCCGTTGTGGCAGCGATGGTGCAACGCTGTCGATCGTTGATCAACGCCCCGGGTTGAAGCGTTTGCGCGTCTTGGTGCCGTTGGCGTATTGCTTGAGATTTCCCAAGGGCCAGCCGAGGTGCCTGAGATGGCTCACCGTGTTTGGCGATGCGTTGAAGCAGTTTTCGCTGTAGCTGCTGGCGATACCGATTTCCTTGAGGGTGAGTAACAGCAACCTCTGCTCCCGGCGTGTACCCCTACGGCTCGCGAGCAGCACGAAGTCGCGTTCGCGAAGCTGTTCACCGATCGCATCGATGTTCTCGGAGTACCCCAAGGAGAGGGTTTGATCAATAGCGCGATAGGCGGTGTAGATCCGCCCCTCAGGATTGTTCTCGAGGGTTTGCACCCTTTCGCTCAGGGCAATCACGGCGTCCATCACCGGAGCCTGAAGCGCTTGTTCGATCTGATCAAGCTGCACGATCACAACCCTCCCACAGCCAAACGTTCATCACAGGCAGCCTCATAGGCGCGGATGGCTGCGCTGGGAATGGAGCCATTGCTCTTGAGTTGGCGCACCGACAGCTCCACGCACTGAAGTACAACGCTGGTCAGCTCACGTCCTTCGCACAGGGCCCAGCCGCGAAGAAGCACATGAAGGCTCGGTGGAACGGAGACCGTGAGCTTCACCTGGGTCTCTCGGGTGGAGGTTTTGATCATGACCCGTCTGCTGCCGGAGCATCCCTAGGGTAGCTCAAGAGACGCTGCCAAGCAACTCATGAGTATCTAAAGGGTGTCTTTGAAGTTGCTTCGGGGTTGCTCGTCGGCATTGCTCGGCCCTGTGGCGTGACAGCCAAGGTGCTGCTCGCTTAGCTGATGCATGGGCCACCCCTTTGAGGCACCAGGCCTGAGCTGTCTGGCTGCAATTGTTGTGCCTCTATGTCGTCAATTCAGGTCTGTCTGGGCTGCCATCTTTCCTTATCCCGGTGATTCCAGGTGTCGATTGTTGAGCACCCAGGCGAAGTTTTTTTATGCAAAATCTGCATATCCATGGATATGATGTTGGTGTGGTTTCTTGGGAGCAGATGAGCGCAACTTCGGTTCAGGCTGACAAGGTCGTCAACGTCAGAATGTCTGAATCGGAGCACACTCTGTTGAAGGCCTACTGCGCTTCGTTGAACCGGAGCATGCAAGACGTGCTTCGTGATTTCGCGTTAATGCAAATCCAGAAGCAACTCTTTTGTTGCCGCCTTGTGCGCTCTTTGATGGATGAACATGGGATCGAACAAGACCCCAGAGTTCGTAAGCCTTGTTTTGGCTACGCCTGTTATTACTGCCGCCATGCAGAGTCCTGCATGGCGGGTGAAACTGATTTGCTTTATATCCCCCGCCAGGAGATACGTGAACTCGTTTCTGAGGAAGCGGCCTATATCTTCGACTTTGATGGCAGCAGCATCGAGGCCCCGGACCAATCGGGGTGATCGAGTTTCGACCCGCCAGTCACTTCACCCACAGACGCACGAGCGTTGACATCAAGAGTTCGATTGAGGCGGTCCTGGCAGGAATCACTTCGAGTCTTGGTTGCAATTTGTGGATGTCGAGAAATCCGAGCACAACCCCTTCAAAAATGCGGACGATTCGGCTCATAGTGATCCTGCCAAGTCGCTAATCGGGCTTGGAAGCCGGACAGAGCGATGTCCGACGCCCTGGTGTTTGACTCCTGCTTCGGCAGGAGTCAAATCCATTTGTTTCTTAAGAAATCTGGTTGTGTAGCCCCGCGAACAGATTTGTCCGTCAAGGTATCGACGTGGTCGAATCGCTCCGGTGATGCATCACCGTCGGCCACACAACATTCTTTGATTGGGAACGAAAGATCTGGAGGATCTTCGTTTTGGTTGGATCAAAACGGAGAGGGTGGGATTCGAACCCACGGTGCCCGTGAAGACACGCTGGTTTTCAAGACCAGAGCCATAAACCACTCGACCACCTCTCCAGAGGGTGTCAGGTGTCCCGCAGGACACCTGACAACTGTATCGGGACGTGCTCCCAGTTCAGTTTTCCGGCTTGGCCAGAGGCAGCAGACACTTATCGGAATCACATCCGGCCGGGCCCGCTTCGGTCAGCTCGCCCTGGTCGTAACGCTGCAGTGCTTCGAAGAAATCACTGCTGACGCGACGCTTCACCACAGCCGATTGCAGCTCCTCGTAGGTGGCTGCATCGATCGGCTCAAAGGGCAGTCGGGGGAAGGTGGCATTGGCATCGAAGCGGGCTAGAAGTGCTGCTGAGATGTAGCCCTCGCCCTTCTCCATGGCTTGATGCAAAGCATCAGCCAAGGGTTCGATTTCGTGCTCGCGGAATTCGATGGTGGCGGAGGTGTTGTGGGCGGTGTAATGCCGCTGCACCTGCATGTAGAAATCGAATTGCGCCATCGCACTGAAGCCGTTGATGTCAACGGCATCAGCACCGGGCAGGTTGGCCCAGCTCACCTCGGTGGGAATCTCCACCAGCCATTCGGTGCAGCGGGGATCGAAGGGGTCATTCAGCAGACGGCCTTCCTCATCCTTGTCGGACTGGGAGGGAACGATGGTGTAGCCGTAGTCCATGCAGGCCATGGCCACGGGGTCGTTCTTGCGGAAGGTGATCCGGCGGATGAAGCGCTGAGCTTTGGGCGGATGCCAGCCGGGGGCAGCACCGGTGAGCAGGCTCTTGGTGCCAGCAGGCTGCACGGTTGTGCAGCGGTTGGGACGACGCAGGCCATGACGGTCGCAGTAGTCCCAGACCGTTTGATTGACGATCTCCTTCCAACGGCTCAGGTAAGCAGCTTCCTGCTCCTTGAAGCGCAGACCCTCCTCGGTATCAGGCCGGCCAGCCTCCCACCAGGTCAGCCATTCCGTGCCGAAGGCATGGACGAAGAAATCGAACAGACCGGTGAAGCTGACGCCAACGATCGGGTCCCATTCACGGCTCTGGCGGTAGCGCTCCACCTCAAAACGATGGTTGAGCAGGCAGGCAACCGAGAGGGCACCTGCACGGAAGGCGTCGGCCTGTCCTTCCTCGTCGCTGGGGTCGATCTGGTTGAGGTGCACCTCGGCCAGATTGCAGTGGAAATCGGCGCCCAGGATCTCGCCGCAGGGATTCAAGCCGTAACGGCTGAGGCGGTGCTCCAGCTCGTCGGCGCCGATGGGGCCATGGTTGTCGGACAGCCAACGCCCCGCTTCCTCTCGACCCTGGTCGCAGTAGATCTCAATGAATTCCGTTCGCAGCTCAGGGGTGGTGAGCAGATCGGCATTGGAGCGAGCGATCGCTTCGGGAGCGAACTGGATCGCGCCTTCGCCGGAGTGGAACTGCTTGGTCACTGCTGCATGCACCACGTCCTTGCTGGGACGGGTGTGATAAACGCGGGTGTGGTTGGCCATCCGCAACGCATCACGCTCGGGGTCGATCCTCCAGTTGCCCTCCTCGTCTTGCTGCCAGAGGTTGTCCTTGGAGGACGCAGCCGCCTGGTCGTCCGAAGCGAACTGGCGCATGCCGGCGCTGCGGCGGATGTTTCCAGCCACGATCGTGACGGCGGCTTCGTCGATCAGAAGGCAGCACTCGACTGAGGTGAGTCGACGGCCCTGGGCCTTGTTCAGCAGCCGAGCAACGCGCCCGTAGAGATCCTTCAGCTTGACGGGGTTGGCCATGCCGCCGAAACCCTTCAGCGTTTCTCCAACGGGCCGCACATCGCTGAGGTCCACCTCGATCTGAATCGGACCTCCGTTGAACCGTTCATCGCTGCTGAGCTCGAGCATCAGCTGGTAGCTGTCCACCCAGCCGCGACGGGTGTCACCCACCTTGATGGTTACCTTGTTGCCATCAATGCTGTGGGTGCAGTCGTCCTGGCGCTCAGCGGCAGGAGTGATGCCGATTTCGCTGACGCTGAGAACTTCAAAGCTGTTGCGCACCACCGGAAGCCGGTCGATCAGGTGCGGCTCGATGATGGCGCCGGTGCCACAGCCCATCATCGCCAGGTCCATCATCAGACCAAAGGCTTGCCAATCCACCAGGTTGGTGGATGTGCAGTTGTAGGAACCCGAGAAGTTTTCGGGCTGCTCGATCCAGCGGGTGCCACCGATCCAAAGCCATCGGCCGGAGGGAAGAGCTTTTTTCTCGGCCTGCATGCGAGCCAGCAGGGCAACTTCCGCATCGTTGAGGTTGCCCAGTTGACGTAGGCCTTCCAGGTTTCGCGCGCCCACCTGACTCCAGCTCTCACGGCCGCTGGGGGTTTTGCGGCTGTAGGTGCGATAGAAGACCGGGTTGGCAGCAGGAGCGGTTGCGGGGAAGTCGCCGAACCCGGCGACAGCTCCCGCAGAGGTCTCCACACGATTTGGAGTGAGGGTCACGTGCGGTGCTGGGACGAAGGACAAGTATCGAAACCCTAACGCCACAGATGGGGGTAGCAAGGTCTCTTTACCACCATCAACAGTGTCCCGTTCAAACTGAGCTCCGAATCGGCAGCAAATGATGCAGCGGCGGCTGGAGCCTGAGTTGATGAACGGCGACACGCAGGTGCAGGCCTATGCCGCTGCCGACTTCAGTTCCGGCGATCAAGCCACCATCGAAGCGATTCAGCGTCTCCTCTCACGCACATCGCCTTTACCGCCTAATCCACTGGTGGTGGACCTGGGTTGTGGCCCTGGAAACATCACGCTTCGGCTGGCCGGCCTCTTCCCCAAGGCTCGGATCATCGGCATTGACGGTGCCGAATCGATGCTGGCTGTCGCCCGGGAGCGGGCCCAGCTGCAGCAGCTGGAGATCTCCTTCCTTTGTCAGACCCTTCAGGAGGTGCTTCGAGGTGCTCTGCTTGAGCAGGCTGATCTGATCGTCAGCAACAGCCTTTTGCATCACCTGCACCAGCCTGATCTGCTCTGGATGGTCACCAGAGACTTGGCAGCACCGGGTTGTCGCACCTTGCACCGGGATCTGCGGCGTCCTGCTTCCGACGCTGAGATTCAACAGCTGCTGCTCAAACACCTGCCATCGGCTCCAGAGGTGTTGCAGCACGATTTCGCTGCCTCGCTGGCGGCGGCCTTCGAACCTCAGGAGGTGACTGCAGAGCTCCACCGGCTCGATCTCGACGAGTTGACGGTGTCGACGGAGGACGAACGTTATCTGGTGGTGTCAGGCTTGGTGAAGTCCTGAAATCCGATGAGCGGCAGTCAAGCGACCACTGATGGTGATCTGGCCCAGGTTTTGGCCTCGGCGGTGGATCGCCGTCGCAACTTTGCGATCATTTCCCACCCGGACGCGGGAAAAACAACCCTCACCGAGAAGTTGCTGCTCTACGGCGGTGCCATTCAGCAGGCCGGTGCGGTGAAAGCCCGGGGTGAGCAGCGCAAGGTGACCTCCGACTGGATGGAGCTTGAAAAGCAGCGGGGCATTTCAATCACCTCCACGGTGCTGCAGTTCGATTACGACGCCACCACGATCAACCTCCTGGACACGCCAGGTCACCAGGATTTTTCCGAAGACACCTACCGAACTCTTGCAGCGGCGGACAACGCCGTGATGCTGGAGGATGCCGCCAAGGGCCTGGAGCCTCAGACCCGGAAGTTGTTCGAGGTCTGCCGTATGCGGCAGATCCCGATCTTCACCTTCATCAACAAGATGGACCGCCCGGGGCGGGAACCGCTCACACTGCTCGATGAAATCGAGTCGGAACTCGGCCTCACCCCCTGGGCGGTGAACTGGCCGATCGGCAGTGGCGAGCAATTCCGAGGTGTGATCGATCGCCGCAGCAAGGAGGTGGTTCTGTTCAGCCGTGCTGAACGAGGCAAGCAGGCCAGTGAGCAACGCCTCTCGCTGGACGACTCTGCCCTGCGCGAGTTGGTGGAAGAGGACCTGCTGGATCTGGCCATTGAAGAAATGGAGTTCCTGGAGGCGGCTGGCGCAGAGCTGGACATCGAGATGGTCCATGCCGGTGAGCTCACCCCGGTGTTCTTCGGCTCGGCCATGACCAACTTCGGGGTCCGTCCGTTTCTCGACGCCTTCCTTGAGATGGCGCAACGGCCGATCGCCCGATCCAGCAGCGAAGGTCTGGTGGACCCGTTGCGTGAAGGGTTCAGCGGCTTCGTGTTCAAGCTTCAGGCCAACATGGACCCCAGGCACCGCGACCGGGTGGCCTTCGTCCGTGTCTGCAGCGGCCGCTTCGAAAAAGACATGACGGTGAAGCACGCCCGCACTGGCAAAGCAATCCGTCTCTCACGTCCTCAAAAGCTGTTCGGTCAGGACCGAGCCGTGGTGGAAGACGCCTATCCGGGTGATGTGATCGGTCTCAACAACCCCGGCATGTTTTCCATTGGCGACACCCTTTATGTGGGTTCGAAAGTGGAATACGAAGGCATTCCCTGTTTCAGCCCGGAAATTTTCAGTTGGCTGCGCAACCCCAACCCTTCAGCCTTCAAGAACTTCCGCAAAGGGGTGAACGAGCTGCGGGAAGAGGGGGCTGTGCAGATCCTTTATGACACCGACGAGAGCAAGCGGGATCCAATTCTGGCGGCCGTTGGACAACTCCAGCTTGAGGTGGTGCAGCACCGGCTTGAAAACGAATATGGCGTGGAAACCCGCCTTGAGCCAATGGGTTTCCAGGTTGCCCGTTGGATCAACGGCGGTTGGGCTGAACTCGAAAAGGTGGGCCGGATTTTCAATTGCAAGACCGTGCGTGATGCCTGGAATCGGCCTGTGCTGTTGTTCAAGAACGAGTGGAATCTCAACCAGCTTCGGGAAGACCACCCCGACCTTGAACTCAGCAGTGTTGCCCCGGTGGTGAGTGGAGTGGAGCCGATCAGTCTCTGAACCGCGCCGATCACCCCATCCACACCTCCACGGCTCTCTCGCCAGAATCGTGTCGCGCCTTCAACTTCCGTGAGTACGTTCTGGCTGCTGAGGAACAGCGCTGACGGCGGCACCGAATACGTGTGTTTCCGTGGTGATGACGAATCGGTGGAAATGCTGGAGGGCTACCACCTTCCTCCGCAGATGCCGTTGATCAAGCGCCGCTCCTGGATGAACCGGGTGGATGCCCTCAGCTGTCGGAGCAGGCTGGAACGCAGCGAGGGTTTTCGTCACGGTGCGCCCCTCTTCTGAACAGGCCCCGATACGCTCATCAAAAGGAACCCGATCGACGCAATGGCAGCCCTGGGTGAATCTGGTCCCGATGCAAACGCAGATGATCCATTTGCCCGTCTCGGCCTGAGCCGTGATGCGGGCTTTGATCAGGTTCAGGCGGCCAAAGCACGCTGTCTCGCCGAGGTTTCCGGTGATGATCAGGCCCGAGCAAAGATCGAAGCGGCCTACGACGCTGTCCTGATGGCTCGCCTGCGGGACCGGCAACAGGGTCAGGTGAGTGCGGCTGCAGCGACGGCATCGGAGCGGGAGGCCATGGCGGGATCCATGCCTTCTCCGCCAGCTCAGGCACCGATGGGCAACGTGTTGGCGAATCTCCGCAACAGGCTGCCCGATCCCTCCCCGACCCTCTCCGGCCTCAAGCCCGACTGGGCCCTGGTGGAAGGGCAGGGGCGTTCCGTTCGCCTGATTGCAGGGATCGTCGGCGTTGCTCTGTTGCTGATCTCGGCCGGGAGCATTCAGTTGGTGCTGGCCCTGGCAACCATCGGCGTTTTTCTCAGTCAGGTTCGCCGTGGTCGCCGCCCACTTGCATCCCTGGGCTGGACGTTGCTGGTGCTCATCCTGGGCTTGGCGGCAGGCTCTTTGCTAAACCTGGCGCTCTCCCCCACTGCTGTTGAACAGCTGGCTCTCAGCCCTCTGCAGATCCAGGCTCTGCCTGCAACTCTGCTGCTGTGGGCTGCAGCCCTGTTCCTGGCCTGAGCATCAGGCCGCCGTCGGTAGGCCGTCAATCAGCTGCTGCAGCTCCGCAGCGCTCACGTCATAACGGTCGTTGCAGAAGTGGCAGGTCAGTTCCGCGCCACCGTCCTTGTCACGCATGTCGGTGAGTTCGTCCCTGCCCAGCAGGAGCAGTGCCGCTTTGCTGCGTTCACGGCTGCAAGGACAGAAAAAACGTAGTTCCTGACTGGCCTCAGCATCGTCGAGGGGTTTGGGATCAAGGTCGGGGAAGACGTCCCGAAGCAGATCCTCCAGCTGGTCTCCACTTGCCGCCAGCCGCTGACTGAATCCAGTGATCTCGTGGCAACGCTGTTCAATCAGCTCCACCAGGGCCGGCTCTTCCGCTGCTTTGGGAAGGATTTGAACCAGGAGGCCACCGCTGGCATGGATGCCGGCGCTGTTCACTTGCTCACCCACAAACACGGCTGAAGGAGTCTGTTCGGAGTGGAGCAGATAGGAGGCCACATCCTCACCAATGCCTCCACTGACGAGTTCAACGGTGCTGTTGAAGGGCTCACCCTTGCCGTCATCACGCATCACGTGGAGGTAGCCGGTGCCAGCGGCCTCCTTGAAGTTGAAGCTGAAATGGCCTGCTTCATCCTGAATCGGGTCGAGTTCCAGGCCCGGCTCGCCCACGTACCCACGAACGGTTCCGTTGCGGCCGGCATCCACCATCAAGTTCTTGATTGGTCCGTCGGAACCGAGGCGCAGGTTCACCCGGCCGTGCCGCACCTTCATCGAACTGGCCAGCATCAATCCAGCGGCCATGGCTCGTCCGAGCATCACGCTGGTGAGGAACGACAGACCATGGCGCTCCCTCGCCTCACGCACGATGTTGGTTGTTGATACTGCCACCAATCGGATGCCGCCCTCAGCGGCTGTTGCACGCACCAGCCGGTCGGCCATATCCCCTCGGAAGCTCAGGGCAATGTAGTCATCGGTTCGAGCCGCCCGCCCTGCAAGCGCAGTCTTTGGCAGTCCCAGTCTTGAAACAGCTCGGGTTCATGGGTGACCACGATCAACACCTGCTCACGGGCGAGGCCGGCGAGCAGATCAAGCACGTCCCGTCGCACCGACCAATCCAAACCTGCGGTGGGTTCATCCAGGAGGAGCACTTCAGCGCCGCGGAGCATTTGCACGGCGAGGGCAAGCCGCCGTTGCTGCCCGCCGCTCAGCCGTTCTGGCGCCGTTGTGGAGGCGATGCTGTCGAGGCCAACCCGTTCGAGCACGCTCTGTTCGCGCTCATGACCGAGCCGCCGATGCCCCAGCCGCAGTTCCTGAGCCACGCTCAGCCCGAGGAAATGGCGCTCGGGAAACTGGAAAACGATGCCGCAAAGCCAGCGCAGCTGCCGTCGTTTCACTGCGCTGCCGTTCCAGCGGATGCTGCCGGATGTGGCTGATGCCAGGCCACTGATGATTTCCAGCAGCGATGTCTTTCCGGATCCACTGGCGCCAGCAATCAGCAGCGGCCGTCCCTTCTGCGTCTGAAAACCGACGCCGTCGAGGATGGGGGCACCGGCAGTCGCAGGTGCATAGGTGATTCCTGAGAGCTCGAGCATGCGTTCAGCTTGAACGATGATGACGGTGTCGCGATGGCCCCATGGACATTCGTTTTCGTGAAGTCGATCCCTTCAATTGCTGGTTGTGGATCCGTTTTTCGGAACCCCCCAGTCAGGGGGAACGGAATTACGTCGATGGTGTCTTCGACAGCTGGTATGTGATCGGCCGTTTGGGCGGCTTCAACGCAGAAAACCTGCAGGTGCATGACGCGGGCTCCGATCTCAGTTGGATGACCTACGACAACGATGGGGCTGAGTCGGCGATGCCAGCTCTGATGCACAACATGGGGCAGCTCGAATACCAGAACGACTGGGGACGTTGCTGGGTTGATCTCGGTACGTCGGATGGAGTTGCCATCGATGTTCTGATCAATGCCCTGCGTCAACTTGACTCCGACGTGGTTCAGATCGAAGAGCTGGTCGTTGGTGGGGTCAATGAGAATTGGCCGGTTGAAGACCATCCCGACAGTGTTTTCCCTGCCGGTGGCTGAACGCCGGCGCTTGCTTCTGTCGTCGGATCGCCTGGAGCAGGGTGGATCGGTTCTGCTCAACTCCGAAGAGCAGCACTACCTGCGGAGAGTGTTGCGTCTGCGCTGTGGCGAGCAGGTGGATCTGATCGATGGTTGCGGCCGGCTCACGACCGCAACCCTGATGGAAGCCAAGCTGCTCGAGCTCGATCGGCCAGCGCAACTGATTGAGCCACAGGCCCAACCTCAGCTGGGTCTGGCCGTGGCCTTGATGCGGCGGGGGATGGATGAGGTCGTCCGGATGGCCTGTGAGCTCGGGATTGATCGGATTCAGCCCCTGCGCTGCGATCGCTGTGTTCCCCAGGCCGACCACCGACCCGAGCGCTGGGCCACGATCATTCGTGAAGCGGTGGAGCAGTGCGAACGGTTGTGGACGCCACAGCTGCTCGATCTCAAAGACCTATCTCAATGGATGGGAGATGAGCGGGGACAGCGTCTGGTGGGGGTGACCCGCGAGACGGCACCACCGGCCTTGGAACAATGGTTGCGTCATCAGGCCGATCCTGTTCAGCCCACATGGCTCATGGTCGGCCCGGAAGGGGGCTGGACCGAAGAGGAACTGAAGCAGTTCACCCAAGCCCAGATTCAGCCTGTCCAGATGGGATCAACCATCTTGCGCAGTTCGACGGCCGCGGTGGCTGGTGCCGTGGAACTGGTTCGTTGGCGTGATCGGCTGATCAGCTCTTGAACAGATCCTGAGCGATCCCCCGGAAGGATTTCAGAGCTGCTCCAGGCCGGCGGCTGCGCTGGCGCAGTCCGCCACCAGGCATGAGGTTGCTGGGGGCAAAGGTGGAGTAGGTCACCGCTGGGCGGGATGCCTCTGCTGCAGCCAGTTCAGCGGCGATCGCTTCTGCTGTGGTGAGTGAGGCTGCGGGCTGAGCGCTGGATGCAGCACTGGATTCTGCAACGGTCTCTTCAACAGCTTCGGGGGCTGAAGGCTGGGCAACCTCTGAGGGCTCGGAGGCTGCGACCACAGCTGCCTCGACCGGTGCCTCTTCGGTGGCTGGAGCCTCTTGTTGAGGCAGCTCGAGGGTGGCTGGAGCGGCGGCGTCATCCAGGGTGAGGAAAAAGCCCTTGTTGCTGTTGAACACCATCCGGTCGACCAGAGAACGAACGCACCCGATTCTCCCTCTGCAATGGCCGCAGGCAGGAGATGCTTAGGGCACTGCAACACGGTGTGATGTCAGCACTCTGGATTCAGGCCCTGCTGGTGAACACGGTTTTGATTGCCCTGGCGCAGCGGACATCTGTGCTCACCCGCAGTGGTTGGGTCCATGCAGCTGCCTTGGGCACGATCCTTTGGGGGTGTTTGGGGTGGTCGGGCTGGTTGGCCGTGGTCGCCTATCTCTTTATGGGAAGTCTGGTCACCAAGATCGGCTTTCAGAACAAGCAAAACCGGGGCCTTGCCGAAGCCCGCGGTGGGCAGCGCGGCCCTGAAAACGTCTGGGGTTCTGCGGCCGTTGGAGCCTTCCTGGCACTGCTCATCGGTGCTGGTGTCGAGCCCCGTGAGCTGATGTTGGTTGGTTTTGCGGCGAGTTTTGCCGCCAAGTTGGCCGACACCTTCGGCAGTGAGATCGGCAAACGATTCGGGCACACCACGGTGTTGATCACCAGCCTGCGGGTTGTCCCACCAGGAACCGAAGGAGCCATCAGCCTTGAGGGAACCCTGGCAAGTGCCGCCGGCAGCATCGCCATGACCCTGGTGATGCTGGCCCTGCAGCTGGTTCCTTCATGGCCTGTGGCAGTGCTGGTGATGCTGGTTGGCCTGGTGGCGACCCTCGGCGAAAGCCTGCTCGGTGCTCTGGTGCAGAATCGCGTGGCCTGGTTGAGCAATGAGCTGGTCAATGCTCTCCAGACCCTCTTGGCCGCAGTTCTGGCGATGCTGCTGATGGTGCTCTGAACAGCTGGTTTGGATGGGCATCAGACCATCGCGCTGGGCCCATTGCTGCAGCAGTTGAACTCCCTCATGGAGATGAAGGCGCAGGGATGAACGGCTGCAATTCATGGCCTGAGCCAGATCTTTGAGGGTCAGGCCATCCACCTGGTGCAGCACGCTCTTCAGCCAGTCCAGGTGTTCATCCTCCGCCCTCGATCTTGCTGGCTCTCCAGGGCTGGCAGACAGGTCGACGACCTGGCTGGCTCCATGGCTCTCAACGGCGGCAGCCCAGCGCTCTGGTCGAACCGATAGTTCGGTTGCAAGGTCCTGATCGCTGAGAAGCGGTTGCCGGTTCTGTTCGCGTTCCCGCTGGATCTTCATTCCGGCTGCGTAAAGATCACGAAGTCGCCAGGGAATCCGAATGGTGCGTGATCGATCCCGGCGGTAGTGGAGGATTTGGCCGGTGGCCCGCGAGAGCAGATAGCTGCTGGGGCGGAGGCCTCGTTGTTGATCAAACCGTTCAAGGCCACGGATCAATCCAACCCGGGACTCCTGCAGCAGTTCGTCGAACTCTTCGGGGCCGCATTGCTGTTGGCGACGGGCCGCGCAGTGGGCCAGGCCCAGGTGATTGAGAGCCTGCTGATTGCGTCGTGCAATGCAGGGCGGCAGTCCACGCCGGGACTCCTGGTGCAGGTGACGTTGAGAAATCAAGGGATCAGTGCAACTGATCCAACGGTTCAACCCTCAGCCCCGAAGCGGTTGGCCCTTTGGTGCCGCAGATCGGCACTTTCGTGCCGGATCATGGGTGCAACGGTTTTGGATGGATGGACTGGCAACCAGAAGCACTGGCAGCACTCAAGAAAGATGTTCCGTTCTTCGTACGGCCTGCTGTTCGTAAACGGGTTGAGGCGATGGCGGATTCAGACGGACGTTCCGACATCGACCTGGATTTCTACAAATCCGCCAAGCAGGCCATGGCCCCGAGCTGATCCTCAGGAGGGGTCGAGATCGCAGCGCTGCAGTTCCGGCTGGGTCAAGCGGTCAACGATGCGTGCCATATCCAGGGCTGTAAGTTCACCGTTTTCATCCCACTTGAGCGTGGTTTTGCGCTGGGCAGGGGGGTGGCCGGCAGCGCGTTGTGCAGAGCGGTCAGGTCCCAAGTCCGATCACCAATGTCAGGAGAGCCACACATTAGTCGCCGCTGCGGGTCTCGTTTACATGCTGATAGGTGTTGATGTGTTAAGCGCAGCGAGTCCGGCCCACTTCTGCAGAGGCGCCCATTGGCCTAAGCGCTGGTCGAGCCAGCGGTGGCCATCGGCATTGAGGTGGATCCCATCGGGTTCCATCCAGGTCAACCAGTCGGGCTCCTCCTGCATCTCCTGATGCATGGACAGGAAGGGCACATCAGCCTCACGGCACTGTTCGGCCATCACGGCCTCCGTGGCCGCGATCTGGCTGTTGCTGTACCAGAGGCAGCCGGCAAAGGGCATCACGTGTTCATCCACCGCAGTGAGGCCCAGCACAAACACCTGCACCTCCTGGGTCATCTCATTGAGAAGTTGTCCCAGGCCGAATGAAAAGGCCTCCACATCCAGTTGGGGTCTGCCGTCGGTTCCACCAACGCGGGCGGTGTCATTCAGCCCGACACTGAGCAGAAGTCCGCCCGGCGTTTGGCGACGAAGTTCGCCGCGGCAGCTCCATTCGCTGCGCCAGCGGGCGGCTACGCGTTCCAGGCCATCCCCGCGGATGCCAAGGGGGTACACCACTGGTGCGCTGGGTAGGTTCATCCAGCGCAGGCGCAGCCGTTGGCACCAACCACCCTCTTCACGGTCACCCCAACCATGCACGCCACTGTCCCCGAGCACGATCAGCTGACGGGGGGCGTCGTTCGCACCGCTCATAAGGTCATGGCCCTGCTGTTCCAGCTCCCCTGAAGTCGTTCTCCCAGGCTCTCACCCAGGAGTGTGAGCACTGCGGAGATCACCACGATCCAGAGCACCAACCACCAATGAAACGAGCTGAGGGCCTCCATCAGCTGCCAGCCCAGACCAGCTCCCCCCACCATGCCGATGATCGCGGTGTCGCGAAGGATCACATCCAATCGGTAGGTCGCATAGGTGAGGTAAGCGCGACTCACATCCGCCACGGGGCCGTAAAGCCAGCTCACCCGGTTGGTGGCGCCGCAGGTCTTCATGGTCTGGGCGGAACGCAATCCCCTGCTGCGGAGGTCGTCGATCAGCACCCGACCCATCACACCCCCGTGGTGCAACCCCAGGGCCAGCCCCGCCAGGCTCAAGCTTGGTTTGGCCAGCATCAGCAGCAGGAGTGCGGTGAGAGGGGCCGGGATGAGTCGCAACGCGCCCCACATCACTCCCTGCAAACGCAGGCTGGCCTGGCTAGGCCATACCAGCAGCAACAGCGGTGGAAGGCCGGTGGCAACACAACCGGCGATCAGTGTGATCCACACCGTGGCACCAATTACCCCGGGCCAGGAGATCTCAAGGGCAGCATTGAATCCCTGGGATCCGTCGATGAGGTTGCCGACAACCATCGACCACTCAGCCACTGGCCAGGCCAGCTGCAGATCCAGCTGTGTTCCCCAGCCAAGGGCAACCCAGGGGCTGGCCATGGCCACGGGAAGAATCAGCATGCGTGACCAGCTGCGCAGCGTTCGCAGCAGTCGGTCGAGCACCACCATGGCGATGGCCAGCATCCAAAGCCCACTCCACAGCTCCTGAAATTGGAGCGAGCGCAGGCTGAGGCTGAGGTCTGTCCCCAGTCCTCCGAGGCCGAAAACGCCCAGAATCAAGGCTGAACGAAGTGCGCAATCGAGGCGGTGGCCGATGTGGTCGCTGATCGGCTCTGCCAGCGGTGGGCCCAGCCCGGTGAGCATCACGGCCCATGGCGTGGCACCAGCTCCCTTGAGTACGGGAATGGCCGGTGAAACGTGGCAATCCACCTGATCGGCGATCACCCGCGCCATCAGAACCGTGTAGGGAATCGCGATGGCGCAGATCGCAACCCAGCCATTCAGCCCGAACACCTGCAGCAGCAACAGCCCCCAGACCAGTTCATGCACAGCGCGCAGGGGCGCCAGCCAACGGCGCAAGATCACGGCAGGCCAACGCACGTCCGCCAGGATTTCCCAGAAGGTGCTTGAGCTCAGGAGTCCGAGACCCACGCCGAGAACACTGCTGATGCCCCAGGACATCACGGCGATCACCAGGGTGATCTGGAGCCCGTTGAGCAAGCTGCCCAGAACGATGGGATCGATGGAGGGCTGCACGGCCCCAGCCGCGAACTGTTGAAGAACTGAAAGTCCGCCGCCGTGACCATCGCGCAACAGCACCACAAGAATGCCGAGCAGGCTGAGGCCCGGCAGCAATGGGATCAGCGGCAGGGCTGGCTTCAGGCCGATGCGTAGAGCCATTCCAACTGATCCCGATGAATGGTGTCTGGAGCCGCATCGATCACCAGGGCACCACTACGGAGCCCCAGAACCCGATCGAAACGGTGTATCAGATCCGGCCGATGCAGGCTGATCAGACAGCCCGGCAAGAGAAGCAGGGTGTTGAGAACGTCTTCGGCGAGGCTGGGATCAAGGGCGGAGAGGGGTTCGTCCGCCAGCACGAGTTCAGGCCGCTGATGCAACAGACGGCCCAGAGCCACTCGTTGGCGCTGCCCTCCGGAGAGCTCACGCACGGGCTGTTCAAGCAGATCGGCCTCCAGTTTCACCTGGTGCATCAGCTCCAGGCAGGTGTTTGGGTCCAGCGGACCCAGCAGGTTTCGAATCGCCCAGAGCAGCCCATGGCGTCCCAGGGCACCGCTGTTGATGTTCTGGATCACACTCAGTTCCTCCACCAGGCGCAGGTCCTGCCAGAGCGTGCCGATTTGGCGCCGTTGCCGGCGGGACAACTGCTGATGGGGGCGACCACACCAGTGCACGAATCCTGCATCGGGGCTTAAGGCCCCGTTGCAGAGCTTCAGCAACGTGGTTTTGCCGGCGCCACTGGCACCGAGCAAAACCACACGCTGGTCCGCACGAAGGGTGATGGTGATCGGTTGGAGCCGTTGCCCCAGGCAGGCCTGGTGCAGCTCCAGCAGCGCCGTCAACGGATCTTTCCGAGTTGGCGACCCACCGTTTCGATCATCACGAAGTCCTCGTCCTTGGCGGGGATGAAGCGTTCGGCACCGAACAACTCAAGAATCGTGGCGCCGTTCTCTGTGTCTGCCGACAGGTCCAGCAACGCGCTCTGGAGCTTGTCGGTGAAACCTTCGCCAAAGCGCTCATCCAGACCGGGTCGTACAACCCAGTGGTAATCCACGTAGGGCGGTGTCCTCCAGATCACCGACACCTTGCCGGGATCCACGCGGCCGTTCGCCACATTGCTGCGCCAGACCTGCTCGTTCAAGGCGCCCACCTCGTAGGCACCGCTCTGCACCACGGCAACGGTAGCGTCGTGGCTTCCGCTGAAGCCAGGGCCGCCCCCTGCCAGATCCTCAGGTTTCATACCGTTTTCCCCCATGAAGAACTGGGGCATCAGGCGGCCGGAGGTGGAGCTCTCCGAACCGAAGGCCAGTCGGCGTCCCTTCAGCTCAACCAGTTGGTCGGCACTGGTGAAGGGGCGCAAACCACTGGCGCCATTGGCGATGAACACACTGGTGAATTCAGCATCGATGTCCCGTTGCGCCAGCACCCGGGCTCCAGGCGTCTGCAGCCTGGCCTGCACACCGGTGAGTCCACCGAACCAGACCAGATCCAGGCTGCCGGTGCGGAAGGCACTTACTGCCGCCGAGTAATTGCTCACCGGCGCATACCGCACGGGAACATCCAGCTTTTCGCTGAGTTCCGCAGAGAGCGTGCCGTAGAGGCGATTGAGTTTCTCGGGGTTCTGGTCAGGGATGGCACCGATCTGGAGAACGGCCTGTTTGGCGTCGTTCTGGGTTGCGCCGCAACTGGAAACACTGGCCGTGAGAGCGAGCCCGGCAATCAAACCGGTGGCCACCACGGCCCTGCGTTCTCGTACAGACATTCAGAAAAAGAGAGTTATGAGATCGGATCAGAAGGAACGAAGCAGCCGCTTCAGTCGCATCAGTCCATCGTTGATCGTCTCATCCGCCACGGCACAGGAGAGTCGAATGCAGCGGTCATCGCCGAAGGCCAGGCCCGGAACCACGGCCAGGCCTTCCTGTTCCAGGGCTTGCCGGCAGAACTCCATCGAATCGGGCACGCCGTCCGGCAGGCGGGGGAAGGCGTAGAAGGCCCCTTGAGGGGGCGTCAGGGTGATGCCCTCAAGAGCCTGCAGGCCTTCAGTGAGCAGAGTTCGGCGGCGGTTGTAGCTGATGGCCATCTCGCGGACGCAATCTCTGGGCGCTTCGATCGCCGCCAGGGCTCCCCGTTGAGCAAAGCTGCACACATTGCTCGTGCTCTGGCTCTGCAGGGCAGAAGCAGCCTTGATCACGGCAGCATCTCCAGCCAGATAACCGAGCCGCCAGCCGGTCATCGCCCAGCCTTTGGCAAAACCGTTCACGGTGAAGCAGCGCGAGCGGATCTCTTCGGCAATGGCCGCAAAGCTGCAGTGCTGCTGACCATCGGCCAGGAGATATTCATAGATCTCATCGCTCATCACCATCAGCTGGGGGTGACGGGCCACCAGCGCGGAAAGGGCCTCCATTTCGGCCCGTGTCATCACCTGGCCGCTGGGGTTGCCAGGGGAATTGATCAGCAGCAGTCGGCTGCGTGGGGTGATCTGCTGCTCCAGTAGAGCGAGGTCGAGACGGAAGCCTTCCTCCGCTTTGGTGGGGATGATCCTGGTGCTCGCCCCGGCCAGAGCGGCCATCTCGGGATAGCTCAGCCAGTAGGGAGCCGGCACCAGAACTTCGTCGCCGGGATTGAGCAGCACCTGGAACAGGTTGTAGATGGCTTGCTTGCCACCGTTGGTGACCAGCACCTGCTCGGGCTGGGTTGGAATTCCGTTTTCGACGCTCAGTTTGTGGGCCAGAGCCGCACGAAGATCGGGGTCCCCCGCGGCGGGGCCGTAGCGGGTGAAGCCGGATCCCAGAGCATGCTGAGCCGCTTCAACGATGAATGCAGGCGTCGCAAAGTCCGGCTCACCGGCACTGAGGCTGCAGATGTCCTTACCGCTGTCGCGCAGTGCTTTGGCCTTGGCGCTGATCTCCAGCGTCAGCGACGGTTTGAGGGCGACAGCCCGGTCGGAAAGTTCTGGCGGGCGCGGCATCGGTAACGCACCTCCCCGCGGTGCGTTTAAAACGTCATCATCCTGCCGCAGATGGTGTCGCAGACAACCTTGATTTCTCAGCGCCCATGAATGCGATACAGATCAGCTGGGTGTTGGCCGCAGAGGACAGCGCCAGATTGGCGACGTTCTACAGCGAGCTGTTTCAAGCCACGTTGAGGCCTGGGCTGGCGGAGCACCACTGCATCGTTCAATTCAGCGATGGCACCCAGCTGGAGATCTACAGGCCCTCACGCCGGCGCTCTTTTCCAGCCCGAGGGCGAGCGCTGGCGCCCTGCTTGCGGCTCTCCCCATCGCAGGACCCCCTGCCTGAACTGCAACGGCTGCTCAGCAACGCCCTGCAGCGTGGCGGATCGCTCCTCGAGGAGGCGCGGCTTGAGCCCTTTGGTGCTGAGGCCTGGATCCAAGATCCGGAGGGCAATCCCCTGTTGCTCCTGGCTCCCCTGGAATCTGTTGCTCCGACGTCATGACCCTCTCCAGCCTGGAGGCCTGCAGTTCTTGCGCTGCCTGTGATCTGGCCAGCACGCGCCAGACCGTCGTGATCAGCCGCGGCAACCCCAAGGCGGATCTGATGCTGATTGGTGAAGCACCCGGAGCTCAGGAAGATGCTCAGGGCGTTCCATTTGTCGGGCGTTCAGGACGTGCCCTCGATCAACTGCTGCGGGATGTGGATCTGGATCCCGAGCATGACCTCTACATATGCAACGCGATCAAATGCCGGCCGCCCAACAACCGACGGCCGAAAAAGGCTGAGTTAGCCGCCTGCCGGGCCTGGCTTGACCTGCAACTGGAGACCGTTGATCCCACGGTGATCGTGCTCACGGGAGCCACCGCTGTGGAGGCCATCCTTGGTATCAAGGGGGGCATGACCCAGCTTCGTGGTCAGTGGCAGAGCTGGAATGGACGGGCGGTGATGCCGATTTTTCACCCCTCCTATCTGCTGCGTAATCCCTCCAAAGCAGCCGGCGCGCCCCTGGATCTGACACGGCAGGATCTCGACGCGGTTCGGCGCAGGCTGTGCGAACGTTGACGCGCTTCACCACCGGCCCCATGACTGCCCTGGATCGGCGCTACGACACCCAGATCCACCGCCGTGTGACCCGCACTGTGATGGTGGGTGATGTGCCCGTGGGCAGCGAGCACCCGATCGTGGTGCAGTCGATGATCAACGAGGACACCCTCGATATCGAGGCTGCTGTAGCCGGCATCATCCGCCTGGCCGATGCGGGCAGTGAGATCGTGCGGGTGACGACTCCCTCGATGGCCCACGCCAAAGCGATGGGACAGATCCGTCAGGAGCTTCGTCAGCGTGGCTGCACAGTTCCCCTGGTGGCGGATGTTCACCACAACGGCGTCAAGATCGCCCTGGAGGTCGCCCAGCACGTCGACAAAGTCCGGATCAATCCCGGCCTGTTCATTTTTGATAAGCCAGATCCGAACCGCCAGGAATTCAGCCCCGAGGAATTTGCCGCCATCGGTCAGCGCATCCGTGAGACGTTCGAGCCCTTGGTGACCCTGCTGCGGGATCAGAACAAGGCGCTTCGAATCGGTGTGAACCATGGCTCCCTGGCGGAGCGGATGCTGTTCACCTACGGCGATACCCCTGAGGGGATGGTCGAGTCAGCGATGGAATTCGTGCGCATCTGCCATGAGCTTGATTTCCACAACATCGTGATTTCGATGAAGGCCTCGCGGGCTCCGGTGATGCTCGCGGCCTACCGCCTGATGGCGGACACCATGGACAAGGAAGGTTTCAATTACCCACTCCACCTGGGCGTGACCGAAGCCGGTGATGGTGATTACGGCAGGATCAAGAGCACCGCAGGCATCGCCACTCTGCTGGCCGATGGATTGGGAGACACCCTCCGGGTCTCACTGACGGAGGCCCCTGAAAAGGAAATCCCCGTCTGCTACTCGATTCTTCAATCCCTGGGTCTGCGCAAGACCATGGTCGAGTACGTCGCCTGCCCCAGTTGCGGTCGCACCCTGTTCAATCTCGAGGAGGTGTTGCATAAGGTGCGCAATGCCACATCCCACCTCACGGGTCTGGACATTGCCGTGATGGGGTGCATCGTCAATGGTCCCGGCGAGATGGCTGACGCCGATTACGGCTACGTCGGTAAAACCCCGGGTGTGATTTCGCTGTATCGCGGCCGTGATGAAATCCGCAAGGTGCCTGAAGCTGAGGGCGTTGAAGCCCTCATCCAGTTGATCAAAGAGGACGGTCGCTGGGTGGAGCCCGCTTGATCTCGTTAGTCTGAAGAATCAGTCCCGAAAGGCCATGGTTCGGAGTCAGCGCCTGCGTTCTTTGGTTCGGTCGACTCCGTTGCTGTTGATGCTGGGGGTTGGTGGAGTGGTCACCGCCCTGGGCATCAGCTCGCCAGGTCTTTCCCTGCCATCGGCCTCCGGCGGATCGATTCACGACAGCCCCAAGGAGGTGATTGATCAGGTCTGGCAGATCGTTTATCGCGATTACCTGGATTCCACGGGCTCCTACGACGAAAGAACGTGGCGCCAGTTGCGGAGCAATTTGCTGCGCAAGTCCTACGGGGGCAGCGCCGAGTCTTACGAGGCGATCCGGGGCATGCTGGCCAGCCTTGATGACCCCTACACGCGTTTCCTTGATCCGAAGGAGTTCAAGGAGATGCAGATCGACACCTCCGGGGAGTTGATGGGCGTGGGGATCCAGCTCAGTCTCGACAAAGACACGAAAGAGCTGATTGTTGTCTCTCCGATTGAGGGCACCCCTGCATCCCGTGCGGGCGTTCAGCCCAAGGATGTGATCGTTTCCATCGATGGTGCCTCCACCAAAGGCATGACCACCGAGGACGCCGTCAAGTTGATCCGTGGTCCGGAAGGCACCGATGTGGTGCTGGGACTCAGGCGCCAGGGTCAGGTGCTGGATGTTCCCTTGAAACGGGCGCGCATTGAGATTCATGCCGTGAAGGCGATGCTCAACACGGCGCCCAATGGCCGCAAGGTGGGCTACATCCGTCTCAAGCAATTCAATGCCAACGCCACGCGTGAGATGCGTGCGGCCATCAAGGATCTGGAATCACAGGCTGCTGAGTGTTATGTGCTGGATCTACGCAGCAATCCCGGCGGCTTGCTTGAGGCCAGTGTGGATATCGCCCGCCAATGGCTCAACGAGGGCACCATCGTCAGCACCCGAACCCGCGCAGGAATCCGCGATGTGAGGCGCGCCACGGGTAGTGCAATCACCGATAAACCTCTGGTCGTGCTGATTGATCAGGGATCCGCCAGTGCCAGCGAAATTCTTTCAGGGGCACTTCAGGACAATTCCCGTGCCCAACTCGTTGGACAGAAGACCTTCGGCAAAGGGCTTGTCCAGGCCGTTCGTGGATTGGCCGATGGATCCGGTCTGACGGTCACCATCGCGAAGTATCTGACACCCAAGGGAACCGATATTCACAAGAACGGAATCCAACCGGACATCGAAGCGGCGATGTCGAAGCAGGAGATCAAAAACTTCTCGGTTGAAGACCTGGGAACCCAGAAAGACAGTCAGTACCGGACGGCTGAGGGGACCCTGATCAACCAATTGAAGAAAATTCAGGCAGGCACGACCTATCAACACGGCCGGGCCAACCTCAGCTACGCGCTGCAGTAACTCAGGAGATCGGCTGCATCAGTCCGCCGCCGCCACCACCGTTGGAGTCGTCATCGTCTGAAGCGCCGGGCTGGAACAGGGCATACACACCAAGCGCGGTGGCACAGAAAACGCCGCTGATCAGTTCCAGAGAGACGCCACCAGCACCGATCTCGACGAATTCACCCATGTCCAACGGATTTCGATGGAACCAATGTAACGAAGAATTGCGTGGTTGGTAACGTTTTTCTCAGAATTGGGTTCAGGCTTCAGACCTGAACCACCTCTGCATTCCTGGCACGCAGCTCTTCCTGCCGCTGTGCCTCCGTTTTGCCCTCGGCATCGGGAATCTGGGCTGCCATCAAACGCAGCCATTCCATCAGCTGTTCCAGTTGCTTCTCCATGGGGAGAACACCAAGACCGCGGGCCATCACCTTGTGCTGGATGCCGCTGCCGGCCTGATACACCAAACGGCCATGCAGATGCTGGGGCAACCCCTGGCGCAGCAAACGGAACGCCGGTTCCTCCATGGGAGTTTCAAGCACGATGTTGGGCTTTTCCGGTTTGATCCTGGAGAAGCCGCACCTCTTCGCCAGCAGTTTGAGTTCCATCAGCTGCAGAAGCGACACCACGGCAGCGGGCAGCGCTCCGTAGCGATCGGCCCAACCCGCAGCCAGCTCCACCAGGGCCTCGGCGGTGAGGCAGTCGGCGGCAGCCCGGTAGGCCGCGATCTTCTCATCGGGATCAGTGATCCAGTCCGCAGGCACGAAGGCCGTGACGGGGAGATCCACCTGTGTGTCTTCAACGCTGGGGATGTCTTGACCCTGAATTTCCGCCAGGGATTCCTGCAGCATTTCCATGTAGAGGTCAAAGCCGATGGTTTCCATCTGGCCGCTCTGCTGCACGCCGAGGAGATTTCCGACCCCACGGATCTCCATATCCCGCATGGCGAGCTGATACCCACTGCCCAGTTGGGCGAACTCCTGAATGGCGCGCAGCCGCTGACGGGCGGTGTCGCTCAGCGATGCGTTGCCCGGATAGAACAACCAGGCATGGGCCTGAATCCCACTGCGACCGACCCGTCCCCGCAATTGGTACAGCTGAGCCAGGCCAAAACGGTGGGCGTCCTCAATCAGGATCGTGTTGACGCGAGGAATGTCCAGGCCGCTTTCCACAATCGTGGTGCAGAGCATCACGTCGGCTTCACCGGCGTTGAACGCCACCATGGCGTTCTCCAGTTCGCCCTCGGCCATCTGACCGTGAGCCACCAAAAGCTTCAGGCCTGGCAGCATTTCCCGTAGGCCTGCAGCCACCTCCTCGATTCCTTCCACCCGGGGAACCACATAAAACACCTGGCCCCCACGATCCAGTTCCTGACGGATGGCGCTGCGCACCGCCTCCGGATCCAGAGAAGCCAGATGCGTCTTGATCGGACGGCGCAATGGCGGTGGTGTAGTGATCAGGCTCATCTCCCGCACCCCCGAAAGGCTCATGTAGAGCGTTCTGGGAATGGGCGTTGCCGACAGGGTCAATACGTCGACGTCCTTCCGCAGCACTTTGATCTTTTCCTTCTGGTTCACACCGAAGCGCTGTTCTTCATCCACCACCAACAGTCCAAGCTCTTGGAACGACGCTCCTTTGCTGAGCAACTGGTGGGTTCCCACCACGGCGTCGATGGTTCCCTGCTTCAGGCCATCGAGAATGGATTTGCGTTCCGTCGCCGTCCGGAAACGATTCAGCAGAGCCACCTTGATCGGATATGGCGCGAAGCGTTCCGAAAGCGTGCGCCAGTGCTGCTGAGCCAACACCGTGGTTGGGGCCAGCATCGCCACCTGTTTTCCAGCGGTGATGGCTTTGAAGATGGCGCGGATCGCAACTTCGGTCTTGCCGAAGCCAACGTCCCCACACACCAGTCGGTCCATCGGCTCCTGCCGTTCCATGTCCCGTTTCACGTCGGCCGTGGCCTTCAGTTGATCCGGCGTCGGGTCATAGGGGAACGACTCCTCCATTTCCACCTGCCAGGGGCCGTCGGAGGGGAAGGCAAAGCCTGCGGCCTGTTGCCGTTCTGCGTACAGCTTCACCAGATCAAGGGCAACCTTGCGAACCGCCTTCTTGGCCCGTTCCTTGGCCTTGTTCCAGGCCGTGCCACCCATACGGTTGAGCTGCGGGGGGGTTTCACTCGTGGCCCGATAACGGCCCAGGCTGCCGAGTTGATCGGCGGCAACCCGAAGGATTCCATCGGCGTACTGCACCACGAGATAGTCGCGGATGTCGCCTGACATCGCGAGTTTTTCCATGGCTTTGAAGCGGCCGATGCCATGGTTCCGATGCACCACGAAATCGCCCGGGCGCATCTTGTTGGGATCCACCGTGCGGCTGGCGGCCTTGCGACGACGGCGCACATAGCCACTGGAACTGAGGCTCTGCTGGCCAAAGAATTCACGGTCGGTGACCAGAGCAATCCGCCAAGCCGGCAGCTGTAAACCCTCAAGTTCGGCCGTGCCCCTCACCTTCAGGGCGACGGGGGTGTTCTGCTCAATCAGACGTGAAATGGCATTGCTGTCTCCCGTGTTCGGCACAAACCGACTGATGCAGTCGTGCTCCTCCAGCAGCGCAACCGCTCGGCTGGGTTGTGCAGACACCAACCAAACCGCCGTGCGCTCGGTTTGAAATCCCTTGATCAGTTCCCCGAGTTTTCCGAATTGGTTGGGGTAGGCCGCAACAGGGCGGCTGGCGAGGTCAAAGCTGTTGGGGTGCTGGTCGACTTCGAGCAGTTCTGCCATGTCAAAGCCATGGAAGACCTCCGTCAGGGCATAGGCGGATTCAATCTCACGGTGCAGAACCGCTGGCCAGAGCCGATCACGATCGCCCTCGTCCAGACCCGCCTCTGCAGCCATGTCGTGGTGATGTTCTTCCACATGGCTGAGCCACTGTTGTCCGTGGGCTAGGCCCTGGCGTCGCTCATCGATCACCACTGTTGTGGTGTCCGGCAGGTAGTCGAGAAGCGAGGCTGGTTGCTCCCAGGCGAGCCCCATCAGCCGGCGCATGCCTTCCGGGGTCCCGCCGTTCAAAAGTTGCTCTGTGCCCTCAGAACCGAGCAGTTGCTCCAGTCCATCGGGCATCGTCTCCCTGAGCTGGTCTGCAATCAGAGGCCCAAACCCTGTTGGTGTGAGTCGAAGCGCATCGACGGGATCCAGTGAGCGTTGGCTGGCGGGATCGAATTCCCGCAGCTTGTCGAGCTCCTCTCCGAAGAATTCGAGTCGAACAGGCAGCTCACTGCTCACCGGGAAGATGTCGACGATGTCGCCGCGACGGCTCCAGCTCCCCTCCTGCTCAATGGTGGTGACCCGCTCGTAGCCAAGTTGGGCCAGCGTCTCGCCCAGTGCCTCCAGATCAACCTCATCCCCTTTGCGCAAGGTGCGCGTTTTCGTTTTCAGAACATCCGGCGGGGGGAGATGGGGCTGCAAACAACGTTCCGTAGCCACGATGGCCCAGGACGCCGCGTTGGGTTCCCCCAACAGGTCACTCAGAACCTGAAGCTGCCCCCAGGTGATTTCACTTGTGGGATCGAAGGGTTCATAGGGAGAGCCTTCGCTGGTGGGGTACAGGCTGGCCTGGCTCCATCCCATTAATTCCAAAAGTGCTGTCCAGCGTCCCGCTTCCTCAAGCGTTGGCACCACCACGAGCAGAGGTGCGCCCCGCCGCTGTGAGAGCGCGCTGGCCACCAGAGCTCGGCTGCAACGACCAGCCCCGCGCATCAGCAAACGTTCGGGGCGGCTTGAGCGCTCATCAAGCTCACCGGTGAGTGCAGTTTCCTGCAACTTGGTCACCAGGGAACGGAGCGGCATGGAGCAGGCCTCGGCAATCCATGATCTTCGCAATAAGGTGCCTGCAGCTGCGTTTCACCGGTCGATGCCGCGCTACCGCTGCCCCTCCTGCTGTTGCGGCCCGGCCTTGGTGTTGCATCCACCAAAGGGGGTTGTTCCGCTCTGCTCCAGCTGCGCGGCACCGTTGCAGCCTCAGCCCCTGGTCCGGCCCATTCCGCTGCTGGTGTTGCTGACTGTGGGCGGCGTGCTGGTTGTTTCCTCGGTCCCCATCCTGTTCACCCCCGAACCAGCCCCCAGCTCAAGGCGCGAAAAACTGGCCTAAGGCGGGGTTTTCGGTTCAATACGTCGGTATTGGTGCCTTCATGACCCTCGGCCGTTTTCTGATTTTCTTCGTGATCGGGCTTGTGCTCGCCCTCACCATTCCTCAGTTGACCTGGTTGCTTTGGCCCCTGGCAGCTTCTGCGCTTTTTGTTGTTGTTCAACTGATCCGCTCCTGAATTCCGGTGCGTTTAAGGCCGAACCGGCGCTCAAGACAACCAGCAGGCATCCACAGAAAAGGTGAGCACGTCGTGGGCATCACGATGGTCTCCCGACGTAATGGCAACACAGGCCAGCTGACCATCGTCAAAACAAGTTTTCGACTTGAGCACAAATTTGGCGGCGTCACTGTGGGACCAGACCGCTAGACCCTGCTGTTGGGCTTCGTCGTTGTAGATGTCCCAGAGCTCGGAGAAACGTTCTGCCTCTGGACCCTGCAGAAATTCATTGAGGGCTTCATCAGCACCAACTTCACGGAAGCGATCCAAAAAAGACCGCATCAAGGGCTCATCGATCACGTTGCTGGTGGCGATGGCACCAGTGATGCCGCGCACAGAGGTTCGAACAACCCGGTTGGGTTCGCTTCGGGCATCAATGATGACAACGGGGCATTGGAGATCCCAAGTGCTGCGATTTCTGAGTTCACGGCCCGCTTCGGACATGTCATCCCGAAGCTCATTGATCAGCTGCCGTACAACAAGGGTGGGATCATCCATGACTGACCTTATCGCAAGTGCAGCTGGTGAATTTGGCAGGTTAAAGATTCAAAACGTTGATATATGAGGTGACATTCAGGCCAAAAACGCTCGCTAGGAGCATCCGCCTCAGCTGGTTATCGATTCCTCGCGGTTTGGTCAATCGGCTTGGTCTAAAACGCGTTCACGGGATTGCAAGCCTCAAATGATTTATCTGCACTGAAAAGCATGCTGTACAATTCTTCTAGACAAAGCGAGATCCATCACAACGGCAATATCTTCAAAGACATCAAGCCAGAAGTCTGATTATTTGGCAAAAGCTGCCGAGTACTACTCACGAGCCAAGCAATTGATTGAAGTCGATCAAGACTGGCAGGCTTCGGGCTCCATGATCCTCAAAGCGCTTGCCGAGGAGAGGAAGTCTGAAAATACTGGTCTTCAGGTGATGAATGTGATCAAGTACCAAAAACCTAAAACGAAGCTGGAGTTCAACTTCCGCAGTTGAGTATCAGCTGAGCATCCCTTCTCGACAGAGCTCTGATCTCATTACCGCCCCATAGGGGCCATTCCCCCCTTCAGGAAAGCAGCGGAGGGAACGACCTGGCTGCGCAGAGTGTGTAGACGATTCACCCTGCTGCAATCGGCATGGACGCCGTATCAGTCCCTGCCGCAAACCCGTTGTAGGCCACTAGCCCTGACCATTCCTGAGTGTTAGTGCTTATTTAGCCTGGCTGAGCGTCTGCTCTTCCAGCAGCATGTTGAACTGCAGAAGCTGTTCATCACTGAGTTGTTGACGACTGGTCGCCCCCAGTTGTTGTTGGAGAAAAGTCCTGGCTTGATCGGAGCTCCAGCCCAGCTGCTTCAACATTGCATCTCCTTGTTGAAGCAGATCACCACGACGGATGGGTGCTGGTGCCGAGGACGCGTCGTCGTTGGCTTGGATCAACTTCAACTGACGCAGATAGGCCACCAGATCGGCATAGCGCGTGAGCTTGTGGCGGCTGCCGAGCCCGAAGGCCCGGGTCAAATACTCCTGCTCCTGCTCTCGAGACCAACCAATGCGTCTGATTTCCATATCGATGGCGGTCAGCTCATCACTCCAGTCGTCAGGATCCGTTGGTGTTTCAGAGGGGGTGTTGTCAGCAGGTGTGGCTGGGACCTGATGGGTGGCAGGGGTGGGTGGAGCAGACGAGGGCTGGGTCTGCTCAATTTTTCTCGGCCGCTCCAATGGCACCTGCTTCGGATTTGGTTCATCCACCTGGGCGGCTTCAGGGCGAGCTGAATTCAGGGGCTGTTGTGGCCCCTCAGTGGACCCCAGCCTGGAGTTCAGGCGTCGCAACGCTCTCTCCTCAGCCTCTTCAGCAGTGGCGGCTTCACCAAGGGCGCTGCCCTGCAGAGAACCGTCGAGCCAGGCCTCGACCCGCACGATGCATCTCAGGGTGTCGACGTGACACAGCTCGGCCCGGATCTGCATCGCAATGGAACAGCGCTTGCACTTTCTAGGCTGCCGCGATGGACATCACTTCGCTTCCTTCACTGTCGGATTTCTTCGAAGGTGCCGATCAATGGGGTGAGGTTTTGGCCCTGCTGCCTGTTCTGGTAATGCTGGAGCTGATCCTGTCGGCTGACAATGCCGTGGCCCTCGCGGCCATCGCCCGCAGTAGCCGCCAACCGGATCGGGAAGGCCTTGCCCTCAACCTGGGCATTGGCATTGCACTGGTCTTGCGGATCGCCTTGATCGTTGTGGCCCAGTGGGTGTTGCAAAACGCCTGGGTGCAACTCCTCGCTGCGGCCTATCTGGTTTGGCTGGTGGTTGATCACTTCAACAACCGATCAGGAGATGATGCCGAGTCCAGCGAAGGACATGAATCCAACGGTCTGTCTCGCCCGTTTCTGAACACGGTTTTACTGCTGGCTTTCACAGATCTGGCCTTCTCCATCGATAGCGTCGCCGCAGCCGTGGCCATCAGTGATCAGATTGTGTTGATCAGTACAGGTGCCTTCATCGGCATCGTGGCACTGCGTTTTACATCCGCCCTGTTTATCCGCTGGCTTGATCTGTATCCACGGCTTGAAACGGCTGGGTTTCTCGCCGTTGCTTTCGTGGCGCTGCGCTTGATTGTTCATGTTGTCGTGCCCAGCCTCAATCAACCTGATTGGCTCACCTTGGTGGTGGTGCTGTTGCTGTTTGCCTGGGGAATGTCGATCCGCAGCAAGGAACTTGATCAGGACGAAGGCCATGCTTGTTGAACTTCGCCATATCAGTGGAGACCGTTTGCTCCATCGCGTTGATCTTGAGGATCCGCCACAACCGGGGCGATGGCTTGTTGTGGAACAGCAATCCTTCCTCGTGATGCAACGTCGTCACCGTTACGCCCTTCGCAACGGTCGCTATGTGATGGCCTCAGTGGCCCTGTTGGTGAAACCCCAGATGCGTCCCTCCGATGCAACACCTTGGAGACATGGCTGGGTGATCGGTGATCCCAATTGCCGTTTCAATGCCCGTAGTCCTTTGCTCCGCTGTGCTGTGTGGCCGGAAGGCCCCTGCGAGAACTGCAGCCACCGTGAACTTCGCTGATTGATGAAACCGGACTGGCTCACTGGGCGACTCTGTGCTGGCCATGGCGTCGCCTCCGGAACAAGCAACGATTCACCGTATCCGGATGGCACGATTCGAATGCAATTTCCCGTGTTCCAGTCCTTAGGGCTGGACCTTTCGGGCTGTTACTTCGGCACGCTGAATCTCGACTTTGCCCCCCTCGAGGTTTCACTTTCAAATCCAGATCACCTGTTTGAGAAAGTGCGATGGACCGACCTCCACCCCCCCGAAACGTTCTCGTTCTGGAGTGTTCAGATCAAGACGCCCCAAAGTGAGGTTGTGAACGGCTGGATTTATTACCCCCACCCCGAGACAAAGTTGCGCCATTGGCAACCGCCGACAACGTTGGAATTGCTTGCACCGCGATTATGCGGAGTGGAAACAGGCGGCACCATTCATCTCTGTGATCAAGGCCAACGGATCAAACTCATCGATACGGTTCGCTTGCGCGCAAGGTTGCTGGAATTTCTCAAATTCAGAGTTCTGGCCTCGCAGCAAACATTTTTTGAAGCCGACACCCTGTTGAAGCGCCAACAATGGCTCTCGACGATGTTCCCGGAAGCTCTTCAGCTTTCCGAGCAGGATCTCGATCGGGTTTGGTCTCAAGCGCGGGTGTTGTACACGGAATCCTGAATCAACCTTCGCCCAATCGATCTCCGGGAGTGGCGTTGAGTTGCTGCAACAGAACGGGGGCTGTGCTGTGTGCTTTCCCTTCCAGCTGTGCCTCCCGGATCAGAAGGGGGCAGCCTGAACTGCTCACCACAAGCCCCAGATCTTCGATCACTGCAAGGATCGTCCCTGGGGGATGCCCGCCGGTGGGCCATTGGCCCACGAGGTTGCGTCCCTCAGGACTGAGTTGATCCTGCAGGCGCTCGATCAACGGCTCCGTGCGCAACACCTTCAGGCGTTTGCTCTGCCACTGGGTGAACGCTCCGGGATGAAGCCCCATCACCTTGCGATGAATGCTGAGAGCAGGGGCAGACCAATCCAATTGGAAATCCTGCTTCTCCAGCATGCGGGCATAGGTCGACCCCTCGGCCTGAACCCGCACGTTGAGCCTTGCCAATCTCTCGTCTTCTGGACCCGGTCCCACCGCTTCAATCAGTGGCATCGCCTGAACCATCAGCTCTGCAGTGAGAGCACTGAGCCGTTCGGCCAAGGCGACGGAAGGTTCCAGTAGCTGGATCGGGGTGCGTTGCTCGAGCAGAACCGGACCAGTATCGAGCCCTTCTTCCATGGCCATGATCCCCACACCCGTTTCCTGATCCCCTTCGAGCAGGGACCACTGGATGGGACCAGCACCGCGCCAACGCGGTAGTAGTGATCCGTGGCCGTTCCAGCAGCCCAGGGGAGGCTGCTCCAACACATCCTTGGGAAGGATCTGTCCGAAGGCCACGACCACAGAGGCATCAGCACCGAGTGCAGCGAGCTTGGCTTTGCAATCGTCATCCCGTCGGATCCGTTCAGGGGTGAACACAGGAAGACCGAGTTCTTCCGCCCTCGCCTTCACCGGTGATGGAACAAGCTGTTTGCCTCGACCCCGCCGACGATCCGGCTGCGTGACGACCCCAACGATGGTGTGGCCCGCATCATGCAGTGCATTAAGGGTTGGCACCGCATAGACCGGTGTCCCCCAGAACAGAATCTTCAACGTCAGGCTTCGCCGGTGATGGAGAGTCCATCCACCCAAACATGAGGGGAAACGCCTCGGTGGGTGATTTTAGAATCAGCTTCCAGATGAGCAATGCCGTTGAGAACAGAGCGGATGTCACCGGCAACCGTTGCTGCTTCAACGGAAACCCGTTCGCCGTTGTTCACCAACCATCCATCGAAGGGCAAGGAGAAGGATCCCTGGGTGGCTTTCACACCGGCGTGAAGCGCTGACAGATCTTCAATCAGGACGAAGGGGCCTGACTCGGTGCGGTGGTTGAGGCTGTTACCGCTGCTCACCTGCGGGTTGGAACCAACCACGAACCAGTCTGGACCCACCGAAACCTTGGCACCAAGTCCAGCGTGGCCGGTGGGTTGAACACCAAAGGCTCGGGCCGTGGCTTCCGAGTGAAGGAAATTCCGCAGGGTTCCGCCCTCAATCAAGGAGAGACGTCGGGTTGGTGTTCCCTCTCCATCGAAGGCTGCCGCACTGATGTGTCCGGGGTGGAGGCCGTCATCGTGGAGGTTGAAGAAGGGAACCGCCACATCGGATCCAATCGAATCCCGCTGGCTCAAGCTCACCCCATCGAGCACCGAACGCGCATTGAACATGCTGCTGAAGGCACCAAGCAGTGAGAGAAAGGCCTCGGGGGTGAAGCAAACCCGGTAGCTCCCGGTTTCGATCGGTCGATAATCCAGATGGCTGACGGTGCGATCAAGGGCCTCGCTGATGCAGCCTTGAACATCCAGTTCGCTGCTGCCAAGACCCAAACGAACAGCACCTCCACTGCGGGGCTTACGACCTGTTTCCTCAGCCCTTGCGTAGAGATACAGGCTGGCTTGGGTGCGCTCCATCTGGCGCAGTGCTCCCTCACTGTTGAGATAGAGGCTCTGGGACAGGGATTCCGCCAGTCCGTTGTAGGGGACGGTCTGGATCGCGGGGTGACGACCCAACAGATCGGCTTCCGCATCCCGAAGGGTGTCCAGCAGGGGGAGGATTCCTTGGCGAGGTTGAAGTGGTCGATCGAGCTCGGGGAGTGGAGCTGTGGCCAGGGGGGAGAACTCAGGGATGTCCTCGGGATTGCCAAAACGGCTGGCCGTATGGGCTCCCACAAGGGCTTGCTCCAAGCCGCTATCGGAGAGGTCGGTGGTGCTGGTGATTCCTACCAGGCCATCGCAGTTCCAAACCCGGACGGTGATGGAGCTCCGCTGCGATGCCTTGAGTTGTTTGGCTTCACCACGATCCACCTGAACGGAGCAATCGTCACTGCAGGCGGCACCAAGATCCCAACGACGAATGCCTTCGCGCGAGGCGAGTGTCTGAAGGCGATCCCTGAGATCCGAGGCGTTGAGGCTGTTGTTGCTGCTCATCATCAACGGCCCCCCACCGTGATCGAATCAACTTTGATGTGGGGTTGGCCCACTGTGACGAACACACTTCCACTCACGGATCCGCAGAACCCGGCAGCCAGTTCCAGATCGTTGGCGCACATCGAAATGCGTGGCATCACCTCCTTGGCATCACCGATCAACGTCGCCCCTTTCACCGGTTTGGTGAGTTTGCCGTTCTCAATCAGATACCCCTCTTCAACGGAGAAATTGAACTGACCTGTCGGGCCGACGCTTCCCCCACCCATGGCCTTGCAGTACAGACCTTGATCGACGGATTCAATCAACTGTTCAGGGGTATGCGGACCGGCGTCGATGAAGGTGTTTCGCATCCGGCTCGCAGCTGCAAAGGCATGGCTCTGACGCCGGCCGCTTCCGGTGCGTTTGTGGCCCGTGCGCAGTTCACCGGCCCGGTCACTGATGAAGCGTTGGAGCACCCCGTCTTTGATCAGCACGGTGCGCTCAGGTTCCATCCCTTCGTCATCCATCGAGATGGAACCGAAGGATCCACCACTCAGCCCTTCATCGATGGCGGTGACAGCAGGGTGAGCGATCAGTTCACCAACCCGATCCGCGAAGGGCGTGGTGCCCCGTTCAATCTGGGTTGTTTCGAGCAGGTGACCGCAGGCCTCGTGGAAAATCACGCCACCAAACCGGTTGGCGAGAACAGCCGGCATCTGTCCGGCATCCACATAGTCGGCCCGCAACATCGTTCCAGCGCTGTTGCACACCTCAGCTGCACTGGCTTCGGCATCCCAGTCTCGAAGATCGTCCGGACGATCGGAACTGCCATAGCGGCGGCCAATGCTGGATCGGTGATCGCCGTCGGCTGCAAGAACGGAGAGACCGGTCGACTGATGCAGGCGGATGTCGCGGGCAAAAGTGCCATCGGATGCAGCCACCAGCACTTCCTGCCAGTCGCGGGCGTAACTGCCACGGCGCACCTGCAAGTGCTGACCAAGACGATTGAGATGGTCTGTGCCTTTGAGCAGGCACTGGCTGGCCTGATCCAGGGAGGGGCAGCGTTCCAGCCAGTCGGCTTTGTTCAAGCCGTGGTCGGTCAGCTTCTTCAACCCTTCAAAAGCTGAAGGGGACGTGAGCTGTTGCGCCTCGAGACCGAGCATGGCGAGGGCCTGATCGAGGGCGCGCTGGAGGCCGGCTTCGCTGAGATCGTTGGTGCTGACGAAGCCATCACGGCCATCACGGAACACCCTGAGGCCAGCTCCACGGGCGAACGACGGATTCACACTGGTGATCCGATCCTGTTCGGCAAGCAAACCGATATGGTCGGTGCGCTCAAGAAACACCTCCACCAGGTCGGCTCCTGCGGAGCTGCCACGGTGCAGCAAGGACTCCAAGAGTCCTTGCCACTGATTCGAAAAGGCGTTGGTCAAGAAATCTCCTCGATTGGGCCGGGGGAGTCCCCTCAGCGCACAGCTGGCTGGAAACGATCGCTGTCGATCGCTGGCATCAGGAACAACTTGGCCATCTCGGCACCGTTTCCGATCCAGAAGGGCAGCTTGCGAAGCACTTTCAGAGGAGCGATGGCATCGCTTGCATCAGCCTTTTCCAATGCGGCGTTGTTGGCCACCAGCCGTTCGAGGCGTGTCCAGAACTTGTCGTTGTTCACATCAAGAACAACGGGGAAAACGCGCGCAGACGTTTCGTTGGTCTTCTCGATCACCATCTTGTCGTAGGTGCGAGCGTCCAATCCGAGAGCCTCGTAGAACTCTTTGCGGGCCACGTCGCGCACGTACATGGTGGCGAACACCGCCAACAGGAAGAAGCGGCACCAGAGTTTGGCGATAGGGCCACGAACCGTGTCCGGTTGGGCCTTCATCAGGGCATCAAAGAAATCACCATGACGGTTTTCGTCCTGACACCAGTTCTCAAAGAAGTTGAAGATCGGGAAGATCTTGCTGTCGGGGTTCTTTTCGAGGTGGCGGTAAATGGCGATGTAACGCCAGTAGCCGATCTTTTCAGACAGGTAGGTGGCGTAGAAGATGAATTTCGGCTTGAAGAACGTGTAGTCCTTGTTCGCGGTCAGGAAGCCGAGATCCAGCTGCATGCCGAAATCACTCATCGACTTGTTGAGGAAGCCGGCGTGGCGGGCTTCATCCCGAGCCATGTGAGCAAAGCACTCGGCCAACAGAGGGTTCTTCGCCTTAATGCGGCGGCTCAGTTCCTTGTAGAGCAGGAATCCTGAAAATTCCGATGTGCAGCTCTGCTCAAGGAATTCGATAAACACCTTGCGGGTCTCAGGATCCAGCTTGTCCGCAGCACCCTCGAACTCCTCGTTACGAACGAAGTGGTGGCGGTTGTAATCCTTCCTGAACTCTTCACAGATGGCTTCAAGTTCAGCCTCATTGGGCTGAAGGTCCATTGCCGCCATCGCTTCGAAATCGGTGGTGTAGAAGCGAGGGGTCAGGATTGTGTCCTTGACAGGATCCTTGATGGCTACAGCGCTGCCTTCGGCCACGGCGGTGGGAGGGACCATCAGTTGCGGTTCACGATCCTGCCAATGTAGGCGTGTCAGCCCAACCCCCGAGGCCAATGCGGGCGGTTAGTTACCTCCGAGCCACTTTTGGCCGTTGAGCCGTTGTAAGAGACGGGAAACGAGAAGGGGCAAAGACATCCTCTTCTCATCGATCAGAAAGCTCTCCAGCAGCGTTGGCTCGCTGCCGGCATCAGCCAGGGCAATCACTTTGGCGCTGTTGATGTCGGCCTTGGAGAAGCAGACCCAGAAGCGGCGGCCCCCTGGAAGCTCACCAACCACCATTGGACATTCACCACCGACAACGGGACGCTGCCCATCCACGCGCTCGAGCCGATCAGCGGTGATGTCATGTTCGGCCAACTGTTTGGCGACGGCCGGCAAAAACAGTGTGTCGATGAATTCAGGGAAGGGCTTGTCCTCCGGCTTGGGCGGCTTCGCTTTCGGCGCCGCTTTGGCAGGGACCTCTTGACCTGAAGACTGCTTCTCGACTGGGGTTTCGCTCACCGATCCAGCATGGCTGGCGCAACTGTAGGCAGCTTGGTGCGCTGCTTACCAGTTCGCCTCCGGATCATCTCCCCAATCACTGAACTCCGGAGAAGGAAAGCCCGCGGCTGAAGTGCCTGATGAAGCGTCTGACTGCGGGGGGACTGACGAAGGGCGTTGAATCACGCGGTAGGCCACAGACACCGTTGGAGCCGCTTCTCTCACATCTCGTTCGGGGCCTGGTTTTGTGCTGGATCTGGGTGTCGGTTCGTAGTCGGTGTAGCCCCTCTCCTCAAACTCCGGTTGAACAGGGGAACGCCTCTGGCGACTCAGAGGACGCTCCACTGGGGAGACCAAAACCGCTGCGACAGCGGCTCCGGCCGCACCACCAACGCCAGCCAGCGCTGTCCACGCCCCAACGGGGAGCGGAGGTGTTGTCCAAACCAGCAGACGGATCCGGGTCTTGTCTCCGACATTAGTGGCCGAAAGAACCAGCAACGCCAGCAGTGGCGCCAGGCAGGGAATCAGCAGCAACCGCTGAAACATGCTCATTCCAGGGGGCCCTGCCAGCGCTTCAGGGGTGCAAGGTCCTCCTCCAGGCCGTCGAACAGGCGCACCACCAGAAAGTCCACCATCTCCTCCAAGGAATCGGGCCGGGTATACCAGGCCGGAATGGGAGCGGCAATGGTGGCTCCAGCTTCAGCGAGGCCGGTGAGGTTGCGGAGGTGAATCAGGTTGAAAGGCATCTCCCGGGGAGCAATCACCAGGGGCCGACGCTCCTTGAGATGCACATCCGCACAACGTTCGATCAGATCTGCGGCGATACCGGCATGGATCCGCCCGACGGTTCCCATGCTGCAGGGAACGATGACCATCGCCCGGGTTCTGTAGCTGCCACTGGCAATGCAGGCAGCCTGATCATTCCAGCGATGACAGGTGAGCTCGCCACTCTCCACCGATAGCCTCTCTCGCCAGAACGCACGTTGTTTCAGGGGATCAACAGGGATCGTCAGGCCCTGTTCCGCACGAAACACCTCATGGGCACCATGGCTGAGCACAAGATGCACCGAGCGCCCGCGCTGCAGCAGCAGCTGTAGGGCACGCTCGGCCAGGGGTTGAGCGGATGCACCGGTGACTGCCAGAACGTAGGGATGCATCACTCAGCGCTCGCTGAGGTCAACGGGCAGCGGCTCCGAGGATTCAGGTTCCGTGGAGCCATTGGAACCCTGGCTGATGACCTCAAGGTCGATCTGGTTGCGCAGAACATCCACATTGATCACGCGCACCTGTACGGCGTCGCCAAGTTGATAGGTCTGACGGTTCTTGCGCCCGACCAAGCGATTCTGGCGTGATCTGTATTCGTACCAGTCATCGTTGAGGGAGCTCACATGCACCAGCCCTTCAACGCGACTTTCACCAACTTCCACGAAAAAGCCATAGCTCTGCACACCACTGATGCGCCCTTCCACCTGTTCGCCGATCAGGGGTTGGGCTGAACGGGCCTGGATCATCGAAAGTAGATCCTTTTCCAGTTCCAACACCTGACGCCGTCGCGTGTTGAGCCGCTGCACGGTGCGCTCGTTCACCAATCCGTTCAACTTCTCGTCCTGGGATGCGGTGAACAGAGGCCACGTGAGATCAGCACCGGCACCCTTGAGGCCAAGCTTCAGACGCGTCTTGTGACGGACGGTTGGACGATCCTTGGCATCGGTCAGCAGCGCAACGATCACCTGTTGGTTCACCAGGTGGGCGTAGTGCTGGGTAGCACAGGTCCATGGGGTCAGTGAGCTGTTCCGGCTTGACGCAGCAACCTCGTCCCCATCGGAATCTGCTGCCGCAGGGGGGGGCTCTGTGGATGCCACAAGGGTGAGAGGTGGCAGGGCGTGACTGAGTTGTTGTTCCAGCACCCGGCGCTGACTGCTGTCTTTGAACACCTGAACGAGCTCCGAAGCTGATGGACAGCCGTCGTCATCCAGTTCAAGGGGAAGATCCAGGGCAATGGCTGTCTTTGCCACATCGGTGAGCACGCTGCCATCGGGTTCATCCGCCTCAACGGTGATGCCCGGCAGTTGGAGCTCGAGTCGTTGTGCGGTCCACGCACGGTCGGCGGCCCTCAACAGAGGCTGAAGGAACGCATGGGGGTCGACAGGGTTGAACGCATCAACCCAGCGATGCCGCAACCCGGAGGGATCTGCGCAGCAGAGGTCACCAAGGGCCTCCAGCTGTGGAGGGCAGAGATCGAGCTGCACAACCCCGTTGGCACGCTCCTGCTCCAACAACAGCGTGCTGCAGAAGCGCAGGGTCTCCAGCTGACCGAGTTGGTCTTTGATCGGCTTTAGGGCGGTCGGGACGCTGCGCGCCTTGGGTTTGCGTTCCGCCAGGGCGACCAACTGATCGGCGCTCACCTCGGCGACGGGGCGCACCGTGCTGAGCATGAACTCCCAGTCGCTCACCTCACCGTTGGCAGAGACGTCGAGCCGAACGCTGATGGCATCAGCCTCGGACCCGGCCGAGAAGCTGGTGGCCTTGTGGAGGGCCGGAGTGAGAAGAGGTTGCCAGACTTCACCGAGGCAAAGGGCTTCACTGCGGTCGCGCAGGCAGGCATCGAGGCTGTTGCCCAGACCGATCCGCTCGCCCACGCTGGGCGCATGGACCCAGAGGCGACAACCGCCTTCCCTGGCTTCAACGTGCACGGCAGGTAACCCCGGTGCATCGTCCTGACTCCATCCTTTGAGCAGCAGCGACGGTTGTGGGGTGAGATCGACCCGGCCTTTGGACGCAGGGGTTTTGCCAGAGCTCCTGGGTGCCGTTGGACGGTCCTGGAGACCAACCTTGGTCAGCAGCAGGTCCCGGTCGGCTGCTGGTCCGCCATTGAGCGGGAGAGATCGCACAATGTGGCCGGCCGCAGGATGCTGAGCCACGGGATAGCGATCGATGCGCACCTCGACAACGCTGGAGACCTCATCACCGGGCAGATGCTTGGAATCCTCTGCTGGAAGCTCAATGCCGGCAAGCACTCTGTCGTCCAAGGGGGAGGCGAGCAGCTGGTCGCTCTGCTGCTCCACCTGAGCCAGGAGAGATTGCGTGGCCCGTTCCAGGATGCATTGCACACCTCCTTCGGGAGAGCGGCGGCGTCCGCCCTCCCGCGTCACCCGCACCAGCACACGATCGCCATTCCAGGCGTGGTTCAGCTGATGGTCACGGATGTAGATGTCCTCGCCGCCGTCATCGCGAATGGCGAAGCAGAAGCCTTTGCTGCTGCAACGCAGGCGAGCATCAATCAGATCACTCTCCTGGGGCCGTGTGAGACCACCCTCACTGGTCTTTTCGATCACACCGATTTTCATCAGTGATGAAACGGCAAGCTCAAGCGCCGCTTTATCCGTCTTGTTGCTGAGCTTGAGGATCTTGGCCAGTTGGTCTGGCTCAGAGGAGTGCTCCGTTGAGAGCTGATCCAGCAGATCGGCAACCGTAAATTTCATCGTGGCGTGCGCAGAAACCGACCATCAGGGCCGGGAGAGAGGGAAGGGGTGGTCGACGCTCTTCAGCAGGCCGTGCAGAGTCAGCCCTTCAAAGATCACTTTAGGACTCAGAAGTTTGATCCCCGTCCGAGTTGGCTTCACCATCACGGACGAGAGGAACCAGCAAGCGGCCACCGATCACGAGGAAACCAACGGAAGCCAGCAGTTGAAGCAGATCGCTGGGAATCACGGTTGCAACGGAACCACCGGCGAAGGCCCCCAGCAAACTGGCCAGAACCAACGCCGATGATGAGCCGAGAAACACGGCCAGGGGGCGATTGGACGTGCCACTGATGGCAACGGTGGCGAGTTGGGTCTTGTCACCGAGTTCGGCCAGGAACACGGTCAAGAACGTGGAGATCAGAAGGGGAAAATCCATCGTCAGCTCGCTGCATTGAGCCAAAGGGAGCTGGCGGCCTGAAGACCGAGCCAGATGCCGAGCGCCACCATCAGCACCCCAGCCATCAGTTCAAGACGCTCAGGCGGAAGGGTTTTTGCCAACCATTGACCGACGAGAACGCCCACAAGGCTGGATGAAATCAACGCCAGCGCGGCACCGATGAACACCAAAACAGGAGAGCCGGACTGGGCCGAGAGCAACAGCGTTGCCAACTGGGTTTTGTCGCCCAGTTCAGCCACAAACACTGTGGTGAAAGTGCTGAACAGCACTGCAGCAAAGCTGCGCGACTCAGGGCTTGTTTGCTCACTCGTCAACAGAACCTCCCGCGGTCTGAGCGCGCTTGAACCTACGCATCACGCCACTGCGGCCGCCATAGGTGCTGCGGATCTGTTGTTGGCAACAGGTGATGGCGAAGGCATCGAACTGATCATCGGGAACGTCAAAAAGACGGCCCAGACCACTGACACGACAGAAATCAGGACGCTCCTCATAAATCCTGCAGCGCTGACTGCCCGTGTCGTAGTGGATGCACCAGCCATCAGGGCCAACCATGGCCAGATAGGTGTGTTGTTGCTCTTCGTTCAAAGCCGCCAGGGCATCAGCCCGTTCCTCCGGAGCGAGTCGGCAACAGGCTCCACAGTGTTTGATGCAGGACCATTGCGGCGTCTCTCGGCTCATGATTGAAGCTGTGACAAGCCATCACAGAGATCAGAACCAATCCGTCGCACTTGGGACAGAGCCCCGTAGCCTGGGAGACGTAACGATTTTGGACAGCGCTGCATCGCCATGGGCTTTGACATTCACCTGATCGCCAACTTTGCCGCCCTGGCGATGATCACCATTGCCGGTCCCGCTGTCATCTTCATCCTCTTCTACCGCCGCGGCGCACTCTGATCGCCTCGTTTTAAGGACGTAGCCCCAACCCAAGGCAGGCTTCCTCGATCAACTGAATCACCCGCTGATCCCTCGCCAGATCGTTGTCGCTGGTGAGGGATTGTTCTTGTTGAATGCTCGCCTGAAGCGTCTCACCCTCGCCATTGGTGAGCTTCAGACCTGAACTTTCCGTCAACTGGGCGGTGTACTGCCGTGTGCCGCGGTCGATCAACACCAACGCCGTATGGGCACGGATGGCCTTGAGCTCCAGCTGCAGACGCTGTTCACCCTGCCAACGGTTGATCGAAATGCTGTAAGCCACGTCACAGCATGCGGGAACAGGCGCCGCTGGATCCCATCGCCAGGCGATGGCGCGACGCTCACTTTCGCCCTGGCGCAGCGTCAGGGCCAGGTGTCCTCCTTTGAGGTCGCGCCGATCCTCAACGCTCACCCCCCGTGACCAGAACAGCGGTTTGGGATGACCGATGCCGAAGGGGGCCAGGGATTGCAGGTGGCGCCACAGATCCCAGTTCACATCCTGCAACTGCAGCAGAGCGTCAGGTTGCACGGGACGCCCCTGGGCCTGGGTCATCAACCAGCCATCGGCTTCGGCGCAGAGGCGCTCATGCAGGGCATGCACGAATTCCGCTTTAACGGTGAATCCCCCGGCAGCGGGATGGCCTCCAAAGCGGGTCAGTAGATCACTGCAATTGGAGAGGGCACGATCCACCGCGAAGCCGATGGGTCCCCGTACCGAAGCCCGCAGACTTCCATCTCCATCACCGGCCAGAAGAGCGGTGGGGCGGTGATAGCGCTCCATCAGCCGCGCAGCAACAATGCCAATCACCCCGTGGTGCCAGTGGCTTTGCGCCAACAGCAGGAATGAGGGGAGAGTGTCACTGGACTCCGCTTCCACCAGCGCCACGGCCTCCGCTTCAATCGCGTCGCAGAGATCCCGTCGCTGGCGGTTGTAATCATCACAACGGCGGGCGAGGGCCATGGCTGAATCAGGATCTTCAGCCGTGAGCAGATCCACCACAAGCCTCGGTTCCCCAAGGCGGCCCACTGCATTGATGCGCGGTGCAAGCTGAAACCCGATGTCTTCTGCCGTCAGCGGACGTTCCCCGAGACCCGCCAGGCGCTGAAGCGCTTGCACGCCCTTGCACTCGGAGCGATGCAGATGGTTCAGCCCCTCCAGCAACCAACTGCGGTTGGCCCCCACCAGAGGAGCCATATCGGCCACCGTGCCGATGCAAAACAGATCCCGGGCCACGCGGATGGCTTCTGGTTTGTTCAGAACATCGGCAACTGCATGGGCCAGCACATAGGCCAGCCCCACACCCGCGAGTCCGCGGTAAGGCGAGCCCTCCGGGGTGGTGGCCGGATGAATGAGCGCAGTCATGGGCGGCCGTTGCGCCGGGATCGTGTGGTGATCGGTCACGATCACCTGCATCGACAAACTTGCGGCCAGTTCGAGGGCTTCCCTCGCGGCAACACCGTTATCAACGGTGACCAGCAATCGCATGCCATCGTCGTAGAGCCGCTGCACCATGGCGGGATTGAGGCCATATCCCTCCTCCATCCGCGAGGGGATAGCGGGTTCCGGCTCAGCACCCAACGGGGCCAACGCCCGCAGTAACAACGCAGTGCTGGTCATCCCATCGGCGTCGTAATCACCACAGATGGCGACGCGTTCACGGGAACGGCAGGCCTTTACCAAGCGCGTACAGGCCTGCTCGAGATCGGGGAAATGATCACGTGTGGGCGGTAGATCACCAGGGGAGAGAAAGCTCTCGGCCTCGGATGTGGAGCTGAATCCCCTGCGCCGCAACACACAGCGCAGCGACAGCGGCAAATCAAGCCCTTGCAATGGCGATGGTTCCACCACGGCTGGAAGGGACCAGGACCAATGCAGCGGAACAGCCGGCAAGGGAACGCAACAGGCGGTGATGTCCCAGCATTGTGACGTTGCTGCTCCTCAAGGTGAACAGGCTTTCAGCGGTCTTCTGGGATGTGGATGGCACCTTGGCCGACACGGAAATGGACGGTCATCGACCGGCCTTCAACCTGGCCTTCCAGGAACTGGATCTTCCCTTTGTTTGGGATGAAGCGCTCTACAACAGGCTGCTGGCGATTCCTGGCGGGCTGCGCAGGGTGAAACTCCACGCTGAAACATGTGGGGTGCATCTCAGCCAGAACCAACTGGACCAGGTGCGTGATCGCAAACGCGTCCATTACCTGGAACGGGTCCGCCAAGGGCATGTGAATCTCCGTCCCGGAGTGAAGAGGCTTTTGCAGGAGTTGAACAGGGCCGGCGTGCAGCAGTGGATCGTCACCTCCAGCGGATTGGCCTCGGTGATGGCTCTGCTGGAACAGATCCAGAAGCAAATCCCCAGCTTCGATGGGGTGGTGACATCGGATGACGTTGCTTCGGGAAAGCCAGCACCGGACGGCTACCGACTCGCTCTCGAACGCAGTGGGGCCAACAGTGCTGCCAGCCTTGCCATCGAAGATTCTGCGGCAGGTCTTTCGGCGGCAAGAGCCGCAGGTCTGCGTTGTCTGCTGACCCCTTCCCTCTGGGATGCCGATGCTCTGCGTGAGTCCGGAGACGAGGCTGCTGCGGTGTTGAATCACCTGGGGGACCCTGGACAGCCAGCAACCGTGCTTTCCGGTGCCTCTTGCCAGGAGGGGGCAGTAACGCTGAAGTATCTGGAGTCCCTGCTGTCGGTGCCGGATCGATGAGCTCAATCCAGCGCACACGTCTGGCGGGGCTTCAGAACGCGTGGGGCGCTGGGATCCGGCAGTCCTGGTCTGGCCCCTGGTGGCGTCGCAGCGCTTCGTTGCTGCTGCTGCTGTTCGGATTTTTCATCGGCAGCAACCTTCCCGTCTACATCCTGGATGCTGTTGAACTCAGGACGTACACAGCGTTCTATGCCCTCATCGCCTGTGAATTGATGGTTCTTGGGCGCCGTCGTCTTCCCTGGCTGGACAACCTCCGGCTTGGATTCGTTTACGCCGTTGTTCTGGAGGCGTTCAAAGTTGGATCCTGAGGGCCAACGCGTCATCCCCAGCAAGGATCAGCAGCGGTTGCTGCAGCATCTCGAGTTGGGCGACCTTCAGAGTTGGTCTGCACTGCAGCGCAACTCTGGGTGGCATCGGGTCGCCATCGATCACTGGCATCCTCAGGCGACACCGGATTGGCTCTGGTCTGTTGGTCTGCCGCTTCTGAACCTGGGCCAGCAGTGGCAGGGACAACGCCGACTGCTCGGATTCAGTGCTTTGCCAGGTTGCGGGAAAACCACCCTGGGGCAGTGGATTGAAGCTGCCGCACGGCCACTTCACCTCTCGATCCAGGTGGTTTCGCTCGATGACTTTTATTTCGAGGCCGAACGGCTTGATGCGGCGATGCAGGGCAACCCCTGGGGTGTGCCTCGTGCGCTTCCTGGCAGCCATGACCTGGAGCTCCTGCAGGAGTGTCTTCAGACATGGCGACAGGGTGAGAACGTTCTGATGCCCTGCTTCGACAAAGCCAAACGCCATGGCCGAGGAGATCGAAGCGGTTGGCGCCGTTGCGATGCCGACTTGCTGATTTTTGAGGGTTGGTTTGTGGGCTGCAGCCCAAATGGCGACGCAACTGCAGATGAGCCCCATCTCGAGAGCCCCCTAACGGCGCAGGAGTTGGAGTGGCGCCTGAAGCTGCAACCCGTGCTCGCCCACTACGAACCCACCTGGAGGTGTTTCGATCAACTTTGGCAACTGCGAGCAACCGACTTCAACGCGCCTTGGCGATGGAAGCGCCAACAGGAAGCCACCCTTGAAGCGGAACGCGGTGCGTCGCTGTCGAATGCCGACTTGGATCGTTTTATCCGCATGATTCTCTGCTCGCTGCCATCGAGCAGTTTTCACACCATGCGAGCGGATGTTGTTGTGGAGGTGGATCCGGATCGAACTCTGCGGCGGATCCACCTCCCGAGTTCGACTCAGGATTCGCCGTCTTCGGACTCACTCACCGGATAAACAAAACCCTGGGCGCGGCCACTCAGCACAGACTTGCCGATGGACATGGCGCGCTGGGCGGCAACGGCTGCCTTGGCCTTCCAGGTGGCGCTGCGCTGGTTGCGCTTGGCCTTGGATGTTTTCTTCTTCGGGACGGCCATTGCGCCTGGTGAATTTCCAAACCGAGATTGTCTCGTTTGGAACCCCCTTGCGTCAAATCGCTAGGCTCCGTGCAGCGCAATGAAGACGTGGCACCAGGTTCGGACGACTCCAGTGGTTCCGCGGCCCCTCAGAAGGCTCAACCTTCTTCGATTCAGGGTTTTTGGACGAAGCAGGACACGGTGAGTTACTCCACCCTGCTGAGAGATATCGATGCGAAAGAGATCAAACAGTTGGATCTTGTGCCCGGTCGTCGGGAGGTAAGAGTCCAATACAACGACGGCCGACGGGTCATCGTTCCTGTTTTCGCCAACGACAACCAAATTCTTCGGGCCGCTGAAAGCTCCGCCACGCCCCTGACGGTTGTTGACATCCGCCGCGAACAAGCAGGACGCGAACTGGCGGGAACCCTGATGTTGGTTCTGCTGGTGGTGGTCGGCTTGTCGTTTCTGTTGAAGCGTTCAGCTCAAATGGCGAACAGAGCTCTTGGGTTTGGGCGAAGTCAACCTCGGTTGAAACCCCAGGAAGACCTTCAGCTTCGTTTTGAGGATGTTGCCGGCATCAACGATGCGCGGCTGGAACTTGAGGAGGTGGTCACCTTTCTCAAGCAGCCCGAGGCCTTCATCCGCCTGGGCGCCAAGATTCCGCGGGGAGTGCTGCTGGTCGGCCCCCCTGGAACCGGGAAAACGCTTCTTGCCAAGGCGATTGCAGGCGAGGCGGGCGTGCCGTTCTTCTCCATCGCAGCCTCTGAGTTTGTTGAGCTGTTCGTGGGTGTTGGTGCGAGCAGGGTTCGCGATCTGTTCCGCCAAGCCAAGGAAAAGTCCCCCTGCATCGTTTTCATTGACGAAATCGACGCTGTGGGTCGCCAGCGGGGTGCTGGTATCGGTGGCGGCAACGATGAACGGGAGCAGACCCTCAACCAACTCCTGACGGAGATGGACGGCTTTGAGGAGAACTCCGGTGTGATTCTGCTGGCGGCCACAAACCGTGCCGACGTGCTCGACGCCGCACTTTTGCGTCCAGGACGCTTCGACCGGCGCATTGATGTGGGCCTTCCCGATCGCCGAGGTCGCGAGGCAATTCTCGCCGTTCATGCGAGAACTCGCCCCCTCGACGACGCGGTCTCGCTATCGGATTGGGCGAGCCGCACGCCGGGTTTTTCCGGGGCTGACCTCGCCAATCTTCTCAACGAAGCGGCCATCCTCACGGCCCGCCAGAACATGCTCCGTATCGGTCAGTTCCAGCTGGAGGGTGCCTTGGAGAGGATCACCATGGGGCTGAGCAATCGTCCCTTGCAGGACAGCGCCAAAAAACGGCTAATCGCCTATCACGAGGTGGGTCATGCCCTGGTGGCCAGTCTTCTTCCAGCGGCCAACGCGGTGGACAAGGTCACGATTCTTCCCCGGGGAGGGGCCGGTGGTTACACCCGCTTCATGCCTGACGAGGAGGTGCTTGATTCCGGGTTGATCACCCGCTCCTCCTGCCTCGCTGATCTGGTGGTGGCCCTGGGGGGACGAGCAGCTGAGCAAGTGGTTTTCGGGTCGCTCGAGATCACCCAGGGAGCCAGTGGAGATCTCCAGATGGTGGCGCAACTCGCACGGGAGATGGTGACGCGCTTTGGCTTTTCCAGCCTCGGACCGATGGCCCTCGAGGGTCCGGGTATGGAGGTTTTTCTGGGGCGCGATTGGTTCAACCAACGGCCGGGATACGCCGAATCCACTGGCCAGGCCATCGATGCTCAAATCCGCCAGCTCGCCAAGAGTGCTCTGGCGCAGGCCATCGCCCTGCTGGAGCCCCGCCGTGAGTTGATGGATCAACTGGTGGACGTTTTGATTGCCGAGGAAACGATCAACGGTGATCGATTCAGAGACATCGCTGGCCTCCCATGAGACGCCTCCTCCTTCTGCTGCCGCTGGTTGTTGTTGCAGCCCGGATGCAGATCGAGTGGCTCTGGTTCGATCAGTTCGCCTGGAGCGACGTTCTCCTCAAGCGCTGGCTTTTGCAGCTTCTCTTCGCCGGTGTGGCGATGCTGCCGCTGCTGGCAGCCCAGGCCTGGTCAAGGCAATTCAGGCAACACAGCTCGAGTTCATCCAAGGCGATGAGCCTTACCGGATGGTCCTTTGGATTCACGCTGTTGATCAGTGGTGGTGCTGTGCTGATCAGTGCCTTGCTCACGCTGGATCTGTTGGCGTTGGCCATCCACGATCCGTTTCAGCTTGGGGAATGGCAGCCAGTTGCGGGGCTCCAGCACCGCATCAGCTCAGCTGAAGGACTTGTTCAGGTAGGGGCGATAGGGCTTGCGATGGCCTGGCCGCGGTTGAGGCTGTGGCTGGCACGGATCATGGCGGGTTCGCTGGTGATTGTCGTCAGCCGGGCGTGGGGCATCTGGTCGCTGGCGCTATGGATTCCCGATGAATCCACGAGAGACCCCTTGCTGGGAGCGGATCTGAGCTTCGGCTTGGGGCGTTTTGCCGGACTGCATCTGGCCCTGGACCTGCTGCTCTTGGCTACCGCGTTCACCCTCGCCTTTGAGCTCTGGCGGGTGCTGGCGAGCTCAAAATCGATTTCTGACTGGGCCAGTCCAGCCTTCTCTGCGCGACAGATCCAACTGTTCAGGTTGCTTTCGGCGCTTCTGCTGTTCGGAGCGGCGGGGCAGGTGTGGTTATCGAGGCATCAGCTGCTGTGGACCCAACACGGCCTTGTGGCAGGGGCGGGCTGGCTCCAGGCCCACATGACCCTTCCCTTGCGCGGCTTCGCAACACTGCTGCTGGTGCTGATCGCATGTGCACTGCTTGTCCCGTGCCGGCGACGCCTCCGTCAGGGCCTTGCACTGGTGTTGGTGTCTCTTGTGGTGTTGGAAACGGTGGCAACTCCGTTAACGCGCTGGCTGGTGGTGCGGCCAAGGGAATTTGCACTGCAAGAGCGCTATCTGAACAACGCCATTGAGGCCACGCAATGGGGCTTCCAGTTGGATCAGATCAAGAGTCAGGTCGTCGACCCGACAAGGTTCAGCGCCGCTGATCGCGAGCAAGGTGTTAGCACGCTCGAAAATGTGCGTCTCTGGGACAGCAGCCCTCTGCTGGAAGCCAACCGGCAACTGCAGCAACTGAGGGTGTACTACCGCTTTTCCAATGCAGCTGTTGATCGCTACCCGCTGAATGAAAACAGCGATTCATCGCAGCAAGTGATCCTCTCGGCCCGCGAATTGGATCAATCCGCGTTACCGCGTCAATCCAAAACCTGGCAGAACCGTCACTTCATCTTCACCCACGGCTATGGATTCACCGTCAGTCCGGTGAATGACAGAAGCAGTGATGGTCTTCCCTCGTATTTCATTAAAGGTCTTGGCCCAGAAACAGTCATTGCGGGAAATCCTGGACTGGGTATTGAACGATCGGAGGTGCAGAAGGCTATCCCCGTTGGTGATGCAGCGATCTATTACGGGATGCTTCCGTCGCCCTATGCAATCGCTCCAACGCAGATTGAAGAATTCGACTACCCCGAAGGTGATATCAATGTGATGACGCACTATCAGGGTTCTGGCGGAGTACCGATTGGATCCTGGCTTCAACGATTCGCAGCGGCTGTTTATCTGCGTGACCCTCGACTGCTGATCACCACAACGATCAATGCTGATTCCAAACTTTTGATTCGGCGTGATGTGCGCAGTCGGGTTAAGGCCATCGCTCCCTTCATTGATTTTCGTGGTGAGCCCTACCTGATCTCCATTCCAAACCCTGAGCAAGACAGCTCCAACACCACCAAGGCAACTTCAGGACAACGCAGCCAGCATCAGTATTGGGTTGTCGAGGGTTACACCCACAGTTCAACCCTGCCCTACAGCGCAGCGGTATCAGCAGATGATCCCGATCGCTATTTAAGGAACTCAGTCAAGGCCATCGTTGATGCCTACAACGGCAGCATTCGGTTTTTCATCTCGGAGCCTGAGGATCCAATCGTGATGGCCTGGGCTCAGGCTTTTCCAGGCTTGATGGAGCCGATGGAGGCAATGCCAAAGATTTTTCTTGATCACCGCAGAGTTCCTGAGGACTTCTTCAATGCCCAGGTCAACCAATTGAAGCGGTACCACGTTTCGAATCCCAGAATTTTCTACAACGGTGATGATGTTTGGCAGGTGCCAAGCGAGATCTACGGCGGCCGCAAAGTTGATGTTGCTCCTTATCACATCACGGCTCAGCTTCAAAGCAATGACAACTCTGAATTTCTGCTGCTACAACCCCTGACCCCTTTATCAAGGCCGAATCTCACGGCGTGGTTGGTGGCTCGGAACGATGGCGATCACTACGGTGAACTGAAACTGATCGACTTCCCCAAAGACAAATACATTCCGGGGCCGGAACAGGTTCAGGCTCTGATCCATCAGGATCCAGATGTGAGCGAGCAGTTTGGTCTATGGGATCAGGAGGATCTGGAACTCCTGCAGGGAAATCTTCTTGTGCTTCCCGTGGGCTCCGGACTTCTCTATGTGGAACCGGTGTATCTGCGCACCAAGAAGGTGGGGCTGCCTTCTCTGGCCAGGATTGTTGTGAGTGACGGCCGATTGGTTGCCATGGACCGCGACCTCAATCTTGCTTTGGATCAACTCATGAAAAAAGCCCCACCCGTTTGACGGGCAGGGCAAAACGAAATGACGGAGCGGGTTGAGAGAACGATCAGCCGATGGCGGAGAAGTACTCCTTGGAACCCTTGGGGTCAGGCTTCATGGTCTTTTCGCCAGGAGTCCAGTTGGCAGGGCAAACCTCGTCGGGGTTGGACTGCACGTACTGGAAGGCCTGCAGAACGCGCAGGGTTTCATCAACGTTCCGTCCCACAGGCAGGTTGTTGATGGTGGCGTGCATGATCACACCGTCAGGGTCGATGATGAACAGACCACGCAGGGCAACACCCTCAGCCTCGTCGAGAACGTTGTAGGCCGTGGAGATTTCCTTCTTCAGGTCGGCAACGAGGGGATAGTTGATATCGCCCAGGCCACCCTGATTGCGAGGGGTCTGGATCCACGCCAGGTGGCTGAACTGGCTGTCCACAGAAACGCCGAGAACCTCGGTGTTCTTGCTGGAGAAATCGGCGTAGCGGTCGCTGAAGGCCGTGATCTCAGTAGGACAAACGAAGGTGAAATCCAGCGGATAGAAGAACAGCACCACGTACTTGCCCCGGTACTGGGACAGGGTGACTTCCTTGAACTCCTGGTCCACCACAGCGGTGGCTGTGAAATCAGGGGCCTGCTGGCCCACACGCAAGCAACCGGTGTCGGTCATGTTCGGTAGGTGAATGAGTGAGCTGAAGGCCGCAAACGACTTAACACGTAGTCGATTCGACTTCCAGTTTCAGGATTGAACCTATCACGACCCTAGCCATCCGTCGCCATAAACTCAGTTGATGACTGACCAACTCACGAGCTGGGATCCTGCGCTCCTGCGCAAGTTCAGTTCCACCGGACATTTCCGTCTGTTGAACCAGCTGAAGGGCGATCTGCGCAAGAAACCCCTGGATCGAGACCAGCGCACTGGTCAGCTGAAGACTCTGGGCGGGAATCGCGGCGCAACCCGACGTTCAACGGCAACGCGGAGCATCGAGCCGGCCCCAGCTCCAGCTCCAACACCTGTTGTTGAGACGGCAGCCCCACTCACCAAGGACGATCAACCGAAATCCTTCCGCGATCGCCTCAATGCCATCGACATGCGCTGAGGCTGAACCCCTGAGATGTATGATGAGCACTGGCCTGAAGGGCCTTCGTCAGAGTAGCTCAGCTGGTTAGAGCACAGGATTCATAACCCTGAGGTCGGGAGTTCAAGTCTCCCCTCTGACATTCATTGATTCTTGCTTTTGATCAGCTCGTTCGAACCCTTGTTGGGTTCGAGCATGCCTGATTCAGGCCTTGCGTGCCGGTAGTTTGACCAGGGGATTGAGGGCAGCGCCACCGGCCCGACGGATTTCAAAGTGAAGGTGAGGTCCGGTGCTACGTCCGGTGCTTCCCATCAGTGAAATGCGAGACCCACGGGGAACAATCTGTCCTTTTTTGACCAAAAGACGGCTGTTGTGTGCATAACGCGTGAATTCGCCATCACTGTGGGCGATTTCAACCAGATAGCCGTAGGCACCTCTCCAGCCGGAAAATGAAACGATCCCATCACGGGCCGCAACAACGGGCGTGCCAGTGTTGTTGGCGATATCAATGCCTTTGTGCATGCGTCCCCAGCGCCACCCATAACCAGAGGTGAAAACCCCCTTGGTGGGCCACTGGTAACCAATAATCGGCGGCTTCAGGCTGTCGGGCTGATCGGCTGAAGACGACAGGGGGCGATCAGGCCATGCAGCACCTCCACTGCTGAGGGGGCGTACAGCCAGGAGTGACTGACCCGAAGTGGCTTCAGCGATCTGCAGTTCCTGGCCAATCGTCAAAGCACTCAGCTGAAGGCCTGGATTCCAACTCAACAGCTGCTGTTGCGTCACGCCGTGGCGTTTGAGGAATGACGCCAGAGAGTCTCCGGTCTTGATTTTGGCCGTTGCGCTAAGCGGTGGTGGGGCAACCAACGGAAGCGTCTCACGTTCACTGGAGCGGTTGAGTGACGACAACGTCACGGCAACAAGCCGTACAGAGTCCGGCAGGGAAAGCCAACTCTCTTTTTCAAAAACGTGGGAGTTTGGCACGTTGTTCAACGAGGCCAGCTGCTCACGATCAAGCTTCAACAGCTCGGCATAACGCCGCAGGGACGTGGCACGAACAACTTGGAACCAGACCTGACTGCTGGAATCGACTTTGCTGACAACAGCAACGGGATTGTTCGGGGAGAGAGCTGGCAGAGGGGGCAGCTCGGCAAGATCAAAAGTGGCGTTATCGGCAATCCCGGGCAAAGAACTCCACAAACCCAGGGACAGAACAGGGGTTACAGCAGCTGCCAGAGCAAGCGTTGCGCGCATGAAACCACTTAGACGCGTTGAAAGTAACGAGCCGAACATCCCCGCGCAAGGGGGTTTGGAGCAGTGGTGGGATCACCACAACCGCAACTGTTGTCCAGCCACGTAGGTCACCAGGGCGCATGCCACGGAAAGATTGAGGCTGCGAACACCTCCCTGGCCTGCATCATCAGCAGCTCCAGGCATGGGGATCGTGAGAATGCTGTCGCAGGCTTCGCGAACCGGTTCCGGTAGCCCCGTATCTTCCCGTCCGAAGAGCAGAACATCTCCCCGTTGAAACGTGAACGAGGAGAGCGATGAACCACCACGACGACTGCAGCCGATCAACCTCTGCTCAGGACGAAGCTCAGCTTGGAACTCGGCAAAGTTCGAAGCGATGGAAAGCTGAACGTGGGGCCAGTAATCAAGTCCGGCACGACGAACGCTCCGATCATCCACCTTGAAGCCGAGGGGTTCAATCAGGGTCAACGGCACCCTGAAGGCCGCCGAGGTACGGGCGATGTTGCCGGTGTTCGGAGGGATCTGAGGTTCGAACAGGGCAATTTGCAGGGGGGCGATCTCACTCATGGCACCACCTGGCCAAGAGCATGAAGATCAAGTGCACGACCCTGGAGAACGAGCCAGGCAGCGTCAGCAACGGGGTCAAGTGCCTGCGCGAGGGTTCCGAGACGATCACGGAACAAGCCTCCGATGCGTGTTGGGGGAACGATGCCCCAGCCTGTCTCTTCGATCACCAGAACAAACGTGCAGTGCGATGCCCTGATCGAGGCGATCAGCTGTTCACAGAGGTGATCCCAATCCTGGGCAGTGAGGTCCAGGTGGTGGGCAACAAAGCCACCGAGGGCATCAATCAGAACAGATTGCCCAGGAGCCAGGCCGTTGATCACGCTTACCAGCTCTGCCCCACATTCAGAAACGCTCCAATGGTCGGGCCGACGCTGCCGGTGGGCCTCCAAACGCTTTTGCCAATCACGGTCATCCGGCCTGGCGGCCGCCGTGGCGATGTAGGTGACAACAGGGTGGTGTTTCAACAGGTGCTCAGCCCAGCGGCTCTTGCCACTGCGGGTTGGCCCACTCACCAGGATCAGCCGGCTGGTCTGGCCGGCAACGGGGGGCTCCACTGAGGAGGAGGGGTCAACCACTGCCATTCATTCCCTTCAGCGTCGCGACGGAAGACGGAGACACACGGTTGAGGTACCTGAAAATCCAATACTTGAAGATCGTCGCCAACACCACCGGGAATGTCGCGATGAAGAGGTTGACGAAACTTTGGCTGGAGGGAAGACCGAAATGCTCGGCAATCCCTTCCAGCAAGACCTGCCAGCCTTCCGGGCTGTGGTAACCAACGAAGATATCGGTGAACAGGATGATGGCGAAGGCCTTGGCGGAATCACTCAACCCGTAAACCGCCTCATCAACAAATGCACGCAGAACACGCAGTTCATCGCGGCTCAGAAAACACACCACGGCGAAGGCGATCAGACCCGCCAGATCCGCAAACACATTCTTGATCGCCTTGAGACTTTCCTCATCGGCATCGTGTTTGAGCTCAGTCGCTTTTTCAGTGAGCTTGTCGCGCAGTGCACCATCATCAAGGGGCTGCACGCCCTTGAGGAAGGCATCGAATTCAAGTTCTTGCTTGTAGAGCCGAAGTTTTTCAGCCGCCTTCTCTTCCAGCTGAGGCTTCGGGTAGCTCAGGAAAGGGAGTTCGGGGGAAAACTGGTTCACCGCAGGCGAGATCAGATAGGTGCCAGCAATCTGCTGAACAAGAAGAGGAACCAGAACGAGAAGAAGCAGAACCCTCAGGGAAATCAGCGTGCTGTCCCGCCGGCGTCGATACCCCGCCACGACGCTGTCTTCAGTTGAGGGATCCAACTGGAGGCGAATGCTGTCGAAGACACCCAGAAGCGATCGGGGGAGGGCATCCGGTGAGCGGCTGATCGACGGCGAACTGCTGGATCGTCGCAATCCATAGCGGCTCACGACGGATTCAATCAGTTGAAGTTGACGCAACTCCTGGGAATCCAGTTGGCCCCGTTGTTTCGAGAGAGTTGCTGCTGTATTGCGGCAGATGGCCAGCGCGGTTTTGAAGCGGCGAAGAATCGTGGCCTGAACAGAGCGCGGCACGGAGAGCTTGAGCTCCGGCCGAATCTGCCGATCGCCGTAGTACTCGAACTCCAGGCTTTGGATGAGCAGAGCCGCCTCGTAGCCACGCTCAAGATCACTGGAGAGCTCGATCGCTTGGCTGTTGCTGAACAGGTTGATCCAGTTACGGCGGCTCATTGCAGTCAGCTCATCGCAGTCGGGTCATCAGCGCGAGAACACCCACCAGGTGGCCATCGGAATGATGGTTCCAAGCACCAACAGGATGATCACCCACTTGGTGGCATCGCTTTCGGCGGTTTCCGCCTTGGTGGGAATGTTGGTGGGCAGGGTGACCCGTTCGATCTCCTTCGGAGGGCCTGGATCCTCGCCACCCGAGAGAACGGTTGAAAGTCGGGTGAGTCCATCAACGGATGCCTGGCGATAACGATCGCCCTCTCGCAGGGGCACAGTCATCGTTGTACGGGCGGTGCTCTTCAGCAGGCTGGGAGGAAGCTGTGCCTCAAGCTCCTGATTGGCCACCACAGCGGAACGCTTGTTCGAGGCTTCGATCAACATCAGCAGCAAGGGATTGCCGCTGGGTGAGCTCCACGTCTCGAGGAGTTCCGCACCGAAGCTGTTCAAGGTGATGCCGTAATCCAAACGCCGAAGCGTGATCAGGCGGGCATCGACCCGTTGATCTTCAAAGCTGCGTAATTTCGTTTCCAATTCACCACGGCTGGCGCGGCTGAACACATCGGCATCGTCGATCACCAATGCATCCGGCAGGCTTTCACCCAGGGCAGCAGGTGAGATCGCCAGACTGGCTGGGGCCCAGAAGAGAAGACAGACCCCGAAACTGAGCAGGCTGGCCAACAGGCGTCGGGCGGAACGGGGCATCCCTTAAAGCGTCATGACTGCCTCAGTCTGCCGTTAGCTGTCCAGCATGTCGCGGTTCAAAGCTGCAATTGCCTCAACAACCATGCGGGCTTCGTTGTCGGGCAGAGTCATTTGACGAGTGAGCTGGTCGAGGAGATCGGTTTCCTCCGCTGTGATCTTGCGGTCGGCATGCACCAGATGCGCTGCCACAGCCAGGGCGGACTGCTGCTGAATTCGATTGAGCTGAGGCAAGGCGGACGTGATCAAGCCCTGAACGCCCTGCTCCCGCAACAGCAACAGCAGGTGGTCAAACAATTCACCCATGGCCGCTTCAGAGCTGTCGCTGTAAAGCGATCGGTTCTCCAGCTGACGGCGCAGGGCATGGGCCTCATCCCGTCCCAGCCTTCCATCACAGGCAACAGCGGCAAGGGCAACAGCAGCAAAAGCCTCGGGAGTCGTCATGGCAGAGACGCACATGTCCGTATTTGAGCAGGATGATTGCGTTCTGACAGCACCCTCTGTTGATGCCAGGTCCCGCCCGAGCTGTTCTGATCTGTGCGCTTCTGTTGCTGGGTCTGACCGTGACCAATGCAGGGGTAGCGCAGACCGTGACACCGGAATTTCAACGGGCCGAAGTTCTGGCGGGGATGGCAGCGGTGGGCCTGATGTTGGTGGCTGTGCTGTGGACACGGGCGAACCCCAAGTCAGCAGAGAAAGTTCCGTTGCAGGGGGAACAGGGACTTTTGATGGCGGATCAGTTCAGCGAAAACCAACAACAGGAGCTGGCCTGGGGCAGCCACATGCTTTTGACGGCGACGCCAGCGGCATCCGTGCTCGTGTTCTGGCGCCATCAGGTTGTGCTGCGTCGGGGCCTGATCACTCAGGAGGCTTTCGAGCCAGGAGCGATCACACAACGGGCCATGGAGCGTGAGCAAACCATCTCCTTGGTCAACACAACGCTCTTTCCGGGCCGAGCGGAATTCGACGCGATGCTGCCGTCACTTCCCGCCATCGTTGTTTGCCCGATGGGGAAGGAGGGGGCCGTGATCGTGGGGGGATGGTCGCCCCGTTGTTTCACCCGCTCCGATGAGCGATGGATTGAAGGCTGGACCCAGCGGCTCAGAACGACACTTGCGGCCGGCGAGGCTTCTCCTGTGCAGCCGGACTCAGCTTGATCGTCGATTCAACCCTCGCTCCGGCTTGGCCGAAGCGGATCGCACCATCGTCCGAAATCTTGGCCTCCATGCGCGAAGCCCGCGTGATCTGCTCCGGTTCGGTCCGCTGCAGAACCACATCGCCATCAGCAACAACCCGTTCACTCCGCCAGTTCCAAGCGCAGCGTTGGGCCGTCAATGTTTCCAACGTCTGCTCAACGCGACATGAGTTGGAAATGATCACGGAGCCAGTGCGCTGATCAAGCTTGAACCCCATCCCCTGCACCTTGCTGTTTTTCAACTCAGCCTGAATGGGTTGATCGGATTCAAGTTGCTCCGCCGAAAACAGCCAACGCGTCTGGCCGGCAGTGATCCGACCGCGGTCGCTTTCCAGCACCAGCGTGACCGGTTGTTGTAGGTCGAGGTAACCCTGGCGGGTGTTGCCATCCAGTCCTGAAGCACTGAGCGTGCGGCCATCGCTGCGGATGGCCTGCACCGGACCAGGCGCCTGAAACAAACCACTCTTCAGATTCCAGGTTCCACGTCCACCCCGCACCACTGTGGAAGCAGCATTGGTGCCATCAACACGGTTCAGCTGGGTTGGGCCCTTGAACTCCAGCACCTCGGTGTCCTGCTGGAACACCAGCTCGCGTGAGCGGATTTGCGCCTTGCCATCATTGGCCTTGGGCCGTTGATTGATCACCATTCGCGACTGCGATGGCGTCCAAATCAGATTGTCTCCCTCAATCGTCAGCCCCCGTTGGTTCAACTGCCGCAGCTGCACCGATCCTTCAAGAACAACGAGCTCTCCATCCCGCAACACCGTGGCGAGATCTGCGGTGATCCTGTAGTGCGGTTGATCATTCCGATAGAGAACGCCCTCGGGACGTCGTGCACGGATGGTTCGACTGCTCAGGTCGTAACGCGCCTCGGGGCTGGTGAGATCCCAGCCACGGTTGCCATCGTCGGCCCGCTGGCTCAAATCCAGCGACCGGAAGACAAAGGACGGCGTTGGTTCAAGCGCAATCGGTCGCCGCGTTGTGCAACCGGTTAGCCATGCACTCGCCACAAGGGCTGCTGCCAGACCACAACGTGACAAGCGACCCAGCATGCTTTGTTCAGAGCGGTTCATCCAGTTCCAACCGCTGCATCACCGGTGTTGGCTTCGGCAGCGCGGAACCGCTGCACAGCCTGCCCCAATTCAGCTGTTTCGACCAGTTGTCTGGATCCAAGCGTTCCCCAAGTTGAGACAGGATCCGCTCGCTGAGGTCGGGCAAGAGCGGGGCAAGCAGGAGTCCAACGATGCGGGTGGTTTCCAGCACAGCAAACAAATCCTCGGCCACGCTCTGCTCTTGACCGGGCTCCTTCATGCGACTCCAGGGAGCCGTGTCATTGAGATGACCGTTCGCGGCAATGGCCAACTGAAGGATCGACTCGGACGCGGTCTTGAACGCGAGCTGCGGCATCGCCTCCATCACCGTGCTGACGGTTTCCGCAGCCTTGAGGGCCAGGGGATGGTCAGCACTTGAGGCTGCTCCTGCCGGGGGAACGCCTTCATCGAACCATTTGCGCGCCATCGACGAGGTGCGATTCAGCAGGTTGCCGATGGTGTTGGCCAGATCGTTGTTGACCAGATCAACAAAGCGTTGCTGTTGGAAATCGCCGTCGTCTCCGAATTGGATGTCGCGCAGGAGGTACCAACGAACGGCATCACTGCCGCATCGCTCCAGCAACAGTTCGGGGTCCAGCACATTGCCGAGGGATTTGCCCATCTTTTGGCCCTCACGGGTGAGGAAGCCATGGCCGAAAACCTTTTGCGGCACCGGTAGTCCTGCAGACATGCACATGGCGGGCCAGAACACAGCATGGAAGCGAAGGATGTCCTTGCCGATCACGTGCACGGAGGCGGGCCAACCGCAGGAGGCGAGCCGATCGAGCGATACCTCTTCTCCATCATCAAGAAGCGCTGTGAGATAACCCAGCAGGGCGTCAAACCAGACGTAGAAGGTGTGGCCTGGATGGTCGGGGACCGGAAGTCCCCAGGACACATTCACCCGCGAAATGGAGAAGTCGCGCAGACCTTGAGCGACGAAGTTGCGCACTTCCTGTCGTCGGCTGGCTGGGGCGATGAAGTCATCGCGCGCCACCAACTCCTCAATGGCGGATTGATAGCGGGAGAGCCGAAAGAACAGGTTCTCCTCATCGCGCCACTCGAGAGGCTTGCGGTGGATCGAACAGGAGGGCGACTCCGCTTCGGCCGGATCATCCTTGTATTCCTCGCAATCGACGCAGTACCAGCCGGTCTGCTTGCCGACAACGATGTCGCCGGATGCCTTGACCCGTTCGTAGAACTGTTCCACCAATTCCAGGTGGCGCGGGTTGGTGGTGCGCACAAAGCGATCGTCAGAAATCCCCCACTGATTCCAGAGATCGCGGTACCGGCTGCTGACCTTGTCGCAGTGGTCCTGGGGGCTCAGCTGCTGACGTTCTGCCGTGCGCTGAATCTTCTGGCCGTGCTCATCAACACCAGTCACGAAGGTCACCTTCTCCAGCTGCAGCCGCTCAAAGCGAGCCAAGGCATCACAGGCCAGGGTCGTGTAAGTGCTGCCCAGATGGGGACGATCGTTGACGTAATAGAGCGGAGTCGTAAGGGTGTAAGGCATCAGAAAAGTTCGAACTCCGCTGCACCGCAGCGACGACAGACTCTAACGAGCATGCCCATCTCGCTCCACGCCAAACAGCCCTCCTCATGACGCACCGCGACGTGGTGGTCTGGGGTGGTGGCTGCGGCGGCGTTGCTGCTGCGCTGCAGAGCGCAAGATCAGGAGCAGACACGACACTGTTCACCCCTGGCCCCTGGCTGGGGGGCATGGTGAGTTCAGCAGGAGTCTGTGCCCCGGATGGCCATGAACTCACCTGTTGGCAAACCGGGATCTGGGGCGCCTTTCTGCGGCAGTTGGAGTTGGAGGAGCCGAGCGGGCTCGACCACAACTGGGTGAGTTGTTTCGGATACAGGCCGCAAACAGCCGAACGGATCCTCCAACGCTGGGTGGCGGCTGAGCCCAGGCTGGAGTGGCGTCCCCACTGCAGGCTGGAACAGGTTCACGGCCAGCAGGGTCGCCTCCAGTCTGTGGAGATCCACAGCGCCAATGGCGTCGAAAGCTTTTCCGCCGACGTGTTTGTGGATGGCAGCGATCTGGGTGATCTGCTTGCCCTATCGTCCGCCCCCTTCCGCTGGGGGTGGGAAGGCAAGGAGATCTGGGATGAACCCAGCGCCCCCGAGCAGTCCCGGCTTGAGAGCGAAGCATTTTTTCAAGAGCAACCGATTCAGTCACCCACCTGGGTGGTGATGGGCCAATTGCATGGGGAACTCGCTCCGCACCATGCCGCAGCGATCCCGCGGATTCCGTTCGATCGGAGCACCGCCAGCTTCGGCCTCGAGAAAACCATCACCTATGGCCGTCTGCCCAGCGGCCTGGTCATGCTCAATTGGCCCCTGGAGGGCAACGACTGGCACCACAGCCTCGATCGAGCCCTCAGTGCTGATGGCGAGGTTCGTGCGCAGCTGGCCCAGGAGATGCAACGGCACAGCAAGGATTTCCTGGCGGCCCTGGAGGAATGCAGCGGTGGTTGGATCTCTTCCGGCAACGCCTTCCCTGGAGCCGATCCCAGCCTGGCGTTGATGCCGTATTGGCGAGAAAGCCGGCGGCTGACGGGTCGCACAACGGTCACGGAACGCGACCTCTTGCCGATCTCCACAGGAGCCCGACGGGGACCGCTCCCCATCGATGCCAAGGGTCGCTGCACCAGCATCGCTGTGGGCACCTATGCCAATGACCATCACTACCCGGGCGAGGACTGGCCTCTCGCGCCGAAAAGTGTGCGCTGGGGAGGACGTTGGAGCGGTACGCCTTTCTGCATCCCTTTCGATGCCCTGATCACAGACTCAATCCCCAACCTTGTGATGGCAGAGAAAGGCTTCAGCGTCAGCCACATGGCCAATGGGGCCACGCGCCTGCAGCCTTTGATCCTCAACCTGGGCCAGGTGGCGGGTCTGGCGGCGGCGATGGCGGTTCGCCAGGGGTGTGACCTTGCTGATCTGCAAGTTGAGGCCATCCAGTCAGCCCTGATCCATGAGCCGCAGGCCCCTGCAGCAGTCCTCCCGATCTGGGACTGGCCGTTCTGGAATCCGCACTGGGTCAAGGCACAGGAGCAGGGCTTGGCTCGACCTGAACACCTGAATGCGAATGGCTGCCTTTCAGGCCCAAGGGCCAGCATGCTGCTTCCCCCTGGCGTGAACCAGGCGCCAAATCAGCCTCATGAGGTTGGCCTCAGTGGCGTGCTCACCGGCAACCTCCATGAGGGCTACCACTTGGAAACCGCTGAAAGGATCTGGCCTCTGATCACCCTGGAACCGGCAATCCATCGCTGGCTATCCAACGAGGATCATTCGGGTCGAACCCTGAACCTCCGCGGCATTAAGAATCCCTGGGGGCCCTGGGTGCGGATCACCGGGGTTCTGGATCAAGCCAACTGAAGCTGCAGCTCACCGCGTACCGGGTCAGCACGCCCCACCCTGAGTTCAAGAGCATCACCAGGAGCAGGGTTGTCTGCAGACACACAACCGACCAGATCCATGGCCAGCTCGCTCACATGAACCAGGGCCAAGCGATCCTGCGGGCGCAGCCAGCGCAGGAACACGGCCGAGCAAACGGTGTTCTGATGCTCGGCGAACCACACCTGCTGCCAGTGGCGCTGATCCTCACGGCTGATCTGAATGGATTGGCGCAATGGATCATCGAGGTCATCGATCACTTCCCGCAGACGCTCTTCATCCATCGGTGCAAGCGCCGAAAGCTGGGCAATGATCTGCCGGTGGGCGACGAGATCGGCGTAGCGACGGATCGGTGAGGTTGCCTGCACATAGGCCTCAAGCCCGAGGCTGAAATGGGGCATGGCTCGCGTGCCCTGCACGCCTCGGCTCAAGCAGCGCTTGATCGCCGCATCACGGGCTGGTCCCTCGGGGATTCGATCGAGTTCATCGCTGGAGGGCAGCTCCGCCGCAGGCTGACTACGGAAGGGCAACGGCAGGCTGTGCTCTTGACCAAAGCCGGCCACAACAGCTCCCATCAGCAGCATCGCTTCACTCACCATCAGGCGGGAGGGTGAAGGGTCAATCACCTGCAGCGCCAAGGCTCCATCGCTGCGGCGGAAGCGTCCTTCAGGCCGGTCAAACATCACGGCTCCTTTGGAACGGCGCCAGCGCATGCGCAACATCAGAAGTCCCGAGAGATCCGAGAGGGCTTCATCCCCTGGGGGTGCCAACTCGATCAGCTCATCACCATCGGTGTAGGTGAGGCCATAGCGGAGTCGGATCCAGCTGCGCGCAATCCGTTGCTGCGCCACAGCACCATCCTCATCGAGGCGAACGGCCACACTGAGGGCTGCACAGCGCTGTCCAGCCCGAAGACTGAGGGGACCGGCCGCCAGCTCCAGAGGCAGCATGGGCATTACACCCTCCGCCAGATACAAACTGGTGGCTCGACGTCTGGCTTCCTGATCAAGGGGGGAGTCAATGTCGATCAGACGGCTGGGATCAGCGATGTGGATCCAGATCCAATCGACGCCATCACGACGCTCCAGCGAGAGCGCGTCATCAATTTCTCGAGTGCCCGCATCGTCCAGGCTGTAGGTGGCCAGGTGAGTGAGGTCGATGCGTTGCTCATCCCCAGGTCGCTCTTCATTCGAAAGAGCAACAAGACGATTCGCTTCCTCCACCAGATCAGAGGGAAAACAGCGGGACCAGACGCTGCCCCTCAGGCCAATGGGCTCATTGGTATCGAGCAACCCACGCACGATCAACCACTGCCGAAGATCGGCGGCATCTGATCCAATCGACAACGCTGCCGACCACTGCTGGAGATCCAGGTCGGAACCCACCGCAGCGGGATTGTCTTTCAGCAACTGAATCCAGTGGCTGAAGCGCTCGTCCCAAACCGGGTCCAGCTCCAGGCGTTCATCGTCGCTGAGGCCTCGCTCTGCCCGCAGCAATGCGAGCTGCCGTTGTTCATGTTGTTGCGCCTCCCTCTCAGCTCGGCGTTGGCGCCGCAGGCTGGCCCTCTCTTCGCGGGAGAGTGGCTGGATCAAACGGTCACGACGCCAGCGGAACAACTGTTGGTTTCCATGCAGCCAGGCCCACAGCGCTGCCAGACCAGCGAGGTTGAGCGGGGTCAACACCAACTCGCCCAGCTCGCAGAGGCTCAGCCGAGCCAATCCCCCCGGTTGATCCGTTTCCAACAGCTGCCAGGCCTCCACAACGGCCCGCGCTGATGGAGCGCTGTCCTGCACCTGCTCAGGGGCAGGTAGTTCACTGCCATCGAACAGATGCTCGGGATCGATGGCAATCACATCGCGCAGGGGCAGGCCCTGGTCACGACGTTGACCACCAAAAGAAAGAACCGCCTTGCTGCCCTTGATGGACAGAAGACGGCCGAATAGAGGAGAACCCTTGATAACAACCGCGACGGTGTCTCCGGGTTGGATTGAATTGTTCAACGCCCGAGGATCAACCTTCGGGGTTCACAAACGGCAGAAGGGCAACGATGCGGGCACGCTTGACGGCGTTGGTGAGATCGCGCTGCTGCTTGGCGGTGAGGCCGGTGAGGCGACGAGGAAGAATCTTGCCGCGTTCGGTGATGAACTTCTTGAGGAGATCCACATCCTTGTAATCGATGGGATCACCGGGCTTGATCGGCGAAAGACGCTTCTTGAAGAAGGAGCTGGACATGACTCAGGAACGGATGGAGGAAAGACGGACCTGCAAGGTCACTTGATCTCCTTGTGGAGCGTGGACTTGTTGCAGTGGGGACAGAACTTTTTGATCTCCAGCCGTTCGGTGGTGTTCCGGCGGTTCTTTTCCGTCGTGTAACGAGACACGCCGGGTGAACGCTTGGCGGGATTGGACCGGCATTCGGTGCACTCGAGAGTGATCACGATCCGGACGCCCTTGTTCTTGGCCATAAAGGACGTTGCGCCGCAGGTGCGAAGCGAATTGACAAACATCTAGCTTACCTCCTGACCCGACAGGTTCAGAGCAGCTCCCCCAGAGAGGACTTCCTAAGATCGCGCGCTGTCTGCCTTAGATCCGATGCGGGTATCCATCTCCTGGCTGAAGCAGCTGGTCCAGGTGAATGAGTCCGTTGACGATCTCTCCGAGCGCCTCTCGATGGCGGGCTTTGAAGTGGACGACGTTGATGACCTCAGCGCCCGGGCCCAGGGCGTGGTGGTTGGCCATGTGCTGGAACGGGAGAAACACCCCAATGCCGACAAGCTCAGCGTCTGCACGGTGGATGTGGGAGCTCAGGACCCCATCCAGATCGTGTGTGGTGCCAGCAACGTGTGTGCCGGGATCCATGTTCCGGTGGCCATGGTCGGTGCCACCCTCCCCGCCGTTGGCTTGACGATCAAAGCCGGTGAATTGCGGGGTGTTGCCAGCAACGGAATGATCTGCTCCCTGACGGAGCTGGGCCTGACGGAGCAGTCCGACGGCATCGCCATCCTGGATGAGCTTGGGGAGTCGCTGCCGGCCAACGGGACGCCCGTGGCGCCCCTGCTGGGTCTCGACGACACCGTTCTGGAGCTGGCCATCACCGCCAATCGCCCCGACGGCCTCTCGATGGTGGGTATTGCACGCGAGGTGGCAGCTCTGACCGGTGGCAGTTTGAGCCTGCCCGAGCTGGATCTGGATCCCAGCACCACTCCGCTTAACGCAGAACTGGATGGCTGCTTCTACTCGATCACCAGGATCGAGGGTGTGGACGGCTCCAAGCCCTCACCCACCTGGTTGCAGCAGCGCCTTGAGCGTGGTGGCGTGAACAGCGTCAATGCGGTGGTTGACGTCACCAACCTGGTGATGCTGGAGCAGGGGCAGCCCCTCCACGCCTTTGATGCCGATGCGCTGGAACGACTGACCGGGCAACCGGTAGACGCCAAGAGTTTTGCCGTCCGTTCCGCTCGCGATGGGGAAATTTTCGTGGGTCTGGATGATCAGAAGCGCACCCTCGACAGCCGTGTTCAGGTCGTCACTTGCCATGACCGGCCTGTCGCCGTCGCTGGTGTGATGGGGAGTCTCGAGAGTGGGGTGACTGCCGGTACCAGGAACATCTGGCTCGAATCCGCTCTGTTTGCTCCGCCGCGGGTTCGTCAGTCGGCCCGGGCCCTGGGCTTGCGTACGGATGCCAGCAGCCGTTTCGAAAAAGGGTTGCCTGTGGAAATGACCCTGCCCTGTTCGGCCCGTGCTTCGGCCTTGTTGAGTCAGGAGTTTTCCTGCTCTGAGAGCGGCCGCTGGGTGGGCGGTAACGGTCCCGCAGAAGCGGAACCGGTGCTGTTGAGGCGCAGTGCCCTCCATCAACTGCTTGGCCCCCTCGATGCTGCCGATGGCCCGGAGGATCTCGATGACACCAGCATCGAAAACTGCCTGACAGCCCTCGGTTGCCAGCTCTCAGCACATGAGCAGGGATGGCAGGTGATTGCACCGCCCTCAAGACGGCAAGACCTTCAGCGTGAAGTTGATCTGATCGAGGAGGTGGCGCGTCTTGTGGGCTTCGATCGGTTTGAGGCTCACCTGCCGGATCCGCTGGAGCCCGGTGCCCTCACCCCGCGCCAGCAGGCGGAACGGCGCCTGCGGCAGCTGTTCTGTTCCACAGGGTTGCAGGAGGTCACCACCCTGTCTCTCGTCCCGGCTTCGGAGCAGGAACAGCGCATCGCCATCAGCAATCCGTTGTTGGCCGACACAAGCCATCTGCGCACGAACCTCTGGGAGGAGCACCTGCAGATCTGTGTTCGCAATCTGAAGGCATCACAGCGCGGTTGCTCTGTTTTCGAGATCGGCAACACCTACAGCGGTTCACCGGAAGCCGTCAGCCAGACCGCCATTCTTGGTGGCGTGATCTGCGGAGATCGACGCCTCTCCACCTGGGCCACCAGCGGCAAGCCGCAGGCGCCCGACTATTTCCAGGCCCGTGGCGTTCTCACCCGGGTGATGGAGGCATTGCAGCTGGAGCTGTCTGACCGTCGCCTCACGGATGACGCACGACTGCATCCGGGTCGTGCCGCCACCCTGGTGTTGGAAGGGCGCCCCTTGGGTTGTTTCGGTCAGCTTCATCCAGCCATGGCTGAGGAGCTGGATCTCCCAGAAGCCACATACCTGTTTGAACTGGATCTGACACGACTGGTGGATGCTGCAACCCGCAGCAACCGTTGGACGCCGGCCTTCAAGCCCTACCCAACCGTGCCTTTCAGCGAGCGGGATCTTGCCGTCATCGTCGACCGATCCAGTGCAGCTGCTGATCTGATCCAAGCCATTCGCAAGGCGGGCAAACCCCTTCTGGAGCAGGTGGAACTTGTGGATCGCTTTGAGGGCGAACAGCTGGGCGACAACAAAGTGAGCCAGGCATTCCGTCTGCGCTACCGCGGCAAGAACGAGACCCTCACCGACGACAAAATTCAGCCTGTTCACGACAAGGTGCGTGCCGCTTTGAGCAAGCAGTTTCAGGCTGAGCTCAGGAGCTGAACCGTTTCAGCAGCGCCAACGATTCGAGGTGCGTTGTCTGGGGGAAGAAGTCCACGGGCTGGAGCATCTCCAGCTCGTAGGGGCCTGATGGGGCGAGCAGTGCTTTGAGATCCCGAGCTTGCGTGGCGGGGTCACAGCTGAGATAAGCCAGCACGGCAGGTGGCCGCTCAAGGATGCTGTCCACCACGCGTCGATCGAGCCCCCTGCGCGGGGGATCCAACACCAGCGCCTGACAGTCGTCCAGCTGAGCAGCGAGAAGGTCGGCCACATCGCCGGCATCAAATGCACAGCGGGAGGAAAGCCCGTTGTGCATGGCATTCAGGCGGGCCTGCTTCACCGAGTTGGGGTTGAGTTCCAGACCTTGAACATCAAAACCGGCCTTGGCCAGGGGCAGGGAAATGGTTCCGACGCCGCAATAGGCGTCGACAACTCGTGCGCCGGCGCACTGAGTCAAAAGCCAGTCTGTGAGGCGCTGAACGATCCGTTCCGCCTGCGGCGTATTCACCTGAACAAAGGTGGTGCTGCTGAGGGCGAGCTTGATGCCGCAGAACTGTTCCTCAATGGTGGGAACACCGGCGAGGCAATGGGTGGTGCGACCGAGCACCAGGTTGTTGGCCTTCGGTTGAAGGTTGAGGCAAACCCCTTTCACCGCGGGCCAACGCTCCACCCAGCTCTGTGCGAGGGCGTCAAGGCCTCGAAGCTGAGCATGGCTGCTGATAAGCGTGATCAAAACGTCTCCAGTGGCGCTGGCAAGACGAAGCCCGAGATGGCGCAGCCCCTGGGCTTGAAGCAGGTCATGGTCGGCCGGCCACCCCCCTGCATCCAGGTCCTGCTTGAGAGGCTCCACCAACGCGTCCAGGCGTGGATCGAGCACCGGGCAGTGGTTCAGATTGACGATCTTGTGGGTCTTCGGTCGGAAGTAGCCGGCCTTCAAGCGTCCATTCTGGTCTCGCTTCAGCGGGATCAAGGCCCTGTTGCGGTAACCGAAGCAGCGTTCCGCATCAACAAGCGTGGGCTCAGGGGCAACGTCAATTCCCCCGATGCGCTGCATGGTCTGTTGTATCTGCTGGGCTTTCCAACGGGTTTGGGCGGGGTCATCAAGGCGTTGCAAGGTGCAACCACCGCAGTCATTGGCAAGGATGCAGGGAGGGCGGCGCCGATCTCCGGAGAACGTGATCTGATCCACCCGACGGCTCAACCAGCGCGACTTCTGGCGTTGCTGCAGCTGGACCGTGGCACGCTCCCCCGGCAAGAGATCAGGAACGACGATCACCCAGTTGTTCCAACGGGCCAGACCCTTGCCGTCGCGATCCAGGTCAACAGCCTCGAGCTCGATTGTGAGCCCGGGCCGCGGTTCACTGCTGTTCGGGCTGTCGACTTTGGTCATGCTCTCGATTCCCTGCCATTGCAATGGCGTAACACCCGGGCGGTGATGGGTCAGGTGAACGGGCCGAGACCACTAAACTCCACGAAGCCTGCCCAGTTCCATGAGCGTTGTCCGGGATCTCATCCTCCAGGCCGATGACGATCTGCGGTATCCCACCAGCGGAGAACTCCGCACCATGGTGGATTTCCTCGACCAAGGCGCCATGCGCGTTTCTGTGGTCAAGGTTCTGACCGAGAACGAAAAAAAGATCGTCGACGAATCCGCCAAGCAACTGTTTGGTCGCAAACCTGAGTACGTCGCCCCTGGCGGCAATGCCTACGGTCAGCGCCAGCGGGCCCAGTGCCTTCGCGACTACAGCTGGTACCTCCGTCTGATCACCTACGGAGTTCTGGCCGGCAGCACCGAAATGATCCAGGAGATCGGTCTAGTTGGTGCTCGCGAGATGTACAACAGCCTTGGTGTTCCGATGCCCGGAATGGTTGAAGCCATGAAGTGCATGAAGGAAGCGTCCCTGTCGTTGTTGTCGGAACAGCAGGTGAAGCTCACGTCTCCTTATTTCGACTTCTTGATTCAGGGCATGCAGACGTCCACCTGATTCAACGTTGAACGTTTTCAAAAGAGCCGGGCCCTCGAGCCCGGTTTTTTATTGTCCACTTGTCTTGACTGAGACAGTTTTCAAGACCTGAAATGCGCCTCAGTTGAGACCTGAGAGATGAAAATCTGCTTTTTATTTTCTGCCAATCATCTGCTGAAGTCGTGCAAGGCATCCTCTCGATGATTCGATCGGCTACTCGAGGGCGTCAGGTCTCTGCCTAGTCCATAGGTCGACATTCTTGAACAGCCCTGGTCGAGGCCTCGCAATGTCAATTCGTCCCGGGTGAGACGTCAACCAAGACTCATGCCAAGTCCATACTGCGCTGCTTGGTACTTGTCTCTGGCTTCATGATTATGGAGAGATGTGTGATGAAAGCTGTGAACCGATCCCCGCATCAACAGCCGGAAACTGGTCCGGATTCGAGGTTTCAAGGTCCAAAATAGTTAGCTTTTATTGCGTACCTGTGTCTACAGCAGGTACGCAGGGCTGAAAACCCCTGTTTTCAAAAGGTTTTACCGGTCACAGGCCACCCCTGGACTGGCCGTGGACAACAGGTAAAGTCATCAAGACAATGGTTTTTGCGGAAGGAAGGGCGCTGCGACAATCTCGACTACGCGGCAAATAAAAACCACCATTTTTTGAATCTTGAGAATTAGTGCTCGTTGCAGATAAGACTCTTATTGGGTCCTGAAATGTGTCGCAGCCAAGTCCCATGATTCAGCTGTTCGGACTGCGAACGGATGATCGGATCTGACCATGGCGGCGCGATGGATTGAACATCGGTTTGAACGGCTGATCTGGAAATTCCGGCTGATCAGCATCGTTCCGGTGGTACTGAGCCTGCTCGAAAGCGTTGGCTGCTTCGTCATTGGAGCGGTTGAGGTCTTCAACGCTTTCCTTGTGATCATGCGCCTGCCCTTCACGACCAAGAGCGTTGCGGCCAAAACCATCGCCCAGATGGTGGGAGGGGTTGATTATTTCGTGATCGGCATCGCCCTGCTGATCTTTGGCTATGGCATCTACGAGCTGGTGATTTCAGACCTTGATCCACTCCTGGAGGGTGGCGAAGAGCAGCACACCAACATTCTCTCGGTGAACAGCCTCCAAAGCCTGCAGAACAATCTGTCCAATGTGATTGTTGTAGGCCTGATTGTTGCGGCGTTCAAAAAGACCATCGGCTTCGAGGTGTACAACGCCACTGATCTATTGGCGCTGTGTGGTTCCGTGGCCATGTTGGCCCTCAGTGCTTGGTTGATTGTTCGAAGCCAAGGAGCTGGTCTGAATGACAACACAGCCGTCTCAGGTAAGACACATAAGTGGACTTGTATTGCGTCTCAGTGGAGACATGCAGTCAACGGTTTCTGTACAGCTCGCGCAGCAGCCGATAGGCCTCATTGAGTCGGCGCATTGCATCGGTGGATCCACCCGCATCAGGATGTTCTTCAAGCGCCCGTTGCTTGTAAGCCTCCCGAATGGAGCTGAGAGTGACCGAAGTTCCTGCTTGGGTTGATAAACCCAACAGCTTGAGAGCCCCATGCACCGTCATGGTCGACTCAAGGGTTTCAAAGGAAGTGACCTGTCTGCTGCGGCGAAAACGGTTCACAAAGCGGCGGATCAGGGTCGGCATCCGTTCCGCCAATGAAGACGTGGCAAAGGGGTCCTCAAGAGCGCCAGCCACGACCATCACCCGACCAAGCGATGGGTCGCTTGACTCCCAGCTGGCACAGAGCGTCTCAACGGCTGCATTCGCAGCCGACCAGGTGAATGGACGCCCATCACTGGCATCGGTGCTGGACCAGACGTCTCGGGCCAGCCAGGTCATGGCCGCTTCAATCACGGTTGGGCCCGGTGGTTGGCCATAGAGGGACCTCCAGTGTTCTTCTGCGGCAGCACTGGCCTCTCTTAGATCGGTGAGGTCCACCGTTGAAACAAGGGGGTCGTTCTGAGGGGAATCGCGTTGCTGCGGAGAGCGAAGCGTCGCTTTCAGCTGACTGGTGCGCTTGCTGACGAACCCCGGCAGGTCGATGCCTGAGGAGCCACCCCCCGAAGGAAGCCCAGAGGCTGAGGTTGGAGCGTCTTCACCCCCTTGCTGTTGGTTCCCCGTTGAGATCAGAACGAGACTGGTGACCTCATCGGGCCCAGTGGCAACAGCTGGTTCTGCATCGTCCTTGAGAGGATCGACCTCAGGATCCGATGCGGCATCCGCCGGGTCGAGCAGATCCTGGAGGAGCATTTCGAGCACCCGGCCCCGGGAACGGGCTCCGTATTCACCCTTGAGCTGGTCAATCAACGCGACCATGGGCTCTGACATCTCCACAGAGATGCGTTGACGTTTTGAGTCCTCGCCGCTCAAAAGTTCAATCCACCTTGGGGCAGGTTATCGACCCTGAAGCTGGAGCAACCATTGCTGCTGAGATCGAATCACTTCGCCGTAACCGGGTCGGGCGACAGGCACCACTGCAGGAATCACAGGAGCCGGCCTCACAGATGCTGGACTCGCAGGTGCTGGCCTCACAGGTGCAGAGTTCACAACAACAGGCTTGGCTTCAGGAGAAGGAGGAGCGGTCTTCGGCCCCACCATGCGGAATTTACTTTCCGCGATTTTGACCTGAGCGTCTCGCTGTTGTTGCTTGCGGCGATGAAGCATGGCCAGCTGCTGAACGGGAACCACACTGAGGAGATGGCCTGGGGTGGCGTCAGCCGGATAAACCAAGCTCACCTTCACCGCCTTGCGCGTGCCAGGCAAAAGGTTGAGATCAGCCAGGGCCAGGCTCTCCCCTGAGCGCATGCCCACGTGAACCTCTTGAAGGGTTCGATCCTGACGAATCTGCAGCGATCCACGGAAGGCTGTGAACGTCTTCTTGCCAGACACAACCGGGTGACTGAGCACCAGTTGATGGGACCCTGCACCAGAAACATTGAGGGTCACGTCGTAGCGAACCCCATAGGTTCCGACGTTGTTCAGAGCGGAATCAACCATCCGTGTGGTCAACGGATTGACCTGAACATCGCTGGTACCGAAGTGATGCCGCTTCGTGCTGGTCAGGGGCACGTGGAGTGGCCCCTGGTTGAGGTCATGGCTGATCTCAGCTTTGTAGGCATCGCCCAGGGCAACGCCGGCCACCCGGGAGAAAACACGACCCAGCTGGATCTCTCGAATCCGGTTGAGATAAATCCTTCCCGGTGCCAGTCGCCCCGACTGCAGCACTGCGAACAGATCGGCATCCTGTGCTGATTGTTCGGCCGCAACGACAGCCATCGTGAAAGGACCGTTGCTGCGTCCTCTCAGCAACCCGTTGGCAATGCCACGGGCAGGGAGCACAGTGCGCACCACAACCCTCTGCCCTCCTGCCGGAATCACGACCTGTTCGGGTAATTTTCGGTCCAGTTCACCGCGCAGCAATTGAACGGCGGTGGCATCGCCTGGTCCTGTGTTCCAAGGACGCTTCCCGAGGGGTTTGACCCCCATCAAGTGATTCGGGTGATAAGGCGCTTCAAAACTGTTTTTGACGGAGCCTCGGTCAAATTTGAGTGTGATCGGGCTTGATCCGGGATTCGTCGCGATCAGTGCCAGGGTCATCAAGCCCCTGGATCGACGCCCCCCCAGCTTGGCTTGGTCTTTGGGGTAGTACTTGTGGTGCATATGAACGCCGAACTCACCGTTGAAGGTGTGGGCAGCGTTGCGAAGCGGCTGGTTCGACTCGGCAGCGATGGCCGTTCCTGCAGCCGTGTTCACCAGGATTCCTGGACCGGTGACGATCTCCGGTTGATTGGAATGAAGAACCGGAACGTTGTTGAAGGTGCCGTTGAGAGGTCGTGCCTTTTGGCCCGCCATCAGGGCGACATAGGCCTCAGCGCTGCGCTGAGGAAGGAACTCCAAACCCGCAAGCGAGACGCAGGTCAAGACCAAGATTGGGATTTGCCTGAGACTCATGCGGCTTGCTGTTGTGGTGTGCGGAACGACGTCGACACCACGATGTGGATGCTCCTAATTCACAACGTAGTTCCACCTTCTGAGACAGCCAAGTGATTGGTGAGTCACACCACGCTTGAAAATCGGTCAGCATGCATCCAACGTCGACGTTGACATGCTTCCTCCGTTTTGCTGTAGCCCCACCACCGATCACACAAGCCTTCGTCGCCAGCATCAGGAACGGAAGTTGTCGATGCTGAGGTTCTGGCGTGATGGTGCTGAACGGCAGCTGTCGGCCCTGAATGCTGCCATCAAAACTCTTCAGGAACAGATGGATCGCGATGTTCAGGCGTCAGGCTGAGCAGCGTTCAACTGCTTCGCGATGGTATTGAGGCCGCGTTTCACGCGCCTCTGAACTGTCATCGCTGGAACCCCAAGCAGTCGCGCTGTCTGCCTCAAACTCATCCCATCAATGACGACCATCTGCAGCGCACGTTGGTCGCCGTTTTCAAGGTTGCGGAAGAGCTTGTTCACCCTGCTCCAGGCCTCCGAGCGTTCGACCAGATCCATCCCTTGCGCTGTCTCGTCGAGAAGGTCGTCGTTGAATTCCACCCAGTGCTGCTTGCTGCGGTAGTGGTCAACCACCAGGGCATCGGCTGGGCTCAGAGCAGAGCCCTCCGAACTGCGCACCATCTGCATGGCCCGTTTTTCAACGGCCCTGGGGAGTCGAATCAATCCGACTCTGTCGCGAAGGAAGTGGAGAATCGCTCCCCGGATGTGCGGTTTGGCGAAGCTTGGAAAGGGAGCCCCCCGCTGGGCGTCGTAGCGGTTGTAGGCCTTGATCAGGCCAAGACATCCCACTTGCAGGAGATCGTCGCTTTCTAGGCCTGTCTGTTGGGCGTAATGACGGGCAATGGGTTGAACCAGATGCAGGTTTTCCTGAATTTGACGGTTCCGACGCTTGAGGCAGGTCTTGTCCAAAGGATGGTTGTGAGTTGCATCTCCAGCCTTGGCAGAGAGAAGCAAGTCAAGACATCCGTGCCATCACCGAACTTTTCAGTCCTGCGTGTCGACAACAGCTTGAAGCAGGGCCTCCGGTCCAGAACAATGAATCCACTCTCGATCGGAGACTTCAGTGCTCAATAAGGATCCGGCGAAGCCGAGGGCGTTGACACTGAAGCCGCGAATTCCCTCCCTGCTGCGGCGAACCATGGCCATCCACTGCCGTGTGATCAGCAGGTTGTAAGCCCCTCGAGGACATTCATCGGTGCTGGGGTGCCCCAGACCGAGGTCTTCAGCCAGGGCGAGATACAACGCTTGAAGCATTTCACCCGTCAAGGTTGAACTGATCGCTGCGACCCGTGCACTGCGCAACAGAGGATCCTGAGCAGACGTGGTTGTGCCAGCCGCACAGCAACGGAACCAATCGTCCCGAGCACAGATCCGCTCCCCTTCTAACCGCGGCAACAACTGCAGATGTCGATGGGGCTGACTGGCGCCGGCATCAGGCCCGCTGTTGAAGAACCACAGCCCCGTCGTCGTGGCATCAATCCTGGCGAGTGAGTGCCAATCCTCCAAGGACAACCAACCGGTCTGGGGTTGCCAGTCCTGGGTGATGAGCAACATGTGGGAGGTCTGAACGGGATATTTGTTCAGGATTACGACGTGGGATTCACCGATCCGGTCAACCTCCAGACGTTGGTCCCAGGGAAGAAACGGATTTGGCTTTGGACCCGATGCTCGAAGGTGTTTTGGTGTGGCGCTGAGGAGGTGGCGCAACTCAAAGCGACAGCCTCTTTCCCCGACCAGATGGCTCAATGAGGTGTCGAGTGGAACAAGAGCTCCGGATGCGGTCGATGCAACCGTGACCTCCATCGCTTTTCGAAGCAGTTCACTGGTCATGCCATGTCAACCGTGCCAGCGAGGCTCCTGCGTAGTACCTGCCGAGAATGGCATTAAAGGGGTGTCCCTGATGGGCAAGTTGCTGTGCCCCTGATTGACTCATGCTGGCGCCGAGATGGCCATGGGCTTCAGCACTCACCTGCGCATTTGACCCATAAAGGCTTTCCACAATGCCGCCGCTGTAACTCAGGATGATCCCGCGGGTTTCCCGTGTTGCTGAACGACTGGCCGGGGTGGTGCTTTGCTCCCCTGCAAACACCTGCCAACGGGTTGTATCCCCCAGGTGATACGCCGTCGTTGCCGGTCGGGCGAGATGGGCCATCGCATAGGAGCGGGCTGCAACGGCTTGCGCCTTGAGGGCTTCCCCATGCCAACTGCTGGGCATTTCGGCGCCAACCACTGAGGCCACGTAGGTATCCAGATCAAGCGAGACCACCGGCAGCCAATCACCCTGGCCTTTCAGCAGTGATACATCGCCTTGATATGGGTTCTGATTGATCTGAACAGGTCCACCGGAGCAATGAATCTCATGCTGAGGTGAGGAAGCGATCCTCTTCATCAGCTCTTGGGCAGGGATCACATCGCCGTGCTGGTAGCGACAGAGCACGTTGGGTCGGGGTCGGAAGGCGGTGATAGGGCTCTGGCTGACCAAACCGACGCGGATCTCCAGGGGCACATGGTCAGCACCAGGCGGCACCTTTGGAACCACACTCGAACCAACGGTTGAATCGTGATCGAGCAGATCAGCCAAGCTTGATCTGAGCTGACCAGGCCGCTGTGAGAGCGGCCGAGCCAACCAGCCGATCAAAGAGGCCATGAAAAGACTTCCGATCGCGGCCGGGAGCCAGAAATGACAGCGCATCGGCACCAGAACTGCTGTCAGAGCCACCAGCCGATGATGCCTGATTTCCGCTAGACGGTCTCCTCTTCGCAGCAAGTTCACATGGTCGAAGAAACTACGACCACTTGGGCTGGCTTGGGTCTTGTGGTTGGCCCCGGCGGGATCGGAGCGGCGGTGGCAGCAGAACTAAAGCGCACCTGCCCTGATCTGAAGGTGCTGACCGCTGGACGTCATGGACCTCCGACCTCCTCACTGCAACTGAACCTCGAGAACGACAGTGATCTGGATGGTCTGAGCTCAAGCCTGCGAGCCCAGGGGCTCCCCCTGCGTTTGGTGTTCAACTGCAGCGGCCGTCTGCATGGTCCTGGGCTTCAACCGGAAAAACGTCTTCAACAGATCGATCGATCTCAGTTGGAGCAGCAATTCGGCATCAACGCCATGGCACCGATCCTGCTGGCCAAGGCGATCGAGCCCTTGCTGCAGCGGGATCAACCCTTTCATTTCGCCAGCCTCAGTGCTCGCGTGGGAAGCATCGGCGATAACCGCACCGGGGGCTGGTACGGCTACAGGGCGGCCAAGGCGGCCCAGAACCAGCTGCTGCGCTGCCTGAGCATTGAATGGGCCCGCCGCTGGCCATTGGCCACCGTGAGCCTGTTGCATCCCGGTACGACCGACACAGCCCTGTCTCGTCCGTTCCAGAGCTTCGTGGCTCCGGACAAACTTTTCACTCCAGAACGGGCTGCGCGTCAGTTGGTTGAAGTGTTGCTGCAACAGACACCGGAACAATCAGGAGCTTTTCTCGCCTGGGACGGTCAGTCGATCGATTGGTGAGCGTGCTGCTTCAGCTGGTCAAGGCTGACAACCGTCAGGGCTGTGTCTTCCGTGGCCTCCAGGCGCACCAGCGGTGCGACGCCATCGTCGTAGGCCTGCTTCCAGCGCGGTGCACAGACGCACCAGTGGTCCCCTGGTTTCAAGCCCGGGAACTGAAACGCGGGCATCGGTGTGCTCAGGTCATTGCCCTGGGCCTTGCTGTAACTGAGAAATTGCTCGGTCATCACGCAGCAGATGCTGTGCTGGCCGAGATCCGATGGATCGGTTTGGCAGAGACCATTGCGATACCAACCCGTCATCGGTTCACAACTGCAACTCTCCAGTGGGTCGCCAAGAACGTTCCTGGCCGGCGGAAATTCGGGGCTGCTGCTGGACATCTGAGCGCTCGTTTGAGGGGGAGTCTGCCCAAGGACTGGCACATTTTGACTTCAGACGGTTGACGAACCCCTGGGGGAGCGGGTTAAAGGTCATTCAGTCATGTCCACTCGATGGATTGGGAGTTCACTGAAGACGCTGCTTTTCTGGCGCTCTGCGATGCGTTTCGCGAGAGCGGTGAAAGCTCGGCGATCGAGTTCCTTGCCAATGGAGAGGGAGCCTTTCATTTCCAGGACCTGGCCCAGAACGCCGCTGGCGAAGGCCTTGATCTGAGCGAGTCCAGTGCCCTGGAATCGTTCCAGCAAGAGGTGATCGACACGATGGAGAAGCTCTGCCAGGACTGAGCCCGGCAGAGGGTGCTTCTCCGTCAGCAGGAGATCATCCGTAGAAGAAAGCGATCTCCTTGTCCTTCAGACCGTCCCATCCGGCCTCAAGGAGCCTTTGATTGAGCGTTTCCTGGTCGAAATGCTTGGCTCCGGTCTTGACCACCCTGTTGCGCATCGACTTCAGAACACCACTGCGGGCGCGCTGACTTTCCAGATCCATCACCTGGTTGTAAAGGGCGAGCATCGCTTCAGGGATTGGACTTCCATCAAGATCCACACCAGCTTTGATGGCGGCATCGACACCATCCGGTCCGGCAATGGCCATGGTGAACACAAACAGGGCGCCTCAGGCTATGGGACGCCCCTCAGGGCTCAGGCGCTGAAGTAACGGGCCTGGGAGTGCAGCGCCACCAATGCTGTGGTGCTTTGCTCCGGTTCGAGCTGATCGCTGGCGTCCATGCTCAAGCCGATTCGCTCAGCCCCGAGCCAGTCCAGCTGCTGCCTGGAGTCGGCCACATTCGGGCAGGCGGGGTAGCCGAAGGAGTAACGGCTGCCGCGGTACCGCTGCGCCAGCACATCCCGCAGGGGCATGCCAGCTGGATCTGCGAAACCGAGTTCCGAGCGAATCCGTGCGTGCACCCATTCGGCCATCGCTTCGGCCATCTGAACCGCCAGGCCATGGAAGTACAGGTAATCGCTGTAGCGATCGCCCTTGAACAGCTCCTGCGCCACCACAGAGGCCTTCTGGCCCATGGTCACGGCCTGCATCGGCAGCACGTCGGTTGGGCGTCCCTCAGCGTCCAGATCGTTGAAGAAATCGGCAATGCAGTAGCGGTTGCCAGACCGTTGACGAGGAAGCTCAAAACACCCGAGTTCCCGCGTGCCATCGGCATCAAACACCCGAAGGGTGTTGCCATCGCGTCCCGCAGGGAAGTAGCCGTACACCGCCCGGGGGGTCAACAGTGACTCGTTGATGCAGCGCTGCATCCACTCCTGCAACACCGGCTCTGCCTTCTCCTGAAGCATCGCCTCGTAGTCGTCCCGACTCTGCTCCTTGGTTTTGCGGAGCATCCACTGGCCAGCGAAGAGGGCATTGCGGTCGAGGTAGTGGAAGACCTCGGCGATCTCAATGTCGGCCTCAGTGATCACAGCAGAGCCGAGGAAGGGCGCCACCGGTGCGGTTTCAGCGGGAACGGCGTCGGATCGATCTGAGCTCACCGGCGGCAGATCCGCAGCCGGAGCATCCGATGCGGAGGTGGATGTCTCCTCAGCGCTCTCGGAGGTTGTCGACCCTTCATCCAGGCCAACCCCCTGGGGAGCATCCGCAAGGAAGCCCTTGGTGTTGGTCCAGTTGTCGCTGCGCTTTGCATCCATCAACGCGTCCATGAAGCGCAGATCAGCGAAGGCATCACGGCCGTAGATCACCTTGCCGTCGTAAACCTCACGGCAATCCTTCTGCACGAAGCGTGGGGTCAGTGCCGCACCGCCGAGGATCACAGGAACATCAATGCCCGCATCGTTGAAGGCCTGGAGGTTGTCCTTCATGAAGGCCGTGGACTTCACCAGCAGACCGCTCATGGCGATGCAATCGGCCTGATGTTCACGTTGGGCCTCAACGATGGCTTCACAGCTCTGCTTGATGCCCAGATTGATCACCTCATAACCGTTGTTGGTGAGGATGATGTCCACCAGATTCTTGCCGATGTCGTGGACATCGCCCTTCACCGTGGCGATCAGGAACTTGCCCTTGCTTGCGCTCTCGCCCTCGCTTTTTTCCATGTGCGGCTCGAGGTGAGCTACGGCGGATTTCATCGTTTCGGCACTTTGCAGCACGAAGGGGAGCTGCATCTGGCCACTACCGAACAATTCACCCACCACCTTCATGCCATCCAGAAGGAAGGTGTTGATGATCTGCAGAGGGGGGTAGGTCTGCAACGCCTCGTCCAGGGAGGGCTCCAGGCCGATGCGCTCACCATCAATGATGTGCTGCTTGAGCCGTTCCTCAATCGGAAGATCCGCCAGCGAGGGGCCCGAAGCACGGGCTTCCTTGGTGCTCACTCCCTCAAACAGCTTGGTGAGTTCGGTGAGCGGGTCGTAGACGCAGATGCCGTCCTCGAAACGGCGGTTGTCATTGATCAGATCACGACACACCTTCTGGTGGTCGTCGCTGATTTTGATCAGCGGGAGGATCTTGGCGGGGCTGACGATGGCCGAATCCATACCGGCTTCACAGCAGTCGTGAAGGAAAACCGAATTGAGGGTGATCCGGGCCGCCGGTGACAGGCCGAAACTCACATTGCTGACCCCGAGCACCACGTGCACGCCGGGGAGGTTCTCCCGGATCATCCGGATGGCATCCACGGTGGCGCGACCATTCAGCCGGTCTTCCTCAATGCCAGTGGAGATGGGAAGGGCCAGGGGGTCGTAGAAGATCTCGTGGGCGGGGATGCCGAACTCGAGGGCATCGCGATAGGCCCGCTGGGCGATGGCGAACTTCTTCTCGGCCGTTCTGGCCATCCCGTCTTCATCGATCGTGCCGACCACCACAGCGGCGCCGTAGCGGCGGGCAAGCTCCAGAACCTTGAAGAAGCGCTCGTCACCGTCTTCGTAGTTGGTGGAGTTGAGAATGCATTTCCCCCCAGCCACCTTCAGGCCCGCCTCCATCTTCTGCCACTCGGTGGAATCGAGCATCAGGGGCAGGTTGACGTTGGTGACGAGACGGCTCACCAACTCGTGCATGTCCCGTTCGCCATCGCGACCGACGTAGTCGACGTTGACGTCGAGCACGTGGGCGTTTTCCTTCACCTGGCCGCGGGCCACCGACACCAGCCCGTCCCAGTCTTCCTCCGCCAGCAGTTCGCGCACCTTGCGACTGCCACTGGCATTGAGCCGCTCACCAATGATCAGGAAAGAGTTGTCCTGGTGATAAGGCGTGACGCCATAGATCGATGAGGCTGCGGGCTCGTAATTGAGGCTGGGGCGAACATCCTCCGCGCTGGCACGATCCCAGCGGGAGGGGCGTTCAGCCGGCTTGAGCTCCTGCGCCAGTTCCGCAAGGCTGCCGATGTGGGCGGGAGTGGTGCCGCAGCATCCACCGATCACCTGCACGCCGAGGTCTTCAACGAAGTGCATCAGCTGCATCTTCAGCTCCACCGGGGTGAGGCGGTAATGGGCCACCCCGCCAACGTTTTCCGGCAGTCCGGCGTTGGGAATGCAGCTGACGGTGAAGGGGGAATGCTCAGAGAGGTAGCGAATGTGCTCCTTCATCTGCTCTGGACCGGTGGCGCAGTTCAAGCCGAGGATGTCAATCGGGAATGGCTCAAGGATCGACACCACAGCGGCGATGTCCGTACCGACGAGCATGGTGCCCGTGGTTTCCATCGTGACGGAGACCATCAGGGCCCGCCGCTCACCGGTGGCGGCAAAGGCCGCTTCGATGCCCTGGAGTGCTGCCTTGATCTGCAGCACGTCCTGACAGGTTTCGACGATGAACAGGTCGACGTTGCCGGCGATCAGTCCCTCAGCCTGCTCGCGGAACGAATCCCGCATCGTGTCGAAATCGATGTGGCCAAGGGTGGGCAGCTTGGTGGTGGGCCCCATGGAGCCCGCCACGAAACGTGGCTTCTCAGGGGTGCTGAATTCATCAGCCATTTCCCGGGCCAGCTCGGCTGCCCGCTTGTTCAGCTCAAAGGCCTTGTCTTCAAGGCCGTATTCCGCCAGCACAATCGATGCAGCGCCGAAGGTATCGGTTTCGATGACATCGCAGCCCACCTCGAGGAACTGGCGATGCACTGCCTTGACTGCATCCGGCTTGGTGACCGCCAGGTTCTCGTTGCAACCCTCCAGGTCAGGACCACCAAAATCATCCGCCGTGAGCCCAAGCCCCTGAAGGCTGGTGCCGGTGGCACCGTCGAACACGAGCACAGGACGCTGTGGCCCATGCAGGTACTGGAGGAATGCGGAGGTGGTGGCTTGCTGATCTGCCTGCGTCACCACCATCGATGCACCCTCTTGGAAGCACCGATCTTAAGAAAAGCTCAGGGCGAACTTCAGGCGGTTGATCTAGGAGATCGGAATACGGGTGACCCAGTGCTCATAGGCAGGATCCCGTCCTTCGGTGATCGCCACGAGCTTGGCCTTCAGGGCATCCATCACAGGACGCTTGGCGTTCAGCACCGTTGATTCGATCTGACGGATCGGCGTCACCTTGGCGGCCGTACCTGAGAGGAACACTTCATCGGCAATGAACAACTCGGTTTTGTCCACCGGACGTTCAATCACTGGGATGTCCATCGCTTTGGCCAGCTCAATCACGCTGGCGCGGGTGATGCCCTCAAGGATGTCCTGATCAACTCCAGGCGTGATCAGCTGGCCATCACGCACCAGGAACAGGTTCATGCCGCTGGCTTCACTGATCTTGCCGCGACTGTTCAACAGCAAGGCTTCGTCGAAACCGCTCTGCACGGCTTCCGTCTTGGCTAGGGAACTGGTGATGTAGGCGCCGGAGATCTTGCCGCGCAACGGCAGGGAGCGATCCTCCTGGCGGGTCCAGCTGCTGATCCTGCAGCTCACCCCCTCCGGAGACAGGTAATCCCCCAGCGGGAGCCCATAAATCAGGAAGTCGGTCTCAATGTTGTGCAGGCGCGGGGCGATGCCCAGATCGCTGGTGTACACAAAGGGCCGCAGATAGATCGGCTGATCAGGCTTGTTGGCCTGCAGCATTGCCGTGAGCGCCGAGAGGATCGTGTCCTCACTCAGATCCGTGAGCAGCAACCTGGCGCTCTGGCTGAGACGCCGGGCATGCCGATCAGCACGGAACAGCAGCATGGTGTTGCTGTTCTGGGGATCGGGAATGGCGCGCATGCCGCCGAAGGCACCGGTGCCGTAGTGCAGGGCATGGGTGGCAATGGAGATCCTGGCCTCCTCGAAGGGGACGCACTGGCCCTGGAACCAGGCATAGGGCAGGAACTGATGCATCACCGTGATGGATCCGATCGCTGAATCTTCTCACCACCGCGCACCGCAACACGGAGAATGGGGTCATGCATCGCCTTGCCACCTGTCCGGGTCTGGACCCACCGGAAGATGTGGTGCTCGTGGAGCAGCCGGGCGCGGATGTGCTGTTCCTCACCAGCGCAGGCACAGACATCAGCTGCCTGGACGCCTGCCTGCCAAGAAACCCGGCCTGGAATGAGCGGATCCGGGCGCTGCCCCTGAGCTGCCTGGACCACCCAGCCCAGTTGGACCACTACCTCAACACCACCGCCCAGGCGGCGCACTTGATCGTGGTGCGTCTGCTCGGCAGCCGTGGGCACTGGAGCTACGGCCTGGAGCAACTGCAGCGCTGGTGCAGCGAAGCAAAGCAGCGACAACTGCTCGTCCTTGCCGGAACGGCTGATCAGAGCAACGAGCTGCATGGGTTGGGCTCCTGCAGTTCTGAACTGGCTGATCAGCTGTCGGCACTGCTGCGGGAAGGAGGCATCGACAACATGGGGCGGTTCCTCGGAGCTCTCGAGGCTCTGCTGGAGGGCACCCCCCCATCACCCGACAACGTTGCGGTGGTGCCTTGCCCCGATCCGATGCCCTGGGATTGGCGCGACGAAGCCGGGGCTGCGGTGGGCATCGTTCTCTATCGGGCTCAGTTTCAAGCCGGAGAGCTTGCCCTGGCGGATGCCCTCACGGCCGCACTTCGGAAAGAGGGACTGCGGCCCTGTCTGCTCTGGGTCAGCAGCCTGAGAAACCCGGCGGTGCAGGCCGGCGTCCACGACCTGTTAAGTCAGCAAAGAGCTGAGCTGGTGATTGCGGGCACGTCCTTTGCCTCGGTGCAGACCGAGCAGGCCGGCCTTGGGAGCCCTCTCTGGGATCGGCTCGATCGACCGGTGTTGCAGCTGCTCAGCAGCAGCCGCAGCCGGGCCCAGTGGCTGGAGAGCAGCCAGGGGCTGAATCCGATGGATCTGTCGTTGCAGGTGGTGATGCCGGAGCTGGATGCTCGGATCACCACGCGGCCCTGCGGTTTTCGTGACCACCTGCAGACCACCGGCCCCCTGGCCACGGCCATTCCCTGCCTGCGGCCGGATCCATCTGGACTCGCATGGCTGGCCGAGCACAGCCGTCGCTGGGTGGAGCTGCGACAGACCCCCTGTGCCCAGAGGCGCATCGCGATGGTGCTGGCCAACTATCCCGTTCGCGACGGTCGTGTGGCCAATGGCGTGGGCCTTGATACGCCAGACAGCACGGCGCGGATGCTCCGCTGGCTGGCTGACGCCGGCCATGACCTCGGTTCGGGAGCCTTGCCGGATTCAGGCGATGGCCTGATGCAACAGCTGTTGTCCGGTCGCACCAATGCACCGGACGGACAGCACCGCCCAGCGCTGGATTATCTGCCCCTCAACACCTATCAGAAGTGGTGGACCAGCGTTCCGGAATCGGCTCGACGCCTGATCGAATCCCGTTGGGGACCTCCAGAAGCCGCCTGCGATCTGGATCCAAACAGGGGGTTTGCCATTCATGGCCTGCGCTTCGGCCATGTGGTGGTGCTGATCCAGCCGGATCGCGGTTATGACGCCGATCAGATCGCCGATCTCCACTCACCGGATCTGCCGCCACCGCACCGGTATCTGGCTCAGTACCTCTGGCTGCGCTGCGTGCATCAGACCCAGGTGATGCTGCATGTGGGCAAGCACGGCAGTGCGGAATGGCTGCCGGGCAAATCGGTGGGGTTGAGCGATGCCTGCGGCCCCGAGCTGGCCCTGGGACCGATTCCTCACCTTTACCCTTTCATCGTCAACGACCCCGGCGAAGGATCTCAGGCCAAGCGACGGGGTCATGCCGTGGTGCTGGACCACCTCACACCGCCCTTGGGGCGTGCTGGATTGCACGGACCACTGCAACGGTTGGAGGGCCTGCTGGATGAACTGGTGGAGGTGCGGCAGCTCGGCGGCCAGCGGGCCCGGGTGCTGGAACAGGCGGTGCATTCCAGCCTGCTGTCCCTCAACTGGCCCGGAATCCCCAGCCAAGCGGAGATTCGCCGCCAACCGGAGCTGCTTGAGACCTGTCTGGATCAGGCGGAAACCTATCTCTGCGAGCTCAAGGAATCGCAGATCCGCACCGGCTTGCATCGGTTTGGTGTGGCGCCATCGACAGAAGCCGCCGATGAGCTGCTGGTCGCCCTGGCCCGTCCCCCCCGGCAGGGACAGCCCGGCTTGCTGCAGGCCATGGCCCTGCAGGCAGAACTGGGCTTTGACCCCTGGCAGCAGGACGAAGGCGACAAGCTCTCGGAGGCGGATCAGGCCCGCCTGAGGCTGCTGGGTGGCGCGAACTGCCGACGGGTGGGGGATGGTTGCGCGTGGCTGGAACAGCAGGCCCAGTTGTTGATCCGATGGATCATCCATGGGGACCAGGGCGACGGACTGGCGGAACCGTTCCGGACCTGGAGCCGAACGGATCCCTGCCTGCAGAACCTGCACGACGACCTCTGGCCCCGCTTGAACGGTTGTGCCTCAGCTGAAAAGGAGGCCTTCCTGCGGGGCATTCAGGGGCAGCGCATCGCTGCAGGACCTTCAGGAGCACCGAGTCGTGGTCGCCCCGATGTGTTGCCCACCGGCCGCAATTTTTATTCCGTCGATCTGCGGGGCTTGCCCACGGAAGCCGCCTGGGACCTGGGGCGACGCTCGGCGGAGCAGTTGCTGGATCTCCATCTGCTGGAGCAGGGGGAACCGCTGCGCCATCTGGCGTTATCGGTCTGGGGAACAGCAACGATGCGCAATGGCGGAGAAGACATCGCACAGCTGTTGGCCTTGATCGGTGTTCGACCGGTTTGGGACGGCCCCACCCGAAGGTTGGTGGACCTGGAGGTGATTCCAGCCCGTTTGCTGGGTCGACCGCGGGTGGATGTGGTGCTGCGCATCTCCGGGCTGTTTCGCGACGCCTTCCCCCAGTTGGTGGACTGGGTGCATCAGGCCCAGTCGATGGTGGCGGCTCTTGATGAACCGGATGAACTGAATCCCCTCGCCGAGCTCACCCGTCAAGGCGGGCCCCAGGGCCGCATTTATGGATCCGCTCCCGGTGCCTACGGAGCCGGTCTGCAAGCCCTGATCGACAGTGGCGCCTGGGACTCCCGAGCAGACCTGGGCCAGGCCTTTCTCAGTTGGAGCCAATGGTCGTACGACGGTGCCGCTGCCCCCAGCCTTGATCGTTACGGCCTCGAGCAGGCCCTGGGCAGGGTGCAGGTGGTGCTCCACAACCAGGACAACCGCGAACACGACCTGCTCGATTCCGACGACTACTACCAGTTCCAGGGGGGCCTTAGTGCAGCGGTGGAAGAGGTGTCAGGAGCACGGCCGCAACTGTGGTTCGGAGACCATTCCCGCCCCGAACGGCCTCGCCTGCACCGGCTCGAAAAGGAATTGGACAAGGTGATGCGCAGCCGGATGCTCAACCCCCGCTGGATCGAAGGAATGATGCAGCACGGCTACAAGGGTGCCTTCGAGATGGGGGCCAGCCTTGACTACCTCTTTGCCTACGACGCCTCCACCGATCGCGTACCCGATTGGTGTTACGGCGCGCTGTGTGAGCAGTGGCTCAGCCAGACGAAAATCCTCGACTTCCTCAAGGGGAGCAACCCCTGGGTGCTGAGGGACATGGCCGAACGGCTGCTGGAGGCCTCGAATCGAGGCCTTTGGACGTCAGCAACGAAAGACCAGCTGCTTCACCTGCAACAGCTGGTGATCAGCAGCGAAGCCCAGATTGAACGGGGAAGCCCTATTTGTTGAGGTCGCGAACCATCTGACGGAACGGATCGATCGATCCAGGCTTGGAGGACGGCGCAGCGGAACCCGCCTTGGCCACCGGTTCCTCCTTGGGGTTCAGCTCTTCCTTACGGCCGAGGGGAGCAGCACCGGCGGGAGCAGGGGTGTTCACACCCGTGATGGCCGTGCCCTTGAGGCGCTTGCTCATCTCCTCGGTGCTCACCTGCTCAGCGAAGGTTTTCTTCACTGGGGTAGGAATCCCCGCGTTAAGGCTGATGGATTCTTCCTTCTTGACGACGCCACCGAGGCCTTCGCTGCGCTTCTCAAGCTTCTCGGTTTCGGCAGCCACCTCCATGATCTGCTCCTTGGTGCCGGGACTGTCGACGGTGCCGGGGAAGGTGCGGCGAATCGTCTTCGACTCGCGCATGTAGTTCACATCCCCGAGGGAGGAGGAAGCGTCGGCATCAAGGAAGAACTCGGCCGGCTTCTCCTTTGCCGGCTTGCGCGGCTGAATCGTGGAGTCGGAATCTGCGGAATCCTTTTTCAGCAGACGATCCAAGAAGCCCATGTCGACCGGAACTGAGATGGAATGAACTTAGCGGCCGCAAAGGTCAATTCCATGGGTATCGGTGCCACACGTACGCAAAAGGCCAAGGTTGCTCAGCTGACGATCGATGGCCTCGCAGATCAACGGGCTGGCAGACCAGGTTGGTTGCATCTCGTAGTCGTACCAGGCCTCACCACCATCGAAACCAAGCCGGGCCGCCTCATCGATCAGCACGTCATGGCCCAGGCGGTAACGGGCGGGATGGGCCAACACTGCCAATCCACCGGCTTCATGGATGGCTTTCACCACCGCCTCAGCCCTTAGCGGTTCACCGACGACGGCATCACCACGGTTGTAGGGCTGGAGCGCAGGGTGGTTGAGCTCGAAGCCAAGGGCGAGCACATGAACGAGGCACCCCTTCAGCAGTGCACTGATTTCCATGCCGCTCCACACCATGGGGACCTCAACACCGCTGGCACGCTTCTGATCCAGCCAGACCTGAATCTCCCGGTGGGCATGGCTGCTGTGGTGATCCGTCACCGCCAGGTGCTTGAGCCCCCGCTCGGTGGCCTGCTGGATGAGCTCGAGCGGTTCGAGGCTGCCGTCACTGCAGATGGTGTGGCAGTGGAAGTTGTGCGTGGTGGGACAGCTCGACGGTCCCACCTGTTCGAGCACGGCTTTGAGGGGGTGGGTCATTTCAACCCTCATCTCAGGCTTTGGCGGAGGCTTCGGCCCGCAGGCGGCGCCAACGGGCATAGAACTGAATCGACGCTGCCATGAACACCACCAGGGCGACGATGAACCAGGTCGCTGCGCTGGTGGGGAACTGCGTTTTGAACACCACCAGCATCACCACGATCACCAGCAGCAGCGTGGGCAGCTCATTCAGGGCGCGCAGCTGCTTGCCTGACCAGGCACAGGTGCCAGCGTGGAGTTGGCCCATCAGCCGGTAACAAAACACGTGGTAAGCCAGCAGGGCCGCCACAAAACCGAGCTTGGCGTGCATCCAGCCCTGCTGAAGCCAGGAGGGCTGGGCCAGCAGCAACCCGATGGCCATCGATACCGCCACAGCCATTCCCGGCGTGGTGATGATGTTGGCGAGCCGTTTCTCCATCAAGGTGTACTGATCGCGGAACGGCTGCTGCAGTTCCGGCGCCAGTTCCTCCGTTTCAACGTGATAGATGAACAGGCGCACCAGATAGAAGAGGCCCGCAAACCAAACCACGACCCCAACGATGTGCAGGGTCTTGAACCAGAGGTAGGCCTCGGGCGAAAACGTCATCAACACAACTGATCTGGGGCGACCTTACGCAGGGTTCAGGTGAGCGCGTCAAGAAAATCACCGGCTCGACGTTGATGGGCCAACAGAACCTCGGGAGCCATGCGATCCAGGTTGCGGGCCATCATCGCCAGCCGGTATTGGCGCCGAAAGAAGTCTTGATGGCGATGGATGAACGTCCAGAACAGGCCATCCCAGGTGTCACACCACTCACCTTTGCGGTAATCCGACATCTTGCGCACGTAGTTCGAGCCGGAGAGATAGGGCTTGGTGGTGAAGATGCCACCATCAGCGAACTGACTCATGCCATAGACGTTGGGAACCATCACCCAGTCGTAGGCATCCACAAACAGCTCCATGAACCAGGTGTAGATCCGGGTTGGATGGAATCCGCAAAGGAGCATCACATTCCCCAGGAGCATCAGGCGTTCGATGTGATGGCAATAGCCGGTCTCCAGTGCATGGCAGATGGCGTCATCAATCGGGGGCAGACCCGTGGATGCGGTGTAGAAGGCGGAGGGAATCGGCCGGTCGTCGAAGCCCCAGAAATTGCCGTTGCGCATCTCCACCCCATGGCGCCGGTACATTGCCGCCATGAACTCCCGCCAGCCAACGATCTGACGCAGAAATCCCTCCAATGAATTGAGGGGGATGTCACCGGCTTCAGCCCGCTCCAGGGTTCGATCCAGCACCTGCTGCGGCGTCAGCAGACCGATGTTGAGCATCGGCGTGAGCACGCTGTGCCACATCACCTGGTGTTGGGTGCTGATCGCATCCTCATAAGCACCGAACTGGCGCAGGCGTTGTTCGAGGAATTGATCCAGCCAACGGGCTGCATCGCCATGGGTGACGGGGTAATGGAACCCGTCCCAGCTGCCGATACCGACCACACCCTCCTCAATGAGTTGCTTCCGGGCGGATTCAACGATGGCGTTTGCTGCGCTGGAGCGTTCGGCCGGTGGCTCCGGAACCACGATTCCCTTGGGGAGCTTCTTGCGGTTGTCGGCATCGAAACTCCAGCGGCCACCAACAGGACCACCATCAGGATCGATCAGCAGATCCAGTCGCTTGCGCTGCATCTCGTAGAAGCGACCCATCAGGGGCTTCTTGCCGGAGGCGAAATGGTCCTCGATGACGGCCTCTGGAGTGAGCAGCATCGGGGTGGCGATGATCTCCAGACCGCAGCCGTGGCGGGAGGCGAAGGCGGAGATCCGTTGGCTCAGAACATCGTCCACCGGATCCGCCAGATGAAAGGCCCGGTAGCCCTGATCGAGCAGATCTCCGAGGATCTCAGCGGTGCTGGCCGCCTGCCCCTGGAGCACCCGCAACACGGTGAAGCCCTTGGCCTGAAGCATCTCGGCATAGGCATTCATCGAGGCCCGATGCAGGAGCAGGCGCTGCCGATGCACCTGGATGGGCCAGCGGGGATCAGTGCCGAACAGCAGCGGATCTTCGATCAGGGCCACGGCCCGTCCCGCCCGAAGCGCGGGATGGTGCTCAAACAGCTGATGGGAAAAAACGAGACTGAGATCCACCGTCAGCTGTCCTCCCCAGCAAGACGGCAGGCGCGTCGACCCAGGGCGGTGGCATAGGCACGATCCACGGGCCCGGCCATGGGGCTCAACTGGCCAGCCCGGCAATTCATCACCACTTTTTCGCGATGGCCCTGCTGATCGTTAAGCCGCAGCACCAGCTGCCAGTGGTTCTTCGCGCTTCGGGTGATGCCGTCGGCACACACAGGCCCCGTGCACAGCCCGGGAGACGCCCAAACCGGAGTAGCGAGGAGAAACACTCCTGCCAGAGCCATGCAGAGCTGACGGATCATGCGGGGAGTTCCTGAGGCTGCTCTTCTAAAGCAGCCCTGGCGTCAGCGTCGGCTCCGTCGTCGGAAGGATGGAAGAAATCGTGGATGTCGCGGGCCAGAGCCGGTCCGACGCCAGGGGCCTTGGACAGGGTCTCAACCGATGCCAGCTGGATGGCATCAATCGAATGGAAGTGGGCCAAGAGATCCTTGACCCGCTTGGGCCCAACTCCGGGGATGTCCGAGAGGCGTGAACGCTTCATGCGCTCACCACGCTGCTGGCGATGGAAGCTCACAGCGAAACGGTGGGCTTCGTCGCGAAGGCGGCGAAGGAGCACAACTCCGAGCTGATCCGGTTCACTCTCCAGCGGCTGGCTTTCGCCGGGGAGAAACACCTCCTCGCGCTGCTTGGCGAGGGAGCAGACGTTGAGATCCTCGTGCAGATCAAGCTCGCGAAGGGCCTCCATCACGGCAGACAGCTGGCCCTTGCCACCGTCGATCATCACCACATCGGGCCAGTCGTTGAGGCCGTCGGTCTGCAGAGCGCTGCCACCTTTGTGACGCAGGGCACCCACATCCACCCCTTCCGCCTTGGCCCGGGCCCAGCGCCGGAAACGACGGCGCATGATTTCCGCCATCGCCATGAAGTCGTCGCTGTGGCCAGCGCGGATGCTGCTGCTGCGGATCTTGTACTTGCGGTAGTGCTGCTTGGCGGGCAGCCCGTCGATGAACACCACCTGGGAGGCCACGGCATCGCTGCCCTGGATGTGACTGATGTCGTAGCCCTCGATCCGTCGCGGCGGGGTGGGCAACTCCAGCAGTTGCGCCAGATCCTCCGTGGCCAACGACTGCTTCTCCTGACCTTGCTTGGCGCGGAGCAACTCAAACTCCGCGTTGCGCTGCACCAGTTCGATCAGGTCGGCTTTCTGCTGGCGCTGCGGGCAGTGGATCTGCACCCGACGCTCGCGCTGTTCCGAGAGCCAATCCTCCATCAGTTTCTGCTGGGGCAGAGCGTGCTGCACCAACAACTCGGGGGGCACCTCAACGGAATCCACCTGGCTGTAGTGCTCTTCGATCACCCGTTGCAGGATCAGTCCAGGTTCCAGACCTGAGGCGTCAGCGGTGTAGCCAAGACGTCCCACCAACTTCCCAGCGCGCATCTGAAACAGCTGCACGGCCGCCAAACGTTCATCAAAGGCAAGGGCCAGCACATCGCGACTCACCGAGGAATCCGGCAGGCTCATCTTTTGATCGGCGGTGAGCTGATCCAGCCCCTGAAGTTGATCGCGAACCCGGGCCGCCGACTCGTAGTCCATTCGCTCGGCATACCGCTCCATCTGCTCCTGAAGCAGCTGCTGCAGTTCATCGCTGCGGCCCTGGAACACCATCGCCACCTTGCGCAGGGTGCGGTGATAGTCCTCTGAGCTAATTTTTTCCTGGCAGACCCCCGGACAGCGCCCGATGCTGTAGTTGAGGCAGGTGCGGTCGGGGTACATCGGCCGGGGTCGTTGCCTCAGCGGGAACACCCGCTTCACCAGGAACAGGGTGCGGCGCAGCAGCCCCACATCGACATAGGGCCCGTAAAAGCGATCCAGGGGGCTGCGGAAGCGACGGCGACGGGTGATGAAAATCCGCGGGTAGGCCTCACTCCAGGTGATGCAGAGGTAGGGATATTTCTTGTCGTCCTTCAGCAACACGTTGAAGTGCGGCTGATGGTTCTTGATCAGGTTCGACTCGAGAACGAGGGCCTCCGCCTCGCTGTCGGTGACGATGAACTCAATCTCACAGACCTGGCGTGTCATCAGCCGGATCCGTGGCGACAGATCATGCCGACTGCGGAAATAGCTGCGAACGCGGCTGCGCAACGCCTTCGACTTGCCGACGTAGAGGATCCGGTCGTCGCCGTCCCGCATCAGATAGCAACCCGGCTCAGCGGGGATCTCTTTGAGGCGGCGATCAAGACGCTCGGGCTGCGTCAGCAGCGGTGCACCGGAGGCGGCATCCACAAGGCCAGCTCAGCCGCCGTAATTCCAGCCGGTGCTGGCCAGGTTCAGGGCCTCGCCATCGGCGATCAGGCGCGCAGTTTTCACTTCGCCCACAAACACGGTGTGGTCACCATGCTTGATCGAGCCCACGAGTTCGCACTCCACACCACCGACGGCATCGGTGAGCAGGGGAAGACCAAGTTCGCCCTCCTCGAAGGGTGCCGCTTCAAAGCGACCACCGAGCGCCTTCTGGGGCTTGAAGAACACGGCTGCCAGATCTTTCTGATCGGCCCGCAGCACGTTGAGCGAGAACTTGCCGGTGGCCTCGATGATGGCGTGACTGCTGCTGTCAGCCCGAACACCCATCACCACCAAGGGCGGTTCGAACGATCCCTGGGTCACCCAGCTGGCCGTGAATCCGTTGACCTCATCACCGTTGCGAACGCCGCAGATGAAGAGCCCATGGGGGATCTTGCGAAGCAGGACCTTCTTGGCGTCGGCGTCGAGGCTCATGGCACAGATGCGTTGGTTGAAATCTAAACAGCGATCCACTGCATAGGATCCGCCCATCGCTGATTCCCGATGCGGGCGCTCTACCCCGGCAGTTTCGACCCTCTCACCAATGGTCATATGGACCTGATCGAGCGGGCGGTGAGCCTGTTTGGTGAGGTAGTTGTCGCGGTACTCAGCAATCCGAGCAAACGGCCCGCGTTCAGTGTCGAAGAGCGGATCGAACAGATCCGCACGGCGACACGCCACCTCTCCGGCGTTGAGGTGATCAGTTTCGATGGCCTCACCGTGAACTGTGCCGTCACCCATCGCGCCGACCTGATCCTGAGGGGCCTGCGAGCGATGAGTGACTTCGAATACGAACTGCAGATCGCCCACACCAACCGCTCCTTGGCAGACGATCTGGAAACGGTGTTCATGGCCACGACGGCCCGCCACAGCTTCCTCAGCAGCTCGGTGGTGAAGGAAGTGGCCCGCTTCGGTGGATCGATCGACCACATGGTTCCGCCAGAGGTGGCGAAGGACCTCAACAGGCTCTTTAATTCAACTTTCCATGCCAGCTGAGATGAACGACGTCCGGTTCTCCGTTCTCGATCAACTCGATCAGCTGGAGGAAGTTGTGCTGGAGGGCAGTCGGCTGCCCTTCACCGGCGGACGTCTGGTCAACGAAACGGATGCCGTCGAGCTGCTGGATGCCGTCCGCGATGAATTGCCGAAGGAGCTGGAGCGGGCCGCCAAACTTCTGGATCGCCGGGACGAGTTCATCAACACCGCCCGCAGGAACGCCGAGGAGATCGTTGAACAGGCCCAGCGTCAGCGCGAGCAGCTGGTGAACAACACCGCGGTCCGCCAGGAAGCGGAACGGCAGGTGAATGAGATGCGTGAGCAAGCCCGCCAGCAGTGTGAGCAGTTGCTCCAGAAAACGCGCGAGCAGGGGGCGAAGTTGGAGCAGGAGATGCAAAGCAAGTTGGCCCAGTTGGAACAGCAGTTCGCCTCTCGCCGGCAGCAGCTGGAGCAGGAAGCACTGGAGCGTCGCCAGCAGCTGGATCAAGAAGCGATTGAGCTGAAGCGTCAACACGCTGAGCGACTCGATGCCAGCCGCCAACAGGCCCAGCAGCAAATCCAACAAATCGAGGCCAACGCAGCGGAACTCAAGCGCCATCACGCTGAGCAGCACGAAGCCAACCGACAGCAGGCACTGCAGGATCTGGAGTCAATTCGCCGTGAAGCCCTGCGTCTGCAGAAGGAAGGCCGCGATGAGGCCGAGCGAATTCACAACGACGCGCTGCAGTTCCGCCAGCAGACCCAACAGCAGTGCGAGTCGCTAATCCAACGCAGCCGCCAGGAAGCAGCCGGCGTTCAGGACGGGGCCAACCGTTACGCCGAGCAGACCCTGGGAGAGCTGGAGGTTCGCCTCAAGGAAATGGCCCAGGTGGTGATGGCCGGCCGTCAGGAGCTCTCCAAGATTCAGACGATCCGCTCCGCGGCCCCTGGCCCCAACGCTGGCGACGACAGCAAAACCGTTCCGTTCAGTCGGGCTCAGCGGGCAGCATCACGGCTGCGGTCCATGCGGGGCAACGGCTGATCCGCTGGCTGGCCAGCAGGATCTGGCCCATCACGGAGTTGGGTACATAGGACCCGTTGGTAATCATGCTCACGTAACGCGGTCCATCGGTGGTTTCAAGAATGCCGGAGATCGATCGGACTCCGCTGAGGGTGCCGGTCTTTCCCCAGAAGCGGCCCACAAGTGGTGTGCCCCAGAAGTAGTTGCGCAGCGTTCCCCTCTGGCCTGCAATCGCCATCGAGGCCTGGTAGTAGGCCGCCAGGGGGTGTTGCGCCATGCGCCACAGCAGCACAGACAAGGAACGGCTGGTGAGACGGTTGCCCCGTGAGAGTCCGCTGCCATCCCGCAGCCGAAGTCCCGTCATCGGGATGCCCTGGGCTTGCAACCAGCGGGTGGTGGCGATGGACGCACGGTTCACATCCCAAACGTCCGCCGCTTCACGCATCAGCACCTCAGCGGTGAAATTGTGGCTCTCCGTGTTGGCCAGGCTGAGCAGGGCGTGCATCGGCGCGGAATCCTCGCTGTGCAGGACAACACTCGCCCGCCAGTTCCGCGCAAGGGCCGCCTCTCGGGTCCGCTGATCAACCATCTGCAGGCGGATCTGTCCCCCTTGTTGCTGCACGGTGGAGTTGAGAATCCGCTGCAGCCGTGCCGCTGGATCCATCACCGCCATGTGCAGGGCGTTGCTGGTGAGAGCAAGGCGGGTGATCGGTGCGCCGTAGGCGTAGGAGCGATCCGCAGGATCCCAATCGGCAGGCCACCAGAGTTGACGCGGTTCCTCCCGCACCATCAGCTGAACCGGCGCAGAGGCGGAGCTGGAGGTGCTGCTGGAGCCGCCCTGGCCGAGGGCCACCATGGCGAACTTCTGGATCTCGGCAATGCTGAGGTCGGGATCGCCCTCCCCCACGATCTCCAGTGATCCATCGGGATGACGCAACAGCTGCGTCTTCAGACGGAAGTCGGGGCCGAGGCGATCCAGGGCAAAGGCCGTGCTGACCAGTTTCTGATTCGATGCAGGAATCCGAGGGATCCCCCCGTTGAGATCAGCCAGCAGCTGGCCCCGTTGATCGACAACGCTGACGCTCCAAAGCCGCTCTTCCGTGCCCACCGCTGATTCCAAGGCCGTCTGCAGGGCCGGGCACAGTGCACCGCCGCTGATCATGGCCTGGCCCTGACGCTGCACCACCGGAGGTGGTGCCAACAGTGGAGGCCCTGCCCTGACGGGCAACTGGGGCGCCAGCACCAGCAGGGAGACCAGGGCAGAGCGAATCACAGAGGCATCACTCCGCTCACAACACCGTTCAAGCGGTAGAGGCGACCCTCCAGCTCAACGGGCACACCCACCTTGAGCTTGGTGCCACCGATCACAACACCGGAGGGTTTGATCTCAGCCTGGGCCTCCATCACAAACCGGGCATGGCGGGGTAGAGCCGTGGCGGGAGCATCGGCGAGCACCACCGAACCATCGGGCTGCACCGCCGTCAGGGAATTGGTGACGTCATCCACCGACACCAGGCTCACCCGTCCGGCCGGTTGGTTGCGAATCACAATGTTGAGGGCTGCTTCCTCCCGCACTGAATTCAGCAGCTGCTCGGGATCGGCGCTGTACAGCTGCACCACATCAACGCTCACCTGCACAGGCTTCACGGCACCGGTGGCCTTGGCGACCGCATTCGAGAGCTTGGGGGACCAGACAACCCCGGCCAGAGCGGCCAAGGCGACGACTCCAGCCACGGCATCGATGGGTGAAAGGGATCGAAGCCTGTTGAGCACCATCGCAGGGGAGCCTGGGCTTGAACCTTAAGGAGAGTCTGAGCCTGGATCAAGCCAGAGGCGGCTCAATTGCGCAGACCATCAAGAAAGCGGTCGACCCCGGACAGCTGTTGCTTGATGCTGTCGGGATCTTCACCGGCCAGAAGCGCTGCTGTGGTGTCGGGATCCGGACGTTCGGGAAGCACCTCCAGTTGCCGATAACCATCGGGATCCTGTCGATAGAGACGCCAGTCATCGGGGAAACAGCGCATCAACGCGCCTCCCTCCAGGGGCTGGAGCCAGTAGGCCTGCTGCCAGCTGGCCACGAAACCCTTTCGGCGCTCCCGGGCCACGCTGCCGATGCCGACGGCGGCGTCTTCGAGACGTCCATTCAGCATCAGAACCACTCCTGCGTGGTTCTCACACAAGGCCTGGAACTCCTCGTAATCCGCAGGGGAGGGGTTCACCGCAAGCAGAAGACGGGTGTCGGGAACATCGCTCTCCGCCCGTTTGAGCTGATTGAAATCAAGGATCACCTCCTTGAGGTCCTCGGCATCGCGGCGGGCCAGGGCGGCAGCACCGGCATCGGGCCAAACCATCAACAGGTCCTGACCGGCAGCGATCAGTGCTCGGGCCAGCCTCACCGCCACCGGCAGAAGGCGAAGCCCTTCAAAACGGAGGCTTGCGGCCCAGCGTTGACCGTCGCCGGATCCAACGGCCGCCAGGGCGGCTTGCAGCATGGCCTCCTCGGCGGCGAGCAGATCCGCGGGGAGGGCGAGACAGGAAGCGTCGGATTGAGTCATCGCCAAAGCATGTCAGGACAATGCCGTTAACGCGGAGGCAAAACGGCCGGGAACGGCGTCGAGATCCTGATCCGACAACCAGGGGCCAAGGGTCAGCCGCAGGCCCGACTGACGTTCAGGCCCGGGAATGCCCATGGCCGTGAGCACAGGACTGTCGGCACTGCTGCCACTGCTGCAGGCACTGCCGCTGCTGCAGGCCACCCCCGCCGCCGCCAGCCGTCGCACCAGATCGCGTCCCGGCAACGGCTGTCCACCAACGGTTTTAGCCAACAGCGCAATGTGATGGGGCAGACGCTGATCGGGAGAAGGGCCGCAGAGCTGAAGCTGGGGTAGCTCCAGAAGGCGTTCGAGCAGTTGATCCCGTTGACGACGGATCTGGGTTGAGCTGCCCGGTGGAACGTGCTGGCTGACGGGGTCAAAGCTGGGGAGGGCCATCAGGGCTTCGGCCATGCCGCCCACCAACGCAACAGGTTCGGTACCGGAGCGCAGGCCGTGCTCCTGGCCACCGCCGCCCTGGAGCGGTGAAAGGTCCACACCGGGGGCCCGAATCAACAGGCCCACGCCCCGGGGGCCGCGGAACTTGTGGGCGGAGAGGGTCAGCAGATCAACCCCGAGCCGCTCGAAGGCGAAGCAACCCTGGGGCACAAGCTGGGTGGCATCGCTATGGATGACGATGCTGCGCTCGCGGCAGGCCCGAGCGATCGTGCTGATCGGTTGCAGTGCACCCACCTCGCCCTGGGCTGCAATCAGGGAAACCAATCGGGTTGGAGCGGACAACAACCGATCGAGCTGATCGAGCCGCAGTACGCCCTGCCCATCAACGGGCCATTCGGCAATGCTCCAGCCCAGGGCGTCCAGTTGGTGCGCCGCAGCGACCACCGCAGGATGCTCCACCGCAGAGATCACCAACCGGCCCGGGACAAGACCGGCGGCACTGCCGAGCAAGGCAAGGTGCACGGATTCCGTCGCCCCAGAGGTGACGATCAACTGGTCAGGATTGACAGCAAAGCGCTCGGCGATGCTCCAGCGCGCTCGCTCCAGAGCTTCCGCTGCTACCAACCCAGCCCCATGGAGGCTGCTGGGGTTGGCCCAGGCCGTCTGCTGCAACTGCTGCATCACCGCGATCACCGCCGGCAGGGGCGGTGTCGTGGCAGCAGCATCCAGGTAGAGCTCAGGGGGTTCCACGCTCGAACCGCGCCTTGGTGCGCTGCTCCAGGGACTCACTGGCGAGATTGAGCATCGAGTCGAGGGACGTGCTGCTGAGGAAAGCCTGCACCCTCTGCTGCGCCTCATCGCGGAGGCAGCGGTCGGGGCGCTGACACTGCTCAGCGCAATCCTTGGAGCAATCGAAGTCGCTTACGGCCATCGGCGCAGGTGGAGCGGCAGGGGCTTCGCTGGTCGAAGCCATCGAGGATCCTGCCGGCACCAGGTCGGGCGTCAGCACCCCGTCAAACACCGCTTCGGCGGGTCCCGTCATCAGCACGGAACCGGAGCGATCACGCCACTCAATCATCAGCGGACCGCCGGGCAGCACCACCTCGGCGCAGTCATCGGCGAGGCCCAACAGCACCGCCGCCACCAGGGTGGCGCAGGCACCGGTGCCGCAGGCCAATGTCGGGCCAGCCCCCCGTTCCCAGACCCGGATCTCCAGCTGTTCACGGCTGTGCACCTGGAGGAAATGAACGTTGGTCTTGGCCGGGAAGGCCGGATGGACCTCCAGGGCAGCACCCCAGGCATCAAAGGGAATGCTGGCCAGGTCGTCGACGGGCACCACCACATGGGGATTGCCCATGCCAACGGCCGCCACCTTCAGTTGTTCTCCCTCCAGCAGAAGCACCCCCTGCGGCAATCCGTCTTCGGGCATCAGGGTTGTGGGGATGCCCTCGGAGGTGAGGAAAGGAGGACCCATGTCCACCCGCAACTGGCCATCGACCATCAGTTCGGGGCGAATCATTCCCGCCAGGGTTTCGATGTCCCAGCGGCGGCCTGGGGCATCACCGTCGGTGTCGGCCAGGTAGCGGGCCAGGCAGCGAATGCCGTTGCCACACATTTCGGCCTCACTGCCATCGGCATTGAGAATCCGCATCCGCAGTTCTCCCTCCTCCTGAGGAGGCAGCGCCAGAATCAGGCCATCGCCACCAACGCCGAAGCGCCGATCACAGATGCGCCGCACCCATGCGGGATCGGGATTGCTGATGGCATCGGGCAGTTGTCCCTGCCGGCCTTCAACGATCAGGAAGTCGTTGCCAAGTCCCTGATATTTGCTGAACTGCAGCATGCGTGGCCGGTATTGCCCCCGAATCCTATGGAGACATCTCCACTCGATCCAAGCCTTCCGGGGGTTCGGTTGCTGCAGAGCTGGATTCGTGAACAGCTCCCCCTCAGCATTGCTGTGGTGGGACAGGAGCCCATCGAGGGGCGTCTGATCTGGCAGGACCCTGAGTTTCTGGCCATCGAACGGGCGGGTGCGAGCCGGCCCGTGCTGATCAACCGTCGGCAGATCAGCGTGATCTGCTCCCTCGGCTGAACACCAGGCATGTGGCACGATCGCAACCTTGCCGAGCGCTGGTTCCGTGAACGCTGCCAACCCTGCCGTCGACGCCAGTGCCCAGACCGGTCGTTATGACCCCACTGCGCTGGAGCAGCGCTGGCAGGAGAGTTGGAAGGCGGATGGGGTGGATACCACAGAAGAAGGTGGTGAGAAGCCCGGATTCTTTGCCCTGTCGATGTTCCCGTACCCCTCGGGAAGCCTGCACATGGGCCATGTGCGCAACTACGTGATCACCGATGTGATCGCCCGGGTTCAACGCATGCGGGGCCATGCCGTGCTGCATCCGATGGGCTGGGATGCCTTCGGACTTCCCGCTGAAAACGCGGCAATCGAACGCAATGTGGACCCCGGCGACTGGACCGACCGCAACATCGATCAAATGCGGGCGCAGCTGGATCGCCTTGGCCTTTCGATCGATTGGAGCCGCGAACAGGCGACCTGCCACAGCGACTACTACCGATGGACCCAGTGGCTGTTCCTTGAACTGCTCGAAGGGGGGCTGGCCTATCGCAAGAACGCCACCGTCAACTGGGATCCCGTCGACCAGACCGTGCTGGCCAATGAGCAGGTGGATGGTGACGGCCGCTCCTGGCGCTCCGGAGCTCTGGTGGAACAACGCCAGCTGAACCAGTGGTTCCTGCGCATCACCGACTACGCCGAGCCGCTGCTCAATGACCTGGACGCCCTCAAGGGGTGGCCGGAACGGGTGCGCACCATGCAGGCCAACTGGATCGGCCGGTCGGAAGGGGCGGAGATCAGCTTCAGGGTTGAGGGAGCACAAGATCAGATGATCACCGTGTTCACCACCCGACCCGACACCCTCGCGGGGGCGAGCTACGTGGTGCTGGCACCGGAAAACGAGCTGGTGGACAGCCTCACCAGCGCTGATCAGAAGGACACGGTGGAGGCCTTCCGCAAGGAGGTGGCTCGTCTGAGCACGATCGAACGCACCAGTGATGACAGGCCCAAACGGGGGGTGCCCATCGGCAGTCATGTGATCAACCCCCTCACGGGGGCGGTGCTGCCGGTGTGGATCGCCGACTACGTGCTGGCCGAGTACGGAACGGGCGCCGTGATGGGCGTACCGGCCCACGACCAACGCGACATCGCCTTTGCCCAGTCGAACGGTCTGCCGATTCAGCAGGTGATCGACGCCGAGGGCGCTGCTGAAGCCATCGCGGCCGGTCAGGCCTGGACGGATGCCGGAACACTGGTCAACTCCGGCAGCTTCGATGGCACGGCCTCCAGCGAAGCCAAGGGCGCCATCACCGGCCACGGCGCCGAGAAGGGCTGGGCAAGGAGCAAGGTCACCTATCGCCTGCGCGACTGGCTGATCTCACGCCAGCGCTACTGGGGCTGCCCCATTCCCGTCATCCATTGCGATGACTGCGGTGCTGTTCCGGTGCCCCGCGAGGACCTTCCGGTGGAGCTGCCCCGGGGCATTGATCTCTCTGGAAAGGGCGGTTCGCCCCTGAGCCAGCAGAGCGACTGGGTCAACGTGGCCTGTCCCTGCTGCGGCAAGCCGGCCAAGCGGGAAACAGACACGATGGACACATTCATGTGTTCCTCCTGGTATTTCCTGCGCTTCGCCGATCCCCACAACACCGAGAAACCCTTCAGCAAGGAAGCGGTGAACCGCTGGTTGCCGGTGAAGCAATACGTGGGTGGCATCGAACACGCGATCCTGCACCTGCTCTATGCCCGTTTCTTCACCAAGGCGCTGAAGGATCGTGGCCTGATCGACATCAACGAACCGTTTGAACGGCTCCTCACCCAGGGCATGGTGCAGGGAATCACCTACCGCAATGCGACAACCGGCAAGTACATCGCTCCAGCAGACGTGGCAGATCCCGAAGACCCCCGGGATCCCAACACCGGCGACAAGCTCGAGGTGTTGTTCGAGAAGATGTCGAAGTCGAAATACAACGGCGTTGACCCCGCAGCAGTGATCGACCGCTACGGCGCAGACACAGCCCGCATGTTCATACTGTTCAAGGCACCGCCGGAGAAGGATCTGGAGTGGGATGACGCCGATGTGGAGGGCCAGTTCCGCTTCCTGCAACGGCTTTGGCGCCTTATTGAGGCCGGTGCTGCCCGCATCGACTCACTCGAGCCGATGCAACGGCCGGCCGATCTGAGCGATGCCGACAGCGACGTACGTCGGGCGCTGCACCTGGCCATCGAAGCCGTCAGCGAGGACCTCAGCGACGAGATTCAGCTGAACACGGCCATCTCCGAGCTGATGAAGCTCTCCAATGCCATCAGCTCCACGGGCATCGAGGTCCTGAGTGCACCTGTGTTGCAGGAAACTCTTTCCGGACTGGTTCGCCTCCTGGCTCCGTTCGCGCCACATCTGGCGGAGGAGTTCTGGAGCCGTCTGGGGGGAAGCGGCAGCGTGCACCGTCAAAGCTGGCCGGTTCTGGATCCAACGGCTCTGGTGCAGGACAGCGTTGAAGTGGTCATCCAGGTGAAGGGCAAGGTGCGGGGCAAACTGCAGGTTCCGGCCTCCGCAGACAAGGAGGAGCTGGAACGGCTCGCCCTGGCCAGTGATGTGGCCGAAAAATGGTTGGAGGGTGCAGCCCCCCGTCGGGTGATCGTGGTCCCCGGAAAACTGGTGAACCTGGTGCCCTGATCCCAGGCGGGATCAGCCTTTGCTGAAACGCATCGAGGCGGGCTGGCTCCAGTCGCCCTGGGCACTGAAGCCGCGCTGGTTGCCGGTGAGGTGACGCAGAATCCAAAAGATGGATTCATCGGTGCCATCCCCGAGGGCCAGGCGAATCTCATCGGCGGAGCGGGCCACACCGTCGGCCAGGATCGCCTCTACACGACCTTGAAGGTCGAGAATCGCCGCCGCTGCCTTCTTGCCGGCTTCCACGCCGGGCTGGTGGTAAGCGTTGATGTTCACCAGTTCGCCGTAGAGACCGACGGCACGCTCGAACAGAGCGATTAAGGCGCCGAGACGGCGGGCATCAAAGCGGCGCATGCTGATCGTCATGCTCTGGCGGCCACCCTCGGTGAGGGCTGAGCGGGTGCCCTGCAGGAAACCATCGAGGAAGTCGCCGGGGCATTCCCCGCCAAGCGTGGGGACGTCGCTCACGTCTTCGAGCACCTCGATGAAGGTGGCGAAGAAATTATCGACACCGTCGCGCAGCTGCTGCACATAGGCGTGCTGGTCGGTGGAGCCTTTGTTGCCGTAAACAGCGATGCCCTGATGCACCACGTCACCGTTGCGATCCAGGCGCTTGCCCAGGGATTCCATCACCAGCTGCTGGAGGTAACGGCTGAACACCTCCAGACGATCGCGGTAGGGCAGAACAACCATGTCGCGCTGACCACGACCACCACCGGCCACGAACCAGGAAGCAGCCATCAGGGCGGCTGGATTGCGGCGCAGATCCGCGGCGCGGGTGGCGGCATCCATCTGAGAGGCGCCGGTGAGGAAATCGCGGATGTCACAGCCAATCAAGGCACCGGGCAGCAGACCAACGGCACTGGTGATGCTGGTGCGCCCCCCCACCCAATCGAACATGTCGAAGCACTTGAGCCAACCTTCCTTCTGGGCCTGCTGATCCAGCTTGCTGTCGAGCATCGTCACGGCAACGGCCTGACCAGCCCACTGGCCCCCAGCGGCCTCGAGGCGATGGCGAGCCTGCTCCATGCCGAGGTGGGGTTCGGGCGTTCCCCCCGACTTGCTCACCGTCACCACCAGGGTGCGGTCGAGACGACCCTCCAACCCCGCCAAAACGTTGCTCATCCCATTGGGATCGACGTTGTCGAAGAAATGAAACGGAAGCCCCTCGCCCGGGTTTTGGAGCGCCTTGATCATCAAGGCCGGTCCCAGGCCACTACCGCCGATGCCGATCCAGAGCACATCGGTGAAGGCTTCGCCGTTGGGGGCCTTGATCGTTCCGTTGATTACATCGCGCCCAAAGGCTGCGATCAGATCGATTTCCCTGGAGATGTGCTGTTGAAGCTCTGACGAGGGAGCGAGTTCAGGGGTGCGAAGCCAGTAATGCCCCACCTGGCGCTGCTCATCGGGATTGGCGATGGCGCCGGCTTCCAACTCCTGCATCGCCGCGAACGCCTTGTCCATTCGCGGCTGCAGCTGCTGCAGATCAGTGGCGTTCACATGCATCCGGCTGATGTCGAGCCAGACGCCCAGATCATCGTGATACCAGCTGAGATCGCAGAACCTCTGCCACTGAATATGAGCGTCGGAAGCGTTGAAATCCGGAAAGCTCATGCCGGGCGGACGGTGCAGTCCTGCCGAACGTATCCAGAATCTGACGGGATGCCCGCATAAAAGGACACCACAGCTAGTTTCATGTCATCTTCCGCTGACCCCATTTCCATCCCCCATGGCTTAGCCATTGCGATGGACAACAGCTCTCTTGGCCACGGCAGCGAGCCTGTGCCTGGTTGGTCAGTGGTCACACCCGGTTGCTGAGGTTGGGGATCAGGCGCCTGTTGTGGTGGAAGACAGACTGGAGCCCACAGATTTCTCGCCCGAAGAACTGAAGCTGCTGCAACGGCGCTTCGGGGTGCACAGCCCCCAGACGCAGCTGGCCCAGCTGTTCACCAGCGGGATGGATCAGCTCCAACCATTGCGCGTATCCACCCTGGATCGTCTTCGCGAGCTGAAGCCGGTGATCCTGCGCCAGGCAGCGGCGCATCAGGTGAATCCAATGCTGATCACCGCCGTTCTTTTCGACGAAATTCAGCACTCCAAGCCGGGGGAGAGCCTCCCATTCATCGCCCATTCCGGTCTTGTGAAGACCCACGGACCGGCCCAGATCAGCGTCTCGGAACTGATCCATCAGAACCGGCTGCCGGCGAACCCAACACAGGAGGAGATCACCTGGGCCCGCAATCAATTGCTGGACCCCGAGATGAACATCACCCTGCTGGCGGCCAAGTTTCAACGGCTGAAGCTGGCCCTTGGTCTGCCGGAGAGCTTGATGCTGCAGGCGAGTCGCTCCTACCTGGATGCCAAGGCGATCGCCACCCTCACCTATCTCCACAACGGAAAATTGGATTACCCAGCACGGGTGTTGGGCTACATGCAGGACCCTGAACTGCACGGGTTGATTTACGGCGGTCGCCAACCGAATCCAGAGATCACGGTTTAGGGATCCACGACGAGCAATTGGCTGCATGAGCGGCCCAACCCAAACCCTCGTCTCCTTATCCCTCAGTTGAGGGAGTTCGTCAGCTCTGCCTCTCCCCCATATGGGGGATGTGGACGCTCCCCTTTCTGTTGAAGCATCGATCCAGCAGGGCAGACCGATGAAACAGCTCCTTCCATTGCTGGCATTTGGCCTGCTTGTCCCATCAACCGCACTCGCTCAGGTGGACGCCGAAGTGGCGGCACAGTGCAGAGACGCCAGGGATTTCTATGGCTGCGTCAGGTCCTTCACCACTCCGGTCCGGCGTTCCGATGACATTGACCCTTATGCCGGCGTGATGGAGCAGGTGGCTGCAGGCCTGATCTCAGGCCAGGGATACCGCAACGCACCCCAAAATTTCCCCCGGGGCACTATCCCGGCTGGTCTTGTTGAAGGGATCCTGCGGGGCGTCCTGCGCTGAACCGATCGAAGCGGCTGATGCGGGCGAAAGTCCGATGGCTGAAGTGGGCCTTTGGTCCCTTGGAGAGCTTGATGCTGCATCAACCCTTGGTCATCCAGTCGATGTAAGGGCATTAACCAAGACGCAAAACGTTGCCACTCCGAGAGAGAGAAGCCATGTGATCACAAGGTGTCGCGAAGAAGGCGTGGGCCGACGTCGCCTCGATAGGAAACGCCTGAACAGAGCCCTGCATGGCATGTGTTGCATTGTTGTGCCTCGGTCGAAATGGATCGAATGACGCCCTCCGCAGCGACAAAGAGCCTCGAAGTGAACCGACATGACCCTTCAAATACGAACGATTCGGCGTTTGGACCCCGTACAGCGTTCTGTCATCCATGGGCACGTCGATGACTACCCAACCGATAGCCATAAACCGTCAAAAGCTGCCACCCAGAACGCCAGGCAATGCAGACGGCACAAATACTGATTCCGGGTAGCAGAAGAAAAGTCGGAAGAATGCTTCAGTCGAGTACGCAAGCCAACCAACACAACCACCACAGGTAGAGGCGCAAGCGAAGGGCAACGCTAGAAAACCAAAAAGTTAATTAAGCCGATGGGAGTAAAAACTCAAACTGGGCATGTTCGAAATGGACACACAAACCTCAAATGTTCGGCATTTTCCGCAAGCCCCCTTCGATCGGCATTGACCTCGGCACAGCCAATACTTTGATGTACCTTTCGGGGCAGGGAATCGTCCTTGACCAGCCATCTGTTGTCGCCATCAACAAGAAGAGTGGTGAACTACTCAAGGCAGGAAAACCCGCTAAACAAATGATAGGAAAAACGCCTGAAAATATTGAAACAGTAAGACCTGTACGAGACGGTGTTATTGCAAATAAAGCAGCAACAGATTTGATGATGCAGTCATTCATGAAAAACAGTAATACACAAAATGCGAATGCTCCTCGCATGGTGATCGGAGTTCCCTCATGTATCACCGATATTGAAAGACTTGCCGTTCGCGAAGCAGGAATACTGGCCTCACGTGAAGTTCACCTGATTGATGAGACGGTTGCAGCAGCGATTGGCGCAGGATTGCCGATCAATGAACCAACGGGCAGCATGATCGTGGATATTGGTGGTGGGACAACAGATGTAGCCGTTCTCAGCCTTGGTGCTCCGGTTACAAGTGAGTCGGTACGAGTGGCAGGCGATGAGATCACTGAAAGCATTGCTGCATACCTAAAGCAGAAATATTCATTGGTCGTGGGTGAAACAACCTCTGAAGACATCAAATTGACCATTGGATCAGCGCACCGTGGCGCATCTGGAGAAGTCAATCAAATCGAAGTGTGCGGCTTGAACTGCCAAACAGGATTACCCCAAAGCGTAACCGTCACCTCTGGAGAAATATGCGAAGCGATTCAGGAACCACTGCGATTTATCAATGATGCGATCAAGAAAGTTCTCGACAATGTCCCTCCAGAACTGGCTGCCGACGTCTACACCAATGGCATTGTTCTCGCTGGAGGGGGTGCACTTATCCCAGGCATCAGCGAGTTGATAACTGAAAGCACAGGCCTTCGGACCATGGTGGCAAATGATCCGCTTCACTGCGTCGTGAATGGATGCGGAGAAGTAGTGGAGAATTGGGAGGAATACAAAAACTGTGTATCGCAACAAGAAGCATAGGTAGATCAACAAATTCAAACCATATAAACGACGAGCCGGCATGAGCCGGCTTTTTTCTTGCATGCAAAAAATTAAGTGTGTTAAGCCTATGGCATGGACAACGCACGAGCAGCAGAACTAAGAGCCATCCTCGACCTTCTTGATCGGGCAGTTTGTCAGCCAAATGGGGTGGCACATGCTTTCTGGGGTTTTCAATTGATAACCAAGATCAAAGAAAATGAGATGACACCCCAAAGCATTAAAGCCTCCTGCGAGTTTGTGCGATCACATCATGCTATGGCCACATACATAAAAGAAGCAGACAGCATAATTGAAGCATGGAACCGCTATTTATTCTTATGCGATACCGCTAATAACTTGCTTGCATGGGGCCAAGAAATGAATATCATCAAACTAAACAAGAAGCTCTAACACATCTTTGTAAAAAGCAAACCCAAGCAAATACCAAAGGTTCAAGCTACTATAAGAACTTTCCAGCCTCCATCCAACCCATCAAGGCTTACCCAAGCCCCGCCATGGTTTTGCGCTAAGGATATTCTTATCAGGCAGCATACGACCCATCTTGGAATAACATTTCTGCCACAATTATTTTCTTCAACTCCAACAAAGACGATCGGCAGTGTTCGACTCATAAATATATATTCACTTTAATATTATTACCTTGGACCCTGCTTTATCTCTAAAAAGCGCTCTACAGCAAAGGCAGGAAGAGAACGCAGATTGCCAAAAAATTTCATTTTCTTGCAAAACCTCCAATACATCAACGCTTAGCGGAGAGCAGACCCAGCATCGAGAGAAGACTTCGAGCCCCAGCAAATGAGGCCTCCACTGTTGGTATTGCTGCTGAACCTGCCAACGCTTCCTTTGGCCGCTTCTGAGGTGTCAGCACAAGCCGAACATGCGATGCTCAGATACCACAATCATCTCGAAGAATTTTCAAAGACCGGCAGTCTTGATAATTACAAAATGGCTTGCCTAGAATTGAGAATGGCCTCTTCACGTTTAAACCATAAACTAAACAAGCTTGAGGCGAGCTCTTCAAGCAGCAAATCTTTCCTGGTAAAGGATAAAATCATGAATACACTTGCCGGTGGATGCAAGCCCTACGGGCTTTAGCCGACAACGATCAACTCAGCAAAAAGCACAGCAAAGAAATACTTTACTTGATTTTTTCTAAAGCATATTTGCCGAGCCATTCCTGTAATGCACAACAGTCCTTCAGCTTTAACTACCAATGAGAATCTATCAAAAACGATCTAATACTTTATTTAGGTAGATAAATAGCTCCGCATCTCCCCCGTGCAGAATTCAGAGCTGCGCTGAACCGAATCGGGGTCCATTCACTTGTGGCAGCTCGCCCGGAATCGATCGGAGCGGCTGGTGGCGGCATGTTTGGTTTTGCGGCCGCTCACCCGCTTGCGCCAAAGCTTGAACGATGACGCTTTCATCTCTTGCCGCATCACTGCGATCACCTGCGGCTCGGAGAGTCCGAATTGAAACTCGATCGCCTCGAAGGGCGTTCGGTCTTCCCAGGCCATTTCGATAATGCGATCAAGATCCTCGCTGGGGAGCGTTATCACCGACGCAGTACACAGGAATGCGAACGCTAACGACGCATCAGCTCACGCAGAGGTCGCCGAGGGCCGCCAGCCGCGTTTGAAGTTTCGACCAGTCAAAACTGCGGGGATCATCCCGTTCTCCGCCCAGATCCACATGGCGATGGGTGGTGATCGCCGCTGGCGGCAGATTGAAGGAGCGGATCCAACCCGACAACACCAGGGCCAGCGCGTCGTATTGCTTGGAGGTGTAGCCAACGTGTGAACGGTTGGCATTCGCGCCTGATGGTGGTGTCTCCAAGGTCAGATGCAGAGCAAAGTTGTTAATGGAGCCCTTGAGCTTCTTGTTGGTGATCGCCCACTCCCCCAGAAAGGCCGAAAAACCTGCGCCATAGGCCCGGCTCAAGGGATCCACCAGATCCAGAACGCGTCCGTCCTGGCCCACCAGGGTGTGATAACTCACCTGATCCTCATCGCGGGGGTGGGGCGTCATGAAGGTGTTCAGAGCGGAGCTCAAGGAGTAGACGGTTTCGTGAAGCACCACCACCCTCGGCGTGGCGTCGATCAAACGGCCGTAGGCGTCCTTGTCGTAGCGCTCACCAAAATTGGTGGGATCGATCTTCACGAACGTCCGCCAGGAACCCGAACGGGCATCGAGCTGGTTCAAACGCGACCGCAACGCCCTGTCCACACCCGAACACTGCCGGGCCAGGGGCGAGCGCCAAGAGCGCGACTTCGGCGGTAACGGCACCGAAGCGGAGGGGTTGTCCTCCCGTTGGCGACCACGCTCCATCCCCACAGAAGAGAGCTTCCCTTGCTCCATCAACGACCAGCTGGTCAGCCCCAGAGCCAACGTCCCCGCTGCAGCAACGGCGATGGAGAGCGGACGGTGCTGTTCAACGCGGTTCCACACACCGGTGCAGAAACGGCTTAAACGATCTCGAACCATCGATCCCGCAACTGCCGTTGTTCCGTTGTGCACCCAGGATCCCAATCCAACGTCCAATGGTCCACACCCGCATCAGGGAAAAGCTGGGTCTCCTTGAGCAGGCTGCGTCGTGAGTAGGTGACGCGCACACACTCCTGTTTCTCAAGCAGAACTGCGAGGTCACTGCTGCGACGCACCCGATAGCCATTGATCGCCAACAGCTCATCACCCACCACAAGCCCTGCCTGTTGTCCGGGACTGTCACGCCGCACCCGCTGAATCAAAGCGGCGCCCTCAGCATCCTTGAGGGTGAGTCCATGATCGGGATGCTTGAGCGGCACAGGGTCCATGCGCAGCCCCAGAGCCTTCACGCAATCAAGCAGGGGAACGGCCTCGGGCAGGTCAAGCCATTGATCCAGATCCGAGGCAAGATCGCGATCCCATCGAGCCACAGCCGCCTTGATGTGATCACGGCTGTAGCCACGGGCCTGACGGCCGGGGCCCTGCCACAACTCCCGCAGGATCGCGGCCATGGAGTGGCCGCCCTGCCGCAGGCGCACGTCGAGGCAGAAGGCCACCGCCGCACCGAGGCGGTAGTAGCTGATCTGGCTGTCACGTGAGGCTGGCGTCGCTTTGTAAAGCTTGATCCACGCCTCACGGGCACTGGCCGCCAACGACTGGATCGAACAACCGGGTGACATCAGCACGCTGGACAGCTCTTCCCCCAGATCCTTGAGCAGGATCGTTCTATCCGAACATCCCGCCAGCAGGGGCAGGCTGAGGTCGAAATAGCTGGTGATTCCCTCGGCGAACCAGAGGCCTTCGGTGATCACCGCCTGCCCGTAGTCGTAGGGGCGAAGCTCAACGGGCCGCAGCCGCCGCACATTCCACTGGTGCAGGTATTCATGGCCGATCAGCTGCAACAGCTGCCGGTACCCCTTGGGCTTGGCCAGAGCCGACCAGCTGAACTGCAGTACAGCACTGTGGTCGTGTTCCAGGCCGCCGTAACCCTGATCGAGCAGTTGCAGCACCAGTTGGTAGCGGTCCTCCGCCGGGGGAGGGGTTCCCAGCAAGCGACAGGTGGCACTGCACACCTTCTCGATGTCGCTGATGAAGTTCGGCGGCCAACCCATCGGCGGCGTGCCGATCAGCAACAGCTCATGGGTCTTGCCCTCCACCATGAAGGGTTCTGCCTGAAACGGCCCCGCATGCAGCGGGCTGTCCACGAGGGCATCGAAATCGGCAGCGACCCAGCCCTCAGCGCTGGGCTCCAGCGGCAGATGCACACTCCAGTGCTCCGGAGCCGTGACGGCAACGTGGTGTGGTGACCAGCGGCAGCCGTCGATGTCCATCGCCACAGCAGCGAGGCAGAGCGACGCGAAATCAGGATCCAGCAACCCGGTGCGGACGGTGAGATCCCGGGCTTCCAGCTGATAGTTGAGCGTGAGCGGGCTCAGGTCCGGCAGATCACAGAGCCACTGGTGCGGCGCCATGCGACGCACCTGCAGCTCCTCGCCGTTGGCCAGCAGCTGCAGGCTGTGCAAGTGCTGAGCGTGATCACGAACCGTGTACGACCCCGGTGTCCACACCGGCAGTTGGAAGGTCTGGCGTTGGGTCTGCGGTGTCCACTGGATGGACACCGCAATGGTCTGTGTTTCGGGATGGCTCAGATCGAGCCGGATCTGAACCGGTTCGAACACGTCAGTGGGTCTGCAGGATCAGCTCAGCGGAACCCATGCCACCAAGGCGCACCTCGTCCATGGCGTGGAGCAGGGCATAGCGGCGCGTCACCCGTTGCAAGCGCTGTTCAAGACCGGGCTGTCGGCTGATCCGTTGAATGTCGCCATGCATCACGATTAATCCGTCCTCCCGCTGGGTCCAGCCCAGGGTCATGGCTGAGCCCTGAAACCCGAGCACATCCACGGCATGGGAGTCGTCCGCGAATCCCTGCAATTTTGTCGATCGCTCCACCGTGAAGCCCTCATCACAAAGGGCCTGAGCCAGACGCTCGAGGTCGGTGAAGACAGTCGGCAGGATGGAGAGATGGGACATGGACCGAACCCCGCTTTGACTGACCCTAGCCACAACAATCGAGCTGACCAGGCCCCGCTGCAGCTGGGGGTGATGGCATCCGGAAGCGGCAGCAACTTCGAGGCCCTGGCCCAGGCCATTCAGACGGGGACTCTCAACGCGCGGATCCAGCGGCTGGTGGTGAACAATCCGGGCTGTGGTGCCCAGCAGCGGGCGGAGCGTCTCGGCATCCCGGTGTCGGTGCTCGACCATCGCCTGATCAAGGACCGGCGCGAGCTGGACGGCGAACTGGTGCGCCTGTTTCGCGCCGACCAGGTGGAACTGGTGGTGATGGCGGGGTGGATGCGGATCGTCACCGAAGTGCTGATCAGCGGCTATTCCAATCGCCTGATCAACATCCACCCCTCACTGCTGCCCAGCTTCCGTGGCCTGGATGCAATCGGGCAGGCCCTAGAGGCCGGGGTGAAGGTCACCGGCTGCACGGTGCACATCGTCACCGAGGAACTGGATGCCGGTCCGATCCTGGCCCAGGCGGCTGTTCCTGTTCTCGATGGGGATGACCACGCCAGGCTCGCCCAACGAATTCAGCAGCAGGAACACCTGCTCCTGCCCAGGGCACTGGCTGAGCTGAAGCCCACCTGGCGTCAGGGATAGAAGGACTGCAAGGGCAGCCCCGTCTCCGGAGCGAGGCCCGCCATCAGATTGAGGCACTGCACGCCCTGCCCGGCCTGACCCTTGATCAGGTTGTCGATGGCACTCATCAGCACCAGCTGGCCGGTGCGGGTGTCCACCTGAACCGACAGCAGGGCACGGTTGGTGTGGCGCACCCACTTGGTGGCGGGATAGGTGCCCACCGGCAGAACCTGAACACAGGGGTGGTGGCGGTAGATCGCCTCCAGAACCGTGGTGCAATCCTCGGCGGTGAGACCGGGGTCGCGCAGGCGGGCATACACCGTTGACAGAAGACCGCGCACCATCGGAACCAGATGCGGCGTGAACTGAAGCCGCACCTCCTGGCCAGCCACCTCCATCGCCATCTGCTCGATCTCAGACGTGTGGCGATGGCCGATCACGCCATAGGGCGCGATGGATTCCGAGGCCTCCGCCAGCAGCATCGCCTCCTTCGGCACGCGCCCTCCGCCGGAGGTGCCCGTCTTGGCATCAATGATGATGCCGCTGGTCTCGATCAGGCCCTGCTTGAGGAACGGCAGCAGGGGCAGCAGGCTGGCGGTGGGGAAGCAACCCGGAGCGGCAACAAGCTTCGCGTCAGCGATGGCAGGGCCGTTCCATTCCGGCAGGCCGTAGACGGCACTGCTGCAGAGCTCAGCGTCCTGACGGTTGAGGGAGCCGGCCTCCTTGGCGTACACCTGCAGCCACTGCTCTAGGGAGCGGTAGCGGAAGTCGGCGGAGAGGTCCACCACTCGCACACCCCGCTCCAGCAGTTGCGGTGCCAACTGACAGGCCAGGCCGTTGGGGAGGCTCAGAACAGCAAAATCGGAACAGGCAGCAATCCGATCCGGATCCGCTGATTCCACCGTTGGGTCATCCGGCAGGGGCAGGAAGGAGCAGACGGAGCTCCAGCGTTGGCCAGCACTGCGTTCACCGCCAAGAAAACTCACAGACAGGCAGGGGTGGCCCTGGAGCAGACGGATGGTCTGCAGGCCGCCGTAGCCGGAGGCGCCGATCACAGCAACCCGTCCGCCCTTCACCGTTGCCATCGCTTCAACCGCCGACGTTGTCCTGCCTGCCATTGAACCAACCAGCCAACGGTCGATCGTACAGAGATCAATAATGAAGTCATCTCCCGGCGACCAGGCTCCTGAACCCCAGTTCCCTTGACCCCGCGAACGAACCGATCGCGTTTGATGCCATCAGCGACGCCCTGGCGGCGATCCGCAATGGGGAATGCGTTGTCGTGGTGGACGACGAACAACGGGAGAACGAAGGCGATCTGATCTGCGCGGCCCAGTTCGCCACCCCGGAAGCGATCAACTTCATGGCCACCGAGGCACGGGGCCTGATCTGTCTGGCCATGGAGGGGGAGCGGCTGGACGAACTGGATCTGCCGCTGATGGTGGACCGCAACACCGATGCCAACGAAACGGCCTTCACCGTGAGCATCGATGCCGGCATCGAGCATGGGGTGACCACCGGCATCTCCGCCGAAGACCGCGCCGCCACGATTCAGGTCGCCCTCAACCCAGCCACACGGCCAGCCGAACTGCGTCGCCCTGGGCACATCTTTCCCCTGCGCGCCCGCCCCGGCGGCGTGCTCAAACGGGCCGGTCACACCGAAGCCGCCGTGGATCTGGCTCAGCTGGCGGGCCTCAGCCCCTCCGGAGTGATCTGTGAAATCCAGAACAGCGATGGCTCCATGGCCCGCTTGCCGGAGCTGCGCAGTTACGCCGATTGCTGGGGGCTGAAGCTGATCAGCATTGCTGACCTGATCCGCTACCGGCTGGAGAACGAGCGCTTCGTTCGCCGCATGGCCCAGGCCCAGATGCCCAGCCGCTTCGGCAGCTTTCAGGCGGTGGGCTACCGCAACGAACTGGATGGCTCCGAACACGTTGCCCTGATCAAGGGTGATCCAAATGCCCTGAGCGAACCCGTGCTGGTGCGCATGCATTCAGAATGCCTCACCGGCGATGCCTTCGGCTCACTGCGCTGCGACTGCCGTCCCCAGCTGGAGGCGGCCCTGCGCCATATCGAAGCGGAAGGCGAGGGAGTGGTTGTTTATCTGCGCCAGGAAGGGCGGGGCATCGGCCTGATCAACAAGTTGAAGGCCTACAGCCTCCAGGAAGCCGGGCTCGACACCGTTGAAGCCAACGAGCGGCTTGGCTTCCCGGCGGATCTGCGCAACTACGGCGTCGGCGCACAGATCCTCTCCGACCTCGGCATCCACCGGCTGCGGTTGCTCACCAACAACCCCCGCAAGATCGCCGGCCTCGGCGGCTATGGCCTGCAGGTGGAGGAGCGGGTGCCGCTTGTGATGGACCCCGGTGCCCACAACGCCGACTACCTGGCAGCCAAGCGGGAGAAGCTCGGGCATCTGTTCGAATCCGAGAGTCCCTGTGTGGTGCTGGCCCTGGCGGTGAACGTGGGCCCCGAAAGCTGGCCCACAATTCGCCAGGAAGTGGAGGCCATCGCCCAGCGCCATGGCTTCAGCCTTGAGGCCCTGCATGAACCCCGCTTGTTAGCGCTGTGGGATCGACCGCAATTCGTCTGGAAACTGATTCCCGACGGCGCCGATGCAACCCCCCTGCTCAAGAGCCTGGCGGCCCTAGCGGCGACCGAGCGGCTGGGTCTGATGCGCGTTCCCACGGAGCGGATGGCATTGCACCCGCCCCAGACCCTTGAACGGGTGGAGCATCAACTCAATGAGTTGATCAACTTGAGCAGTGACGGACTGCTCGAAAACGGCCCGTCACTGCTGCATTGGACCCGGAGCTGATCAGCCTTCCTGGATCGTCACTTTGTTGATCTTGGAGCCGTTGGCCAGCTTCAGCACCACATCCATGTTGCCGGTGTGGCCGAACACGGTGTGCACGCCATCGAGGTGAGGCTGGGCCTCATGGCAGATGTAGAACTGTGAGCCACCGGTGTTGCGACCGGCATGGGCCATGGCCAGGGTGCCGGCCTGGTGCTTCTGCTGGTTGATCTCGCAATCGATCTGGTAGCCGGGGCCGCCGGTACCGGCCATACCGCGGGCGCCTTCACGGCTGTTGGGGCATCCCCCCTGGGCCATGAAGCCGGGGATGACGCGGTGAAAAGCCAGACCGTCGTAAAAGCCATCCTTGGCCAGCTTCACGAAGTTGGCGACGGTGTTCGGGGCATCGGCTTCGAACAGCTCGAGCTCGATCAGGCCTGCTTCAGTGTCCATCAAGGCCTTGGTCATGGTGGCGCGAGCAAAATTGGAGTGTAAAGAGACGCCGACCATGCCCGACCTCTCCCAAGCCCGCGTCGGTGTGATTGGCGGCAGCGGCCTCTATTCGATCCCCGGCTTGCGCCAGGTGGAGGAACGCACGGTCGACACACCCTTCGGGGCACCATCCGATCAACTGCGCCTGGGAGAGCTCGAGGGCGTCGAAACCGTCTTCCTGGCCCGCCACGGCCGCCATCACCATCTGCTTCCCAGTGAAGTGCCCTACCGGGCCAACATCTGGGCGATGCGTTCACTGGGGGTGCGCTGGCTGATCTCGCTCTCGGCGGTGGGGTCGCTGCAGGAGCATCTGCAGCCGCGCGACATGGTCGTGCCCGATCAATTCATCGACCGCACCCGTGACCGGCCCGCCAGTTTCTTCGGCGACGGCTGCGTGGCCCACGTGAGCCTTGCGGACCCCTTCTGCCCCAATTTGAGTGCCCTGTTGGCCGATGCCGCCGAACAGGGTTTGCCGGAGGGTCGACGGCTGCACCGGGGTGGCACCTATCTCTGCATGGAGGGCCCCGCCTTCTCCACCCGGGCCGAAAGCAAGCTCTACCGCTCCTGGGATTGTTCGGTGATCGGGATGACCAATCACACCGAAGCCCGTCTGGCCCGGGAAGCCGAAGTGGCCTATGCCTCCCTGAGCATGGTCACCGACTTCGACTGCTGGCATGAGGATCACGACGCCGTCTCGGTGGAGATGGTGATCGGCAACCTTCAGGCCAATGCCTCAGCTACCGAACCGATCCTGAGTGGATTGATGCAGCGGCTCAAACAGGACCCTCCCGCCTCGCCGGCCCACACAGCCCTCGCCAACGCCCTGATCACCCCAAAAGATCAAGTCACGGAACAGACCCGGTCCAACCTTGATCTGTTCACCACCCCCTACTGGGGACCGTTCGATCAGGCTTCCGCCAGCTGAGCGCCGCAGGCGGCCAAGGCAGGCCGCAGCTGTTGGTTGTGCTGCTGCAGAAGAGATTTGGCCTGGTCCACCGACAAGGCTGCAGCGGCCATCAACAGGGCGAGTTTCACCGATCCGCCGGCCTCCTCCAGCAGCGTCAGCCCCCGCTCCCGCTCCACACCGGCAAGATCCCGCAGGATCCGCAAGGACCGGTCCACCAGCTTGCTGTTGCTGGCGGCCACATCCACCATGCGGTTGCCGTAGACCTTGCCCAGCTTCACCATCACGGCTGTGGAGAGGGTGTTCAAGGCCAGTTTTGTGGCGGTTCCAGCCTTCATCCGGGTGGATCCCGTCAGCAGCTCAGGGCCCGTGAGCAGGCGGATGTCGATGTCGCAGGGCAGGGGCGCCTGCTCCGTAGGAACACAGGCCATGGCGATGGCGAGGGCTCCGATGCTTTTGGCGAACGCCAGCCCACCGCGCACGTAGGGGGTGGTTCCGCCTGCGGCGATGCCCACCAGGCAATCCTTGGCGCAGAAGCCCCTCTCCTCGAGATCGGCACTTCCGGCGGCCTCAATGTCCTCAAGCCCTTCCGAGCTGCGCAGCAACGCGGCGGAGCCACCGGCGAGAACCCCCTGAACCTGTTGGGGATCACTGCAGAAGGTGGGCGGACATTCCGCGGCATCCAACACCCCCAGCCGTCCGGAGGTGCCAGCACCCAGATAGAAGAGCCGGCCTCCGGCACGGAGGCGCTCGGCAACGGCATCAACCGCCTGGGCTAGCGCCGGGGCCACCGCGGCGACAGCTTCCTGGGGGCGACGATCCTCGTCTGCAAACAACTCCACCAGCGCCAGGGTGTCGAGCTGATCCAGGCGTGAACTGCGCCGGTTGCTCTGCTCGGTGAGCAGGTGGCCGCGGTCGCTGGAGGGCTGCAGATCGGGGTCGAACACGGCCATGGCTCAGAGCAGACCCTCCAGGCGCCGACGCAGCTCATCCAGTTCAGGATTCGATTCCGGTTCGGTCTCCAGTCCCTGGCGCGCGGGCTCCACGCCCTGCTGCTCTGCCACACCGCCGTCAGAAACAGCCTCATTCGAAACCGCGTCGTCCTTCCAGTTGCTCACATCGCGGTTGCTCTGGGGCGGCGCCATGAACAGACGCTCCTCGTCATTGCTGGGCACAAAGCCCGACTCGATCAGCCGGGCCTCGTAGCCGGCCTCACGGCAGAACAGATCAACATCTTCCCGATCGAGGGCCTCCACCGTCGGAACCGGAAAGTCCTGGGCCTCCAGAAGACCGGCATAACGCTCAGCATCGTCGGGGTTCTCAAACAGCAGAACCACGGTTCGTCCGGCGATTTCAAGCGAGTGGATGCCTTCGCTATCCGTACCGGCATCAAAGAGCAGGACGTGGACGCGCATCGGGAAAACCGTCAGATCAACCGGTCCGGAGTCTCACCCATCGTCAACCACCCTGCTCGGATTCGCTCGCCAGTTCCTGAAGACGTCGGTAGAGGGCCCGTTCCGCATCACCCAGATCGGACGGAATCACCACAACGATCTCCACCAACTGATCACCCCGCTCGTCATCCAGCTGCAGCCCGCGCCCCCGCAGCCGCAGCAAACGTCCACTGGATGAGCCTGGAGGAACCTGCAGCGTCACAGGGCCATCCAGGGTCGGCACATCCACAGCGCAACCGAGGGCTGCATCCGGTGGAAACAGCATCAGCTTGTAGAGCACCCGCAGACCATCAATCCGCAAGCCGTCATCGGTCACGACCCGGAGCTGCAGGAAATGATCGCGGCCGCCGGGGGCAACGCCCTCAAGCCGCAGACGCCAGCCATCCCCAGCAAAGGGGGGCGTGTTCAGCTCGATCACGGTGCCGTCATCGAGCGTCAGTTCCACAACGGTTCCCTGGAGAGCCTGATCCGGGGTGAGATGAACCACCGACTCGAGATCTTCCACGGCACGCACCGGCGGCGGCGGCGGCGGTGCCGACACCGGAGGTTGATGGCCTCTGGTGTCACCACGGCTGGCGTCATCACCACTGGCGTCATCACCGCGGAAGGGGGATTCAGGCTCGTCCTCAACCTCAACGGAGGAACGTCCTGTTCCACCGCCGAAGATCACATCGAGGTAATCCTCAAAATCAGGGAAGCCCTGGGCAAAGGGATCGGCAACATCCGCACGGGAGCCACCACCCCGCTGCCAGGCCTCACGCCGGCGTGGATCGCTGAGCACCGCATAGGCCTCATTCACCAGCTTGAAGCGCTCTTCAGCAACGGGATCGTTGCTGTTGAGATCGGGGTGCCAGCGGCGCGCCTCCCGGCGAAAGGCCCGTTTCAGTTGCTGATCGGTGCAGTCGGAATCAACCCCCAGCAGAGACCAGTAATCAGGCTCAGCGGTAGATGTCATCGTCCCAAGGTGCAGGGTCACGCCGGCTTAAACCACGGCCACGGTCACCCGGACGGCTGGGGGGACCCCAGGGGTCGTCGTCCCAGTCATCGGCAAACAGCTCATCCTTGAGGGAGCCCAGGGTGTTGCGGATTCCCTGAAGCGGGCTGCCATCGGCCTGACGTTCCGCCGACAGCCGGCGGTTCAGCCCGAACAACGCCTCCTCGAGACCACTCACGCAGAGATCAAGCTCCTGGAGGTCGTCATTGGCGAGGCAGTCCTGCACGTCACGCATGGCCATTTCAACGGCGCGTTGCTGCCGTTCAGCGCCATAAGGCCCCAGCTCAAGTGAGGCATCCCGCAGCCGCCGTTCCGCCTGGGCAAGCAAGGTCTGAGCCCGGTTGCGGCGCTCGATTTGGTTGCGTTTGCGCCTGTCCTCATCAGCCCTCGCCTCCGCTTCCGCCAGCAGAGCGGTCACATCCTCCTCATTTAGGTTCGAGCCGCCCTGAATCGACACCGACTGCTTGCGGCCGGTGGTGCGATCGGTGGCACTGACCTGCAGCAGGCCATTGGCATCGATGTCGAAGGCCACCTGCACCTGCGGCACCCCCCGCGGAGCCGGTGGAATCCCGGAGAGCCGGAAACGTCCGAGGGATTTGTTATCCGTCGCCATCTGGCGCTCCCCTTGCCAGACATGGATTTCAACGGACGACTGATTGGCTTCCGAGGTGCTGAACACATCGGACTGACGCACGGGGATCGGTGTGTTGCGGGGAATCAGCACCTTCATCAATCCGCCGATCGTCTCCAGTCCCAACGACAGGGGGGTGACGTCGTTGAGCAGCAGATCCCTGAGTTCACCGGTGAGGATTCCGGCCTGTACAGCAGCACCGATGGACACCACCTCATCGGGATTCACCGATTGGCAGGGATCGATCGGCACGAGGGTGCGCACCAATTGCTGAACCATCGGCATCCGCGTGGCACCACCCACCAGAACGACGTCATCGATATCGTCAGCCGACCAGCCTGAGTCACGCAGCGCTGCCTGGACAGGACTCAGCAGACGATCCAGCAGATCGGGGCAGAGCCCTTCGAAGGTGGCCCGGTCCAGGCGAGTTTCGATGTGCAGCGGACCATCGCTGCCGGTGGCAATGAAGGGAAGCGAAATCGGGGTGCTCAGCACGCCAGAGAGTTCCTGCTTCGCCTTCTCAGCCGCTTCCGTCAACCGCTGCAGGGCCTGGCGATCGCGGCGCAGATCAACCTTGTGCTCCTCTTCAAAGGCATCGGCAAGCCAGTTGACGATGCGTTGATCGAAATCGTTGCCGCCGAGTTGCGTGTCACCGTTCGTCGCCTTGACGTCAAAAACGCCGTTGGCGATGCGCAGCAGCGACACGTCAAAGGTGCCGCCACCAAGGTCGAAGACCAGGACCCGTTTGACGGCGCTGCGGTCAAAGCCATAGGCCAGAGCAGCTGCAGTGGGCTCATTGAGGATGCGCTCCACCGAGATGCCCGCCAGCCGTCCGGCGTCACGGGTGGCCTGGCGCTGTGCGTCGTTGAAGTAAGCGGGCACGGTCACCACCGCCGCTTCCACCGGTTCACCCAGATAAGTGGATGCGTCATCGACAAGCTTGCGAATGATGCTGGCCACCAGTTCTTCGGGCGCGTATTCCCGCTCGGTCACCGGACAGGGCACCCGAACCTGCCCCTGGTCGTTGGCACGCACCGTGTAGGGAACCGACAGGCTGCTGTCCTCCAGTTCGTCCCAGTCCCGGCCGACGAACCGCTTCAGGTTGGAGAAGGTGTTGCGGGGGCTGAGCACCAGCTGGCGCCGGGCCAGCTGACCCACCAACAGTTCCTGATCCTTGGTGTATCCGACAACGGATGGGGTGGTTCGGCCGCCCTCGGCATTGGCGATCACGTGGGGACGACCTGCCTCCAGCACAGCGACAACCGAATTGGTGGTCCCCAGATCGATTCCGACGATCCGCCCCATATCCCTGAAAACTTGATCCCCACGCTAACGGCAGGTTCAAACCGGCTCCAGTCCCTCCCTTAAGCGGTTGTTAATGCCCCAAAACGGTTCGGGTCATACGTTGTAAGGGCGCGCCATTGGATGCATGTCCGACCCGGACAGTCGTTACTTGCTCCGAAGCCGTCCACCAGCGGAAAAGCTGGTGGACATCAGTTTCAAAAATCTCGCCATCGCCATGGCCTCCGTTGTGGCGATCGTTCTGTTCTCAATCCTTGTGGTGGTTTTCCAGGGGAGCCTGGATTCCATGGCCCGCTACGGATGGCAATTTCTGGTCACCTCAGACTGGAATCCCGTGGACGATCAGTACGGGGCCGGAGCCGCGATCTACGGCACCTTGATCACATCACTGCTCGCGTTGATGATCGCGGTGCCCCTCGGTGTTGGCACAGCCATTTTCATCACCGAAAACATCATTCCCAAGCGGATCAGGGACGTGATCGGCCTGATGGTGGAACTGCTCGCGGCGATTCCATCGGTGGTGCTTGGCCTCTGGGCCATTTTTGTGATGGAACCGTTCATCAGGCCTGGGCTGGAACTTCTTTATCAGCTGTTCAATTGGTTCCCCCTGTTCAGCACCCCACCGATGGGTCCTGGCACCATTCCGGCAGTGTTGATCCTGGTAGTGATGATCCTGCCGATCATCACGGCGATCTCCCGTGATTGCCTGAATCAGGTTCCGCCGCAACTGCGCCAGGCGGCCTATGGGGTGGGCACAACCCGCTGGGGAGCCATCATCAATGTGATTCTCCCGGCAGCGATTTCCGGAATCATTGGTGGTGTGATGCTGGCCTTGGGCCGGGCCATGGGCGAAACCATGGCCGTGACCATGATCATCGGAAATTCCAACAACTTCAGCGTTTCGCTGCTGGCCCCTGGCAACACCATCGCAGCGATGCTGGCCAATCAATTTGGTGAGGCGGATGGCTCCCAGGTGTCATCACTGATGTACGCAGCGTTCGTGCTGATTGTTCTCACCCTGTGCGTGAATATTTTTGCCCAGTGGATCGTGAAGCGTTTGAGCCTGAAGTACTGATATGACACAGACGCTCACCCATAACAAAGCCGAGTCAGCATCTGACCTCAGCTACAAGCCCTTTCAACGCAGAAACATCAGCAGCAGGGCGCTCTCGTTTCTGGCAGCCCTGTTTGCCGCGATTGCTGTTCTGCCCCTGATCCTTGTGCTGGGCTACGTGCTCGTGCAGGGGGGCAGCAAGATCAGCCTGGCCCTGCTGACGCAACTTCCACCACCGCCAGGCCTCGAAGACGGCGGAATCGCCAATGCGATCGTTGGAACGCTGGTGGTGACGGCCATCGCTGCACTGATCGCCGTTCCGGTGGGCGTCGGCGGCGGCATTTATCTGGCTGAATACTCCCGTTCGGGATGGTTCGCTCAGTTCATTCGCTTCGGCACCAATGTGCTGGCCGGGGTGCCATCGATCATTGCCGGCGTTTTCATTTACGGCACGATCGTCACCAGTCGAATCCTGTTCGGAAACGCCTACAGCGCCGTGGCCGGCGGCATGGCACTGGCGGTGCTGATGCTTCCCACAGTGATCAAAACCACCGATGAAGGTCTGAAGCTGGTGCCCGACGATCTCCGGCGTGGCGCCCTCGGCGTGGGGGCATCCCGGTTTGTCACCGTTGTTCGCATCACCCTGCCTGCCGCATTAACCCCGATAGCCACAGGGGTTGTGCTGGGCATCGCCCGAGCAGCAGGGGAAACAGCTCCCTTGATCTTCACCGCTCTGTTCTCACCGTTCTGGTCGGATCTGCTTACGCCCGAAGGGATCTTCGCTCCAATCGCGACCCTCTCGGTGATGATCTACAACTTCGCGATCATGCCCTACGAATTTCACAACGAGCTGGCGTGGGCCGCATCGTTTGTGCTCGTGGTGATGATCCTGGCCCTGAACCTGTTCTCTCGCTGGCTGGCGCGATTTGCTGCCAAATAAACCTTTTTCTGCATAAAACAATGACGACTCTTCAACAGCCCCAAGCCACCGAGTCCCACAACGCAGACGTCGCCCTTTCCCTGCAGAACGTCACGATCAGCTACGGCAATTTCGAAGCCATCAAAAACGTCTACTGCGAAATTCCCCGCGGCAAGGTGACAGCCTTCATTGGCCCATCCGGCTGTGGAAAGTCAACGGTGCTTCGTTCATTGAATCGGATGAACGATCTCATCGAAGGCTGCTCACTGAAGGGAAGCATCCTGTTTGGAGGTGTAGACCTATACGGGCCCAGGATTGATCCCGTGGAGGTGCGCCGCCGGATCGGAATGGTGTTCCAACAACCCAACCCATTCCCGAAAAGCATCTACGAAAACATCGCCTTCGGCGCTCGCATCAATGGCTACACCGGAGACATGGATGAGCTTGTTGAGCGTTCCCTCCGCCAGGCGGCGGTTTGGGATGAGTGCAAAGACAAGCTGAATGAAAGCGGGTATTCGCTCTCCGGCGGACAGCAGCAGCGCCTCTGCATCGCGCGCACGATCGCGATTCAGCCAGAGGTCATTCTCATGGATGAGCCCTGCTCAGCCCTTGATCCCATCTCAACGTTGAAGATCGAGGAGACGATGCATGAGCTCAAGAAGAGCTTCACCATCGTGATCGTCACCCACAACATGCAGCAGGCCGTTCGCGTCAGCGACATGACCGCCTTCTACAACGCAGAGGCCGTTGAAGGCGGAACCGGAAAGGTGGGTTACCTCGTGGAATTCAACGAGACCGACAAGATCTTCAACGCCCCCCAACAGCAGGCCACCCAGGACTACGTCTCCGGTCGTTTCGGCTGATCGCCGAGCCGGCCCCAGGCAAGGCCGTGATTGGGCCTTCAGGCCTAGAAAAGGGCAAAAAAAATCCGGTCCTGAAGGACCGGAGAAGCGGAGAGCGAGGGATTCGAACCCTCGATAGAGTTGCCCCTATACAGCATTTCCAGTGCTGCGCCTTCGACCACTCGGCCAGCTCTCCACCGGCTAAATGGGGCAGGTGAGAATGTAGCAGGGCACTGCCAGCAGACCTTCATGCGTCCCAGCCACAGGATCACGATTCACTGGCGCCAGGAGGGTCGCACCATCACCCACGACGTGCCTGAGGGGGACTACATCCTTCACAGCTTCGAAGAGCAGGGTGACCCACTTCCTTTCTCCTGCAGAAACGGATGCTGCACGGAGTGCGCCGTTCGCGTGCAGAGCGGCAGCCTTGACCAGCGCGAAGCCATGGGTCTGTCGCGGGAGCTGAGGGACAAGGGCTACGGCCTGCTCTGCGTGGCACGCGCTATCGGGCCCCTGGAGGCTGAAACCCAGGATGAGGATGAGGTGTACGAGCTCCAGTTCGGTCGCCACTTCGGCAAAGGGCGCGTCACTGCTCGCATTCCCCTCGAGGAGGAGTGAACATGCCGGAATCGATCTGCACCCGTGCCGCCCACGAAGCCGGGCTCACCCCAAGCGATCTGGAGCGTCTTGTCAGCGTGGCCCGCTCAGCGGCCGATGCCGGTGGCCAGGAACTGATGCGCCACTACGGGCGCCTGTCGTCCATCGAAAGCAAAGGCCGCATCGGCGACCTGGTCACCAATGCCGACCTTGCTGCCGAACGCATCGTCTTGGAGCTGCTGGCGGAGCAAACCCCTGAGATTGCTCTGCTGGCGGAGGAAAGCGGGGCAGCCGGTCAGCAGGACGGCCTGAGGTGGTGTGTTGACCCCCTCGATGGGACCACAAACTTCGCCCACGGCTACCCCTTTTTTGCCACCTCGATCGGACTCACCCTGGGCCAGCAGCCCATCCTCGGGGCCATCGCTGTGCCCTTTCTCCAGGAGATGTACTGGGGGGCACCGGGGGTCGGAGCGTTCTGCAACGACACACCACTGCAGGTGAGCAGTTGCGATCGGCTCGAAGACTCCCTGCTGGTCACCGGGTTCGCCTACGACCGGCACACCCGACTCGACAACAACTACGCCGAGTTCTGCTGGTTCACCCATCGCACCCACGGCGTGCGCCGGGGCGGTGCTGCAGCGGTGGACCTGGCCTTTGTGGCCGCTGGCCGCCAGGACGGCTATTGGGAACGGGGCCTGTCTCCCTGGGATCTGGCCGCTGGCGTGGCGTTGGTGAATCTGGCCGGTGGCACCGTCACCGGCTATGGCAATCGACCCTTCGACCTCTCCAGTGGCCGGGTCGTTGCCGCTGGCGCCAGCCTGCATGCGGCGATCACCGAGGGGCTGTCTCAGGTGCAACCACTGCCTGGAGCCGCCTTCGGAGCGCCCGAGGTCACGGCCATGGGATCCTGAGGCGTGGCCGAGAGGACGTGAGATGGCGCTGCAACCTGCAGCTGGCGCAAAGGATCTGAATCCACGTCAGGTGGAGACCAACCGACAGCTGACGGAACGTCTGGCGTCGGTCTACCGCCTCTGGGGCTACGACGAGGTCTCGCCACCCCGGGTGGAACGCCTAGCCACCCTGATGGCCGGCGGTGCCATCGACAGCTCAGACATTGTTCGTCTGGTCGCTGATGACCCCCTCGGGCTACGCCCGGAGATGACGGCATCCATCGCCAGAGCCGCCTGCACCCGATTTGCAGATCGCCAGCGACCGCTGCGGCTCTGGGCCTCTGGCACGGTGTTCCGCACCCGTTCCGCCGATGAGGGTGGTCAGTGCATTGAGGAAAACCTTCAGAGCGGCGTTGAACTGTTCGGCGTCAGTGGCAGCGAAGCGGAGATGGAGCTGCTCAGCCTGCTGATGGCCTCCGTTCAGACCCTGGGGCTGCAGGCCAGCCAGAAACCAAGGCTGTTGCTGGGTCACACCGCTCTGATGGATCTGGTGCTCCGTCCGTTCAGCGGTGCGTTGCGTGATCAGATCCGCACGGCATTGATCGATTTCGACCGGTTGGCCATCGAGGGCCTCGATCTGGCCGACGCTGAGAAGACCAGGCTGCTCTCCTTGCTGGACTGCCGTGGCACCCCCGACCAGGTGCTGACGCAGCTCGGCAGTCTCTGCGGGGAACAGCCGGTCTTCGATGAGCTGCGGCGCCTCTGTGCCCATCTCGCCTCGGCAGCTCAAGCTCAGGCGGTGACGATCCAGCTGGATCCAACCTTTCAACCTCATTTCGAGCTCTACACCGGCCTGGTGTTCCAGCTGATCTGTGATGGCCGAAGTTCACCGGTGGTGATTGCCCGCGGCGGCCGCTACGACGATCTGGTGCGCCGTTGCGGCGCAACGCATGACCGGGCTTTTGGCGCAGGGTTCAGCCTCGCGATCGATCCGATCCGCGAACTGATTTCAGACCTGGATGCTGCCGAGCAGGAGCAGTCCGATGTTCTCGTTGCTTTTTCAACGGCCTCGAATCTGGAATCCGCCATGGAGCGTCAGCGCGGCTGGCACGAGCAGGGACGCACTGCTGTGATGGCCCTGGAACCCCTGGCGTCCAAGCAGGAGGCTGAGCAGCAGGCGAAGGCCCAGGGTGGTCTGCAGCTGGATTGGGTCGATCCTTAGGATCCCGCTGTGCAGCAGGACCTCCATGGCTCATTCCATCGTCACTGACGTTTGCGAGGGGATCGCTGATTGTGTTGATGCCTGCCCTGTGGCCTGTATCGACCAAGGCAAAGGAAAAAACAAGAAGGGCACTGACTTCTATTGGATCAATTTCGACACCTGCATCGATTGCGGCATCTGCCTGCAGGTGTGTCCCGTCGAGGGGGCCATCGTTGCTGAAGAGCGCCCCGACCTGCAGAAGACGCCCTGATCTGGGCCAAGGGACGTAGGCACGAAGGTACGGGGAACCCCCTGAAACAGCCGTTGAGCCCGGGTAAAACCTGTCTCTAGTGTCTGGTTTTTCACAGCAAAGGAATGGCGGTGCTGGAGGAACAGGGTCAGATTCAGATCCACACCGAAAACATTTTCCCGATCATCAAGAAGGCCGTTTATTCCGGCCATGAGGTGTTTCTGCGGGAGCTAGTGAGCAATGGCGTCGACGCCATCAGCAAGCGCCGCATGGCGGCGATGGCCGGCGACTGCAGTGAAGGGGATGACGGGGCCATCCGGATCAGTGTGGATCGCGAAGCCAAAACGCTCACCATCAGCGACAACGGCATCGGCATGACCGCCGATGAGGTGAAGCGCTACATCAACCAGGTGGCCTTCTCCAGCGCCGAGGATTTCCTGGAGAAGTACAAGCAGGAAAACGACGCCATCATTGGCCACTTCGGCCTGGGCTTCTATTCCAGCTTCATGGTGGCCGAGCGGGTTGAGCTGCTGACCCGTTCAGCCCGGCCCGAGGCTGAGACCGTGCGCTGGAGCTGTGATGGCTCCCCGAACTTCAGCCTCACTGCCGCCGAGAAAGACCAGCCCGGCACGGACGTGATCCTTCATCTGATGGAGGACGAGCTCGAATATCTCGAACCGGCTCGGATCCGCACCCTGATCAACACCTACTGCGACTTCATGGCAGTACCGGTGCAGCTGGAAGGGGAAACCATCAACAAGATGGATGCCCCCTGGCGCAAAAGCGCCAGAGACCTGAGTGATCAGGACTACATCGACCTGTACCACTACCTCTATCCGTTCCAGGGCGATCCCCTGCTCTGGGTTCACCTCAACACTGACTATCCCTACAACCTCCAGGGCATTCTTTTCTTCCCCAAGCAGACCGGACGTGCCGACTGGGAGAAGGGGGAAATCAAGCTGTACTGCAACCAGGTGTTCGTCAGCGATTCGATCAAGGAGGTCGTTCCGCGCTACCTGTTGCCCCTGCGGGGAGTGATCGATTCACCCGATATCCCCCTGAACGTGAGCCGCAGTGCTCTGCAAACCGACCGACGCGTTCGCTCCATCGGCAACTTCGTCGCCAAGAAAGTTTCCGACCGGCTGCGGAACCTGAAAAAGGAGGATCCCAAGGCTTATGCCGAAGCCTGGGATGCCCTGGCACCCTTCGTGAAGATCGGCGCCATGGAGGACGAGAAGTTCGCCGAACAGGTGTCTGAACTGATCCTGTTCGCCACCACCGCTGCAGCAGGGGAAGGGGACGACGCCGACCCGATCGCCTGCGATGGCCGTGCCTTCACCACCCTTGAAGGGTACCGCAGCCGACTGGACGCGGATCAGAACAAGCGTGTGCTCTACAGCACCGATGACGTTGCCCAGGCCGGTGCGCTCAACCTCTGGACGTCCCAGGGCGCGGAAGTGCTGAAGCTGGAGACGGTGATCGACACCCAGTTCATCCCCTGGCTGGAACATCGCCATGAGGAACTCACCTTCCAGCGCGTCGACTCGGAACTGGACGAAAGCCTGAAGGACAACGATGCCGAACTCACCGATCAGGACGGCACCACGGAGTCAGACCGACTGCGTGATCTGATCAAAGCGGCCCTGGCCAACGACAAAGTGACCGTTCAGGTGCAGGCCCTGAAAGCCGAGGGGGCACCGCCGGCCATGATTCTTCTGCCGGAACAGATGCGCCGGCTGAACGACATGGGCGCCTTGATGGAACAACGCCTGCCGGGCCTTCCCGAGCATCACGTGCTGCTGGTGAACCGGCGCCACCCCCTTGTGGAGGGGATGCTGAAGTTGCGTGCCGGTGGCGTGCTGGTGGGAGCGGCGGAAACATCGCCGACCGCAAGCCTGGCCGAGGATGTGGCCCGCCATCTGTATGACATGGCGCGCCTCGGCGTCGGGGGCCTGGAGCCCAATGAGCTGGCCGGTTTCCAGACCCGCAGCGCTGAATTGATGGGTGCCTTGATGCAGAGAGGACTTTGACCTGAAGACCTTTTGCTAAATTGGTTGTTTGGAACTGGCTTTTCAGCTCCAAACAACCTCTCAGTAGAAGGACATCGTCATGTCACGGGTGTGTCAGCTCACCGGTACTCGCGCCAACAACGGCATGGCCGTGAGCCATTCCCACATCCGCACCAAGAAGCTGCAGCAGGCCAACCTGCAGCAGCGTCGCCTCTGGTGGGCGGAAGGCAACCGCTGGGTGAAGCTGCGTGTCACCACCCGCGCCCTCAAAACCATCCAGAAGAAAGGCCTAGGCGCCTACGCCAAGTCTCTGGGCATTAACCTGGCCAAGATCTGAGATCTTGAACGGGTGAATCGGCGGGAATTACTAGTCAAGTCCGGCCTTTTCCTTGCAGCTCTGACGCTCACACCCTCGCGGGCTTCGGCCCTCGGGGGTGTTGTTTTGGAAACGGGTACAACCGTGCCTGATTTCGATCTGCCCGGATCCAGTCAGTCCGAACCCGATCGGAAGCAATGGAGCAGCAGTGATCTGCGCGGCCGCTGGCTCGCGGTTTACTTCTATCCAAGGGATTTCACCGGCGGATGCACGATCGAAGCCCGGGGCTTCGAAAGCCTTCACAACGACTTCCTTCAGGCAGGTGCGGAAGTGATCGGCATCAGCGCCGACAGCGTTGACGACCATGAATCCTTCTGTGAGAGCGAAGGATTGAGCTTCCCCCTTTTGTCTGATCCCGACGGGACCGTGAGCAAGGCCTACGGGTCGTGGATGGCGCCGTACTCGCTGCGCCACACCTTTCTGATCGATCCGGACGGAGTCTTGCGTGAACGCTGGGTGGCGGTTCGACCCAACGGTCACGCCCGCGAGGTGCTGGATTCGTTGGTGTCTTTTCAGACCAAAGCCACCGTTTGACAAAAGAGGGCTTTTGCTGAAAGGTGGAGCCAACGAAGCGTTGTTCGAATAAATGGGTGCGGGTCAGAGTTCATTTGTAATCCTCTATCACCGCACGCCGTTCGACGAATCAAAAGACAAGAACGGGAAAAGAATATGGGTCGATCAGAAAAGCCCTAACGGAATTATTCCAACCCTTCGCAACCTCTTCCGTAACTGCGAAAAAGGCACTTGGATTGCCTGGAGACGGGTCGACGATCAGTCGAATGAAGGCACAGAACGGTTTGAGATGGATAATCCTTCGCCGTTTACTCTGTGCCGAATCCCCCTGGAAGATGAACAGATCTCCAGTTTTTATCACATCACATCCAAAGAATGCTTCTGGCCAATACTTCATACATTTCCAACCTATTTCAATGTCAACAACGCGAATTGGAAGATCTTTGAAGAGGTCAACAAACGTTTCGCCAGGGCGGCATGCGCTGAAGCCGCCGAGGGTGCAACGGTGTGGGTGCATGACTACAACCTTTGGCTGGCTCCCGGATACATCCGAGCCGAACGTCCAGACCTGAAGATTGCCTTTTTCCATCACACTCCTTTCCCGGGGAATGATGTTTTCGCCATCCTTCCCTGGCGTGAGCAGATCCTGGAAAGTTTGCTCTGTTGTGATGTCGTTGGCTTCCACATTCCCCGATACACCGAAAACTTTGCCCGTGCCGCCACAACCCTGGTGGGCGCCAAACGTGGGCCCAAAGTCCCGGTGGACAAGAAATTCATTGAGGTCGGAACCGCCCTTTCGGAAGGCACGGTCACCAGTCACCTCGAGCACAACGGTCGCACCATTCAGCTGCTCAGCTCTCCGGTGGGCACCTCACCGGATCTGATTCAGGAATTGTGCTGGAGCCCGTCGGTTGAAAGCCATGGCGAATTGATCGTTCAAGACACCAAAAAAGGCCGAAAACTGATCCTCTCTGCCAGTCGGGTGGATTACACCAAGGGCAACGAAGAGTTGCTGCTGGCTTTTGAACGGCTGTTGGAGCGACGCAAGGATCTGCACGGCCAGGTGGTGCTGATGCTTGCCTGTGTGGCCGCTGCCAGTGGAATGAAGATCTACGAAGACACCCAACGCTCAATCGAGGAGATGGCCGGACGCATCAACGGCCGCTTCAGCCAGATCGATTGGGTGCCCATCCGCTTTTCCACCCGCCGGATCCCCTATGACGAAATGATCGCCTGGTTCTGCCATGCCGATGTCTGCTGGATCACTCCGCTGCGGGACGGCCTGAATCTGGTGGCCAAGGAGTACGCCGCTGCTCGACGCAACCGTGGCGGCGTTCTTGTGCTCTCGGAATTCACCGGAGCCTCGGTTGTGCTGGATGGTGCCGTGCTCACCAATCCCTATTCCAACCGCCGCATGGATGAGGCCATCGAATCGGCGCTCGAAATGGATGAAGACGAGCAGCGCGACCGCATGAGCCGCATGACCGATGCCGTGGAGAGCTACACGGTGAGTGACTGGGCCGAGGAGCAGATGTCTGGCCTGTCGCCCTCCACCCCGCAATGAAACTGCGCCACTGGCTCGTGGTCGGTGCCTTGTCGGTGGTGATGGCCCTGGGTGTTCTGGTGGGATCAGCCTCCACGCGTGCGGAGGAGGTGAGCATCCTCATGCCCTCCTCCTTCACCGATGCCAGTGCCGATCTGGTGAAAGCCTTCAACCGCGAGCATCGCGGCCGGATTCATCTCAGCTTGATTCGCGGTCCGTTGAACACGGAATCGATTTCAGACCTGGCGATCAGCAGTCTTCTGCTCGGTGATGCACCGTTCGACGCGCTGTTGATGGATGTCACCTGGCTGCCGAAATATGCCGCCGCCGGCTGGCTGGAAGCCCTGGAGCCCTGGTTTGATCAGAACGACCAGGAGCAGCTGGTGCAAGGTGCACGGCTGGGCAATGACTACGACGGCCATCTCTACCGCTGGCCGCTGGTGGCCGATGTGGGACTGCTCTACTGGCGCACGGATCTGATGGATCAGCCACCAGCAACGCCCGACGCGCTAGTGGAGGTTGCCGGGCGCCTGGTTGAAAGCCAGACCGTTGCCAACGGTTTTGTCTGGCAGGGGCGTCAGTACGAAGGATTGAGTTGCGACTTCCTTGAAGTGCTGCAGGGCTTCGGCGGTGACTGGATGGACACCACCACCAATGCCATGGAGCTCGATTCGCCTGAGGCAACGGCGGCAGCAGCCTGGTTGAACGATCTGATCAGTAAAGGCGTCAGCCCTTACGCCGTGACCAATTACGCCGAGGCGGAGTCGCTTCAGGCCTTCAAGGCCGGGGATGCCGCACTGATGCGCAATTGGCCCTACGCCTGGGCTGAACTGCAGAAGGACGACAGCGCTGTGAAGGGCAACGTCGGCATCAGCCTGATGGTGGCGCAACCGGGTGAGCGTCCCGGAGCCACCCTCGGCAGCTGGGGGCTGAGCCTGATGCGCCAATCGCAGCACAAGGAAGCAGCGGTAGAAGCGATTCGCTACCTCACCAGCGAAGACGCCCAGCGGCAGCGCTTTCTCAACAACGGCTACACCCCCATCCAAGCGGATCTGTTCAACGACCCGGAGATGCTGAAGGCCTCCCCCGTGCTGCCGGATCTGCTGGTGGCCTTAAACCATGCGGTTGTTCGTCCGCCAACCCCGCTGTATGCCCAGCTGAGCGATGTGGTGCAGCGGGAACTCAACGGCTTGTTCACCGCTGCCGGGTCCGCCGATGAGGCCATGGCCACCAGTCAGCAGCGGAGCCAGACTCTGCTGCGCGCTGCGGGAGCTACGCCATGACGATGCTCCTGGCTGCACCTGCGCTGCTGTTGATCGCGGTGGTGTTCGGCTGGCCGATGCTTCGCTACACCTGGCTGAGCTTCCACGCTGATTCCGTTCTCACCGGCCTCGAACCGGTGGCCAACGGCGGTGCCAACTGGTGGCGACTCGCGGCTGATCAGCGCTTCTGGCTGGATGCCGGACAAACCGCGCGATTCGCCCTGATCTCGGTGGGTTTGGAGTTGCTGTTGGCCCTGGCCATTGCACTGCTGCTGCATCAACGCTGGCGCGGCAGGGGAGCTGTTCGCGCCCTGACTCTGCTGCCCTGGGCCCTGCCCACAACGATGATGGCCCTGGGCTGGCGCTGGATCTTCAACACCCCCTACGGCCCGATCGAGGTGCTGGCACGAAGCCTTGGCCTCAACTCCCTGGATCTTCTCTCCACCCCATCGATCACCTGGCTGGTGACCGTGTTTGCGGATGTCTGGAAAACAACGCCCTTCATCACGCTGATTCTTCTGGCGGGACTCCAGAGCATTCCCGACGACCTCTACAGCGCCTTTCGCCTGGAAGGGGGAACGCCCCTTCAGGCGCTTCGCAGGGTCACCCTGCCGCTGCTGCTCCCCTACATCCTGCTGAGCCTTCTGTTCCGCCTGGCCCAGGCCTTCGGGGTGTTTGATCTGGTGCAGGTGCTTACCGGTGGTGGTCCCGCCGGCAGCACCGAAAGCATCGCCCTCTATGCCTACCTCAACGGCATGCGTTTCCTCGATTTCGGCTACAGCGCCACGGTGATGCTCGCGGGATTCCTGCTGCTCACCGCGCTGATTCTTGCGGGCACGTTGCTGCTGAGGAGCTTCGGTCTGTTGAGGTCCCTCGACCGATGACCCATGGATTGAGGACAAGTGGACTGATGACACGACGTTCCCTCTGGATTGCGCTGCTGCTGGTCTGGTCCCTCGCTCCGATGCTGTGGCAGCTGCTGAGTTCCTTCACCACCGCAGATGCTCTGGTCAATGACCAACTGAGCTTCTGGAGCCGTTGGACGCTCAACAACTACCGCGATCTGCTCAGCACCGATCCACCCTTCTGGCGTTACCTGCTCAACAGCAGCTTGGTGGCTTCCCTCACCACACTGCTCACCTTGATACTGGCCATCCCCGCCGCCTACGGACTGGCAAAGCTGCCTCAGGGGTTGAAAGGAATCCTCCGCACTGCCGTGGTGGGCGCCGCTCTTTTCCCTTATGTCCTGCTGTTTCTGGCACTGCTCGAACTGGCCCGCACCTTTTCCCTCGGCAACAACCTGATCGCCATCGCCATTCCCTACAGCGCTTTGTCGATGCCTCTGGCCCTGCTGCTGCTCACCGCGGCCTTCGAAGCCCTGCCCAACGACCTCGAAGACGCAGCAAAGCTTGAGGGACTGTCCTTGTGGCAGCGGCTGCGCTGGGTGCTGCTCCCCTTGATTGCACCGGCCTCCGCCAGCACGGCAATCCTGGTGTTCCTGTTCGCCTGGAACGAATATCCCGTGGCGCTCACCTGGCTGAGCCGCAGCGATCTGCTCACATTGCCGGTGGCGATGGCCCGAATTGCGGGATCATCCACCTATTCCGTCCCCTACGGCACCTACGCGGCAGCCACCGTGCTCGGTGCCATTCCTCTTCTGGTGCTGGTGCTGGTGTTTCAGCGCCAGATCGTCAGTGGACTCACCAACGGAGCCATCAAGGGATGACACTGCAACTTCGGGCCATCAACAAGCGCTTCGGCGAGCGACAGGTTCTCCACCAGCTCGACCTCGATGTGGCCAACGGCGAATGCGTCGCTCTGCTTGGGGCCAGCGGCTGTGGGAAAAGCACGGCCCTGCGTCTGATCGCCGGGCTCGATCACCCCGATCAAGGGTCGATTCGCATCAATGGTGCGGAGATAGTCAACGTGTCCGCTGAGCGTCGCCGGGTGGGGATGGTGTTTCAAAGCTATGCCCTGTTCCCGCATCTGAATGTGTGGGACAACCTCGAACTGGGGCTGCGCATGCGGGGCGGTAGCGCCGCCACCCGCGATGAACGGATCCGCGGCGTGCTGGAGGTGTTGCAGCTCAGCGGGCAAGCCCGGCAACGGCCGTCACAACTGTCCGGCGGCCAGCGCCAGCGCGTCGCCCTGGCCCGAGCGCTGTTGCGGGACCCCCTCGTTTATCTGCTCGATGAGCCGATGAGCAATCTGGATGCCCAGTTGCGTGAGGACCTGCGGCCTCAATTACGCCGCCTGATGATCGGCGGTGAGCAGCCTGTGGTTTACGTCACCCATGACCAGCAGGAGGCGATGGCGCTGGCGGATCGCATCGCTGTGATGCGCGAGGGAAGGATTGAACAGATCGGAACACCCCGCGAGCTGTACCTGCAACCGGCCAGCACCTACGTCGCTCAGTTCATCGGCCGCCCGCAGATGAATCTGCTGCCAGCCAGCGATGGAGTGATCACCGGCATCCGACCGGACGATCTAAGGCTCGATCCCGCAGGCTCACCCTGCACGATCCTCAGCCGTGAATGGTTCGGAGCCAACCAGATGCTGCTGGTGCGCTGCGATCGCGGCGACCTGCGGCTGGTCTGCCCCGGAGAGACAGCGATCGGGGCTGAGCCACGCATCAGTTGGCCCAGCACTTGTGAGCATCGCTTCGATGCCGTCAGCGGCCGTCGTCTGCCGTCAGATCGGCTGCCATCTGATTGAGAAGCTCGCTGTGCGCTGACGCCTGGCGGCGTAGGGCTTCGGTCTGATCAGGATCGGCTGGACGGTCCACTTCGGCCCGCCAAAGCGTCAGCAGATCATCCACAGAGGGAAGCAAGCGCAAGGGGATGCAGGGCACCGTGGCCATGGCCGCTGCAGCCTCCACCTTCGGGTCGTAGCTGAGGGCAGCCATGGGGCTGTTGGCCAGTCGAGCCAGGATCAGGGCATGCAACCGCATCGGCAGCACCAGGCGCGCCCGCTGCACCAGATCGGACACAGCCTCCAGGGACTGGGGCACCAGGGTTGAGCTGCGCGCTTTCAATCGCGCCGGCAGCAGACCTTGATCACTCAGGTGCTGCAACAGGGGTGCGTCTTGATGGTGATGGAAGGCCAGCCAGATCACCGGCGCATCCAAATCGGCACTGAGCCGATCAAGGGCTTCGGTTAAGCAACGCCAGCCCGCGGAATCCAACAAAGGTGTCGGACGCCAACTGAGCACGATGGCGTCGCCACCAAGCCAAGGGCGCGCTGGCATCTGCCAGACCGGATCGGCGGCCAGCACCATCGGCAGCTTGGGGGCCCAACGCTGGGCCCAATCAAAGGAGATCTGATCCCTCCAACTCGCTGCCTTGCAGAGGGGCAACACCGTGCGAACCAACAGGCGACTGGTCCGACGCCGCAAGGGTCCAAGGCCCTGCCCCCAGAGAACCACCTCGGCGCCACCGAGGCGGGCAACCGTCATCAGCAGCAGGTAGTAAACGAGGCTGCTGAAGCTGGTGCTGTCCTGCAGCAGGCTCCCGCCACCAAGCACCAGAACATCAGCTCTCAGGGCCGCACGAAGACAGCGCCGCAGGGAACGGCGGTTCACCGTCTGCGCCGACGGAGCCAAGGCCAGAACGGGGGCTGGATCGCGGGCTGTGATCAACAGCTGCTGCGGCTCGGGAAGAGACGACACCAGCACCTGCAGCAGGGCATCGTCACCGAGGTTGTGCTCTCCGTAGTAGCCGCAAAGCAGCAATACAGGCGCAGTGGGGCGGACCACGGGCAGCAGCCTGTTCACTCCAGGCATTATCAACCGATTCCTAGGATTCAGAGCATGCACGCGTTGTCGCTCGGAACCTGGTGGATCCATGTCGCCTCCGTGGTGGAGTGGTGCGTGGCGATCGTGTTGATGCATCGGCGTGGGCTGCAGGGCCTGGCCTGGGCCATGCTTCCGGCCCTCGTCAGTGCCATGGCTGCCTGCACCTGGCATCTGTATGACAACAGCGAAGCGCTGAGAGGTCTTGTCACCCTTCAGGCCCTGTTCACCGTGATCGGCAACTGCACCCTTGCCATGGCGGCCTGGCAGCTCCAACGTCGCCGGCAGGTGGACGGAGCCAGTGCTCCATGAACTTCGATCCCGCACCGCTGTTCGCCGCCTCGCTGATCCCCTATCTCCTGTTTCTGCACTGGCTGCGGAAAAGTGAGGCGCTTCCGTTGATGGCGGAGCGGGGCTTTCAGCTCACCCTGCTGTTTGTGGCCGTCACGATTGGTGCTGCCATTGCCGCCCTGCGCTGCTGCTCAGCGGAATTGGTGGAGATTGACTGGTTGCACGGTGGGGCAGAAGCCTTTCTCACCCTCAGCAACACGGTTTTGGTGATCGGTTTGTTGTACCCAACCCCCAAAAAAGGGTGAACAACTCTTAAGAGAGGCAGGCAAGGCGTCGCTAGCGCCGGAAGATGAGGTGTCGCTCATTGGCTCGAATGCTGACCCACCTTTTCGCGATCGCTCCCGCCTCCGTGTCCTGGTCTCCCAAGGTCGCCCTGGTGATGATCCTCTGCAATGTGGTTGCCATCATGGTCGGCAAGGCCACGATCAAGCACCCCAACGTTGGCGCCGCACTCCCCAACGCTTCCTTCTTCGGCGGCATGGGTCACGCAGCCCTGCTCGGCACCACTAGCCTCGGCCACATCATCGGCATCGGCGCCATCCAGGGTCTGGCCGCCCGCGGCGTGCTCTGAAGCACATCCCTTGAGGGAGGAGCCAGTCTCCTCCCTGAAACAACCCTTGGCTCAGAGCAGATACGGCAGCAGACGCAGGCCGTAACCCTCGAAGTTGTAGTTGAACAACAGCTCTGAAAGAGCGGGGGCTTCTGCGGTCGCAGACAGGCCATGGATCAAACGTTCCAGACGTCGGTCCGCCCTTGGATTGTCGAGGCCCCACCAAGTGCGCCGCGCCAGCCGGCCCGACACCAACCAACGCCAACTCCGTTGGGCCTTGAGTTGCTCTTGGTAGCGAAGGGCCATGGCCGTGGAGTCCCCAGACATCCCTTCAGCGATCAGCAGTTCGGCCAGTTGATCCGCGCTGTCCATCGCATGGCGGATCCCTTCTCCCCCAAGCAGATTGGCGGAACTGGCCGCATCCCCCACCGCCAGCAGGGCACCAGCCACCAAAGGTTCGGAGCGGGCGATGCTGCTGGACACCGGCCCGCCATGGCGATCCAGCACCGGGCAGGCGCTCAAGCCGCAGCGTTGAATCAAGCGCTGAAGGGGTCCAGCCAGGCTGCCGGGACTCGGACGATCCGCCGGTGGGAGGTGACAGACCCCCACCTTCAGCCGTTGCCCCTGCATGGGAAAGATCCAGCAGTATCCATGGGGGATCCAGGCGGTGCCCAGAAAGAAACTGATCCGATCCCGCCAGGCAGCCGCCTGACGGTCATCGGCCTGCAGCAACCACTCAACGCCGATGCCCTGCAGCAGAGGATCCTCGGGATTGGCACTGAGGCCGGCCTGCTGCAGCAGATCTCGGCGTGCACCGGTGGCATCAATCAGCCAGCGCGCTGAGCGCAATGACGAACGCCCATCACGTGTTTGCAACCGCACGCTGGCTTGATCGGCCGTGAGCGTGCTCAGCGTGGCCCGGCAGCCCTGGATCAACTCGACCCCATGGCGGCGCGCTTCCTCCCAGAGCAAGGACCGAAGCCGGCCGAAGTCGAGCACCACCCCCAGATCGCCTGACGACCACCACTGATGAACCAGACCCGAGGGATCGTGCAGCTGCCAGCCCTGCCAGGTGGCGGCAATGGCGTCATCCGGAAGACCCAAGCGACGAACAGCCTCCAGAGGCAGGGCGCCACTGGAATAGGCATGGCGATGGGGATCAGCCAGGCGATCCACCAGGGTCACCTCAGCACCCGCCCGCGCCAGTTGAATCGCCAGACGGGCACCGGACGGTCCCGCGCCAACGATCAGAACGGACACCGAGCCCTCAGCTTCAGGCCTGGAGGGCCTTGATCGAAGCGGTGGCTGGCAGATCACCAGAGGTGTTGCTGAAGCGCTCAAGGATGCGTTCAGCCATCTGGGCAGGAGTGAGGCCGAGAGCTTCCTTGCTCTGCTGCGGCGTGGCGTGATCAACCAACTGGTCGGGGATGCCGATGCGCAACATCGACACGTTGATGTCCTGATCGATCAACGACTCCAGAACCGCTGCGCCAAAACCACCAGGCAGGGCTCCCTCTTCCATGGTGACCACGCGGGGGATGCGACGTGCCAGGGGATGGATCAGCGCCTGATCCAGTGGCCTCAGGAAGCGGGCGTTGATCACGGTGGTGGAGAGGCCGGCTTCCTCCAGAAGCGTTGCTGTGGCGAGGGCCGGAGCCACCATCGAGCCGTAGGCCACGATCATCAGATCGTCGCCTTCCCGCAGCAGTTCACCGCGGCCGATCGGCAGCGATTCCCAACCCTCTTCCATCAAGGGCACGCCTTCACCGGAGCCCCGCGGAATCCGCAGCGCCGTGGGCCCGTCGTGCTGCAGGCAGGTCACGAGCATGCGCTGCAGCTCAGCCTCATCCTTCGGTGCCATCACCGTGAAGTTGGGAATAGCTCGCATGTAGCTGATGTCGTACTGACCTTGGTGGGTCGGCCCGTCGGCACCAACGATGCCGGCACGATCGAGCACGAAGGTGACCGGCAGCTTCTGGATGCCCACGTCGTGGATTAACTGGTCGTAGGCGCGCTGAAGGAAGGTGCTGTAGATGGCAACGACAGGGCGCAAACCCTCGCAGGCCATGCCTGCCGCCAGGGTGACGGCATGTTGCTCAGCGATGCCCACGTCCACGTACTGGTCCGGAACGGCCTTCTGAAGCAGATCGAGACCGGTACCAGTGGCCATGGCCGCAGTGATGCCGATCACCCGACTGTTCTGCTCACAGAGCTTGACCAGGGTCTGCCCAAACACCTTGCTGTAGCTGGGGGGCTTGGGTTTGGACGACGGAATCGCCTTGCCGGTGCCGAGATCAAAAGCTGATTGGGCGTGGTAGCCCACCTGATCGGCCTCGGCGTAGGGGTAGCCCTTGCCCTTTTTGGTGACCACATGCACCAGCACAGGCCCACCCTCACGGTGAGCCGCCTGGAAGGTGCGCACCATTTCACCGATGTCGTGGCCGTCGATCGGCCCCATATAGGTGAAGCCAAGTTCCTCGAACACGGCACCCACCTTGGGAACCGCGAGGCGACGCATGCTGCCCTTGAGGCGGTTGAGTTCCGCAGGAATCTCACCACCCATGAAGGGCAGATGCCGAACGCTTTCCTCAACACTCCCTGAAAGGAACTGCATCGGTGGGCTGAGCCGCGCACGGTTCAGCACGTTCGAGAGCGCACCAACCGGCGGAGAGATCGACATGTCGTTGTCGTTCAGCACCACCAGGAGCGGCGTGTTGGGAAGGTGTCCGGCGTGGTTGATGGCCTCCAGAGCCATGCCGCCTGTCAGGGCTCCATCACCGATGACGGCAACGCATTTGAACGACTCGCCCCGGTTGTCCCGCGCCATGGCCATGCCCAGCGCCGCTGAGATGGAGGTGCTGGCATGACCCGCTCCGAAGTGGTCGAAATCGCTCTCAGTGCGCTTGAGGTAACCCGCCACCCCGTGCTGCTGGCGCAGGGAGTCGAAATCGTTGAACCGGCCGGTGATCAATTTGTGGGGGTAGGCCTGATGGCCGACATCCCAGATCACACGGTCATGGTCGAGATCCAGCGTCTGGTACAGCGCCAGGGTCAGCTCCACAACCCCCAGGCCAGGGCCCAGGTGGCCACCGCTGGTGGACACCACCTGCAGATGCCGCTCACGAATCTGCCGAGCCACGTCCTCAAGCTGGGCCGGGCTGAGTCCGTGCAGTTCATTCGGATGCTTCAGATCTCCGAGATGCATGCACTGCCAACTCCAATACGTGCAATCTACGGGAACCAACCCGGATCCTGTCTGGATCAAACCCTTGGAAGAATGGTGAGATGACCGACTACCTCCAGCGGATCCTGCGTGCCCGCGTCTACGACGTGGCGCGGGAAACCCCTTTGGATCCCGCACCCAATCTGAGCCGCCGGCTGAACAACACGGTCTGGCTGAAGCGTGAGGATCTCCAGCCGGTGTTCTCGTTCAAGCTGCGCGGCGCCTACAACCGCATGGCGCAGCTCAGCAGAGACGAGCTCAAGCGCGGTGTGATTGCCTCCAGTGCCGGAAACCATGCCCAGGGCGTCGCCCTGAGTGCCCAGCGGCTTGGCTGTCGGGCCGTGATCGTGATGCCAAGCACCACACCCGAGGTGAAAGTGCGCGCCGTGCGTGCCCTGGGTGGTGACGTGGTTCTCCATGGCGAGACCTACGACGAGTGCTCCGCAGAGGCACAGCGACGCTGCAAGGCCGAGGGGCTCACCTTCATTCACCCCTTCGACGATCCGGAGGTGATCGCAGGCCAGGGAACGATCGGCATGGAGATCATGCGCCAGGCCGAGCAGCCACCCAGTGCGATCTATGTGGCCGTGGGTGGTGGTGGCCTGATCGCGGGCATCGCCGCCTACGTCAAACGGCTGTGGCCGGAAACGGAGGTGATCGGCGTGGAGCCGGTGGATGCCGATGCCCTGAGTCGCTCCCTCGAGCGAGGGCAGCGGGTGGAACTGGAACAGGTGGGGCTGTTCGCCGATGGCGTCGCCGTGAGGAAAGTGGGGGAACACACCTTTGCACTGGCCCAGCAGTTCGTCGATCGGATGGTGCGGGTCGACACCGATGCCATCTGTGCCGCGATCAAGGACGTCTTTGAAGACACCCGTTCAATCCTGGAGCCCGCCGGTGCCCTGGCGGTGGCAGGACTCAAACAGGATGTGGCCGAGCGCCAGCTGACGGGGCGCAATCTGGTGGCGGTGGCCTGCGGGGCCAACATGAATTTCGACCGGCTGCGCTTCATCGCCGAACGGGCTGAGCTCGGGGAAGAGCGCGAAGCAATGCTGGCCGTGGAGATTCCTGAATCACCAGGCAGCCTGAGGCGGCTTTGCGAACTGCTGCGAGAGCGCAGCCTCACGGAATTCAGTTACCGCATGACCGATGGGGTCTCGGCGCAGATCTTCATCGGTGTGCAGGTGAGCGATGACAACGACCGTGCCTCCCTGCTGGGCCAGCTGGAGCGTGGCGGCTTCCCTTGTCTCGATCTCAGCGACAACGAATTTGCCAAGGTCCACCTGCGCCACATGGTGGGCGGCCGTCTGCCGGCTTCAGCCCGCACGGCCTGTGCCGGGGAATGCAAAGAACTGCTGTATCGCTTCGAATTTCCCGAACGCCCGGGTGCCTTGATGAGCTTCGTGGATGCTCTCCACCCCGACTGGAGCATCAGCATCTTTCACTACAGAAACCACGGTGCTGACGTGGGGCGCATCGTTGTTGGCGTGCTGGTGCCGGAACAGGACATGCAGGGCTGGACCGAATTCCTCAATGCCCTGGGCTATCGCCACTGGGATGAAACCAACAACCCGGCCTATGGCCTGTTCCTCTGAGTTTCAGGGCGGTAACTTGAGTGCTCTCGTGGGGTTGTGATGACGTCTCCATCCCTGCCCACCCGGCTCGAGGCGATTCTTTATCTCAAGGGTCGGCCCGTCAGCATCGGCGAACTGGCCGAGCTGGCCGACGCCGACCGACGAAGCGTCGAAGAAGCCCTCGTCGCCCTGACGGCCTCCTACGCCCAGCGGGACAGTGCCCTGGAGGTCGTTGAACAGAGCGGTCGCTACGGGCTGCAGCTGCGGCCGGGAATGGGAGATCTGGTCAAAGATCTGCTGCCGGTGAACCTCTCCACAGCAACCCTGCGAACCCTCGCCACCATTGCCCTGAAGAAACGCATTCTTCAATCGGATCTTGTGGACCTGCGGGGCTCGGGGGCCTACGACCACATCAAGGAGCTGCTGGCGCAGGACTTCATCGAACGGCGTCGTCAGAGCGAGGGGCGGTCCTACTGGCTCACCCTCACCGAAAAATTTCACCGCACCTTCTCCGTGCTTCCTGATCTTGGGGCAACCGATCTGACGGAAGCTGCATAAAGTCGGAGCAGAACAGCTCCCGTCATGGAATCTCTACCCGTCACCTTGCTGCAGGTGCTGTCCCAGACCCTGCAGATCTATTCCTTGGTGTTGATCGTGCGGGTTCTGCTGAGCTGGTTCCCGAATCTGGACTGGGGCAATCCAGTGCTCAGCAGCGTGAGTGCGATCACCGACCCCTACCTGAATGCCTTCAGGGGTTTGATCCCACCGCTGGGGGGCATTGACCTCTCAGCCATCCTGGCGTTCCTGGCCCTGAACCTGTTGCAGAGCCTGGTGGGGCAGTCGATCAGCGCCTTCTATATGTCGGGTTCCAGCTGGTGATCACTCCTGGGTGATCACTGCTGGTTGATGCCCCGTTCCAATGGCAGCAGGTCATCCTCGTCAACATCAACGCGGCTGCGGACCGGAGCATTGAATCCACGGGCACGGGGATTTTTGATCACAAACGGCCCTGGGGTTCCGGCCGGCACTGAGATTCGCAAGGCGAACGGGGAGTGACCAGGGTTCACATCCCCGATGGATCCCACCCGGGTTCTGTTGGGAAGAACAGGTTCACCACTGGCATCCAGGATCCGTGCGTACACATCGGTGTCGATGACGCTGTTCTTGCTGCGGTTCTCAACGTCTCCCGTCAGCACATAACAGCTGGCACCAACCGGGCGGCTTAATTCAGGTTGATTTCCGGCATCCAGCTCTCCGCAGGGATCCAGGCGAACCTCACTGAGCTGGAGTTCAGCGGCATCACAGGGGAGCGCTAGCCCCAGCAGCAAGGGCAGGCAGCACAACACGGAAACAAGTCGACGGAGCATCAGGAGATCAACGTTGGTCACCACTGCCTCCGATGCGCCCACGGGCAGCCCGGCTCGACAGTTTCTGCAGGTTGGCGTCAGCCACCTCATTCAGGTCATAACCCAGTTCGCTGGCCAGCTGAGCCACGTACCAGAGCACATCTCCCAGCTCCAACTTGATCGCTTCTCGAGTATCGGCATCAAACACACCGCCTCGGTCGCGAATCACCTTTTTCACCTTGTCGGCCACCTCGCCGGCTTCACCGGTCAAACCGAGGGTCGGATAGATGGGATTACGGCCCACATCCGGGTAGGCAGCCGTCTTTCGGGCGGCGTCCTGATAGGAATTCATCTCCATGGGGCCGGTTGGGAAACGCCCGGATGGTAGTTTCCGCAGGGATTTTCAGCCGCGATATGGGCCAGTTCGACCTGAACCGACGGACCAAGATCGTGGCCACCATCGGCCCTGCCACGGAGAGTCCGGAGCGGATCAAGGAGCTGGTGAAGGCTGGTGCCACCACCTTCAGACTGAACTTTTCCCACGGGGACCACAGCGAACACGCCGCACGTATCGCCACGATTCGTCAGGTGTCTGAGGAATTGGGGCAGACCATCGGCATTCTCCAGGACCTTCAGGGCCCGAAGATCCGGCTCGGGCGTTTTGCTGAGGGTCCGATCACCCTGGCCAACGGCGATCCGTTCACCCTCACCTCACGGCCGGTGAGCTGCGACAAGACGATCGCAACGGTCACCTACGACAAGCTGGCGGACGAAGTCACCGCAGGTAGCCGGATCCTGCTCGACGACGGCCGCGTTGAGATGAAGGTCGATACCGTCGACAAAGCGCAGCAGACCCTGCATTGCACCGTCACCGTGGGCGGTGTTCTCTCCAACAACAAGGGCGTCAACTTCCCCGACGTTCAGTTATCCGTTCGCGCTCTCACGGACAAGGACAAGACCGACTTGGCCTTCGGACTCAGCCAGGGGGTGGACTGGGTGGCCCTCAGCTTCGTGCGCAATCCCTCCGACATGGAGGAGATTCGCGGACTGATCCGCGAACAGGGCCACGAGACCCCTGTTGTGGCCAAGATCGAAAAGTTTGAGGCCATCGATCAGATCGATTCGATCCTGCCTCTCTGTGACGGCGTGATGGTGGCCCGCGGTGACCTTGGCGTGGAGATGCCGGCCGAGGAAGTGCCGTTGCTGCAGAAGGAACTGATCCGCAAGGCCAACAGCCTGGGCATCCCGATCATCACGGCCACCCAGATGCTGGATTCCATGGCCTCCAGCCCCCGGCCCACCCGAGCCGAAGTCAGCGACGTTGCCAACGCCATCTTGGATGGAACCGACGCTGTAATGCTCTCCAACGAGACCGCGGTGGGGGATTTCCCCGTGGAAGCCGTGCAAACCATGGCCACCATTGCTCGCCGGATCGAGAAGGACTATCCCCAACGCTCGATCGACAGCCACCTTCCCAGCACCATCCCCAATGCCCTGAGCGGTGCGGTCAGCACCATCGCCAGCCAGCTCAATGCCTCGGCGATTCTTCCCCTTACCCGAAGTGGGGCCACAGCTCGCAACGTCAGCAAGTTCCGGCCTGCAGCACCGATCCTTGCCATCACCCCTGATCGCACGGTTGCCTGTCGTCTGCAACTGGTTTGGGGCGTGACGCCGCTGGTAATTCCCCAGGGCGAACGCACCACGCAGACCTTCCAAGCGGCGATGGTCAAAGCCAAGGAGCTCGATCTGCTCAAGGAGGGTGATCTCGTGGTGCAGTCCGCAGGCACCCACACCGGCGTTTCCGGATCCACCGATCTGGTCAAGGTGAGCATCGTCGGCAACGAAGCACAGGCGACACTGATCTGAGCGACGCCACACCATGAACCGGCGCATGCCCGCAACGGAAACGGTGCGGATGGCCCTGTCCACCCTGCGCAGCAACAGGCTGCGCAGCCTGCTCACGATGGTGGGCATCGTGATCGGCAACGGCTCGGTGATCACCCTGGTGGGGATTGGACGCGGAGCGCAATTGCTGGCTGAAGGTCAGTTGAACAACCTCGGCGCCAATGTGTTGTTTGTGGTTCCGGGCAACACAAACGCCAGACGCCAAGGGGTTACGCGACCGAAAACGCTCGTGCTGGAAGATGCCGAAGCCATCGCCACCCAGGTTCCCAGCGTCAAGCGCGTGGCGCCCGTGATCAACACCAATCAGGTGGTGCAGGCCGGAGCCCGCAGCTCCACGGGTGCGGTCTTCGGCGCGACATCGGAGTTCCCCCCTGTGCGCGGATTCGACGTGGCCAAAGGCCGTTTCATCAACGCCAAGGACGTGGCCGGTGCGAAAGCCATCGCCGTGCTCGGCTCGGATCTACGCACCAAGTTGTTTCCCACTGGCTCTGCGATTGGCCAGCAGGTGCGCATCGGCAATCAAAGCTTTGAGGTGGTCGGTGTGATGGCCCCCAAAGGGGCCGTGTTCGGCAGCAACCAGGATGAAAACACCTACATACCCATCACCACGATGGTGAACCGGATCACCGGTCGGGATCCGATTTATGGCGTCAGCCTCAACTCCATCAGTGTTGAAGCCAGGGATGAAAACAGCATCAACGCAGCCAGCTTTCAGATCAACAACCTGCTGAGGCAGCGGCACCGGATTCTCCGGGACGACGATTTCGTGGTGCGATCCCAGAAGGACGCTCTCACCATCGTGGGCACCATCACCGGAGGACTCACCCTGATGCTCGGGGCCATTGGTGGGATCTCACTGCTGGTGGGAGGCATCGGGATCATGAACATCATGTTGGTGTCCGTCAGCGAACGCACCGAGGAGATCGGTCTGCGCAAGGCCCTGGGGGCCCGCAGCAGTGATGTTCTGCAGCAGTTTCTGGTGGAATCCCTGGTGCTTGCCAGCCTGGGCGGCGCCATCGGCACCCTCGCGGGTCTCGGAACAGTGAGCCTCGTAGCGGCGGTCACGCCCCTACCAGCAACGATCGGCGCAACGATGGTTGTGGTGACCGTTGGACTCTCAGGATCCATCGGGTTGTTCTTCGGAGTTGTTCCTGCCCGACGCGCCGCAAAGCTCGACCCGATTGTTGCCCTGAGAAGCCTTTGATCGAGGCCTCAGAAATCAGGTCGACTCCTTTACACTCGTTAACGAATTTTTTCAGCTCATGAATCAGCGCTGGCGCCTTCTTGCCCTCTGGCTGTTGCCAATCGGCGTCGTGTTGCTGATCGGCTGGCAGGTGATGAGCAACGGAGGCATCAACGGCCTCAGCCAGGACAGCAATGGCACCACCGTCGCTCCCCGCAACGCTGCGGTGGCACGAATGAGCTACGGGCGCTTCCTCGATTACGTCGAGGCCGGTCGCGTCACAGCCGTTGATATCTACGACGGTGGTCGTAACGCCGTGATCGAAGCCGTCGATCCCGACCTCGACAACCGCGTTCAACGCCTGCGCGTTGATCTGCCCGGTCTGGCCCCTGAGCTGATCAACACGCTGAAGACCGAAGGCATCAGCTTTGATATTCATCCCCCCCGCACAGCACCTCCGGCCCTCGGCATTCTGGGCAATCTGGCCTTCCCACTGCTGTTGATCGGTGCCCTGATCTTCCTGGCCCGCCGCAACAGCAACATGCCTGGCGGCCCTGGCCAGGCCATGCAGTTCGGCAAAAGCAAAGCCCGCTTCATGATGGAAGCGGAGACCGGCGTCATGTTCGATGACGTGGCCGGCGTCACCGAAGCCAAGCAGGAACTCCAGGAAGTGGTCACCTTCCTGAAGCAGCCCGAGCGATTCACCTCCGTTGGTGCTCAGATTCCCCGCGGCCTTCTGCTGGTCGGCCCTCCCGGCACCGGCAAAACCCTTCTGGCCAAGGCCATTGCCGGTGAAGCGGGCGTTCCCTTCTTCTCCCTTTCTGGTTCTGAGTTCGTTGAGATGTTCGTTGGCGTGGGTGCCAGCCGCGTCCGCGATCTGTTCAAGAAAGCCAAGGAGAACAGCCCTTGCTTGATCTTCATCGACGAAATTGATGCCGTCGGCCGCCAGCGCGGTGCCGGCATCGGTGGAGGCAACGACGAACGCGAACAGACGCTCAACCAGCTCCTGACGGAGATGGATGGCTTCGAAGGCAACAGCGGCATCATCATCATTGCCGCCACCAACCGCCCCGACGTTCTGGACTCAGCTCTGATGCGTCCAGGCCGTTTTGACCGTCAGGTCACCGTGGACGCCCCCGACATCAAGGGTCGCCTGGCCATCCTCGATGTGCACTGCCGCAACAAGAAGCTCGAAGAGGAGCTGTCCCTCGAAAGCATCGCCCGCCGCACCCCTGGTTTCACCGGTGCAGACCTGGCCAACCTGATGAACGAGGCGGCCATCCTCACCGCCCGCCGCCGCAAGGAAGCCATCGGCTTGAGCGAGATCGACGACGCTGTGGATCGGATCATCGCCGGCATGGAGGGTCGTCCCCTCACCGACGGTCGCAGCAAGCGTCTGATTGCTTATCACGAAGTCGGTCATGCCTTGATCGGCACATTGGTCAAAGCCCACGACCCTGTTCAGAAGGTCACCTTGATTCCCCGTGGCCAGGCCCAAGGCCTGACCTGGTTCTCCCCGGATGAGGAGCAAACCCTGGTCACCCGTGCCCAGCTCAAGGCACGCATCATGGGAGCCCTGGGTGGTCGCGCCGCAGAGGACGTGGTGTTCGGACACCAGGAAGTCACCACCGGAGCCGGCGGCGACATCCAGCAGGTGGCTTCGATGGCCCGCAACATGGTCACCCGACTCGGCATGAGTGATCTCGGCCCAGTAGCCCTCGAGGGCGGCAGCCAGGAAGTGTTCCTGGGCCGCGACTTGATGTCACGCAGTGACGTATCGGAATCGATCTCCCAACAGATCGATATTCAAGTGCGCAACATGGTGAAGCGCTGTTATGACGAAACCGTTGAGATCGTGGCTGCCAACCGCGAAGCCATGGATCGCCTAGTGGAACTGCTGATCGAGAAGGAAACCATGGATGGTGATGAGTTCAAGGCCGTTCTGGCTGAATTCACCGCTGTTCCTGAGAAAGACCGCACCGTCGTCACCCTCGACTGATTCTTGGTCCACAAACAAAAAGCCCCCGTCTTGTTCAGACGGGGGCTTTTTTATGGATTGGATTTGTTCTTACGTCGTCGACAACGCTCGGAGCAGTACACAACCTCGTCCCAGCAATTTCTCCAAGCTTTGCGCCACTCAAAGGGGCGTTCGCAAACCGGACAGATCTTGCTGGGACGGTTGGTTTTAGAGCTTCCCTTCTTCAAGCAACAGCCTGAACGGGACGCTTGTCGATCACGGAATCAATCAAGCCGTAGTTCACCGCTTCGGTGGGTGACATGAAGAAGTCACGGTCGGTGTCCTGCTGGATCCGATCAAGGGGTTGGCCGGTGCGATCGGACAGTTCCTTATTGAGGCGTTCCTTCAGGAAGAGAATTTCGTCCGCCTGAATGCGGATGTCGCTGGCTTGGCCCTGGGCACCACCCAAGGGCTGGTGAATCATGATCCGGGAGTGCTGCAGGCTGCTGCGTTTGCCCTTGGTGCCGGCACAGAGCAGGAAAGCGCCCATGCTTGCGGCCAAGCCAACACAGACCGTGTGCACATCCGGTTTGATGTGCTGCATCGTGTCGAAGATGCCGAGGCCGTCGTAAACCGACCCGCCGGGAGAGTTGATGTAGAGGTAGATATCTTTCTCGGGATCCTCAGCTTCGAGGAACAGCATCTGGGCCACGATCCGGTTGGCAGAGTCACTCGTGACAGCCTCACCAAGGAAGATGATTCGCTCGCGCAGAAGCCTGGAATATATGTCAAAGGCCCTTTCTCCCCGGCCGGACTCCTCAATCACAATGGGGATCATCTGAGAATCAGCAGGGTCGCGCAATCCTAACGGCGATGTCTGCGGCGCTAGGGTTCCGGCCATTCATTCATGGACTGCACGTTGGCCGCAAGTCAGACCATCGCCGACAGCAAACGAGCGTTTCATCAGGCCTTTCCCCACGTCATTGCGCCGCTGTACCGCCGCCTTGCTGATGAGCTGCTGGTAGAGCTGCATCTGCTGAGCCATCAAAGTCGGTTTGAAGCCAACGGGCTATTCAGCGTTGGGCTCTGCACGGTGTTTGACACCTTCACCAAGGGCTATCGGCCTGAAGCGCAGACCGAGGCACTGTTCAGTGCCCTGTGCAGCAGCAATGGCTTCGACGCAGCGAAGCTGCGCAAAACCAACGCCTCGCTGGTGGACCAGACCAAAGGGAAGGATCTCGAAAGCCTCAAAAGCTTGCTGTCATCCCACAGCCTCAACGAGGGCAGCCACTACTCCCGTTTGATGGCCGTTGGACTGATGAGCCTGCTCAAGGCGGCTACAGCGGATGCCACCGGTTCAGACACCGAGGCCATCGTCAAACAGAGCAAGGAACTTGCTGAGGGACTCGGTTTGCCCACCGATCGCGTCGAAAAGGATCTGACGCTGTTTGGCTCCAACAGTGAACGGATGGATCAGGCCGTTGAGCTGGTGAAAGAGACCATCGCTGCCGAGAAGCGCAAGAAGGAACGTCGCTTGGAAGAGCAGGCTCAACGCACGTCCAGCTGAAGCCGAAGCCATCCGGGCTGTTGCTGCTTCGGCAGTGCCGTCATCTCAAGCTCCAGTTGAGGTGCCTTGCCAACCACCCGCGGCCAGCCCGGACCGAGCCAACCCAACCGAGCCAATTGATCCGGTCGTGCGCGAAGGCGAAGCTGCTGTTGGCCCATCCGTTTCAGCGGATTGCTTCGGAGGTTCGGGGCATCCCCTAGGGCCAGCAGCAACTCCACCTGACCTCGGAGTGCAGGACCCAGTGACCAACCACCTTGCGGATGACCCTGGGGATCCAACCAAACAACAGCCACATGGTTTGAGGGCCGACCATCGGGAGACAACAGGGAACGTTCAACCCGTTGAAACCTGCGCTTCAACAAAGCGGTGGCAACGGCATCAAGACTTCGCTTGGTCATGTCGATTTCACCACCAGCCAGCATCAACCTGGCTTGCATCGCAGCCTGAAAACGACCACCCTCCAGCGCATCCAGCCGCACAAAAACAGGTGCGTTGAGCAGAACGTCGCGCAACTGCTTCGGCAATCCATAGAGGCTGTCGAGTTGTTGGGCGAACAGTGAATTGTTGAACAAGGGTCCCAGCAGCGGCTGCAGGGAAACGCTGTTGAGCTCCAGGTAAGCCGACGGCGGATCGAAGCGAACGAAATTGACTTGGTGTTCCGGGTGGTGAGCCTGCAGGGACGCGAAGGGTCTGGAGGCCACAGGCCCTTCAGCCATCAGACGATCGCCCCGGAGCGCAACACCCAGACAGCCATGCGACACGCTCGCCAAGGCGGGAAAAAGGGAACCGCTGATCGAAGCCAAGCCTGAGGGTTGCCACTGAACGGCCGATCCGCTGGTCAGCAGCCGTAAGCAGCGCTGTTCCAGAGCCGAGGGCTCCCGTCGCTTCAGCGACGGAAGTTGATCAAAACTGCTGCGGTGCAGTTCATCAGCGAACAGCAGATCCAGAGCAGACGAATGGGGTGCTGACGGAAGAGCCAGAAGGGGTTCACCGTCGTCCAGCCAGATCAGCCACCAGGGGCCGCGACCATGACGGGCCCAGCGATCAGGTGCTTCCGAAGAACCAAGCCGCTGCTGCCAGAGCTTCGGCACCGGTGCGGCGGGGTCCGCCTCAAAACTCTGAACCAACCGTGCCCGCCGACTGATCTCAAACAGCTCTGCTGTTCCACGGCGATTCAGGGAAGGCGTCCTCAGGCTGGAGGTGCCCAGCAGCAGGGAGGGCAAAAAAAAGCACAACCCCAAGAGAAGGGCTGTGCAGGGATGAAGTCCAAATTGACGTCGGACGGACGCAATCAGGACGACGACTTGGTTGAACCTTGACGGCGTCGACGGTCTCTCCATTCGATCGTTGAGAGATAGATCACGGCAACGCTGACGAAGACAAGAAGCACAGCTGCCGTGACCGCCAGGGTCTGGCTGAGAAGGGGTGCGTCTTGAAGCACAGATTCGATCAGAAGTTCAGGGTGCCGTCACCATTGCGTCCCCAGACGACCATGGCGATGGAGAAACTGAACATCGCGGCCAAGGACGCCCAACCCAGAGTGAACAACATGCGCTTGACCACTTGACTGTCGGGATCCTACCTAGGGTTCGGCACCTTTTCGTCCGCCCGAAGGCATCTGTCATGACCAGCTCCAGCCCAGGTTCATCAGCAGTGCTGGAGCGTCAGGGAACAACACAGCGCTACCCCCAGGCTCGCGTGATCGTTCTGGACGACGATGTAAACACCTTCCAGCACGTGGTGGATTGCCTGCGCAAGATCATTCCCGGCATGAGTGAGGACAAGGCCTGGAACCTCGCCAACAGGATTGATGGGCAGGGTGCGGCTGAAGTTTGGTGCGGCCCCCTGGAGCAGGCCGAGCTGTACCACCAGCAGCTTCAGGCTGAGGGCTTAACGATGGCCCCTCTGGAACGCTGCTGAGTCAGGCCGCCGGCTTACGGCTGGCTTTGGTGAGGCGCAGCAGATCAGCCACCTGCAAACGCTGCAGCTGCTCGTCCATCACAAAACGCACCACCCGGCCAGGGCACAAGGCCAGGCCCCGAACCTCCGTTCCGTGCACCTCAGCGGTGAGCATGCGGGCCTGGGGGCCGCAGGCATCCTGCAGCGGTCCGCTGATCACGTGGCGGAGAGCGTCTACTGATTTCAGCATCACAGCCCCGGAGCGCTCTCTCTGGCATAGCCAAAGTGGCTAACTTTCACCAGTTCTCGGGTTTTCGTTCAGCTTTGGGCCGGGTCGTCATCACCCACAGCACCTATGTGGACGGCTTGATCCCATGGCTGAAGGCCCTGTCCCACGAGACGGGAATCCAGACGATCACCCCTGCCGTGATCAGCCGGGTGCGTGGCCGCAGTCCTGAACTGCAGCTGCGGGTGTCCACCCCGATCACAGGGGGATACAAGCTGGTGGCCCGCAAGGGGACATCCGCCCAGGAAGTCTTTGTGGTGACGTCGATGAGTCGGCCAGACCTGGAACAGGCCGTCCTGCATCACCGCCCCTGAAGGGGTTGGCCTGACTCGAATCCGACAGCACGACAGGCCTGAGGATGACCATCGGCAACACTGGGATCTCGGGCACAGAGTTCAGCCCAATCAGATCGGCGGAAACATTGGGGAAGGATGGCCCGGCATGCGACTTCAGCGTCATCCTGCAAACAGGTGACAGCGTCAGCCGCGGGGCTTCCGAAACAACCCACAAGCAGTGCGCTTGCCACCAGGCCGAAACCGAAAACGGATGAGAAGAAAGAAACCAGCAGGGAAGGATGAACAGTGAAGCGATGCGGAAAAGTGATTCTCAACAACACCGACAGCCAACCAACTCAATAGGAGAACGAAATGGGTTCCCTCAATCCATGCACAGTTGCATCAAGAAGTGGCATCAACAAGTGACATCAACCCTTGGAGTCAGATGCAGGAATCTTGAATTCCATGAACAGCGCTTCCGCATCAGCATAATCTTTCTTTTCACGCAAATAAAAGACCTGAGCTTTCCACCAATCCCAGGTTTCCATTTGGATCAGTTCGTCCAGGCGTGGATCACGCATCTCAACACTGCAACCAAACAAACGCTAAGGACAGGAAAAGCGCTGACAAGCTTTGTTCACACAGCCGTAAGCATCATCGACTACACAACAGCACAGGGGTAGCCTTGAAAGCTGCAGCGATCGATCCATGCCCCTCGAAATTGCCGTCAAACAAGGGCAACAAACGATGGAGAGCATGGGTGGTTTCGACGACCTCGAAGACGCTTTGACCGAATTCAACGAATTGATCAACCGTCGAAACTGGCATCAGAGCGTGACCACCATTTCACTGACTGACACCGATAAAAACAAATGCCTCGCCCAGTACGCGCTCCAGGAGTTCAACCACTCCGAAAACTAGCTCCACCAAAAATCTCCACTCCAACCCAGACGAACGTATCTAGAGTGCAATAAGAGCGAAAAATTTCAGCATGAATGGAAAACTACTGGTGATCGGTATCATCTCATTATTCCTTCTGTTTTTTGTGGTCGAGTCTTGGCTGATGAGGGGCCTGCCCCACTAACAAAGCTGAGACGTTTTAAAGCAGAACCCAGAGAGAAGACAAAAAAGTTCCGGCAAACCAAGTCCAAAAAACAAACTTTCAGAATATTGATGCAGAAACTTGGAGATATTGATTTTGTGATGGCTTGGCAAAGTCCAAGGCTCCCACCACATTCATTAAGCGAAGGGGGTGAACCGCCATGCCGTGCGAGCCCCAGTGGTCGACCTGGAAGAACCAGAAGGGGCGACAAAGTGGGGTTTCGTTTCCGGCTGCATGGCCGGTCTACGTCACCGTCACGACAGTCTCCCCAAGTCGAAAGAGAGTCAGATCAGAGCACTAGAAAAAGGCCGTCACCAACACAGCAGTTCGCTACCAACCCTAGTCCTGACTCTCGCTCTCGAGGGGCCAGATCCGGCGAATAGCGGCAAGTGCTGACTCAGCCTCATCGCGCCGCTTGAGGAGCGTGTCGCCCTCAAGCAGCAGCGTCACGTGCCCCAACTTGCGGCCCGGTGTTTCCGGTGACTTGCCGTACCAGTGCAGGTGAAGCCCCGGCACGGCCTCGAGGGCCTCAAGCCGCTGATCCAAAGGAGGATGACGCTCGGGGTCGAGGCCAAGCAGGTTGACCATCAAGGCACCACGGCTTTTGAGCTCGGGATCAGGCACGGGAAGACCAGCCGCGATGCAGAGCTGCTGATCGAACTGACTGCTGGTGCAGGCCTCGATCGAGAAATGCCCGGAATTGTGGGTGCGTGGAGCAATTTCATTCACCTGCAGGCCAGCGGGCCCATAGAAAAACTCCAGAGCCAGCACCCCCACATAGCCGAGCTTCGTCATCAGAGAGGCCGCCACGTTGTAAGCCAGCGCAGCCACCGAAGGATCCACGGGAGCAGGGGCCAGAACCCAGTCACAGACTTGTTGATGTTGGTGGGTTTGCACCAGCGGAAAATGGCGGATGCGGCCGCGCTGATCGCGGCTGACCACGAGAGCCAACTCCAGCTCGTAGTCCACCCAGGATTCCAACAGCCAGTCGTCGGCAGGGACCGCCCGCAACAACTGCGCCAGGCCATCGATGTCGCGCAACACCACCGTGCCCTTGCCGTCGTAACCACCACGGGAGGCCTTGGCCATCACCGGAAAGGTCCAGCCCTGAGGAAGCGCGGGCTGGGCCGGTGAAATCAAACTGAGCGGACACCAGGGCGGGCTCGGGATCGCCAGATCATCGAGCAGCTGGCGCTGCGACAACTTGTCGACCAAGGGCGAAAGCGCAGCAAGCGCGGGCTGGAAACGAACCCCCTGCTGCTCCAGCGGCAGAAGAGCATCGATATTGACCCACTCGTTCTCGAAGGTGATGCCGTCACAACCCACCACCAGCTCCCGGGTTCCTGCCACATCCCGGGGATCCGCTGCCACGAGGCGCGAGGCCAAACCAGCCGCGGGATCAGCTGAATCGGACGTTTGAACAGCGATGGGAACATCGCGTTGCGCGGCGGCCTGCACAAGCATCCGTGCCAGCTGACCACCTCCAACAACGCCGATCATCGTGTCCGAGCTGATGTCCGCAGCTTGCCAGTTTGCAGGGTCGATGACAGCGTCAGATCAGGGGGCGATCGCCGGCAAAGGCCAACCGGATCATGGTGAACAGCAACACCAACAGGAACAGCGCCAGGCCCAGGGTGCAGGCGTAGCTGATCTCCAATTCGGCAAAGGCCTGGTCGTACACGTAATAAACGATGGTTCGGGTGGCATCCGCAGGACCTCCCTGGGTCATCAGGAACACTTCCTCGAACACCTTCGTGGCCGCGATCGACGACACCACAGCGACCAAGGTCACGTAGGCACTCATCAAGGGCAGGGTGATGTCGAGATGCTTTCTCCAGCCCTCGCTGCCATCCAGCTCCGCAGCCTCATAGAGCTCCTGGGGAATGCCCTGCAGACCCGCCAGAAAAATCACCATGTAATAGCCAAGCCCCTTCCAGAGGGTCACCAACATCACGGCGGGGAGGGCCAGCTGCGGCGTGGTGAGAAAACCAATCGGGCTGAAGGCATCACCGAGCAGGGCACTCAACCATCCATTGATCAGTCCGTTCTCGGCATACAGCCAGCGAAAGGCGATGGCTGCAACAACGATCGACACCAGCACCGGGGTGTAAAAGGCGCCCCGCAGAAAAGACCGACCGGGCAGCCCCTGGTTGACCAGCACCGCCAGCGCCAGAGCCCCCAGAACGATGGGAGGCACCACACCAACCAGATAAAGAAAGGTGGTGACCAGCACCTGCCGCGCCATCGGATCCGACAGCAGGCGCTCCAGGTTGGCCAAACCAACAAAACGCAGGGGTTCACTGACGTCCAGCCCCGTGGCGGTGAAACTCATCACCAGAGCCATCAGGGCCGGCACCAGCACAGACAAACTGATCAGAACCACCGCCGGCAACAGGAACGCCCAGCCAGAAAGGGAGTTGCGCACTGATCTTTCGCGCACAGGACCAGCGACACTTTTGCGAGAGTAGGTGGGTTCCAACGGTTTCATGACCACAATCACCCCGTTGCATCACATCCGCGTTGCGCTGGAGCGCAACCCCTACGACGTGGTGATTGGAGACGGCGGCCTGGCCAGGCTTGGTCAGCAGATGCTGGACGCTGGAGTGCAGGCTGGTCGACGTGTGCTGGTGGTCAGCAATCCGGATGTGGCCAGCCCCTATGGCGACGCCTGCCTGAACAGCCTCAGAGCGGCAGGTTTCAGCGTGGAACTGTTGGTCATTGACGCCGGCGAAACCCAGAAGACACCAGCCACGGTGGCGGAAATCCACGATGCGGCTTACAACGCCAAGCTCGAACGCAGCTCCTTGATGGTGGCTCTCGGCGGCGGCGTTGTGGGGGACATGACCGGCTTTGCGGCAGCCACCTGGCTGCGGGGCATCCAGGTGGTGCAGGTGCCCACAACCCTGCTGGCCATGGTGGACGCGTCAATCGGTGGCAAGACCGGGGTCAACCATCCCCGCGGCAAAAACCTGATCGGCGCCTTTCACCAGCCGCGGCTGGTGTTGATCGATCCCTCCACCCTGAACACCCTGCCCGAACGCGAGTTCCGAGCCGGAATAGCTGAGGTGATCAAATACGGAATCCTCGGTGACACGGCGCTGTTCGAGGAACTGGAGGCCTGCCCCGACCCGAGCACGCCCGCTGGGCTTGGATCGGAACGCCTGAGCTCGATCCTGCAGCGATCGGCCGCGGCCAAGGCCCGGGTGGTGGCCGCCGACGAAAAGGAAGGAGGCTTACGAGCGATCCTCAACTACGGCCATACCTTCGGTCATGTGGTGGAGACCCTCTGCGGCTATGGCACCTGGCTGCATGGCGAGGCGGTCGCCATTGGCATGGTGGCCGTGGGTGAACTTGGCGTGCTGCGGGGCAGCTGGAGTCGCGAGGATGCTGAGCGCCAACGCCGGCTGATCGACAGGGCCGGACTCCCCACCGCCTGGCCCGATCTCGCCGCCGATGCGGTTCTGGACAGCTTGCAGGGGGACAAAAAGGTGCGCGACGGTCGCCTGCGCTTCGTGATGCCCACCAGCATCGGAACCGTTGAGATTCGCGATGACGTCAGTCGCGACGAGATCCTCAGCTGCCTTGAGCGCCTGAAAGGCTGAAGCCGTCTTCCGGCAACCCGCGCCGGTAGGTGAGCCAGCGGAACGCACCGAGCCCCGCGGGATCCACGAGGCGAAGCAGGGCTTCACGCCGTTGCAGGGCTTCCGCCAAATGTTGGCCCGGCAGCTGCTGCAGTCCATGCAGACGCTCTGCAAGCCCCAAGGCCAGCAGGGCCTCGCCCTGCTTCGCCTGATCACCCACGATCCAGCCGTTGCGCTGAGCCGCCTCATCCACAAGCTCAATACAGAGGTGGGCCGTAAGGTCCTGCTCGCCGGGCTGATCCAAGGGCGACAGGCCGGCCTGCTGAGCACAGACAGCCATCAAGGTGCCGTCGGAGCGCCGGGCTGTGAAATAACGCTGGGCCTCCAGGGCGTAATCAATCACCAGCAGCACGCCCGCATCCACGGCGGCCGCAGCAGCAGCAAACCAGTCGGGCAGTGCACTGTTCCACTCCGTGGTCCACCCCTCTTCGGCATCGGGTGGCGGTAACTGAATGCCGCCTTGGCTGCACACACGCCTGATCTCCTGATGCAAACCATCGGGGAGAGAACGATGCGTTGCTCGCAGGCCACCGTTTTGGTTGAGCTCCACCCACTGCCGCCGGAGGGATCCCTCCCGCCAGATCAAGCGCTCCACCGGGAGGGCATCAAGCAACTCATGGGCAATGACCACCCCATGAACCGGAGCGCTGCCCAACTCTCCCAGGGAACACCAGCGCAGCGGCAGATCATCCGCCTCCTGCAACAGAGCCTGTTGCCGCCGCCGCATGCCGGGATTGGCCTCCACCAACACCAATTCAATCCGAGCCAACAGCTCTGGATCAGCACCACGCAACGCAGCAACGAGATCCCCGGCCAGATGGCCTTCGCCAGGGCCGATTTCCACGATCGACAGGCGTTGATCCGGATCACTTCGGGAGATCGACGTCAGCCAGGCCAGGATCTGAGGGACCAGAAGGGCTGCGAAATCACTGCCCAGCGAGGGGGAGGTGACGAAATCACCCTGGGCTCCGATGCGTGCACGGCCTGAGCCGTAATACCCGTGCTCCGGCTCATTCAGAGCCAGATCCATGAACCGGGAAAACGGAACGGCACCCCCCGCCTGATGCAGATGCGTTGCCAACCAGTCGGGACAGGACGCAGCCATCGGTTCCATTGGAGAGAATGCCGGTCGCTGCAGCAGTTCCATGGGAACACATCACATCCGACATCTGTGGAGCCTCATCGTGGTGGCTCTGGTCAGCCTGGGTGTTCTGGTGACCCCGGCTGAGGCCTACGACAACCCGGAGCTGCTGCCGGATCACCCCACCCCGGTGATCGACCTCGCCAAGGTGTTCAGTGACACCCAGCGGGCCCAGCTGGAGGCATCTCTGGCAGATGTGGAGGAACGCACAGGCTGGAAGATGCGGGTGTTGACCCAGTACGAACGCACACCAGGTCTGGCCATTCGCGAGTTCTGGGGGCTGGATGAGAGCAGCCTGCTGCTGGTGGCCGACCCCCGCGGCGGGAACCTGCTGAACTTCAACGTTGGCGATGCCTACTTCGCGATGATGCCGCGCACCTACTGGGTGGAGCTGCAGACCCGCTACGGCAACCAGTACTACGTGAAGGATCACGGCGAAGACGGAGCCGTGCTGGATGCCCTCAATGCCGTGGAAATCTGTCTGGACCGTGGTGGCTGTCAGGTGGTGCCTGGCCTTCCCCAGGAACAGTGGCTTTGGACGCTGACCACCTCAATCTTTGGCGGCTTGATTGCTGGCTTTGCGGCTTATCCGCGCAAGGAGGGCGAAACCATCGCCTGGGCCTGGTTGCTGCTGCTCTCACCGCTGTGGGTGATGCTATTCGGCGTATTCGGCGTTGCTCCTGTGATCACACGCACGTCTGAAGTGATGCCCCTACTGCGCAATGGAGTCGGTTTCCTGGCAGGAGGCATCGCCGCGTATCTGATCGCCCAGGCCACGGTTGGTCGAAAGCTTCAGAACGACGCCGAAGGCTGAGGAACGTCGAGAAACGTGAATGCCGTCAGAGCCGGGTGGCGCATTCAATGCGCGACCCGGTGCAGAGGGCCGGAGGGGGAGTGACGAGCGCCTGACGCTTGACGTCACGCAGACGACGCAACTCCGCGAGGTTCACGTCATAGAAGGAACGCAGTCGTGCGTATTTCTTGACGGGTTGGCCGTAATAGCTGCGACCGGCGAGGGTAGGGAAGGAAGCCCATTCGGGAGCCAGCATGGCGGCGAGCAGCGGGCTGAGAACGCCGGTGTCGGTCAGACCCAGGGCTTTGCGCCGCTGAATCAGAAACAACGCGCCCTGGTCCTGAGCCTCAGGGCCGAAACCGCGCACGCCGATGCTGCGCTGAACCAGATTCCAGGTGAAGGGCATGAACTGGTAAGCCCCCGCAGCTGCACTGGCGTAGCGGGAGCTGTAGGTCACCCGGTTGGGATGCCGGTCGAGGGAAGGCATCAAGCCACCGCCGAACATCACCCGATAGCCCACATCCAGACCACCTTTCCAGGTGCCTTCCGCAAAACGAATCGTGTTGAGCATCGCCCGACGTTCGGGCGTGATCACGTAGGGAATGGCCCGGCTGGGCTGGAAGTCAGAGGTATGGATCAGCTGCGCCCGAGAGGCGGGGGGGAGCAGGCTCGCCTGGGCAGGAAGAAGGGAACTGAGGGCAGGCAGAACTCCGACGATCACGGCCGCATGAAGCGTCTGACGACCGATGAATGCAGAGATAGCCATAAAGAGCGTTCAAGGAGCATGCCCTCGAAAGAGGACGATGAGCAAATCAGAAGCGGATGAAATGCTCGAGCGGAAAAAAATTCCCACACGCAGTGACCTTCTCGAATTAAAGGCTCAAATCAATAGGTATATATGCCAGTCAAATAATCGGCCAGATCGCTAACAGGCAAGCAAATCAGCTCAAAAAAGTGATGAAAAAGACCAAAAATTAAAAACGACTTGCAACCCAACCCACCAGTGCCAGAGCGGCTTCTTCAGCCCCTGATGCAGAAAGAGGGGCTTCGCTTGGCGCCAACAATGGCTGATCCAGCTGCCATGCGCCGGTGTCCAGCTCCTGACGGCTGAGGCAACGGTGCTGGCCGTGGCGACGCAAACCATCCATCAGCGCCGAAGCTTCGGCAAATCCGCTGCGCTCCACGACGTGCATCCCAACCCCTTGGGCCATCGCCTCGCAGAAGCTGCTGAAACCCGGTTTGCCCAGAAAACGGGAGCAACGGCCGAGCACATCGACGGGGCGCAGCCCATTCGGCAGAAACGTGAGGTTGGGGAGCGCCGCCAACTCAGGCGCTTGCGAGGCATCTGCTGACGCCGGAAGCAGGAAATGGTGGTTGGGCCAGAGCTGAAACAGATCCCGCGAAAGGGACAAGCCCAGGCCTCCAAACCCCACCAACAACAGGGGAGCATCCTGGGCATCAAGGCAAGCCTCAAGATCCGCCGGAATGGGCCGCGGGCTGGCGCAAACCAAACCGAGCCTCTGTTCAGGCAACCCCCAGTGCATGGCGAGGTCAAACGGGCAGCGCAGCAACAGATCACCGCAGCGGTAGGCCTCTGCAGCAGCATCGGCCCAGCGTTGGAAGGCAGAGCCCAAGGGGCGATAGATGTCATCCCATCCGAAATTGCTCATCCACACCAGAGGTGCATCGAGGCGCTGGGCCAGGGCGGCTGCGGCCGGGGGAATGTCCCCGATGATCAACACCGGCTGCCCCTGCGACGCAATCCAGAGAGCCTCAGCCTCGATCAGGGCCGGCAGCCGTTGCTCCAGCTCATCCAGGGCCCTGAGGGTGGCGGCGCAATCCACACCGAGCGCGTCGGCCTGCACCATGCCCACATCCCATTGACAGGACCGCTGCTCAATCGCTGCATCCCCCAACAGCAGGTTGAGTACGGGGGAGGGCAGACCCGAGCTCATCACCAAGGTCCATTCAGGACGCAGGCGGCGCAGTTGCTGGAGCACCGCAGCATCGCGAGCCGCATGGCCGAAGCCATGGCTGCTGCTGCAGAAATAAATCAGCACGGCAACGGAGCATCGATCGGCAACTGCTCCTGATGGATCAACTCAGCTTCTGGGGTGTACCAGCGATGGGCGAGCTGGGTGAGGCGGGCCCCCTGGAATTCAGCCCAGGAGAGATGCAGCAGCGTTCGACCTTGCCCATCCACACCTGAACGGGGCACACAGGCGGCATTGATCAGCGCGGTTCCATGGCGATGACGCAACAGGGTCTGGCGGAAACCAGAGCCGCGCTTGAGGGCATGGTGCATGTGCCCAAAGATCACCAGATCGGCAGGTCGGTCTTTGGCCATGCGGTCCAGAGCAAGGGCCAGATCCTGATCCCCCCAGTCCACTGCTGGCGTCTTCCAGTCGCGTCCGCAGGGACTGGCGGCCTCGGATCCCAAGCCTGAGGGACCGCAGTGGGCCATGACGATCAGGGGCTGATCGGCGGGTACATCAGCGGCGGCCTGCACAATCCGCTCGGCTGAAGCCTCAAGCGACACCGGGCCGTACACCGCCTCCACCGCTTTCGATAGGTGAAAACCTCCACCAGCACTGCATGGACGCGCACCCACAACCGTCAACGGGAGCTCCGGCCATTGAATTGAGCGCCACGCGCAATGGAGATCGCCGAGCACAGCGCGTTGTTGCTCGAGGATGCCGCCACTGCGATCACGCCCGCGGTCGTGGTTCCCCAGGATCACGGCCACGGGGAAGGGAAGCCGCGTGATCCGGCGCGTCAGACGCAGATCCCCATCAGCAAGATCACCAACGAAAAGAACAGCGTCGGGCTTGAGCCGCTGCAGCAGCTGCTCATCCGCGTCGCCCCAGGCGCCGTGCAGATCACCGGCAATGGCAAGTCGCAGGTGCTTCAGAGCGAATGCCTAGGCTGTGGCCATCCTGCCCCGAACCAGTCCTGATGAGCGCTGACACCGCCCTTGTTGCGGCGATCAACCGGCTTCGCCAGGACCGCAATGCCGTGATCCTGGCGCACTACTACCAGGAGCCGGAGATTCAGGACATCGCCGATTTCGTTGGTGACTCCCTGGAGCTGTCGCGCAAGGCCGCCAGCACCGATGCAGACGTGATCGTGTTCTGCGGCGTGCACTTCATGGCGGAGACCGCCAAGATTCTTAGCCCGGAAAAGACGGTGGTGCTGCCGGATCTGGAGGCCGGATGCTCTCTGGCGGACGACTGCCCCGCCGATGAGTTCGCCCGCTTTCGGGCAGAGCACCCCGACCACTTCGTGGTGAGCTACATCAACTGCACGGCCGCAGTGAAGGCGCAAAGCGATCTGATCTGCACCAGCAGCAATGCCGTTGATCTGGTGAATCAGCTGCCTGCCGACCAGCCCGTGCTGTTCGCCCCCGATCAGAACCTGGGGCGCTGGGTTCAGCAACAGAGCGGTCGCGAGCTGACCCTCTGGCCGGGACGCTGCATCGTTCACGAGACCTTCAGCGAAGAAGCTGTGCTGGCCCTCAAGCACGAACATCCCGGGGCTGAAGTGATCGCCCACCCCGAGTGCCAGCAGAATCTGCTGGACCTGGCGGATTTCATTGGATCCACCAGCAAGCTTTTGAATTACGCCGAACAAAGCTCCTGCAACAGCTTCATCGTTCTGACGGAACCGGGGATCTTGCATCAGATGCAGCAACGGGTCCCTGAAAAAACCCTGCTCGACGTTCCAGGGATCGATGGATGCAGCTGCAATGCCTGCCCCTACATGCGGCTCAATACCCTTGAAAAACTGAAGGCATGCCTGGAGACCCTCACGCCTGCGATCGAGATGGATGAATCGATGCGTCTGAAGGCCATGAAACCCTTGCAGCGCATGCTCGAAATGAGCCGGTAACGCACCAACAGATCAAAGAACGACGCGGCACGCGAATAAATTTCGACAATCCAACCCCTGCGATTCATGGCCCCCGTCATCCAGCCCCAGGGCATCGGGGTTCTGACCTTGGTGGCAGCGATGGCAGGGACGTTGTGCACGGCAGCGGCTGCACAACCGTGGGACCAACCGATTCCTGAGCCCGCAACGGAGTCCACAGCACAAACGATCAAGTTGGCCGAGCAACTCAACACGGTGGGCGCCAGGTTTTTTGGAGCCCATTGGTGCCCCGCCTGCAAAGAACAGATGAAGCTCTTCGGCAAACAGGCCGGAGCCAACCTGAACTACGTGGAATGCGGTCTGCCCGACAAGTACCCCGACCAGCTCAGGCAGTGCAGGGATGAAAACATTCGATCCATCCCCACCTGGACACGGCCGGGATCAACGCGACTCCAGGGTGTTCAATCTGTCAACACCCTGGAGCGCTGGAGTGGCCTAAGGCCTCAGCCACTGAATTGATTACTTCTTACGGCAATAGCCAGCGCCAACATTCATCCAGCCGGAGGGGCAGGCTTCACTGTTGGTGGGTTTCATCTCGTAATAGATCGGAGACACACAGGTGGTGCCCAGGGTGTTGACATAACCCAGGGGGCATTGGTTGTGGCCTTGGGCCTTGGGAATCTTTTTCTGAGCCAAAGCGGAACTGGGCACAGCCAGGGCTGAAACAAACAGAGCGGCAGCGAGCAGCTTGATGGCAAGCGGGTCGAACGCGCTCAAGGTATGGGCCTTTCAGACTGTTTGCAGCGATCGGTGGCGGAGCTTGATCGAACGCACACCGGAGGGGTTGTATTGCCGTGCCGCGAAGGCCTGGGTCGACCCATGGCGTCCGGTTCCCCGGGCCCTGATCACCCACGCCCATGCCGACCACGCCCGCCCCGGATGCGGGGAGTACTGGGCTGTGGCCTCCAGTGAAGGGGTGCTGCGCCAGAGGCTCGGCAAAGACATCACCCTTCACCCAGTGGCCTACGGCGAAGAACACTGGCTGGGGCAATGCAAGGTGTCGTTTCACAGCGCCGGACATGTGCTCGGTTCGGCGCAGATCCGTCTGGAATCAGAGGGTGAGGTGTGGGTGGTCAGTGGGGATTACAAACGGGATGACGACCCCAGCTGTGACCCCTTCGAACCAGTGCGCTGCGATGTGTTGATCACCGAAGCCACCTTCGGAATGCCGATCTATCGCTGGCAAAGCGGTGAGCAGGTGGCCAAGGAGATCCATGCCTGGTGGAGCCGTGATCGCAGCAGACCATCCCTGCTGTTCTGCTATGCCTTCGGCAAAGCCCAACGCTTGCTGGCTGAACTGAAGGCCATCGGCGTGGAGGAGGAGGTGCTGCTGCACGGCGCTGTTGAAACCGTGACCCGCCACTACCGCGAGGCAGGGGTTCCGATGACCCCCAGTCGTCCCGTCAGCGAACTGCCCCGCAAGGATCCGCTCGAAGGGCGGTTGATCCTGGCGCCACCGTCGGCCCATCGCTCCAGCTGGATGCGTCGCTTCAAGTCACCCCAAACCGCCTTTGCCTCCGGCTGGATGGCCGTGCGAGGAGCCCGTCGACGGCGGGGCTACGAGCGGGGATTCGTGCTCAGTGATCATGCCGACTGGCCTGGACTGATCCAGACCGTTCGCGACAGCGGCGCCCGCAAGGTGTACGTCACCCATGGACAGAGTGACGTTCTGGCCCGTTACCTGCGGGAGGTGGAGGGTGTGGATGCAGAGCCGTTGGACACCCTGTTCGAAGGGGAGTCGGACTAGAACTTGGCGATGCCGTCCGGCAGCTCGGGGAGGTTGAGGTTTGCTTCGCGACCTTCGATCGCGGCTGTGAGCGATTCGATCATCATGGCGTTGCCGCTGTCTTTCACGGCCTCGAGCGCCTTCTGAAGACGACGACGACGGTCGGATGGATCATCCGATGTGCCGGAGCCAGCCACGGGGGTGACGACGGCCGTGGCTGAGGCAGTAGCGCGCACGCTGCTGAGTTGTTGCGCGAGGTTGTCCCAGAGGAGTGCCATCCGGCTGATTCAGGAATCTGTGGCTCAGATCAACACAGGTCTCCGCCGGATTTCCAGCACTGCTCACAAAATGTCTTGTCAGGATGACGGGGCTTTCCATCCATCCCGTTCCAGCGCGCATGCGTGCCTTTCAGAACCTGTTCAATCAGTTGGATCAGGTCACGGGCACCAAGGCCAAGGTGCAAGCGCTGGTGGATCACTTTCAGGGGGTCGAACCAGGGGAGGCGGCCTGGGCGTTGATGCTGCTGCTGGGCAAGCGCCGCAGGCGCCTGATCACCGGTCGCCGACTCCGCGACATCCTGCGGGACCGCGGTGGTCTTCCGGATTGGCTGATCGACGACTGCTACGGCCAGGTGGGCGACTCAGCTGAAACCATCAGCCTGCTCTGGCCCGCCGTGCAAGAGCGCGTCGAAGCAGGCGATCCGGATCTGCCCAGCGGTGATGGAGACATGCCCCTGAGCTGGTGGATGGACACCCTGCTGCCGGCCATCAGCACCAGAAGCGACGACGATCAGGCCAATGCCGTGATCTGGCTCTGGCACCGAACCCCGCTCGACCAGCACTTCATCGTCAACAAGTTGCTCACGGGGGGGTTCCGTGTCGGCGTGTCGACAGGCCTGATCAGCCGGGCCATCGCCGAAGCGTTTGATCTCGAAGAAAGCCTTGTGGTGCAACGGCTGATGGGCGGCTTTGAGCCCTCCGCAGAGCGTTTCAGGCAACTCACCGCCTGCGCGACGGCGGATGAACACCGTTCCAGCGGCACCCCCTACCCCTTCTATCTCGCCAGTCCCCTGGAACCCGACCGACTGCTGGAGACATCGGCGAGGGATTGGCAACTGGAGTGGAAATGGGATGGAATCCGCGGTCAGCTGATTCATCGCGGCTCCGGCGTCTACCTCTGGAGTCGTGGAGAAGAGCTGGTCAACGAGAGCTTCCCTGAGCTTGTGGAGGTGGCCAAGGCCTTGCCATCCGGCAGCGTTCTGGACGGCGAGCTGATCTGCTGGCAACAGGACGCCGCCGAACCGCTTGGCTTTGATCAGCTGCAACGACGGCTGGGCCGCAAAAGCGTTGGAGCAACGTTGAAACGGGATTGCCCAATGCGGTTCATCGCCTACGACCTGCTGGAGCATCAAGGCGTGGACATCCGCCAGAAGGGATTACGGCAGCGCCAGCAGCAGCTGGCTGCGCTGCTGGGCAGCATCGAGCATCCCGAGTCGTGGCGGCTGAAGCAGATCCCGTCCTGGTCGATCGACTCCTGGGAGGAACTGGAGACACAGCGCAACCAGGCCCGTCGGCACAACGCCGAAGGGCTGATGATCAAACAGGCGGAATCGCCATACCTGAGCGGCCGCAAACGCGGCAACTGGTGGAAACACAAGCTGGAGCCGATGACCCTCGATGCGGTGCTCCTCTATGCCCAGGCCGGCAGTGGGCGTCGCGCCAACCTCTTCACCGACTACACCTTCGGCCTCTGGACCAACGCTGAAGAGCCGCAGTTGGTGACCTTCGCCAAGGCCTATTCCGGCCTCAACGATGCCGAAATCCTCGAGCTGGACCGCTGGATCCGACGCAACACCCTGCAGCGCTTCGGGCCGGCACGGTCCCTGAAAACCGAGCTGGTGTTTGAAATCGGCTTTGAGGGCATCCACCCCTCAAAACGCCATAAATCCGGCATCGCCGTGCGTTTCCCGCGGATCCTGCGCTGGCGACGCGACAAACCCGCCGATGAAGCGGATTCACTACAGACCGCGATGGCATTGATCGAGAACCGCTGATGGCAGCTTCAGAAAAGAAGGCAAAAGCGAAGGCCAAGGCCAAACCATCAACCGACGACCCTCGCTTGGAGCCGATTCATGACTGGTTCGCGCAAAGGAACTGGACACCGCTGCCGTTTCAGCAGGAGACCTGGAGCGCCTATCTGGCAGGGCGGAATGGCTTGATCCAAGTGCCCACAGGGTCTGGCAAAACCTTCGCAGCCGTGATGGGACCGATCGCGCGGATGTTGGCGGAGGAGCAGACGTTGAAGGGAATGCGACTGCTCTACATCACGCCCTTGCGGGCCCTCAGCCGCGACTTGTCGCTGGCGATCCGCGAACCGATCGAGGCGATGGGCTGGCCGATTCGGGTGGGCATCCGCAATGGCGACAGCAGCAGCAGCGAACGCACCAAACAGCTCAAGGCACCACCACAGATTCTGGTGACGACTCCGGAGTCCCTCGCCCTGCTGCTGAGCAACGCCAAGGCCGAAGAGCTGTTTGGCCAACTCGAAACGGTGATCCTCGATGAATGGCACGAGTTGATGGGCAGCAAACGGGGCAGCCAGACGGAGCTGTGCCTGAGCTGGTTGCGCCAGCTGCGCCCCCAGCTCCAGACCTGGGCCATTAGTGCCACCATCGGCAACCTCGAGCAGGCAGCACGCCATGCCCTGGGAACAGCAAGTGAGCCACAGCTGATCGGGGGCGCTCCTGCCCGCAGCACGGAGATTCAGAGCATCCTTCCGGAGACGATCGATGGCTTCCCCTGGGCCGGACACCTCGGGTTGCGGATGTACGAGGAGCTGGTGGCCCGACTCAATCCCGGCATCAGCACCTTGCTGTTCACCAACACCCGCAATCAGTCGGAGCGTTGGCACCAGTGTCTGCGCTTCGCCTGCCCGGAAATGGAAGAGGGATTGGCCCTGCACCACAGCGCCATTGATCGCAGCGAGCGGGAAGCGATCGAAGCCTCCGTGAAGGCCGGCGGCATTCGTTGGGTGGTCTGCACCAGCTCCCTGGACCTCGGGGTGGACTTCCAACCCGTGGAACAGGTGGTGCAGATCGGAAGCCCGAAGAATCTGGCGCGACTGCTGCAGCGGGCGGGGCGGTCAGCGCACTTGCCCGGCGGAACATCCCAGGTGCTGTTCATGCCCACCAATGCGCTCGAGCTGCTCGAACTCAGTGCTGTGCGTCGGGGACTGGCGGAGGGGCTGGTGGAACAACGCAAGCCGCCGAAAGCCCCTCTGGATGTGCTGCTGCAGCACCTCACGGGGTTGGCCTGCGGCCCTGGCTTCCATCCGGAGCAGACCTTGCAGGCCGTGCGCAGCTGTGCGGCCTACGCCGAGCTGAGCCAGGAGGATTGGGACTGGTGCATGCTGTTTCTGGAGCAGGGCGGAGAGTGCCTCGGTGCCTACCCCCGCTACCGCAAGCTCGAGTGGGAGGAGACAAGCCAGCGCTACCGGGTTCGCGAGAAGGCCATCGCCCGGCTGCACCGTCTCAACGTTGGAACAATCACAGCCGCACCGGCGATCACCGTGCGCTTTGTGCGTGGTGCTGTGCTCGGCCATGTGGAGGAGACCTTCATCAGCCAGCTGAAGCCGAAGGATGTGTTCTTCTTCTCCGGCCGCCAGCTGGAATTCGTGCGGCTGCGCGACATGACCGCCTACGTGAAGTTGAGCTCCAAGAAAACGCGCACGGTGCCTGCCTGGGCTGGGGGACAGATGGCCCTCTCCGATCTGCTGACCCATCACTTGCGTCTGGAGGTGGACCGCGCCAGCCGTGGTGATCTCGACAACGCTGAACTACAGGCTCTGAAGCCCCTGTTTGATCGGCAACAGGACATCTCGGTGTTGCCGACGGTGGGACAGCTGCTGATTGAGACCTGTCGCACCCGGGAAGGCACACATCTGTATGCCTTCCCCTTTGAAGGGCGGTTCGTGCATGAGGGCATCGGCTTCCTCTGGGCGTCGCGGCTCACCCGTCTGGAGCGGGGCACGATCACGGTGTCGGTGAACGACTACGGCTTTGAGCTGTTGGCACCGAAGAGCTACCCCATGGCGGAGTTGCTGGAAGACCACATCGATCTGCTGCTCGATCGCCAAAAGCTGGAGCGGGATCTAAATAACGCACTGAATCTTTCCGAGCTGCAACGGCGACGCTTCCGCGCCATCGCCCAGATCGCAGGCCTGATGAACCGGGGATTCCCTGGATCGAGCAAAAGCACCGGTCAGCTTCAGATCAGTGCATCGCTGCTGTTCGATGTGTTCAGCCGCCATGAGCCGAACAACCGCTTGCTGCTGCAGGCGCAGCAGGAGGTGCTCGATGACCAGTTGGAGATCTCACGCCTGGAGGCGGCCTTGGAGCGCGCTGCAAGCCAGGAATGGCTGCACGTTGAAACTCCGCGGCCCAGCCCATTGGCCTTTCCACTGTTGGTGGAACGGCTGAACAACAGGATGAGCAATGAATCCGTTTTGGAGCGGGTTCAGCGGATGAAGGACGAGGCGATCAGGCGCGAGGGGTAGCGATCACTGCAAGCCCCACCAAGAGCGGGTGGCACTGAGGCCATAGACACCCAGGCGAGGAGATCGGAAACCCTGACGTCGATCTGATCAGAAGCTGAGTGTTCTGGCCTCAACCCGCCTCAGTTCTGTTGACGCGATTGCTTCACTGCGAGCCCAGCCTCTACTGCTGTTCCAGCTGCGAGAGCAACGAGTCCAAGCAAGCCAATCCATTGGTTTTGGATTTCTTCAGCAGCCTCAGCCCCCTGTCCCAGCACTCCACCCAGGACAAACCAAGTCGTCGCCATAGCAGACGTGATCCAGTACGCCTTCCAGCGGCGCTGGTAGAGATAGCCGGCACCCAAGCCCGGAACCACGTTCAACGTGACGGCAACCCAGCCTGCCGATGCGGCAAGGATCTCTCTTTTGGTGGGCGCCATAACAACAGGTGTTTCAGTGCATTTTTGTCGATCTTGAGAGCCATCGCGCGTGGCGGGCACTCATCCATAGGGCCCAAATCGCGTCGCGCAGGCCGCACCACACTGGGCACCCAAAGCAATGGCCTTCGCCAGGGGCCAGCACGCCGCAAGACCCGTGACCACGCCTGCCGCAAAGCTGTCGCCGCAGCCATAACTCTCGACCAAGGGCCCCGGAAGGGGTGATGGGTCATAGCGGCCGCCTGGACGACTGACACCGCCTGCGGCACCTTCCGTGCGAATCACTGTGTGGGGAGCTGGGTTCAACTGCCCCGACTCCACCCGTTCACCCGGGTCAAGGCCACTGCCGATCAAGGCATCGAGGGGCACCCCGGCCTGCTGAAGCACGGGCAAACGAACGCGCGGGGTCGCCGCCAAAACTGCAGCAGAACGGCAGGCTTTCAACAGAGGAGCATCAGCGGCCGTGACGAACAGGCCGTCGCATTGGCCGAGGGCGTTCCAGGGAAGGTCGTCATCCAGTGATGGGGTCAGCCGCTCGCCAATCACCGTGATCGCGCGATCCCCCTCACCATCAACCATGCTCACGCCACGACGGGTTGGCACCTCCCTCCAGGCGACATGAACCTCAAGGCCCAGATCCTCGAGTCGCTTAACGCAGGCTTCACCGACCGAATCGCGACCTAAAGCCGTAAAGAACTGGACGGGTTGCTGCTGCAACTGTGCCATCTGCACCGCAACGACGGCTCCACCACCAGCAGGTTCCTGCAGAGACCGCAAGGCGTGACCAATGGCCCCGGGGCGGGGCAACTGATCCACCGCCAGAAATTCCACCCATTCGACATGACCCACAACGGCCAAGCGCAGGGGCGGCAGGGCTGAGCCGGAAGACAAGGGCCGTTGAAGCTGCTGGGCCCCATCCTCTCTGCAGGAACAGCTCAACAACAGGTTGGGCGCGGATGGAGAACGAGGCACTCAGATCCGATATTTATCGTTTGCATGAGTTTTTCTCTTGCTGTATTTGATGAGTTGAACCCCAGTATTCACAGCATCTTGTGCACTGCTGAGATTCACATCTTCCAGTCGATTAATTATTTAGACCGACTGCAGTTCTTCGAATGCCCGCATGACATGAAGCTCAATCAAGCCACAAAAAAGCCCCGCCTTTACAGCGGGGCCATTCAAACCACATTCTTGGAAAAATTCTTCAGTTAAAGGGGTGAACCGTTGTAGACAACATCAACAACCGAAGCTCCATCTCGAGAGACAAGAATTTCAGTTTCACCAGTGGGTTGACCACCAGCCTCTTGCCAGCCTGGAGAGCCACCATCAAACACGAACAGGTAGCCATCGCTTGCATTCTTCAAGCAATTGCCACCTCCCTTACCGGTGGCGTACATGCATTTCGAAGCTCTGTAGTTGTTGAGTCCACCGTTGATGGACTCAGCTTGCATCCTGGCGGTGTTCAGCGCACGGACGTTTTCTTTCGAAACCTTTTGGGCAAAAGCGGGGGACACCAGCAGTGCACTCACCAGGAATCCCTTCGACAGACTGACGACTCTTTTCAAGATGAATCAATTGGAGGGGCTTCCACTGCCTAGCAACGTGTCACCCGATGAACAGCAACCCAAGAAAGGTTTGTTCGTTTCGGACCAACAGGCGCGCCTTATGCTCCAGCAGCACACGCGACCAGCAACGTTGGCCAAGCTCGGGGAGATCAAGCTCAAACAGATTCCGCAACTGAACACGGCCAACAGCTCACCCTTGATTCGGAAACACAAAGAGGTTCTGAATCTGATGATGAGAACGCTTTCCCTCGATACCTACGGCCTCACCTGGGCCCAGTTCATCAAGGGGTTTGGTTGCGGTGCTTTGGCCGTTTGGCTGCTCATGCGCTGAGCTCAGCCATGACGCACGGGCCTTCCACCCCGTCGCAGCGACTCCAACATTCCCTTTTCCAAGGCCGTCAGTTTTGGTGCAGGCTCGTTCAATGCAGCTTCCGCCCGTGTCTTGGCTGCGGCAATGAAGCGATCCGTTTTATCTCCAGAATCAAAAGCCACGGTTCCTCAGCAAGAACCACCAAAGGTATGGATCAGCACCCTATGAGGCTCAGGACTTAAGAAAGACGCATGAACTCAACAGATGTGGGAGTGAGCTCCCCGCAGCCATTCCCTCGATCGCAGAATCGTTGCTATCGGTTGGAGGTTGCAGCAACCCGATGAGCCGTTACCCCGTCTTCTCTTGCGCTCCAGCGGCCGTTGACGCTGGCTTCAAGCCTGTTGAAGCGGCGGATGCCTACGAGGCTGAGCAGATCGTGCAGCGCGAGCACCCCGGCGCAGTCACGGCATCTCTGAGCGAACGGGTGACCAACGAAGAGAAAATCCGCCGGTTGTTCTTGGCCTGGCTCGAAAAAGTCTGAACACCTGGAGCCACCAAAGGGGTGCATGGAACGCAATCCGTTGTCGGTCACGCCCCCCAGTTGGCTGGACATCGACCCCGACAGCTACAAGCGGCTGCTGAACCGCATGGCGGTGACGATCACCAAGCGCGCCAGGAAGCGAGGGGCCACCTATCAGGTGAGGGAGGCCATCGATGCCATCTATGCAGCCTTCCTTCGTTGTGACGGCACGGATCCCTACGACGGACTGCCGCTGGACAATCGCCTTCATGATGGAAGCCGCAGTCCGACCGTCTCCCCGGTGAGCAGCAGCACCACCGCGACCTTTGAGATTCTCAGCCTGCAGACCAAGCAAGCCAAAGGGGAGAGGAACGGCGAGGAGTTCATCGCCCACTGCCGTGCGGTCGTCGCCCATGCCGATGAGTCATCACCGGCCCAGCGATGAGCAGCGCCAAGAAGCTGTTCCTGGTGGTGCTGGGGGGCCGTTGCAAGGGCTGCCATGTGGAGCAGCACGATGTGCGCTGGGTCGTGGGCGAGACCATCGACGCAACGCTGCCGGCGCTGCGGCAGGAATGGATCGGCCTCCGCCGTGGATTGCACATCGACAGCTACCGCTGCATCGTCCATGTCGATGGCTATCGCGTTGAGGTTGTTGAGCAAGCGCAGGATCCATCCAGTGTTGATGGTCCGCAGCTGTGGTTCGTCAACCTTGGCGCCTATGACCCCACCTCGATGGCGGAACAGCATGCCTTCGGGGTGATCGTGGCCCGTTCTTCAGCCTCCGCCAAGGCGCTGGCACGGCAGCGTTGGCTGAAAGGACAGGAGCAGGTGCACAAGGACGATCTTCACCCTGTCGAAATGGACAGTGCGCTCGATGATCTGCTGCCGATTCACGGCAATGGCCAGTGGCACTTGAAACTGATCGCGGATGGCCAAGTTGACGACGGCCAAGTTGACGATGGCCCAGCCCATCCTGATTGGTACGGCTACTGGAAGATCTGACCACAGAACCAACACGGCTCAGCTACAACAAACCACCACGTTGAGGATGTGTCGTGCTGATCTTGATCCTCCTCGTGCTGACGGGCTCCTACGCCGGACTGTGGGCCCTGCGTTTCGTGCTCGAACAACGCACAGACACCGAATAGGGAATCACGACCTCAAGACGCATCCAGTCGCATCTGGCCGAGGTGCTGACACGTTTTCCAGGGAGAGCCGAAATACGTTTTCCTCAGTCCATCGACGCCTTATGTCGCTTGTTCAACGTCTTGGCATCGCTGCGTTCGTGGTGGTCATCACCGGTGTCGGGCTGAGTCCTGCCGCGGAAGCCCATAGTGCTCATCACCACCATCACCACCACTCCCGCAAAAACAAAAAAAAGAAGGCCTACAACAGGGGCTACAAGCATGGCTACAGAAGGGCCATCGAAAACAGCTACCGCCCCCACTACCGAAGGCACTACCGCAGCTATTCCCCGCTGTACGGGCCAATGTTTTCACCGATGCCCCGGCGCGTCATTGTCACACCAACGCCTTGGATGGTTCCGGTTCACCCGCATCACCACGGCACCCGCGTCAACGTTGGGCACGGGTTCCATCTCTAGACACCGCGTCATCCACCATGTCTGATCGAATCAGCAAAGACGCCAGCGAGGCCTGGCGCGACCATGTGCTGAAGCAGGTAGTGGATTACCTGGAAAGAAATCGCGATGAAATCATCAATGGCTTCGAAGCGGAGAACGCTCACAACTTGAAGCGTAAAGACATCGAACAATCCGATCTTCTCGATTTCGATGTTTCAGTGACGCTGCATCGCGATCAATCATCATCCTTTGGCCTTGGATTCGGTTTTTTCAAGGCCAACATGATTCGCTGAATCAACCTGCAGGCTTCCAGATCACCTCGGGATCCTGGCGTTGCAGGGTTTGTTCAGCCAGCTTGAGATAATAAAAATAGCTCTGTCTGTCTTCGGATTCAGCAGCTTTGTTCATCAAGTGCAGATAACTGAGACGCTGATCGCTGTTCATGCATGGGCTGAAAGATAAGCAAACAATCACCTCAGCTGGCCTTCAACTTCGGTATCGGAGCGAACAAACGAAACAATTCCGGGTATCACCAGAGCACTTTTTTATCTTTTCTTTTGAAACTCTGGCCATAAAACCCGTCCTCACGATGCAATCAACAGGGCTGGAAATTCGTCGTGACAGGCGGACCACCTCCAGGAGGAACAACACAGCCTGGATCGGATGAGCCTGTGTTCTGCTCGGGCAACGCAGGAGATTGGCCAGGCGCTCCCGGCGATGCCGGGCCCAAGTCAATCTTGCCGGGCCGGATCAGTTGGGACGTGACGTTGAACGCCAACCCGCCGAGCAAGCCAAGCCCCATCGAGGCCGAAAAAGCAACAAGAATTTGACGCTGACGGTTTTTCATCCCACTGCTCGATCCCGCTGAAGGTTGATTGGCCGCGAGCTCTGGCCTCAATCTCAGTGAATAATGGAGATTTGACAGATCAAAACAGACCGCCGGATGATCCGCTTGCTGCAACCAGAACGATCGAAACACAGACTCTGCTGACGCTGCTCACACCCTTCCTCGTGTTCGGGGCCTTGTTTGTGGTGCTCCTGCTGGTCTGGGACCGATGACAGCCCCGGTTGCGGGACTGTTCTGGACGCCATACGCGGATTGGATCTACACCGTTGTCAGCCTGAGTGGCTTGATGCTGATCACCTGGCTGGTGCTGGGCCGCAGCAGCGGCAGCTGACCCACTTGGACGCACGTCAAGGGCGTCAGGCAGCAAGCATCTCCATCTCGGGCTCAAGCAGCACATCGCGGGCGGTGTTGAACCGTGTCATCACCTCAGGGTCGCCCCCTTTGTCGGGATGGTGTTGAACAGCCAGAAGCTTGTGTGCCCGCTTCACCTGGGCAACAGTTAACCGCCCAGTAAGCGGCAGGCCGAGGCACTGTCTGGCCTGAATCGCCTCGAGGCCGGGGTCGCGCCCCATCGGGCATTGATCCCTGCGATGGTTTGACGTTCCTGGCTTGCGCTTCTTGCTGGACTTGCGTTTGGCCGACCTGGCCTGACCACCAAACCCTTTCGATTCCTGCACAAGCTGATCGCCAAAGCAGGCCACAATGCCTGATCGCCTGGTTCAGTCTCCAAGCTGCGACCACCAGCGCTCGATGCGATCGGTGGAGCCGTACCAGCTTTGGCCGAACAATCCGCCGTGGGCCGTATCAGCCAGCTCAATCGAACGGGCATCCCGCAGCAGGGCTGATGGAAGAGGAACCAGACCGTCCCCCTGCAGATCCGGGTCGCCCATGATCTGGCGATAGCTGCGGGCAGCGCTGCGGCGCGAAAAATTGGATGCATTCGCTCCCAGCGGATCAAGCCGACCGGCAACCGCGACATAGTCCACCCGATCGGCTTCAGGGCAACCCGGAAACTCACGATCCACGCGAGCCCGCAATGGTGTGGCACGCAGGGCCTGATGGGGACTGCCGAGCGTGATCAGGCGATTGCACCGGGCTGCACCGTTGAAACGGCGTCCCAGAAAGGTCTGATCAGCCAGATAGGGCCGCAACATCACCCCGCCGGAGCTGTGACCAATCAACGTGACGCGCCCTGTAGGCGACTGGCTTTGAAGTTCACACACAGCGGCATCAACGCGATCAAGCAGGCGACGCCAACCGAAACCCCAGCTGGTGGCCAGCCAATCCAATTTGGACGCACGCACGATGTGCACCGCAGCGCCGGTGGCCTGATCAATCCAATCAGCGAGGGGGCGATAGGCCTCCTGCGTGATCAGAAAGCCACCAAAGATGACGACGGGCTGATTCAGCGAAACCGTTTTAGGATCTAATTTCTTCAGCTCTGACAACGGTTCTTGGGGATTAGGTAGGGATGAGGTGGTGGCCTCCTTCCGGATTATGCGGGATGATGCCGGCAAGAAATTAGGCCCAAATCAGGCCCATTTTTCGCCAAATCCCCAAATAAGCCACCAAGAGTCAGCCCGGTTGGATCTGGACCTCACCACTACTAACCAAGCCCTGCGCAATCGCGGGGCAAAGCTGACGCTGTATGTCGTGCCCGGCAGGGGGACCATCGGTGTCAGAGGGACCTGGACCGATGCAGCTGGAGTGAGGAAACAGCGGAAGGCTGGCCTCGGTTGTCCTGCAACGCCCGGCGGATTGATCGAAGCGGAGCAGATCGCCACCGCGATGCACCAAGCGATCAGCGAGGGGATCGATCCCACCACGGTGGTGCTGCGGGCCAAGCATCAGCCGGGCCAGGTCGTCCCTGAGAAGCCGATCACCGTTGCCGAAGCGATCGCCATATATGAAAAGGACTACTGGCAGACCCGGAAGCGACTGCCCAACACCGAGCTCACCTGGCAGCGCTATCAGCACATCCTCAACCGGTTGCCCGCAAACGGTGTCCTGAGCCTTGGTCTTCTGCAGCGCACCCTGCTGGAGACAACGGAACCGGACAGCAGGACCAGGCAGATGACCTGCATGCAGTTCGAGCGGCTGCTGAAGAAGTCAGGGGTGGAAGGCAGCGAACAGCTCCGCTCACTGCGTGGCAACTACAAGCCCCAAGAGCGAGAGCTCCCGACCGATGAGCAGCTGGTGCAACTCATCGATGTCATCAGGCCCACGAAGTGGGGATGGTGCCTCGCTGCGATGGCGACATTCGGGTGCAGACCCGGCGAGGTGCCCAGCCTTCAGCTGCATAAGGACGGCACCGCCGATTGCCTCTCAATCAAGGAAAAGCTGCGCCTCCCAGCCCTCAGAACCTGCTTCGCGTATCCGAAGGAATGGATCGACCGCTGGGCTCTTCATGAGGTGGAGATCCCCACGGGGCCGCTCGAGGAAGCCAGGTGGATCAAACCCAACCAGTTCGACTCCGCTGACAGCGAGAGATGGGTGGCTGCATGGCGCGGCGCCCGCCAGGCGCAGATCTACAAGGAGACCATCGCCGAGGTCTTCGGAGACGACTATCGATTCGACATCTACGACATGCGGCACCGCTGGGCCGTGCGGTCCATCGAGGCCAACGTGAACCAGAGCCTGTGCGCCCAGAGCATGGGGCACTCCCTGCAGATGCACGAGCAGCGATATCAACGCTGGATGACAGCTACTGACCTAAGAGCTGCCATGGCAAGACTGGCGGAGGCGAGCTGATGGCAGGGAAACCCAAGAATCGAGTTGGTGAGGTGTACTCAGATGGAACAACATCTATAACAATCGTTTCCATTTCGGATAAAAGAGAAAAGAGCGGAGCTGCTTACTGGAATGGCTTATGCAGTTGCGGAAAGATGAGATACGAGATCCCAGGAAGTCATCTTTTTCATGGATCTCGAAAAAGCAGGAAGACAGTTTGCTCTTGTATCGACTGTGCAAACCAGAAAAAGGCGGATACAGCAATAAGCACCAACCAAAACTCCGAAGAGAAAAGGCGTGAAGATGCAATCAAGCGCAGAGAAGCACTCCTAGGTGCCGTACCAAAAGAATGGTTTGAACTACCACTCACAAGAACAGAAGCGAACCAAATAGGGGTCACCCAATATTTCAGTGCAGAGCCTTGTCCTGCTGGGCATCAGGTTCCGAGACAGTCCGACGGAAGCTGCATGGAATGCAAACGATTAGAAATAGCTCGCAGGAGGGCCACACCAGAAGGAAAGGCAAAAGTTCGCGAGTATTCAAAGCGACGCTGGGCAGACCCAGAGGTTCGCGCCAAAGCACAAGCCCAGAGAGCAGCTTGGGCGAAAACAGAAAAAGGAAGAGCCAGCCTCAGAAATTCGTTTAGGTCTTTCTATGCCGAACACAGAGATCGGCTTATGACTGAACACGCTGCTTATTTAAGAAAAAGAACGAAGTCAGACCCAGCCTTCAGGCTGAGACGCAACCTCGCATCTCGTATTTATCAGGCCCTAAAGAATCAAAAAACCACTAAAGACAGCACTACGATGAAGCTTGTAGGTTGCGACTTGCAGTCCTTTGTCGAATTTATAGAAGCTCAATTCGAAGAGTGGATGAGCTGGGAAAATATGGGTGATTGGCATGTAGACCATGTCCGCCCATGCGCATCATTTGATCTATCCGTCCCAGAGCAACAATCAGTTTGTTTTAACTGGAGAAACCTCCAGCCTCTAGACGGAGATGAAAATTATGAGAAGCGTGATGGATACACACCTACTGATGAAGAGGCTTGGATAGAGCGCATGCAAGCTTTGGGCTACGAAGGTGAATTGTTCCTCCGGTATGAGGAGACATAACTTCTCTCCTTCTCCCCCAACCGGGCACCTAGAAAATCGAACGTTTACGGCTCACGCATCTATGTTGTATGCGGAGGATTTGGTCATGGAACGACCTAGGAAAAGAAAGAAACCAAAGAAAGTCGACCTCGGATACATGTGGGTCGACGGCGAGTTCGTCAAACGGATCGAGCTGCCTTGGGATCCAGATCGGACGATCGACTTGAACTGCGATGTGAGGAAACCGAAGGGCTAAACGTCGATTGGTCGTCCTTGCTCCAGCAGGGCCATCTGCTCACGGAGCTTGGTGATGTGTTCCCGCATCTCCCGGTCCAGCACCCCTCGCTCGATGCTGCGGATCACCGCCTCGCAGGCGCTCACCGCGGCATAGGACTTCGTCTCTGGATTCAACGCGATCGACAGCAGTCGATCCGCAACAGCTGGGCCCGCGCTGATGAGCTTGTTGTAGGTGCCCGCCAGGGCCTCCTTCACCTTCTCCTCGACGTAGGCCTCAGCTATCGGCAGATCCTTCCACTTCAGGAGGTTGCGGTAGCTGGCCCCGGTCATGTCGGAGCACTGCTTCCAGCTATGGCCTGCAGCCCTGAGGGTTAGGGCAGCCCTCACCTTGGGTGGGATCTCACCGGACTCCTCCCGGGTTGGTCTGCCGGTGTGGCGAGCTAAGGCCGTCATCCGCTGATGCCCCACTGAGCCCTTGCAGCCGCAGCCTGCTCTGCAGACACCGGAGACATCGCCATCCGCTGCAGCAGTGATGCTTCATTCCACGCTTGCGCTCGAGCACGCTCGGCGGCGTACAGCTCCTGTTCACGAGCACGGGTTGCCTGCCGGGCGCGGTCTAGCACCTGCTCCCGCTGCGCTCCTGCAGCGTTGGCGTAGTAGTCCATGTTTGCTGCCCGCAGAGCACCCTCGTCCTCGGGATAAGGGGTGCCAGCCAGCATCCGCTGCTCAACATCTGCAGGCAGCCGGGCCGCTTCACCGTTGTCATCTCGTCCACCGAACTGGTTCTGCCACCAGCCAGCATCTGCATCCCGCAGAGCCAACTGAACGCTCAATCCCAGCTCACCGGGATGACGAGGCAGGGGCGGAATCGGCACTCCAGGGAACGCCCGGGAGTGGAGCTCAATGAACCGCTGGGCTTGGTTGGTCATGGGAGGCGATACATCTGACGAAGGGTTGGATTTGGCCTGCGGTTGGCGATCAACTGCGTAATGCCGGGGGCTCTTCGGTCTCTCAAGCACTCGGGGGACACCCCCTCATCCTTGGAGCGGTGGAAGGCACCCTCAGCCCACCGATCGGCCATCTGCTGGCTCTGGGGGAACAGCATTGCGGCGCATTTGTTGCACCTACTCAGCAGCGCCCAATCTTCTTTAGATAGGTTCCAATCGGAATCCATCAAAAGCTGTGCAACACCGCAATTCTACGCCAGATGTTGACAAATAACCTCAATCGCTGGCATATTATTTGTGACAAGTTCCCGCGCGACAATTAGATAAGCAGAAATCGCAATCCCACCCCCACAGATTACAGATAGTGATATCAATAATCACAATAAAACAATAGAAAAATATTCACATCAGTGATATCAGTAATCGCATTAGATCGCATGATTGGCAATTAGAGATCTTGTGCTCTTGATTGCAATAAAAACCACCCGAAAGCGAGCGCCAGGTGCTTTTCTGTAAGGAAGAGCAACCGATTCAGACCTGTTCTGCAGACGTTGCTCTGCTCACTTGCACCACTCCTGATCAATGAAGCAAAACCGCTTCGGCCAGGCGTCGGTCTTGAGTCCTCAGCACCTGGACAACTTGATCGATGCGCTGCCTGCTGGGCCTCATCGAGTCCTCGCCACAATCCTCCGGTTCACAGCTGCGAGGGTCAGCGAGGCTCGGATGCTCAGGTGGGCAGAAATTTCTGATACACACATCCTCTTCACTGCAGCCACCACCAAAACGAAAACATCGAGGGAGGTGCCAATGGCTCCTCAGCTCCTTGATGTACTCAAACGGTGGAAGGCTGAGACCAACCCAAGACCCACGGACTTCATCGTCCCGGGTGGACTGGTTGGCAGACCAATGAGCCGACAAGCGTTCGATAAACAGCTGCGGGCAACGTGTGAACAGCTGGGCCTCTCAGGGGTCAGCACCCACTCGTTCCGGCGGAGCTGCTTAACGGCGGCCAATGACAAGGGCATCAGCCTGCGACATCTCCAGAGCATCAGCGGCCATACGTCGCTGGCGGCATTGGAGCGTTATTTGGCCGTCAGCGAAGAACACAAGGTCGCCGTGGTCGAAGCCTTTGGCTAACCGGCCCTATTAAGGGCCGACTCAGAACCTCTGAATGGCCGCATCGTTATGAAAGGGCCGCGGCCCCTCAATGCGGACAACCAGATCCCAACGGCCAAGGTCATCAGGCAACTGATCGTCCTCGCCGTCGTGAATGGTGAAACACCGCATCGTGGGCGGCACCACTGCAGGAGCAACACGGTCCAGCCGGGCCTGGAGTTGCTGCAGCGCTATCAGGTGATTCATGGCTAACCATCACGCCTTCACACCCATTTTCCTGGGGTGAATCGGCTTTTTAAGAGGACCGATTTTCCAACCTTTCCGGCCTTCAGTCCAACCCAACAACCGTTGGGGCGGAATGGAGGTGGGGGATGAGTTGGAGTGTTGGCGGGGGGTGGCATACCTCCACAGCTGGGCCCCTCACCACAGAGGTAGGAAGAAAAGAGAGGGGGGTACTCCTCCTTATCCACCCTTCCTCTGAAGTGGTTGGGGCCCGGCAGTTCTGGGGGTGGACTTCACCCGGTCCAACCTTCCTCCAACTTGGAGGCATCGGGGTTTGCCTTGTACTGCAGCCCGCCCCTCGGACCCTCTGAAATCTCCCCATAGCCCTCCTCGGCTAACGCTTGGAGCACCTTGCGGATGGAGTCACCCTTCAACCGCTTCCGCTCCTTGCTGCTGAGGCCACGCTGCAATTCACTCATCGGCACTGGACCCTTGGACTTCAGGGCCAGCTCCTGCAGCCTGAGCATGTACCGCTCCTCATCCGAGGCGTTGGTAACGGCTTGGAATGTGAGCGCCCAGCGGTCGAGGTGTTCGACCAGCTCGATGGCCGCCAGCAGCCTTGTGATGGAGATCTCGGTTTCGGCCTTGTTGCGCCAGATGCCCTCCTTGGCTCCTGGCTTGTAGCCAACGTCAGCCAGCTCCAGGACATGGAGCAAACCAGCAACACGGGCAACCTTGCCCGCCGACTTGTTGAGGATGGCCGCCTGTGACGGCAGCTTCGCGACCTGAGCCTGCTCCTGTTTGGAGAACTCGTAGTCAGCGAAGTGAGCCATCGCCTCGGCTGTCATCCAATAGTTGAGCGCGGGCAACTTCCGCACATCTCGTGACACCCACCGGAGCAAACGCTTGGCATCGTTAAAGGCGTTCATCTCCTCCTGATCCCACGACGTGGGGAGCCTTACCGGCGTCCCAGGTAGTGGAGCGAAGAGGAAGCGCGCCCATTTGCCGTTGTGGTCGCGGCCCTGCTGTAATTCCTCCAGGACCTCCGGCTGGATGTTCCCGAAGATGCTCAGCTGGGTCCGAGTGCAGACCCTGTTGCTGGTGCTGACCCGCAGCGATGCGATGCCATCACCGTCATAGATCTCGAGCAGCGCCTGCTCCTCATTGCCGGACTGCTCGGGGTTGTCCATCCCGTAGAAGACACCGGCCAGCTCATCCCGCAGCAACAGCAGCCCCAGCTGCTTCTTCTCTTGGATGACCAGTTGCTGCTCCAGGGCAGCACCGGTTGCATCCTTCACCCACAGAAGGGCTTCCTGAGGAGTTGGACCGTCCATTCCCCCCGCCTTCCACTCGCGCCATTCGAGGAGGAACTCCTCCCGCATGTCGGAGTGGATCTCCCCAAGGGGACCGGAGACGAGGGTCTTCTTCAGTGGCGTCTTCTTGGTGCCTGTTTTGCCGACAGCAGCCACGAAGAGGTTCAGCGGAACCGTGAAGTCACTCAGGGGATTGCAGACCACCCCGGCCCCCAGCCGTTGCACACCAGCGATGGCCGCCAGATACGTCACCGCGATCAGCGGGTCGTCATAGGGGAGGTATTTGGTCACCCGCCGCAGTCGTTCTGCGATGCGAGTGGGGAACAACCCCTCGAGGGTCACGGCCTTCGCAGGGGTGGTTGGTTCAGGTTGCTTCGGCGCTACCGGCGCCTCAAGCGGAAACTGCCAGCCCCCCTGCCGGGCCTCCCATATGACGCTGCCGAAGGTGTTGCTGGGGTTGTAGATCGTCGGGATCTCCACCTCCGGCTGCCAATGCTCGGAGCGCCAGCTGCTCTTCTCGCAGATGACCATGGCCTCGTCATGGCCGAACTGGTTAACCAGACCAGCCAGGCACTTGATGCAGGTGTTGCGCTCTCCGTTCCCCTTCTGCTCACGTCGGGGGAGGAAGTTGAGCATCTCCACCGCCAGGCGGTGCTGCTCATCACGGGTGCGCGAATTGAACCAACCCAGGTCATTCGGCCCAAGCTCACGCTGCAGCCAACCCTTCCGCGGTTCACTGCGGTGGGATTCTTCAGGTCGTGGTAGCGGCGCCGATGGTGCCTCCTCCGGGGGCAGCACTGCCTCCAACGCAGCGAGCTTGTAGACGTGACCGGAGATACTCCGAATCGTCGTCCGCTCCTTGCGTTCTGGGTGCAAGCCGCCCGGCAGTCGCATGACCTGGCAGGGGCTGTGGACTGACTTGTCCACCTTGAGGTCGGGTGCCACCCGCAGCAGCAGCTGGATCAGCCGCTTCTGCATCTCCCGAAACTTGTCGGGGGTAATGGGGTGGTCCAACTTCCAATACGCGTGGCAGCTCTTTCCGCCGCTCCAGTTGGTGAACGAGGGCACCGGCAACCCCGCGTCTCGGATCTGGCGGACCTGCTCATCGGGAGGCAAGCGCCCATCACCCTCCACCCAGATCAACTGGGCGTGGGAGATGTGGTCGTTGGATGCCCCCCACTTCCGCAGACTGCCCTGGCGGTTGTAGTGGTCCGGATTGTCTCCCCAGTCATCCGGCTTGGGCTTCGCCGGGTTCACGACGATGCCGAGGCTGTGCTTTTTGTGCCGGGCCAACTCACGCTCCACCGCCCCCCAGTGGGACGGGATGCAGGGGTTCACCGGAATGTGGATGCAGGGCTTGTCCGGCTCGGGTGGAAACACCGCCACAACGATGTCGTTGAGGTCGTCTTGGCGACCTATGAGCTCGAGGTAGCGCTCCACCTGCTCGTATTCAACGAGGGGCAAAACGCCCTCCTGGACTTGATTCTTAGGCATAATTAGGGCGGCTTTAGTGGGCTACCCGGCTTCCCTTCAGCCGGGTTTTTCCTTGTTCAGGCCGTGGGCCGATCTGCATCCCGCTGGGCGTAATACGCAGCCAGCGCCAGGCAGTAGTCGGCGAACTCGGGATGGACCTCTACCTGGCGGTAGTAGTGGGCCCGCAACGCTTCCCACCGAGCTGCGCTTTCGCAGTCCTCAGCGGGCACGGTGTTGCGGCTGCCCAGCGGCGGCAGGAACGTCTCCGTCAACGGGAGACCTCCTGGGCATCAGCCAACGCCCAGTCGGCGTGGAACTGATACCCGGAGCCTTGCTTGCGGATTGAGATCGGACGGAAGCGTCCATTCGTCCGCCATACCGCGAGGGTGCGGACTGAGATGCCCAGCATTGGGGCGATCTCACGGGGTTCCAGCCACGTCTTCGTGCGCTGGGGAGTGGTAGCTACGAGCTGCTGAATAACAGAGGTGAGTTCCCTCACCTCCGCATGCAAGAGCTCAAGCCGAAGCTCGACCTCCATCATTTCAGTCGCGCCCCTGCTCGCTGGCCGTCAGAGGTCCCTGAACGCTGTCGTCGTAGACGCGTTCAACGACATCGGGCTTCGCCTCACCGCGGTATGCCGCACGAAACGCCTCGAGAATCGCAGGGTCAGGTTCCGCCGAGTCCTCAACGTTCAGGAACTGGAGCAAGTCCGGGTCGAACATCTCGATCGCATCGGCCAGCTTGTGGCTCACCGAGTCCTTGGGGGTTGCCTCATTGGTGACCCAGTGCACAAAAGCCAGAGCCTTTTTCTGATCGGAACGCTTCGCCCACAGGGCGGCCATGGTCTGCAGGGCAGTGGCCGTGGCCCCGTTGCCGTTGGCGAGGTGTTGAAACTCGATGGCTTCTAAGCCACAGATGATCAAGGCGTTGAGCACCGCTTGAGGGCTCAGCGCACGGGGATGTTCTTCCGCGATGCGCTTGTGCGCCGCCTCAATACGGGGACGCAGGTATTCCGGCACGGCAAGCGCGCGGACGCGAGGTGATGTAGCCATTAGCTGTTGGGATCTTTGTTCTGATCCACAACCGGGCAGCTAAGGGTGGGCTCGCTGGGTTGTCCTGACTTCAAATCGTTGTGCATCCCGCATTGCTGCGCCGCTAAACCTCTGCTGGGCGGACTCAGGGATCACTCCCTGGTGGAAGGCCTTGGCCTTTTACTAACCGGGGTGCTGTCAGGTGCTTCCGGTAGAGGTCCCCCGAGGGGTACCTGAGCTGAAGATACACGCAGATTCCTGCCGCGCAACAGCACAGAGGTTCTAGGCCCAAACTAGGCCCAACTCTGCAGGATCAAGCCCAAAGGGCTTGTTATTACTGGTGACTCCCGTTATTCAGAAAGCCACCGAAGATGACGACGGGCTGGGTGAGGCGAGACGTGCTGCTCACCGGATCAACGCACATTGCGGAGCCTTGATCAGGTCGTAGCCACGCCGAATGCGGCTTCCACCAGGTTCAAGAACCGTGCTCAGCTGCTGATCCTCAGACGAAGCCTCAAGAACCACCTGCTGACCGATCAACACGATCCTGAAGCGCCAGGGGAGAAGACCCGGAAGGGTGAAGCTCATGGAGATCCTGGTTCTCGCCTCACGCTGCCGCAATTCAGAACAACGTCCATCCCTGCAAGGCAAAGGAAAGTCGAGGAATCAATAGAGAGGTTTCTCGGCCACAACGGCGAAGAAAGGATCTCCCTTACCGCCGAACAAGCCCATCACACCCTCGGCGCGAGTGTCTTCGGCAACGATCTCCGGCTGGGGCCAGCCCTGGGCCATCAACACCTCAGCGACATAACGCAGGTGATCACCTTCATCACCGTCGGTCCAGACCTGGGGAGCCTTGGTGAAGAACATTCGATTGGAAAACGCCACAATCACCTGGCCCCGGGGGCGGGTGATCCGCCACAGCTCAGCGGCGATCGGCTCGGGGTGTTGCAGGTATTGCCAACCGGCCACGATCAAGGTGGCATCGATCGATGCATCCTCAACCGGAAGGGTTTGGTCGCGGTTGAGGTTCTGAACCCAGTGCCGATCCAATCGGGGGTTGGCACTTAGCTCCTCAGCATTGAGGCCATGGCCGATGACGTTGTCGTAACTGACGTCGTCAGGCAGGTGGCTCACCCAACTGCTCATCAGATCCAGCACCTGGGCACAGGGAGGAATGCGCTCGCGGTAGAGGGCGGTCAGCCGAGCACGAAAACCCGTATCCAGATGGTGAACGAAACGCGGCTCGCTGTAGAAGATCGCGTCGTCGGTGGCATCCAACTTGAAGCGTTGGGAGTCCTTCAGAACAGGAACAACCGTCATCAATCAACCCAGCTGCAGGTACCAGCGCAGAGCTGCACCAAGCTGACCGGCGATTCCCAAGCCCGTGGCCTTTTCAAGCACCACAGCAGCCAAGAAACCGAGCATGGCCACCCGGCCATTGAGCCGCTCCACATCGGTCAGGGCAGACCGGTTCCAGGGGCGTGCTGTGGTGAGCGACTCGCCGAAGCGTTCCGGTTCCTCGTAACGAAAAGCAGGCCGACTCATTGCAATGCGCAGATCCAGCGGACCTTAACCACGGTTCCATCGCGACCGGGGTAGACGGTCCAGGCACCATCGGCCTGGCGTTGCTCCAGCTGACCTTTGGCACAGTTGGCACGCATCGGCAGAACCCGTTGGGTCCACCGGTACTGGCCAGCGCGCTGAATCAGCAGGCCTGCTTCCACCTCAACGGAACCGTCCACGATCTGGGGGGCCCGGATGTATTCAGCCGCCTTGATCGCGGGGGTGTCGAGGGCTTCCATGAAGATCCAGCCGTCGCCCGGCAGCAGATCGCCGCGACGGGATTGCCAAACCGCCGGCTCCTGCATCGGCTGCCATTCCGCCTGAACTGGCCCTGCGATGAGGGATAGGAATGACGCGAGAGCAACGTTGAAGGCCAGAGCAGGGGAGGCCATGGGCAGCGGGATGCGGGCAGAGAGGTGAGACGGACTGTCGGTCGCTTCAAACAGCTTTACGAAGCGTTGAAACGCAAACATGAATGAATGGTTATGGAATTCCTCAGGGCAGGAGTGCCAGCTTGAAACCACTGCTTCATCAGTCCATGGCCAGCATTGCTCAGGGACGGGCTGCCTACACCGTCCGACACAAGACATCCAACGGAGAAAAGCTGGAATCCTGCTTCTACGCCACCGATGCCTTTGAGGCCCGCCTGCTGGCCATGGAGTTCAACGCCTATATCCGACAGCACCCGAACTGCATCGATTCGATCCTCAGGACGGAGGCTTGAGCGGCGCCCGGCGACGCTCCACCTGAACGAAGACCAGCCAGGCCAAGCTGGCGAGCCCCCCTCCGATCCAATCACTGCGCAGCAGTTCCACCAGGGCAACGGTGCTGGCCCCGATGCGCAGTCCCCGTAGAAGCAGGTCCGTTATGGGAGGTGTCCGGCGCTTGTCGCGCTGCATGGGCCGACTCCGAAAAGATGGGGGTGTTGCAGAGCACCATGATCTCAGCCTTGCCTGGTTCTCCTGCCGCAGCTCTTCTGGCGAGGGAAGACCAGAGCCGCCGTGAGGGCAGCGGCATTCAGATCGAGCAGCTGCCGGGCTGCTGGATGTTGCAGCAGACCTGGACGCGCAGCGGGGATCCACCGGCGCCCGGCACCGCAACGCTGCTGCGTTGGCTGCAGGCCAGCCTGACCTTGAGCCACGGCGACCAGGGCCTGAGCATCGTGAATCAGGTCTGCCTAGCCGGTTTCCGGTTGCGGTTCAGCGGCCAGGCCCAGCTGAAGGGTTCCAGACCACTGCTGATGTTCAGCTTCACGTCGTTGGAGCTGAGCTGGTCCGATCAGGTGCTGCTGCAGCGAAGCCTGCCGTCACCGGAACCCCAACGCTTGCCCTTCTTTGCCCTGATTGAACTGAACGAGCAGCAGGGAACACTCACAGCGCGGGGGCGGGGCGGTGGACTGGCCCAGTGGTCCCGCAAGACACCGGAGGCGTAATGAAGCCCGCCGTCGCCCTGGCCATGCTCGAGCGGGAAGGCCGATGGCTGCTCCAACTGCGCGACGACATCGACTCGATCATTTATCCGGGCCACTGGGGGTTGTTTGGCGGCCATCTCGATCCGGGAGAAACAGCCAGCGAAGCCGTGCACCGCGAATTGCAGGAAGAGATCGATTGGTCACCCAGCGTGCCGCTCGAACCATGGTTCAGCGATGACAGCGGCAACCGGGTGGCCCACGTGTTCCGCGGAACGCTCAGCGTGCCCGTGAGCCAACTGCAGTTGAAGGAGGGCCAGGAGATGAAGCTGGTCCCCCTCAGTGATCTGGTGCGTGACGCCATCTGGAGTGAGCGGCAGCAGGAGCTCCGGCCTGTCGCTCCGCGCCTGTCGATCGTGATCGATCGGTTGCTGAAGGAGGGCCATGAACACTGAAACCTGGCTGGATCTCCGCAATGTGGAGGCATGGCTGGGCGATCGGCCGGTGCTGCACAAGCTCAACCTGCAACTGAAACTGCGGCAGTCCACAACGGTGTTGGGGCCCAATGGCGCAGGCAAAAGCAGCCTGGTGAAACTGATCGACCGCAGCCTGTATCCCATCGTTCGCCCCGACGCTCATCTGCGGTTGTTTGGCAGCGAGACGGTGAACCTCTGGGCGCTGCGCAGCCGCCTTGGGGTGGTGTCGAGCGACATGGAACAGCGGCTTCATCCCAAAACAGCTGTTGAAGAGGCGGTGGTGAGCAATTTTTTTGGGGCCACCCGGCTGGGCCGGGATCAGAAGCCCAGCGCGCGGCAATGGGAGCAGGCGCGGGATCTGCTCGATCAACTGCACCTCCACAGCATCCGTGAACGCTGCTGCGGAGAGCTGTCGGACGGACAGCGGCGCCGCCTGTTGATCGCTCGCGCCCTGATTCACCAACCCGAGGTGCTGGTGCTGGATGAGCCGAGCCGTGCCCTCGACCTCCAGGCCTGCCATCAGTTGCTGGCGATCCTGCGGCGCTTGATCCAAGCGGGAACCACCGTGGTGCAGGTCACCCATCGGGTGGACACGATCGTTCCGGAGATGGAACGGGTGCTGTTTCTGGCAGAGGGACGTCTTGTTGGGGATGGAAGCCCACGGGAGATGTTGCGGCCCGCCGAACTGAGTGAACTGTTCAACACCCCGCTCAACGTGGTGGAAGCCCAGGGCTTTCGCCAGGTTCTTCCGGGGTAGATCGGTAGGCAGCACCCTGCTCTGCTAGGGATGAGGGCCAGACCAAGCAATCGCCATGGCAACGGCAGAACAGAAAAAGACCATCACCAAGAAGCGCCTGCAGGAGCTGCGCAACCAGTGCCGTGACCACTACAACGTGGTGGCCGATGGTGTTCTGCCCGATGGTGCCGATGTGCGCGTCACCATGGGCAAGCTCCAGGAGCTGATCGAACTGCTGGATGGCAAAGCCAAGTGGGATGACAGCGAAGCCTCCTGAGCCGTTCCAGAACATGCGAGACGATCTTGATTACCGCGAGCCGTGGGACCAGGACGGTTCCAAGCAAACGGCATCTGATCAGGGTCGTTCCGCCAGGGACTTTCACTTTCGAGAAGCCGGCGTTCAGCGCTTCAACGACACCTACGACTGGGACGACGACGAGCGCTGATCCACTGATCCACTCATCAACTGGTCAGAGACGCCGCAGCACCCCCTGCCCAGGTGCAAGAAGGAAGGCGAGCACGAATTGCGCGGTTTGCGCCAGCACGATGCAACCGGCTGTGGAGCTGTCGGTCCAGTAGCTGATGAACACCCCCAGCACACTGGAGAGCACGCTGCTGGTGACGGCCAGCAGCGTCATCCGGTCGAACCGATCGGTGAGCAGATAGGCCGTGGCACCGGGGGTAACGAGCATCGACACCACCAGGATGATTCCCACGGTCTGCAGACCGGCAACGGCGGCGAGGGACAGGAGTCCCAACAGCATGTAGTGCAGGAGTCCGGTGTTGATCCCGATCGATCGGGCATGGGTGGGATCGAAGCAGAAGAGCATCAGGTCCCGCCGGAACAGCAGCAGCAGCACCAGCACCAGCACCGAAATCACCAGGGTCTGCTGCACATCCCCCGCTGAGATCCCCAGCACATTGCCGAAGAGGATGTGGGTGAGATCGATGTTGCTGCGCGTCTTGGAGACGAGCACGAGCCCCAGAGCGAAGAAACCGGTGAAGACAAGCCCGATGACGGTGTCTTCCTTCACCCTCGACTTCTGCTTCACAAAGCCGATGGCGGCAACGGAGCCCACACCGAAGACGAACGCCCCCAGGGAGAAGGGAAGGCCCAGGGCATAGGCAACCACCACGCCAGGGAGGACCGCATGGGAGACGGCATCACCCATCAACGCCCATCCCTTCAGGGTCATGAAGCAGGACAACAGCCCGCAAACACCCCCAACCAGGGCGCTGATCATCAACGCCTTCACCATGAAGGCGTGACTGAGGGGTTCCAGCAAAAGCTCCATCGGATCAGTATGGGCGCGCTGCAGTCGGTTCGATGCCCCGCGCCTCCACCCAGAACGCTCGTCCCGCACTGCGCCGGCTGCCCACCCGTCCCAGCCGGATGGTTCAAGCCGTGGTCAGCCGTCTGCTTCCGCTGCTCTTCCGCAGTCAGGGCCTTGAGCTGAGCCATCGTGATGCGGCAGAAGCCCTGACCAAGGCCTTTGCAGCCCAGCAGTCGGGGGGCTGCAATCTGCTGATCGCCTTTCGGCACCCCAGCACCCGTGATCCTGTGGTGATGGCGGATCTGTTCTGGAACGGCATTCCCCGGGCCGCACGGCGACTCAAGCTGCAGCTGCCACGACCCATCCAGCTGCGGTTTCTCTACGACCGCGGCATTCCGATCTGGGCTGGCCCGGTGATCGGCTGGCTGTTGCACGCAGTGGCGGCATCGCAATCCCCCGCGACCGCTTGGATCGCCAAGCGCTGGCCCAGGCCCGCGGGGCTCTGGCCCAGGGGCGCTACCCGCTGGTGGTGGCACCGGAAGGAGCCACCAACAACCTCCCCGGCGAGATGGCGCCCTTGGAGCCGGGGGTGGCCCAGCTGGCGTTCTGGGCCGCTGAGGATCTGGAGAAAGCCAACGACGAGCGGCCACTGGTTGTGTTGCCCATCGGCATTCACTACAGCTGGAGGCACCCCAACTGGATCGCCCTCGAAGCGCGGTTGGCTTGCCTCGAACGCCATCTCGGCATCTCCTCCCCCGACGCCGGCCCGGACAATCCCGAGACCAGCAGCCGCGACCGGCTGATCCAGATCGGCATGAATCTGCTCAAAGCCCTTGAGCAGCTCGAACGGCTGAAGCCCGATCCAGCTCAGACCTTCAGCGAACGGATTGATGCCTACCGCCGGCATGGCCTGGCCAAAGCCGAGACCCATTTCGGCCTGCGTGCCGTCGGCAATCTCCAGGAGCGCTGCCGCCGGATCGAGCAGGCCGCCTGGGATCGGATCTACCGGGAGGGTGTTGATCAGCTTCCGCCACTGGAGCGGAGCCTGGCGGACTGGGAGGCACGGGAAGCCGACCTCCAACTCACTCGCATGCGACTGGTGGAGCATTTCACCAGCGTGAGTGGCCATTACATCAGTGATCGACCCGACTTTGACCGCTTTGCCGAAATGTTGCTGCTGGTGGAGGAAGCGATCGGCTGGATCGAAGACAAGCCCTGGAAGGGTCAGCCCAGCCTCGGCCCACAACGGGTGGAGGTGCAACTCGGACGAGCCTTGCCCGTGCGGCCTCGCCTGAATCAGTACCGCAGCAACCGTCGCGAGGCGATGCAGGTGTTCATGCAAGACCTGGAGCAGGCTCTCGTTGCCCTGATGCCCGACGCCTTTCGGACCATGACGACGGACGCGGGAGAGCTCTGATTTAGAACGTCTCCTCCGGGGAGCTGTTGCCCGTCAGCAGATCGGGCGGCACGCCACCGAAAGTCATGGCGAGGTTCTCGGGGGTGAACACCTCTGAGGTTTCCCCGTAGGCCAGCACGGTCTTGTTGATCAGAACCACCAGATCGCAAAAATCACGAACGTGGCCCAGGTCGTGGGTGGAGATCAGGATCGTGCGGCCCTCGTCGCGGAACTGAAGAAACAGCTGAGCCATCAGCTGCTCCGTGCGCACATCAACCCCATTGAAGGGCTCATCCAGCAGCAGCACGTCAGCGCGCTGGGCGATGGCTCGAGCCAGGAACGTGCGCTTGCGCTGACCACCGGAGAGGGTGCCAAGGGGACGATCGGCCAGCTCCAGCAGATCAACCCGCGTCAAGGCGTCCCGCACAGCCACACGATCGGAGCTGCGGGGAATCCGCAACGCATTCATCGCGCCGTAGCGGCCCATCATCACCACATCCCACACCGACACGGGGAACTGGGCATCCACCCCTTCGCTCTGCGGCACATAGGCCACCGCTTGATGCCGCTGGGCTTCGGCAACGCTGCTGCCGTTGATGCGGATTCTGCCGCGCGAAGGGCGAACAAACCCAGTGAGAGCCTTGAAGAACGTCGATTTACCGGCACCGTTCATGCCCACCAAACCGCAGATGCAACCGGCTGGCAGGTGCAGGCTGGCGTCGTACAGGGCAACGGTGCCGTTGTAGTCCACACAGAGCTGGTCGGCCTGAATGCGCATCAGCGGTTGCTCTCGGACAGGTCCAGGCCCTTGCGGATCAGACCCACATTGTGCCGCTGCAATTCCAACAGGGTGGGGGCAGGCCCATCCGGAGGCGAGAGGGAATCCACGTAAAAGGTTCCACCGAATCGCGCCCCTGCCGCCGCTGCCACCTCCCGTTGGGCTTTATCGCTCACGGTGCTTTCACAGAAAACGGCTGGCACCTCGCGCTCTCGCACCGTGTCGATCAACCGTGCCATGCGTTTGGGTGTGATCTCGCTTTCGGCATTCACCGGCCAGAGATAGGCCTCCTCAAGTCCGTAATCCGCTGCCAGATAAGTGAAGGCTCCCTCGCAACTCACCAGCAGCCGTTGCTGGGCCGGCAGCGCGGCAATCGCCGTGCGCAGCTCCTGATCGAGGGCCTGGAGCTTGGCTTTGTAGGCCGACGCGTTAGCGGCAAAGTCCTCCCCCCCGGCTGGATCGAGTTGGCTGAAGGCCCGCTCCAGATGGTCCACGTACCCCATCGTGCGCTGGGGGGACATCCAGGCATGGGGATTGGGCTTGCCGGAATAGGCGTCCTCCGTGATCAGCAGAGGCTCCATCCCTTCCGAAAGAGTGATGGTGGGCACATCCCCCGCTGCAGCCGTGAAACGCTGGGCCCACAACTCCAACCCCAACCCGTTCTCAACAATCAGATTCGCCTTGCTGGCGCGTTCGATGTCACTGGGGGTTGGTTGGTAGCCGTGGATCTCTGCACCGGGCTTGACGATCGAAGCCACCTGCAACCGATCACCCGCCACGTTGCGGGCCAGATCGGCCAAAACCGTGAAGGTGGTGAGCACCTGGGGGCGTGAATCCGTGCTGACGTCCTGATCTCGGCTGCGGCAGGAGGCCAGCATCACGGCCACCACAACCAGCAGCACTCCTGCCGAACGGTTCCAGTTCAAAAGGGGCAATGCGTGCCGACGCGGCCTGATCGAGAATCGCATCAGTTGGTACTAAAACAATCTCGGCAATGGCAGGGAAAGGCTGCAACGAAGCGATGCAATCACCGAAGCACCAAGATCACCTCACCCACTGAACACCCGTGCGCAGGTCTGAGCGGGTGGAGGTGATTCTGCAGCGCCTCCACGAGCAATACCCGGAAACACCGATCCCCCTTGATCACAGTGATCCGTTCACCCTGCTGATCGCTGTTCTGCTGAGTGCCCAGTGCACAGACAAGAAGGTGAATGAGGTGACGCCGGCGCTGTTTGCCGCTGGGCCAACACCCGCCGCCATGGCAGAACTCGAGGAGGAGCAGATCCTGGCGTTCATCCGGCAACTCGGGCTGGCCAAAACCAAGGCCAGAAACGTGCGCCGCCTTGCCCAGATTCTGGTGACGTCCTACGACGGCGACGTTCCGCAGAGCTTTGAGGAACTCGAAGCCTTACCCGGCGTGGGCCACAAGACAGCCAGCGTGGTGATGGCCCAGGCCTTCGGCGTGCCTGCCTTCCCCGTCGACACCCACATCCACCGGCTGGCCCAGCGCTGGGGATTGAGCGACGGCAGCAGTGTGGCGCGCACGGAACAGGACCTCAAGCGCCTGTTCCCCAAGGAGCACTGGAACCGACTGCACCTGCAGATCATTTTCTGGGGCCGTGAGTTCTGCACAGCACGGGGCTGCGACGGAACCGTCTGCCCCATGTGCCGTGAGCTCTATCCGAAACGGCGCCGCCCTGTGATCACACGCAAGCCCTGATCAAGACAGCAGCTCTTCAGCGTTGGCCTTAATCACGCAATCAGCGGTGGGGTAGCTCACACAAAGGAGGGCAAACCCCTGGCCGATCTGATCATCATCGAGAAAGCTCTGATCGATCTGATCCACTGAGCCACTCACCAAACGGCCGGCGCAGGTGGAACAGGCGCCGGCCCGGCAGGAATAGGGCAGATCCACGCCAGCCTCCTCGGCTGCATCGAGGATGTACGTGTCATCAGGGCACGAAAAGCTGGCACCACCCTCGATGCTGATGTTGAAGGAGGCCATGACGCGGAAGATCCTGAAGGGTTGGTAGCTGGATCAGCCCATCGGCGCCAAGGCAGCCGGATCCGCACCCTGCTCCCATGAATGCTTGGGGGAGGCGCAGGCGAGGGAACCTGCGCTCGTTCAACTCCCCGAAGCGTTGGCAGTGATGCTCGCGCCTACGGAATCATCCCGCGAATGAGAACAGTTCTTACTAAGCAGTAATGCCTAAAAGCGTGCGGATCGATACCCACCAAAGCGCCATCGTCTTGGAAAGTGCATCACGAAAGCAGTGGTGCTTTCCATGCGTCACGGAGGGGGTGGGCTGAGGGGCCTGCTCCTTTTTTTTGGCCTGGGCCTGAACCAGAAGACCACTTGACCAGCCAAACCCACCATTGCTAGTACTGATGTACTTGCAGCATGGTCATGGGAGAGGGCTGGCTAATTGACAGCGACGACCGCTGGATCTGGCGATTCCATCGCGATCAGAAAGGATGGATCCATGAACCGAAGGTCTTCATCGACAGAGGCCGGCGCCTACCTGACGGCCCTCCGCTGCTGAAGGAACGCCGACACCTGCGAAAGGCCGAAGCAGAACAACTCTGGGCGTCCTTGCAGACCCAGGGCTGGAAGCGCCTTACATCTCCGGCCTGGGGCGACGCGGTTGAACTTTGAGACAGGTGGCTGGGGCCAACTGCGAGGCTGTCCATCAGCAATCCCAGCGCACGCATCGGATTGGCATATTGGAATTGTGTGAGGAATAACGTCTCACAGGGTGGAAACAAGGACACACTCCTGCGAGATGTTTTAGAACCCCTGCCTTTGGCGGGGGTTTCTTTTTGCCTGTCAGGGAGCCCATGGAATCGGTCATCAACGAAATCGAGTTCAACTTCGAGCAGATCGTCAGCATTCGAACTGACGTGAAGCTGAGCAAGGACGACGTGAAGCAGATCGTCTCAGAAGCTCCCGCAGAAACCCTGGAGGAGATCGTTTACCAAAGCCTGGTGACCGATGAGCTGTATCTGAGGGCGAGGGCCAAGGAGATCGCCGCCAAACTCAAACAAGACGATCTTGGCGTGAACAGAATCGAGTACTGGGACGACGAAGGAAACAAGGTCTGAACCTGTCGCCCCTGGGCGGGCACTGTCTGACGCCTGTGATGAACGAGAGGCCCCTGCTGGCGGAACAGGACCTGCTTGAGCCATGGTGCAAGAAGGTGCCTTTGAGGTTGTTGCGCAATCAACGTCAGCTTCGCCAGCAGGTGCTGGCTCAGTCCCCGGCCGGCAAGCCACGATCCTTGATGGATTTCCGCTGGGCGCTATCAGAACCTTCAGGCCCAAACCCTGCGTCAGCCAAGCAAAGAGCAGCGGTTGTTTCGACGCAACAAGCGGCACCGGGTCGATGGATGGCGAAAATCTCGCGCCTGCTGTCTCGCCCTAAAAAGAAGATGTCTCGCCCTAAAAAGCAGACTTGCTGATGGAATCAGCCAGGGCAAACCACCAGCCAATCAGCCTCCAGATGCACAGGCCTACGCAGAATCAAGCCACTGAGACTGATCAAGGCTTAAGCAGCTATCCAATTCTGCTGAGAATCGGCTCCAGATCGAAGTTGTAGCCCCGAACAACAAGATCTGCGCGACGCTTCAAAGGGTGAATGAAGCGACGCTCACCCGGGAGCATTTCGCGCAGCATCTGGCGAATCACATAGGAAGCCGGCCTCTGCCTGTCGCGAACATCACGCCAGAGGCGCTTGATCAACCTCTGCAGCAGTGGGGTTTCGACGTACACAACCAGCGAGATGGGCACAGCCTCCAACAGATGCTGTGGCCCGTAGGAGCCTTCCACCAGAACCAGGTCATAGGGCTGCTGCAACAACCTGAAGCTGACCTTGCGGCTGCGCATGTCGTAGCTGCGCAGCGCGTCCAACTGGCGGTAGCGAACAGCGCTGAGTTGCAACCTCAGCTGATCCGCGTCAATGGCATCCACCGTGTCGAAGCCATAGCGCGAGTTGGGCGACCAACCACAGCGGTAGTAGTCGTCGCAGGCGATCAACAGGGGATGACGCCCCCTTGCAGACAGCTTCTCAGCCAGACGGGCGGCCAGGGTTGTTTTGCCGGACGCAGACGGCCCGCAGATGCACACCAGAGGAACTGCCTCAGACAAGCGCTGTCTTCATCCAGGACCATGCTGGCAACGCCACCCAAAAAGAAGCAGAAAAAACAGTAGCCGTTGATACAGATTGAGGCTAGGGTGTAACCACGTTGAGCCTCATCAACAGGCCGCAGTCAGATCCACGCCAGGCAACGGGGGCGTGGGCACCGCGCAAGAGAGAGATGAACACACTTCAACTGATCAAGGCACGGACTGTGCGCAATCAGGCCATCGAATCGGCCAGAACACAGATGGCACGGGCCTACCGCCGCCAAGGCCACACCGACCGGGTCCACACCCCGGTAGGAACCAAAACCAAGGTGCTGCGCTATCGCGGCGTCGCCTACGAACCGATCGACCAACAACAGCACCCAAGCGGCGGACGGGAACTGCGTTACCGCGGCGTCAGCTACGACGTGTACTGAAGCCAACGCTCCATTCATGATTGAAGCGGGGACACCCCCGCTTTTTTCATGGCCGTTGAGGGTGACAAAGCAGCAGTGGCGCACTGTGGTGATCTCAATGGCGGCCGTCGCCTTCAGCGCCACCGCAGGCCTGGAACCTCCGTTGCGGAAGCTGATCACATTCGCAAAAGCAGGGACAAGTTTCAGTGCCAAACAGCTCTGCAGCAGCGTGCTGGTGGCGGGGATGGATCCAGACCAGGTGCTCAAGCAAGACCTGGCCGCCGGCAAGGGGATGATCCAAACCCGGATCGAACCAAACGCTGGGCGCGTTGAAGCAAGCGCCCTGTTTGGGCTGATTCGAGCTGAAGCGATTCAAAACGGTGAACGGGGCTGCACATGGCAGATCAACGGGCATCCCTCGCCCCGACTGCACCAGCGAAACGAGCCTGGCTTCGCGACGTCCCAGCCCATTGGCTCCCCCTGGCCCCTGATCGCCACAGCCCCTGCAAAACCGCCAGAGATTGACGAACAAGCGCTAAAGAACGCCCTCGATCGCGCCTTTGAAGAGAACGAGCCACTCACACCAAAACGCACCCGCGCCGTTGTGGTGGTGCAGAACGGCTGGGTGATCGCCGAGCGCTACGCCCAAGGCATCCAGCCCGACATGCCACTGATTGGCTGGTCGATGAGCAAAAGCATCACCCATGCCCTAATCGGACGGGCCATCCAAGAAGGGCTACTGGATCCAGACAAGCCACCGAAGGTGCCCGAATGGAGCGGTCCGCAGGATCCACGCCAAAGGATCAGCCTGGATCAGCTGCTGCGAATGAACAGCGGGCTGGCTTTCGAGGAATCGACGGGAACGCTGAACTCGGATCTGGTGCGGATGCTGACCCAGGAAGCCGACATGGCAGGGTTCGCCGCCAGCCAACCCCTCAGCAAAAAACCAGGAAAAAAGTGGAGCTATTCATCCGGAACCACCAACATCCTCAGCCGGATCCTGAGACACGCAATCGATGACGATCAGCACTACTGGAGCTTTCCTAACCAAGCGTTGTTCGATCCTCTCGGGATGACGACTGCTGTTCTCGAAAGCGACAACAGTGGAACCTTGGTGGGCTCATCACTGGTGTGGGCCAGCGGACGCGATTGGGCCCGCTTTGGCCAGTTGTACCTGGATCAGGGCCGCTGGAACGGCAAGCAACTTCTGCCTGCAACCTGGGTTCGGCAGGCACGGAAGGCTTCGCGGGGATCCAAGCAGGCCTATGGCGCGCATTGGTGGCTCAGCCGCCGCAAATCAAGGCCCGATCTGCCCAATGACAGCTATTCAGCTGAGGGCTATCAGGGACAACTTCTTCTGGTGGCTCCATCCCAGCGCGCGGTGATCGTGCGACTGGGACAGACACCCAAAAAGCCTGGATTTGATGCCAATGCTTTCGGGGCTGATGTTCTCTCAGCCCTTCGATAAGGCGAACGGCAGGGCTCAGTTCTTGTCGCCGCCCTTGGGAACGAACGCCTGGGATGCTGCAACGAGAAGTCCGGTGATCAACAGAGCCGGAAGAATGACAGTCGGACCGCCTGGAGCTGTCTGGGAAGCGAACAACAGCATGGTCTGGCAATAAAAACCACTGATCACCCTGGCAGAACAGGGGGCAAACAGCGACTCCTGCAAATGTTTGTCGCAGAGACCAAGACTCAGCAGATGACGACGGGAAAGAGAAAAAGCTCCCCCTGCACAGCATCACAGGCTCGAACAGAAGCGGTGGGCCTGGCACGAGGCTTCGCCACGGCTGAGGCTGCAGCCGGAAACGCCTTGCGGGGTCGGATCAAGGAATGACGCATCCACTCGTCAGCGCAGAAGGTGGCGTAAGGAGAACTCGCAGCCATGGGTTTCGGAGCAGTACATCTGTTTTAGTGCACATGTACTACAGCGTCAACCCAGGCGCTCTCCGCAACAATCACGGGACCCACCGCCCATCCGCAGGTGATGCAACAGGACGATGCCATCGGCAGCCGCTTGGGCCGGATCGAAGCTCGGCTGGCCAGGATTGAAGAGCTTCTGATCAGCGCAGGAGTTGGTGAAGGTCAGAACCCATCAGCAACGCAGGAAGAGTGCTACGAGGCATGGATCCACTATCTGAACAACACCCCTGAGGCCGTCGAAGCTCACCTCACCGCCCACGAGATGGCCGCCCTAAAAGCCTCCATCAACGCCCAAGTTCCAAGCGATTCGTAGAGTTATACACAGCTTTTCCACAGGGCCAAAACAACTGATCCTGGAGAGCACAGTGGTTTTGGCCATCGGCGTGGAAAACAAGCCTCAGATGCTCAGCAGTCCCCGGCACATCCTGCCGTTCAATGTGAAGAATGCTGTGCTGGCCGTTGTTTTCAAGCAACAAATGCATCAGTGATTTCGAAAACGCCTCAAGTGGCAACGAAGCGCTCCCTGCTGTGAACGAAGCAAGCAATCCTCAGGAGAAGCTTCAGGGCACCGATGCGCTCGAGGAGTCGGTTGAAAAACTGTGGAAAAACAAAAGATTCTGTTGTGATCACTGCAGACAGCCGGGAGACGTGCATTTCCGGGTGAGCACCGCCCGACTCGCGGACTGGATCCTGGTGTGCGAAACCTGCTGGCCGAACTTTCGCGAACAAGCTGGTTATCGCTATGGAGGAACCCGCAAGGCCAACCGCCGCAAGCGAAAACGGCGGTAGCAGGACGAAGGCTCAGATCAGCTCACATTGGTGGCGAATCACCGTGCCGCGGCGTTCCCAAAATTCCGGCGCAGATTGATCAACGACCCGCCACCACCAACGGCCATCGGTGTAACTGGGGGCACCTGCATTGTTGGTGCGCGGTAGCTGCAACTCCACATCGCGCCAGCGCAGCAGCACTCCGTCCCCCGGCAGGGTTCCCTCCAACGTGTTGGGAATGCCTTCCGCCAACCCGGTGAGATCAACGGCTCCCCGCGTGATCTCAACACTGAGCCGATCCCCATCGCAGATCCAATCGGCCCATGACGGCTGGGGAGCCACCAACAAGCAGAGCAACAACAACGCCAGGGCCAGGCCCTTCGCGACAGAATTCAGCAATGCTGTTGACCCTCATCTACGACGGCGGATGCCCATTCTGTCGAGAGTTCGCCCTCCGCAGTGAGCTCCAGGCGGGTGTTCCCAACCTGCGCATTGTTGACGGACGCGCCGATCACAAGATCCGTCGTGAGCTCAATGCCCTCGGCCTGCCTTTGCGCAATGGCGCCGTGCTGATCGAAGGGGAGCAGAAGTGGCATGGCAGCGAAGCCATTGCAGAACTCAGCCGGCGCATGAACCCCAGCGATCCCCTGCTCGGGCTGCTGGCCAAGCTGTTCAGTGACGACCAACGTTCAGCACTGGCTTATCCAGCCCTGTTGGCAGCCAGGCGCCTGGCCCTCGCCACCCGCGGGCTGAGCGTTGACCCGGATCAAGCTCGATCACGCTGACGCAATGAGCCAAAACACGGGTGGTCGCAACCGATACCCCTGAACTACGGTCGAGACACGCCTAAAGATTCTCTTAAGCATCGATCCCGATCCCTCTGTTCCTGACGCGCTGAGCCATCAGCAACTCAACGCCTTACTGAAAGCGGCGATGGACACATCCGCCGTTCCTGAAGGGCAACTCAGCGACGACGAATTGCTCCGCGCAGCACTGAGTGCATGGGCTGACCAAACCCAGGAGTTGCTCCGTTGGATTGAAGGACAGGGCGATGCCGTAAGCGACACGCGTTCGCCCAAGCAGGTGATGGCGCTGGGAAGTTTTCGCACCCATCTGGTGATGAGCCTCAAGGCACTGCGTTATTCGGAAGGCTGAGCCCGCTGCTTCTCCCGACGGGCATCACAACACTCCTCGAGAACGAAAAGAAACTGTTCCGGCTCTGGTTGATCGTCAAGATCGAAGCAGGTGGCTGTGGCCACCGTGAAGTTGATCCAGGTTTCCACTTCCGGGCCACCGGATGCCATCACCAGGTCGTAACAGGCCTGAAAGTCTGAATCCGGTGCAAGATCACGCGCCGCATTGATGACGTCGTACAGCTGATCCATGCCCTCGGCTTGGGCTTCAGCAAAGACGGCACGAATGCGATCCAGCATCAGCAGGCACGCTCAAGCTCAACAACAGAAAGATCGGCTGTGACGTTGGAGGCTTCGTCTGCGAGCTCGAGAAGTTCAGCATTCAGCTCCAGCAACATCAAGGCCAAGGAGGAGGCAAATTCGATGCAGAACGAGTCGTCTTTCACAGCGCCACCGCGTTGAATGCGTAGGGTCTAATCAACGCAGCAAGTTGAACGTGGATTCCGCAATCCTGCTTTACATCAACAACGAAAAATGAGAAACAGATGCTCAATCTGTATCGAAAAATCAAATCCACCGCGAAGATTGAACAGCTTCGCTATGCGGGGATGGAACCTCAGGCCGCAACAGGTTCCAGCATGGAGCTGACGCTGGGCTGAAATCCGATTTCACGCAGCCGGGCGTTGCTGACACGGGCATTGAAGATGCGTGCACCGGGGCGATCGTGGTTGTCCCAGATCACAGGGGGCAATCCGAAGTCATCACACAAGGCATTGGAAAGCTGACGCCGGGTGAACTGGAGATCATCCACAAGGTTGTAGATGCCTTGGAGCCGCCGGCCGAAGGCGAAATCAACACCGCGAATGATGTCGTGAAGATGAACCCAGGCATTGATGTGATTGCCGTTCTTGCGAACCGACTGCCCAGCAGCACTGCGGATGTACGAGGGGATGTCCTTGCCAGGACCGTAAATACCACCGAGGCGCAGCACACAGGCCTGGATTGAAGCGTCGTTCAAGGAAAGAACAGACGTCTCGGCGCTGGCCAGAAGAGCGTTGGCGTTGTTGGAACAATCCGGAGGGGTCAGCTCATTGCAGATCGCGCCGGCCTGATCGCCATACACCCCTGCACTGCTCAAGTAAGTCACATGCAGCGGCCGGCGCCCCTGGCGCTGACGCAGCGCCTCAACAATGGCCGGCACCGCCTGGCCATAAACCTTCTCGTACTGATCTTCTTCAAAGGTGGTGGTGGTGGGCGCCATCGCAATCAGCACGCCATCGAGCCGATCCAGGAAGCTGGCATCCGCCATCGGATCGCCCGCGCTGTAGAGGCGAGGGTGGTCGACCAAATCGCAGAGTTCAGCCAACCGTCCAGGGCTGGTGGTGGTGCCTACAACCTCATGGCCCTGGCGCCTGAGATGGGTGGCGACAGCGGATCCCACATAACCGCAACCAACAATCCCGAAACTGCCCGCCATGCCTGGTCAAACACCTTTTACAGAATTTAACGAATGAGCTTTGGGCTTGCCGTGACAATGGAGACATGATCTCGATGATGCTCAACCTGCTCTGGGTTGTTCTCGGCGGACTTCCCATGGCTCTGGCCTGGTGGCTGGCCGCGTTGATCTGCGCCATCACCCTCGTTGGCCTGCCGTGGGCACGGTCGTGCTGGGTGATCGGCTGTTTCTCGCTCTGGCCCTTCGGCTCCGAAGCCGTGAGCCGTCGTCAGCTCAGGGGACGAGGCGATCTGGGGACGGGTCCCCTGGGTGCGCTCGGCAATGTGATCTGGTTTCTTGTGGCCGGCTGGTGGCTGGCCTTGGGTCACCTCAGCAGTGCCCTGGCCTGTTTTGTCACGATCATCGGCATTCCCTTTGGCATTCAGCACATCAAGCTGGCTTTGATTGCCCTGGCCCCCGTCGGCATGACGGTGGTGAAATGAAGAAACTGATCCCAACAGATCTGATCCCAACAGATCTGATCCCAACAGATCTGATCAGAACAGCAACTGAATCAGCCAGACCATCGCCAAACCGAGCACGCCGGCCAACAGCAATCCTCCCAGCAGCAAGGTGATCGCGGCGGCCAGCCCGATCCTGGCCATGGTGTCTGGATAGAGAAGGAACAGGGTCAGCCCGAGGGCCACAGGCCACAACGGCGGAATCAACAAGCAGACCCCGGTGAGGACCATCAGCTTGCGATCACGCTGTTGCTTGGCCTCCACCAGCAGGGCCTCGGCATCAGCTTCACGATCCAGCGCAGCCTGCTCATCGTCACTGAGCCAACGGCCACGAGCCTTGGCACGATCGAGCTCGTCCTCGAGCCGTTCAGCGGGGTTGCCCTTGCTCATCGGCTCACCATAAGAAGCAGGGGATCAAACAAAAACAAAGATCGACCATCACAATCGAAGCGAAATAGGTAATTACATCTAGGTATTTACCCGCCGCAATAATTTCATTGCCTAAAAAAGAAAATCAGCATAGTGTCTCCCTGCGAATTGAGAATGACATGCTGAATACAAATTTGGAATCACCAAACGCAGCTCAAGCCTGCGTCACCGAATCACAAGTGAATGCCTATTTTGAATGCCTAACCCTCTGCAATCTCGACGATGGCAGCTGCTACGAGCAATGCATTCTCGTGCATCTGAAAAACGAGGTTGATGCATGAAAAGCCTGAGCCATCAAACACAAATGGGCTTGGCATCCCTTGCCTCAACAGTTGCAGTTGCACTTCTCGTGATTGGATTCATGGGCATGGCCCAGCACATCAGCGCCAGCCCGCTCTGAACCCTATGAAACACCTGATCACTTCTTTCGCTTAAAGGTGTAACAACCGCCGTGGTAGCCGGTGAAGGGTTGGGCGTAGGTCACCAATTCCCAGCCCTGTTCACCCAATTCATTCATCAAGCCCACCAGTGTGACGTCACGCTGCGGATGGCTTCTGGAGATCAGCTGGCGATCATCTAGCCAGAGCTCCTCGATTTCCCCGGTCCACGACTTCCCCCGGGGCACGAAGCGCAACTGGGTGTACTCCCAACGCATTACCAAGCATCAGCTGAACGACGCACCATCTTCACCGCAGACGGCACCAACCGGGGGCGACAATTCAAGAACACGCTGTTCTGTGATGCGTCGCCTGCTCGCCCAGCTCGTTCTGCTCATCGGCCTGCTCACGCTCACTCCGGGCTGGTGCGGAGCCCTGGAAGTGACCCTGCAACGCATTGATGCCAACGGCATTGGCGAATCGATCGGCAGCGTCACAGCGCAAGACACCGACCAAGGCCTGGTGATTTATCCCGATCTGGCGGGGCTGAGCCCTGGGGAACATGGCTTCCATCTCCACAGCACGGGAAGCTGCGAGGTGGGCGAAACCGCCGAAGGCACCGCGGTTGCCGGCTTGGCTGCAGGAGGTCACTGGGACCCTGACGAAACGGGTCAACACCTCGGTCCCTTCGGAAACGGTCACCGGGGCGATCTCAGCAGGCTGGTGGTGGATGACGACGGCAAGACCAACACCAGCGTGGTGGCGCCTCGGCTCAGCACCGCTGACCTGAAGGGGAAAGCCCTGATTGTTCATGCAGGCGGCGACACCTACAGGGACGAGCCCCCCCTCGGTGGAGGTGGAGCACGGGTTGCCTGTGGTGTGGTGCCGGACGAGCGCTGACTCAGCCGTTCACCAGGCGGGCATGGAGGCGACAGACCCTGATGGCCTAAGCGGGTGGCTCCTGACAGAGGGCACCGAGTTCCCTGTTCAGCTGTTGGAACAGGGATAGATCCGCTCCGGGAATTGAGGGAAACACCAGGAACAAACCTGAGGCGATCAAACCGATCACAACATCGCTCCAACTCTTAAGAAAACCCTAAGGCCGCGTCGATTCGGGGTCGTGTTCGTCCCTGCAGACCACGGCCATCAGCGCCTCGATGTGCAACATCAGGCCAGCGCGCCAGGCAGCATCTTCGTCACAGGCCTCGATGGTTTCCACCACGATCGAGCCTCCACGCTCAATGATCAGGTCATAGGCGGGTGGCATCGGAGCGTTGCATTGCCTCCCCATTCAGCAGGTAAAGCACGTCCGGCACATCCCCCAGTTGAGGGAGTTCAACGGCAGGAGAACATGATCAAACGCTTGAGCTCTCACAACGTTGTTCAAATCACCCCTGTTTCGGCGCGTCGGGATCTACCTCGTGCTCAGCACCGCAGCTGTCACCGTCGTCAATCAGCTCGAGATTGAACAACAAAGTGCCTATCAGATCTACATCCCGATGTTCATTGGGATCTACATCGTTTCGCGTTGGCTCGACAGTCGGTTCAACCAAGCCTCACAACAGCAGGCCTCTCAACAGCCACAGCCCAACACAACGCACGACAAACCCTCACCATCCACAACCGAACGTGGTTTTGGACAGTGAGGTGAAGACAAGCTCTTGTAAAGCTCAGCGGCGAGGTTCGGCCTTGCGAACTGAGATGGCGCGACCCATCCACTCAACGTTCTGCAGGTCGTCGATTGCCGACTGCTCATCGGCTTCGCTGCTGAGGTCAACAAAAGCGAAACCACGCTTGCGGCCCGTCTCCCGGTCGAGGGGCAAGGAGCACTTGCTCACTTCGCCGTACTGACCGAACAGATGAATGAGATCCTCCCGCTCAGCGTCCCAGGAGAGATTTCCGATAAAGATCGTCAAAAAAAGAATTGATCAAGACTGCTTACCTTCGCACACAGCGGCCAGATGCCGAGCCTTCAGAGGGGATGGCTCATCGATGGGATCAAGGATTACCAAGCAATTCCGTTCAAACCTGAATTCGATAGAAAGCCTTTGCTTCGAGCCCAATGAAGCCGCAACGGAACCAGGCTTGATTCAGTTGAGGCATGGAAATGGGTGGACTCAGCGGTACCAAATCGGACGATTTCATCAACGCAGCCAAAGCCCGCGGCGAGGCTGCCCTGCAAGACAAACAACCCAAATTGACCAAGCTGGAAAAGGCATTCCGGCATGCGGCAATCCGGCGGCGGGCTGAAGATGCCCGCAAAAAGGGACACCACGCCTAATTCAAAGCCCTGCCTTTCCAGGTCCACCCGCGTCCCGTGCGGGTTCGCCAGATCGAGACGGGGCCAATCGCACCCACCAGCAACCCACCGGCTCCCATCAGCCACCAGTAGCTGAGGGGCACATCAAAGTTGCTGCGCGTCCACAGCCGCAGCAGCAGCTGTTGAAGGATGGCCAAGCTCGCCAGCGCCAACACCCACCACCAAGCCGAAGCCAGCAGGGGTTGGAGCCAGAGCAGCAGGAGCGATGCCGGCAGCAACAGCCAGGGCACGGTGAACATCAACACCACCACCAAAGCGGCGCCAAGGGCTTTGACGGGATCCTTGTCCAGGCCCAGAAACCAGTTCTTGGTCCAGCCCTCCCAGAGCGCCGCGAGGTCGCTGTACATCCGCAGATCGACCGCATCAAGCCCCAGGAGATAACGCAGCCGATGGCCTCCTCCCTTGATGGCGCGGGCGAGGGCCAGATCTTCCACCACCTCGCCAGCCAGGGCCCGGTGCCCACCAATCTGCGCATAGGTGGAGGCCTTGAACAACATGAAGGGCCCCGCCGCAAACGCCACCGGCGATGCCGGGTCGTTGGTTTCGAGGATGGGAAAGCCGAGGCCCAGGAGGCTGGCCATGATCGGCTGAACCATCCATTCCGCCAGGCATCCGCAACTCAACCGCGGCGCCAGGCTCAGCAGATCGGCCTGCTCATCAAGGGCCTGAGCCAGGGCCCGTTTCAGGGCATCGGGCTTGAGCCGAACATCGGCATCGATGAACAACAGCCAATCGCTGGAGACCTGGTCAACGGCCCTGCTGCAGGCCCAGTTCTTGCCCACCCAGCGTTCGTTGACGGGCCTGGGGCCGGCCTTGATCAGCCGGAAGTGGGGCGCTGCAGAGCCAGCCCGGAGGGCGTTGTCCACCGTTGCATCGCTGGACTCGTCATCCACCACCAGCACCGACCAATCCCGGCAGGGGGGCTGATTGGAAAGAACGCTGGCGATACAGGCCTCAATGTTGTGGGCCTCGTTGAAGGCGGGGATCACCACGGTCAGCGACGTGTCCGGAGCAGCAACGTCCTGGCCCAGCTTCAAGCGCGGTGCCACTGAAAACACCCGTTGCAGCCCCAGCTGAAGGATCAGCAATCCCGCTGCAGCTGAACCAGCCGCAGCAAGAAACAGCAGGGGCTCAAGCAGGGCAAGCGTCAAGGCCGGGCCATGGTGTGATGGGGAGCCGTCTTAGCTGACGGATGCTGCAGCTTCCACCATCGGCCACATCGCAGCAAATTCGGCATCGGACACCACGGCAGTGACCTCGAACTGAATGCCGAAGTCCTTGATCCAGGGCCCGAGATGCGCCCACACCTTGCCGATGTCACTGGCCACGGCAATGGCGACACCACTACCGCTGATCGGTTCGCATACGCGGTATTTGAGAGCAAAGCCATCGAAGGCATCTCCCGGTGCTCCCGAGTTGATGTAGTCAGCAAAGCCAGGGCATGACTCCCACGCACCCTCAACGGTCGGGAACGTCCAAACAATCAAGTAGTGCTGCACGGTGAAGGGAGGCATCCACTTGCTGCCTAGCCACGAACGACCATTCAGGCTGAATTGCAACTGAATTCAGCAGTCATTCCGCAGACGCCTCAGGCGGTGCTGGCACGGGGCTACAGCTGAATTAAGACCCAGCGCAACCATGACTCTCCACGTCGCCAATGAGATGGATGAAGTGGAAGTGGCCGTCTGGTGGGACCTGTCGCGCATCGTTCGGCACTTCGAACGCCAGGGACTGGAGCGCCGAGCCGTGAAAGCTGCCGTGATGAATGCAGCGCTGCGACTGATGAAAGACGAAGGCGAGGAACCCTCAAGGTTGTGATTGCTGCGTGAACACCATTTCCTCCGGTGAACTCACCCGTCCAAGAGCAGCATTGCGATGGGGATAGCGGCCAAAGCGCTGCAGCTGGAGGAGATGGCGGCGGGCCACATCGGTGGTGGCAGCGTCCGCGAAGTGCTCCAGCAAAGGGATGGCCTGGGCCACCACGCTGATGTCTTCGCTGTGCAGAAGAGGCATCAGCCAGAACTGCCGCCGCGGTCGTTGCGGTTCCGCTGCGATCCATCCCCGCTCCAGCGCTGCCAGGCTCAGCTTCAGAGCCTGAGGATCTCCGGCAAAAGCCTTGGCTTCACCACGCCAGATCTGACGGGTGAATTGATCCAGCAGCAGCACCAGGGCCAGACCACTGCTGGGCCCACAGCTCCAGTGGTCCAGCTCTCCAGCGAGGGCGCGCTCAACGGACTCGCCGAATCGCTCTCGCACCAGGGCATCAAAGCTGTCGCGGCGACGAAACCACTGCCAGGGACGGCACTGCTGGAACCAGAACTCCAGAACGTCGTCGGCGCTCAAGACGAACAGCTGTAGTGGGACACCCCACCGGCACTGAAGAACTCCCGCGGTTTCAAGCGGTCATAGCGGGCGGCCATGTCGGCGGACGGGGTGTCGTAAGGGGTGCTGAACAGCTGCTGCAGTTCAGTCATCAAGGAGGTGTCGCCTTCGGCGGCCTGCTGGTAGGCCGGAGCGATCAACCATTCGCGCCAGGTGATGGCCGGATTGACCCGCCGCATGCCAGCAGAGATCAGGGCCGGATCAACGCCACTGGGCCACTGGACACGCCAGCGCAGCAACCAGTCGTTCCACTGGGATTGGAGGGCATCCGAAAGGGGCAGATAGAAACAGTCCCGCAGCGGATCAATCTGCTCGGGCAGATCCGACAAGCGACGGAAGAACATCGAATAATCGGCACTGGACTCCACCAGGAGCTTCAACAGTTCTTGCACCAGAGCGTCGTCAGCACTGGGCAGGCCGAGTTTGCTGCTCCACATCCGTTGCATGGCCTCCTGCATGGCAGCGGGGAACTGCTCCAGCAACTGATCCAGTTGGGCCTGAACCTCCGCCTGGCCCTCCATCAGCGTGCGCAGGGATTTCCAGAACATGCGGTAGTTGGCCTCCGCAGCCACCGGCTGGTTGAAGAAGCAGAAGTGGGCACCGCCACCGGTCCAGGGCTGAAAGCGCGGATCGAACAGCTCGCAGAAGCCAAACGGGCCGTAGTCGAGGGTGAAGCCACCGGCAGCGCAGTTGTCGCTGTTGAAGTTGCCCTGGCAGTAGCCCACACGGATCCAGTTCGCCACGAGGGTCGTGAGCCGATCACGGAACAAGCGCGCCAACAGCACAACCTGGTCGCTGAACGGCAGGCCAGGGTCGATCTCCTGGCGGTAATTACGTTCGATCAAGTGCACCACGATCTGGTGCAATTCCTGATGCGCCCGGGGATGGGCCTCACTGCGGGCACGGCGGGCGAACAACTCCAGCTGACCCACCCGCAGAAACGATGGCGCCACCCGGGTGCTGATGGCGGCAGGGTTATCGACCATCACGTCCGGGTCCATCGAACGTGAGTTCTCGGAATACCAGGGGCGACGCACCGTCTCGGCGTGAGAGACGTAGAGCGTCAACGAACGGGAGGTGGGCACACCGAGGGCATGCATGAAGTCCTGCGCCAGAAATTCACGGACGCTGGAGCGGAGCACGGCGCGCCCGTCGGCGCCACGGCAGTAGGGGGTGGGACCGCCACCTTTGAGCTGCATCTCCCAGCGGCGCCCTTCGAACACCCCCTCAAACACCGACATGGCACGGCCATCGCCGTAGCCATTGCCATTTCCGAAGGGGCACTGCTGGGTGTATTCGGTGCCGTAGATCGAGAGGGCGTAGCCGGTGGCCCAGCCCCAGGGCCGCATCGGACCGGTGGCCACACCGAGATCACCGGAAAACATGCGGCGGAACTGATCGTCCTGGGCCAGGTCATCGCTGAGACCCAGCTCGCTGAACAGGCTGCGGCTGTGCGCCAGGTATTGGGGCTCGGGAATCGGGGTGGGCGTCACCGGCACGTAGTGGCCCGAGAGCACCTGGCGGGGACAGTGGTCCTCCCCATCCGCCGTGGACTCCGGGTCAGGCGTGAGGGCTTCCAGCAGGGAATAATCAGCCCGTTCGGCGAACTCAGCAAACGTGGCGGTGCTCATCGGACCCTGACGCTGAACCCATCATCGCCAGAGCTGCGGCCGGGTGTTTTGACCGATGGCCAATGCCGAGCCGAGGCCTTACACCGAGGGAAGCATCCAAGAACAACCGTGGGCAAAGCCAGGAAACTTCGCTCCGACAACCGGCAAGAGGAGCTGATCACCAGCCTGATCGGGCTCACCGCCATTTTTGTGGCCACGGCCATCTGGTGGAGCGTGGCTCCCCAGTGGCTCACCAGCAGCTGGCAGACCTTTCAGTAATCAGGCATGGACGCTTCAGCCCGCAGCCTGCACCAGGGCTCCAGCAGGGTGGGGCGACCGCAATGGGGGCAATCCTGCCCCCGCTTCTGCACCTGCACGAAGGGGATCCAACGGGAGTTGGCCTGCCCCTCATAGCCGCAGTGCTTGCAGTGAATTCGGTATTCAGCCATGGCTCAGAGCGCGGGCTTTTCCTGACGTTGCACGGCCTCATGGGCCTGGCGCAGGCCATGCACCATGAAGCAATAAGCCGGATTGCACACCAGATATTTGCCGTCGCCAATGGCGTCGATGGTGGACCCGCGCGAAGTGGCAAAAATGCGGCTTTTGAACTCCATCTCATCTCCAGTGCTGACCTCACTGTTGTGGGGACGATCAGCGACGGCAACCCGTGTAAAGGCGCATTGCTGCGGGGAGCCAAACCATCAAAAATGGTTGGTGTGCGCGTTGCAGGGACGACTCAGTCGACGGGGTCGCAATGGTCGCCATCGCACTGCAGCCCGCATTGGGGTTGCTTGGCGCCGTACTGCCAGGGACGCCGCATCGCCCAGTACTCATCCACCAAGCCGAGCAGGTAGGTGCCGATGCGCCGGAGCAGGGAAGCCTGTTTCATGCCTTCAAGCTGGCAGGAGCCTCGCAAGCCCGCAACCGAACGCGACCAAATCAATGTGGCGAAACACAGCCGAGGTGGGTTAGGCCCGATGCAGTGCTCTCGGCCCATGACCACCACGCAACATTCGAACCAGCTGCTGGAAGAGCTGGTTGCCGAAGAAATCAGCATTCAGATCGATCAGATCGCTGAGGGCCTGCAGCGGGAAGGCTGGCCGATCGCCATGGTGAAGCGGTTCATGCACGTGGCCGTGGAGCGCCTGCCGGAATAATTCGTCAGGACGACTAGGTGCAACGACTCATCTGCATAGAGCTGTTGCGCTTTTAACAACAGGGATCGCGACCATTCGTTGACAGTTGGCCAACGCTTGCGCCATTCCCGATGAATGTCGTCACTGCTTTTGCGGCCGTTGGCCTCACCGCGGTGTCGTGGGACGACACCCTCAGCCGGGCTGGGGCCAGGGCCTTCCGGCATGCCCTCGATTACCGCGAGCCCTACTGCCGGATGAGTGAGAACGAGGTGGTGCTGCTGATGGATGCGGTGCTGGCCATGCGCCTGGAGCGGGGCACCAAGGCGCTGATGCTGGAGGCCGCCAAGGCACTCACGGCCGATCAAGCGCTCACGGCCTACGCCATGGCCTCAGAACTGATGCGCTCGGATGGGCCCTATTCCGCCGAGGAGCGACGACGGCTCGATCTGCTGGCCTTGATGCTCTCGATCTCGCAGGTGGAGGCTGAGCGCATCGATTCGGTTTTTGAGTTGCTGCACGCCCCCCTGGAGCCAGCCCTTCTGGTCAACGGCGCGTCTTAGGCCGCACGCTTGTCATCGCCGAACCAGATGCCACGGCGGCTGTCGGGCAGACGGACCACGGCGCGCTCATAGCGCTGGCGGCAGCTGCGGGCACGGAGATGCTCTTCTGCCTCCTGAAGCAGCTGTTGCAGCCTGACGTCGTCCATGGCGTTGCCTAGATGCCCACCCATTCAGGCCACGATCCGAGCGGCGTCAATAGGCCACGTTCAACTCGTCAGATCCATAGCGGAGCAGGAAATCCGCTTCGGATTGATCGGAGAGCAGCAGACAGGTGTGGTCGTTGGCGCCGGTTCGGTAGCAGTAGACGTCGAGCTCCTCGGGGTTGCGGTTGGAGTGGATCACCTCCCCCGTCCGAAGCACGTAGCGCGTTGCCATCACCTTCCACCCACGGATTCCTTCGCGATAGCGCTGATTCAACCCGATCAATCATCTCTGTGCTGAGCTGCGCACGGGAGATGAGTCGGCATTGAGGTCAACTCGGGATCATTCGTTGTCGACGCGGATGAAAAAGCGACTCTCCACATCCATCTCGCCCTGATCGTCGGTTTCCGGATCGCCCTCCACCAGCTCCACGGCGAAGTCCATGTCATCCAATTCATGAACAACGCTCTGACCGTGCACCAGGTTGTGGACGAGCAGGAGTCGTTTCATGGGTGAAGGGAGACGCCGTTCCACCGGTTGATAGCAACAGCTTGATCTTCAGCGGAAGCCGAAACCTTCTCGGATCGGCTGCTTGGCGGAATACTCCCGCGAGAGCGCATCAAGCATCAGGGCGATGTAGCGGTCATCCATGCCGATGTCCTGCTTCAGCTGTCGCATCAAACTGTTGATGCTCTTGAACGCGTCTGGAATCTGATGGTCCAGATGCTCCTTGGTGGGTTGATAGGGCATCGGAGCCAAAAAAGTCACCGTGGAACCTAAGGGAACCACGGGGACAATGGTGTTGCTGCTGAACCGGAGATCAATCCTCTTCTTCGGAACCGCCAACGGGAATCAGGCGGATCTGCTTGCGTCCAAGCTTGATCTCATATTCATCGCCGGGCTGCAGTTCCAGCAAGGCGGTGTAGGCCTTGCCAATCAACAGATTGCCGTTGCCCTGAACCACAGCTTTGTAGGACAGCTTGCGGCCACCTTTGCCCACACCGGATCCACCGGTGGAGAACGAAAGTCCCTTGGCTTCAAGGAGAGCCTCGTAGAACGCGGTGAATTTCACCTGCTCTGAGCCGTCTTTCTTTTTGACGACGTAGCCACAACCTCTGGCCAGATCTGTTTTGGCGCAATCGCCAAGTTCCTTGACGCGGTTGAGCAATTCAGCTCCGGTAAGCATGGGTCTGTGAGGTCGTTACTTCTCTATTAGAACAAATATTGTGCTGCTCACAAGGGGAAAAAGGATTGAATTCAGTTCATTGGCTGCAAAAACAAAAAATCAGCATGCGTTAACAGCTTGTGTTGGTGGTTTGACAAAGCCCTCGGCGTCAAACAGTTGGCCTCGAGAGTGCGTTCAAATGGCCAACTCCCAGCACCAATCAAAATCCCAATCACACCCTGACCAGGGTGGACAGGGATGGTTGGTGAACACAACCCAACAGCGGCTGGTGCATTTCAAGCCGGAACTGAATTCAGAAACCACGGCCTGGGTCTCAATCAGGACGTATCACTACGACCCGCCCAAACCACCGCAAGCCCTCAGCCATCGCCGCGTTCTTGATCAGAACGCGATCGACACCTGGAACGGGATGGTGAAACAGGGCTGGCGGCCCTGCCGCGCTCCAGCACGCTGATCACTTTCGTTGTCGTCGCTACTGGTTCGGCAATCAATGGCATCAATTGCGCAGCAATGCCTCGCTTCAGGCTGTCAAAGCCAGACCACGATCGATAGGTTGCCGCTCAGGAACAGATTCAGTTGTGAGCGTCAGTTCGGTTCAGCCCACCCAAGCGATCAGTTCCACCAGCGTGCATGCCTCGTGGCAATTGTTGAGCTACGACGTTGAACAACAATCCAACGGCGAAACCTTCGCACCGATGGGGAACAACCCCAGCGGCTATGTGATCTTCACGGCGGAGGGGCGTCTCTCCTTCATGCTCTCAGCGGAAGGTCGCCAACCGGGCAGCAATGCCGAGGAGCGATCAGCCCTGCTGAGCAGCATGATCGCCTACACCGGCATCTATCGGCTCGAGGATGACCGTTGGATCACCCAGGTGGATGTGGCCTGGAATCCTGAATGGGTGGGCACGGAACAGACCCGCTATTTCGCGATCGACGGCGACATGCTCACGGTGCACACCCCCTGGCGGGTGATGCCCAACTGGCCCGAGAAAGGCCTCACCCGCAGCATTGTTCGTTTTCAGCGCTGCCGCTGAATTCAGGCTTCGCCTTTCTTGCCAGCACAGGCGTGGCGGGGTTGGTAGCCCTGCTGCTCAGCCAGATAGCGCAGATAAACGATCTGATGACGGTCCGGCATGCCAACGGCAGCGATCAACCCCAACGGTCCAAACAGAAAACCCGCAACAGCCCAGCGGTTGCTGTTGCGCGCCTTCTGGGCGGCAACGGTTTTCGAGAGGCCAGCGCTGATCAGATGAGCGATCAGCACAAACAGCAGAGACTTGAGTTCCACGGAGAAGGCGCAGCACACCCGTTGAGATAGCCAGCGTCTGCAGCACTGTCAGCCTTAGAACGTCAGCTCACGCCGAGCTGCGATGGCCACCACCCCCCTCCCCAGCACAGGTGCCGTGAGCGGACTGGGGGAAACCCTGGCCTTCTTCACCCAAGGGGACTTCGCCCAGCGGCGCTTTGAGACCCACGGCGATGTGTTCGAAACCAAGCTGCTGGCCCAGCGGATGGTGTTCATCCGCGGCGAAAAGGCCATCGGCGACCTGCTGGGGCAGGGGGATGCCTTGCAGGGCTGGTGGCCCGAAAGCGTGCGGCAACTGCTGGGCAGCCGATCGCTGGCCAACCGCAGTGGTCCGGGGCACAAAGCCCGGCGCCGGGTGGTGGGGCAACTGTTCTCCAGCGCAGCACTGGCCCGCTATACCCCATCGATTCAGCAGATGGTGGCAGAGCTCTGCCAGGAGCTGATCACCACCACCACAGCGCTGCCGCTGGCGGCACGGATGCGGCGCTTCGCCTTTGCGGTGATCGCAACCACCGTGCTGGGGCTGGATGGCACCAGCCGGGATGCCCTGTTCGCCGACTTCGAAATCTGGACCCGGGCCCTGTTCTCGATTCCGCTGGCACTTCCCGGCACCCCCTTCGCCAAGGCAATGGCGGCACGCCAACGGCTGCTGAACCGGATCAAGGGCGTGCTCCAGGCGGGGACCAACCAAGGCGGGCTTGATCTGCTGAGCGGAGGCTTGGATGAAGCCGGCATTCCTTTGGACGATGACGATCTGGCCGAACAGCTGCTGCTATTGCTGTTCGCCGGCTACGAGACAACGGCCTCATCGCTGAGCTGCCTGTTCCGGGCTCTGCTGCTCAACCCGGAGGTGGAGAACTGGTTGCGCGATGGATTGACAAGCGAAGCGGCATCAGCACGGTTGGACGCAACGGTGCTGGAGGTGATGCGGCTGACACCGCCGGTGGGAGGCTTCTTCCGGCGCAGCCTGGCTCCGATCGAGCTGGCGGGGGTGGCCGTTCCCGAAGGCAGCGTGATTCAGGTGGTGCTGAGCCCGACGTCGGCCGGTGATGACGAGGATCTGGCGGCATTCCGACCGCAACGCCACCTGGATGGCTCGTTCAAGCAGACGCTGCTGCCCTTCGGCGGCGGCGAACGGGTCTGCCTGGGCAAGGCCCTGGCGGAACTGGAGATCCGGCTGATGGCGGTGGGGCTGCTGCAGACGGTGGAGCTGCAGCTGCAACCGGATCAAGACTTGGCGCTGCAGCTGATCCCCAGCCCCACTCCCAAGGACGGGCTGCTTGTTCAGGCCACCGCGCGCTGACTCTGACTCTGACGGTGACGGCGACGGCGACGGCCGAGGGGTTCAATCCAGTCCACCAGCACCTCCTGGTGGCGCAGCATCGGCTCCGGCAGGCGGCAGCCGAGGTTGATCTGGCCTTGGTCCATGAGGCGTCCGAGCCGGATAGCAGCAGCCTCCTCAGGCCGATCAAAGCTGGTCTGGTGGGAGGCCAGCCAGTTCACCTCGTGCTCGGTGATCACCCCGGTGGAGAGGCTCTCCAGGAAGATTTCTCCGACGGTCATGAGAAACGTGTAACGAATTCGTTACATCCTGGCGCGGCCGGCCGGCAGCTGCGATCCAAGGACTTTCAGGCCAACCACTGATCGGCATCCATCACCTTCTTGATCAGCAGGCCGAGGCGCTTGAACTCAGCGAAGTTCACATCCTTCACCGCCTGATCCAGGCCGCAATCCACCCAGGTTCCGTCGCGCTTCTCCTCAATGTTGAAGTCCTGCTCGAGGCTGTCGCGGCGGATCCGGTAGGTGATGCCGTCCTCATGGAGGTAGTCGGCGGAAACCAGCTGCAGACCCATCGATCGCTCGCGTTAATCCAGCGATGGTGGCGCGAAGGTGTCGGCCACCGCAACAATCCAGCGGGCCGCCGCCGCCGTCACCTGTTCCTTGGTGACGTTGAACTCCAGATCGTGCCCTTGCTCGAGCAGATCGGGAATGATCGTCTGCCAGGCCATGCCGGCGGCACTGGCATTGAGATCACCGATCAGCACGAAGGCCTTGGCCGCCCCGGTGACTGCATCGGTGTACTCGGGATTGGCGCTCACCTTGCTGCGGTACCAGTCACCCACCAGATCCCGCTGGGCCTTGCTCAGAAATGGCGGGGCGCCAACGAGGTAGGCGTCGAGCACGAGCATTGGGCTGGGCACAGTCTTGCCCGGGTGCTTGAGCTCAAACCAGGCCTGGCCGATGGAGGCGGCATCGGGCCAGTGGCAGAGGAGCGCCGCGTCCTGGCTGTCGAGGGACCGCTGGCTGACTAGCTGATCGATCCGCTCCAGCAAGGCCGCCCCGGTGAGGGGCGGTTCACTGCGGGCATGCTCGGCGCGGGCCTCATTGATCGCCTCGGCCACAGCCGCCTCGTTCTCATTGAGCTGCTCGAGGGCCCGCTTGAGGTTGGCGTCGGCGTCGGCGGGGCTGGCCACGGAGCATCAAGCGGGGGCAATCCCCAAGATGTCATCCGCTTCGCCGAACCGCAGCGAAACCATCGGCAGGTTATTGATAATTTTCCACCTGAAGGTTGTAGCCCGACACCAACAGATTTTTATCCAAACAGATCTCAGCCGGAAATTGCGGGGATGCCGATTTGATCAGACGCAGATGAACTTCAGTGGGCTTATATCCCGCTCTCAGACAGCATTCAAAGAATTTAGAGACAGCTACTTCGAGAACTTCAGTGCCAAACAACGGCGTCACTTGGCCGCTTTCGTGCACCAATAGCCCGAAGTAATGCATGCCCAAGGCAAACAGTTTGCCGACCTTACGGGAACGAGGATCATTCTCAATGAGTAGGAATACTCATGAAAAAAGCAGGAGGGTTGTCCCTCCTGCCGTTCACTGATCTGTTGATCGCTGCTTGAAGCAGGGGATCAATAGCTGCCGTAGTTGAACTTGCCGCCATACATGCGGCGGTAGGCGCTGTTGCGGGCGTTCTTGACGGCGTTGGTGTAGGAGAAGCCAGCACCATCTCCGGAGAAGGCACCGCTGCCAGCAGTGAAGCCGCTGAGGTCTTTGGTGAGGCGCTTCACCAGCAGAGGGCCGGTGTACATCACGTGCTCGGCGCTGGCGTTGGCCGGGGTGAGGTCAGCCATGCCCACAAAGGTGGAGCAGGCGGCCCGGGCTTCCGACTTGAAGCCGCGCAGGTAGGGAACCGTGTCGGTGCCGAAGGTCTCGAGGTACTCCTCGGAGTGGGTGAGGCTGTCGACGAAGGCATCGAAGCCCTGATCAGCAATCAGCTGGATGCCAGCGCTGATTTCCTGCTGACTCACCGGAGGACGGCCCAGCAGGTGCTTGGTGGTGAGCTCGATGCCGCGCATGGGCGACACGGCGTGGAAGAACTTCTGCTTGTAGAGGTCGGACTTGACCAGGCCGCCCATGAAGCCCTGCACGTTGATGCGGCCATCACAGAGGAAGGCTTCCAGGGAGGTGAGGCGCTGGCTGTCGGCGATGCCGATGTTGCCGAACACCTGCTTATAAGCAGCAGCGATGGCGGTTTCCAAGGCCGAGCTGCCGGTGGCGGCGTAGGAGTGGTTCACCGCTCCGAAGGGGCAGACCTCATGGATGCGAGGACCCATGCCGATGCCCATCGAGGCGCATTGGTTCTGCTTGTATTCAGCGGTGCTGGATGCAGCTTTGCCGGCGTTGGAGCTGGCGCTCTTGGTGGCAGTCGCGGAGTTCGCAAAGGCGAAGGACACCCGTTGATCGTGGGTGAAATCCCGCTTGTACTTCAGAGCTGGCATCCGAAAGACCAATGAAATTCAGTTCAAGTTATGGCGATGACTTCACGCGCGCTGATGAACTTATAAATAGTTCAAAGTGAGCGTTACATGGCGCAATCAAAGCTGCTGACTGCGGCGTGATCGCCACAACTTGAAACGACTGAAAAGCCAGTTCTGAACTGAATTCTTGCGGAATCAGCCGCCGTTGCAGTAGCGAACGGCTTCGGCTTGGGAGCGGCCCTCAGCCACAACAGTTTCGACGCAGCCATTGAATAGACGGCTCTCCTGCTTCACGGCGCAAAGGCCAACGGCAATGGCCGCCAACGACACAGCCGACACCACGGTGGCGGAGATCTGAACCAGGCCATAGGCGAGCATCGCCCGCTTCTTGCCGCCGCAGGACTGCTGGTTGGTGGTTTCCTCGGACATCACTCAAAAATCAACGGAGTGACCCTATGGATTAAGCAAAGCCAACCGAAGCACGATCACGACCGTGATCACCGAACAGGCGATCACCGAAAAAGCGATCACCGAACACCCCCACTAGGACTCAGCCGAGGGGATCGATCAGGCCGTAGAGCAACGCCATCACCGCCAGCTGGGTGCGATCCGCGGCGCCCAACTTGTCTTTGGCGTTCACCACGTGGGTCTTCACCGTTTCCACCGAGATGCCGAGGCTGCTGCCGATGCCCTGGTTGGTGAGGCCGCGAGCGACGCCGGCCACCACCTCCAGTTACCGCTCGATGAGCTCTTCAATCAACGGCGGCAGACTGGGGTTCGGCGCCTGGGCAGCACCGAGCTGGCGAATCTCTTCGGGGAGATACACCCCGCCTTCAGAAAGGGTCTGGAGGGCTTGGACGAAATCGCCCTTGCCGGTGCCGAGGCTTGATTTGAAGATCGCCGCATCGGCGTAGGCCTCCATCGCCTCATGCACCACGGCCTGGGTTTCGCGCACCAGCACGATCAACAGCTGGCAGGTGGGCAGCTCCGCCTTCACGCGCCGCAGCAGGTTCATGCCGTAGCCGGTCTCCAGATCCGAACTGCAGATCAGCAGGCTCGGCTTGTGGCGCAGCACCAGCTCAAAGCCTTCCTCTTCAGTGGTGGCGGCACCCACCACGGCACGGCGGATCGGCTCCGCCAGGCAAAGACAAGCCAGGGTGAGGCGATCACCGCAGCAGGCCACCACCCGCTCGGTCTTGAAAAACTGCGCCGTCGCTTCGACGGCTTCGTTCAGCGCGCGCGACTCGAGCCGCAGCTCCATCCCAGGCTGTTCGGATGCCCTTCTTTGAGCGGCGTTTGGATGGCTCAGCTGCAGAGCCATCACACTCAGCATCCCTACGGACAACACCCCGGATGCAGTGGGGATAGCGCTCACGCCCCAGGCGCCAGGCCTGGGCGGCATCGACCACCTGCACCGTTTCGTTCTGCAGCTCTCCCTTGCGCTGAAGAATCAGGTCATACAGAGGAGACATGCAAACCGGCGGCGCGCTTTTATTGAGCAACACGCCAATGGATTCCACATCCCTCAGTTGAGGGTGCCATCTGTATGGCCATATCCCTCAATTGAGGGATGTAGAGCAACGACGTAATCACCAAACCCCCTTCGTGTCATTTGGCACAACACCACTGGATTGGAGACAGCACATTGATGCTGTTGCTTCAAAGCTGTGGCCAGTCGGCTGCGTCGATCCCTGCTTCAACTCGGTGACCGTGTTGGTCGCCGTGTTCAGCGCTGGCCGGAAGGATCCTGGCCCGATGCCATGCAACGCAGTCCCCGCCGGGTCCGCAGCACCGCCAAGGATGTGATCAAAAGCACCGCCCAAGCGGCAGTGGGCCTGGGCCGACGGGCTGCACGCCTGGGGATGGACTCGATCAAACGCGCCAGCAACCGATGAACAGTGGCTTGCTGGTGTTGTCTGTTCTGCTGTTTGTGGCCGGTGTCACCTTGATCAGCATCGGCTGATTAAGCACAAACACTCAACACGATTAAACGGATTGATCGGCAACCAAATTCAAGAAGCACGACAGCGGTTGATACAGCTTCTCGTTGGAATCCAACAGATCGTGGCTTCAACCAAGTCCAAAGCCCATGGAATTCCTGATTGCCGGCTGCTTTATCTTTCCGCTCTCAGCCCTTTGGATTCAATCGAGGGAAGACGACAACAACGAAGACGAAATGGACTTTCTCTGAATCAAGCCCTGGAGGTGGGCAAGACCGAGGCCTTCAATTCATGGGCCAGAAGATCCGTGGCCAGCATGGTGAGCGCAACACCCATCAGGGCAAGAGCTGTGCCCTGATTTTTGTCTGAGGCAACAGCTACATTTCTGGACAATTCCAGATGTTTTTCCCAGGAGAAATGCATCAGCTCCAGGCCTGTACATGCTTTCTAAGGCCATAAGCCTTTGCGATCCGAGCGATCAGCGGCATTCAGAAATGTTCTGTAATGCAAGCAATGCATTGAGTTGAGCATTCTTTCCGCAAATCGGTTGCAAGTACTACGTTTCTGATTTGCTGCTCCAGAAGATCCGGGGTACGTTCCGCTCACCAAGCCACAAGCCAATGGAACCGATCGCGTTGACTCTGGGCCAGAAATTTGAAATCGAAAAATTCTCACGCGAGATCGACAACTCGGATGATCTTGCAGCTCTGAAAAGCATTGCCAAAGACCTCTTGGTGGCCTGGAAACAACAGCAAGCCGCCTCCGCCTGGATCGTGCGCCAGCAGTCCCAGGGCCTCTGAAGTCAGCTGCTTTCGTTGCTCACAACTAATAACGATGGAAGACAACCAAATGATCACCACCATCTCGGTGGAAATGGATGCCTTGCGTCTTCTGCACCGAGCTGTATCAGAGGCCTACGCCAACTGGCCCGGTGGTGATGCCAACGAACAGGCCTGCCTGTTGAACATGAAGACCCAGCTCTATGCGGCCTTGATGGACCACCTGCTGGAATCGGGATCCATCTGAGTCCACTTCCGAAGCAAATCAGTCGTTTTCCCTTACCCAGTAGAAAAACTCATGTAGTGGCGGCAGCTGCGGCAACAGACTTGATCCGGCCGTGGAGTTCGCCATGCAATCTGATCGCTCCCGCCTGCGCGAGCTGGAGATCCGTGTCGCCAACCCGCAGCACTGGAGTTCTGGCGAACACCAGATCAATGTTGAAAACCTGAGGCAGCTGCGCTTTCAGATCGAGGATCAACTCAAGAAACTGCGCCAGCAGACGTAGACCTCTGCCTTAAACCGACCAAACAGGAGCAGAGAAGAACCCCGTTAGCGGGCGAGACATCAGGAAAAACCCTGCAGCAGGGAGTGTTCGCTAACGAGCGAAAAGCCGGGCAGAGGGACCCGTTTACATAACGAAACATAGTGTTACAGTCCGCAAACCCCTCGATCCGTCCTGGATGTTCACGCTCGATAAAGCCCGCCAGATTTTCCCGGACACCCTTACTGCTGATGCCGTTCCGGCCATCACCGCACGCTTCAAGCTGCTCTCGGCAGAAGACCAACTCGCCCTGATCTGGTTCGCCTACCTCGAGATGGGCCAGACCATCACCGTGGCCGCCCCCGGGGCGGCAAGGATGCAACTGGCTCGCCCGATCCTCGACCAGATCCTGGCGATGAGCTTCGACGAGCAGACCAAGGTCATGTGCGACCTGGCCGCCAAGATCAACAGCCCGATCTCCAGCACCTACGCCTACTGGTCGGTGAACGTGAAGCTCTGCTTCTGGTACGAGCTGGGCGAATACATGCGCCAGGGCAAAGTCGCCCCAATCCCCCAGGGCTACAAGCTCTCCGCTAACGCCAACTCCGTGCTCGAGGCGGTGAAGAAGGTGGAGCAGGGCCAGCAGATCACCCTGCTGCGTAACTTCGTCGTCGACATGGGATTCGATCCCAACATTGACGACGACAAGATCGTTGCCGAGCCGATCGTCGCCCCCACGCCAGTGGAAGAACGCGAGGAAATCTTCATCCCCGGCGTGCTCAACCAGACGATCCTCAGCTACATGCAGCTGCTGAACGCCAACGATTTCGATCAGCTTATCGATCTCTTCCTCGACGACGGCGCGCTACAGCCCCCCTTCCAGCGTCCGATCGTGGGCCGCGAAGCGATCCTCAAGTTCTTCAAGCGCGACTGCCAGAACCTGAAGCTGATGCCCCAGGGCGGGTTCGGCGAACCGGCAGAAGGTGGCTTCAACCAAATCAAGGTCACCGGCAAAGTGCAGACCCCCTGGTTCGGCCGCGAAGTGGGCATGAACGTGGCCTGGCGCTTCCTGCTCGATGAAAAAGACAAGATCTACTTCGTTGCCATCGACCTGCTCGCCTCGCCCGCTGAACTGCTCAAGCTTGGTGCCAAGTGACAACTTGAAGGGCAGCGCCTGGCGCGGTCTCCAGCTGGGAGCCCTGATCGGCTTCTCCTGGCTGGTGACCCTGGTCATCGGCCTGCAGTTTGACCTGGATCAGCTGCATCCCCTGATGATCACCGCCTGGGTTCTGGTCCGCAGCTTCCTGCACACCGGTCTGTTCATCCTTGCCCACGACGCCATGCACAACAGCCTGGTGCCGGGCCATACAGGGATCAACCAAGGAATCGGCCGGGTCTGTTTATGGCTCTACGCCGGCCTCAACTACGACGCCTGCAAACGGAACCACCATCGGCATCACCGCATGCCTGAATCGGTGGCTGACCCCGACTTCTGCCCCACCAACAACCGATCGCTGCTGGCTTGGTTGGTTCGCTTTATGCGCAACTACCTCAACGCAGCACAACTCAGCCGACTGGTCCTCGTTCTCACGGTTCTGCTGCTTGCAGCGCAACCGCATCAGAGCCAGCCGTTGATCACAGTTTCTGTGGTTTTTCTGCTTCCTTTGCTGATCAGCACCGCACAACTTTTCTTTGTTGGCACTTACCTGCCCCATCGAAAAGAACACACACAAACAGGCCACGAAGTTTCAATCAAAAGCTTGAATCTTCATCCGTTTGTATCACTGCTCGCTTGTTACCATTTTGGCTACCATCGCGAGCATCACAACCATCCCAAAGCGCCCTGGTTCCTGTTGCCGGAACTACGCACTGGTCGATTGGTGCACTGAGTTCTCAACAGAACCAGTTTCCCTACGCTCTCTCCCTCCTCACACTCCATGTCTGCAACCGATTGGACCTCTGAAGAAGAAGCGGTTGCCCGGCAGGCTTTTGATCTGGGCAAACAGCGATCCATCGTGATCTTGATTGACAATCTCAAGAATTTGAGCACCAAGCTGGACACGCCTGAATCAATCTGGCAATTTCACGATTATCTGAGTACGGAGCGCTATCAATATGAAGGAAGGATGGAATTTGATTTCAGTAACATCCTGTTCACCTTGGCCGACATGATCAAGCAGAAGCTGATCAACTACGACGACCTGAATGGTCTCAATCAACTGAAGCTGAGCAAGATCAAAGCCATGTCGATGTTTTGATCAATAATCTGATCAATTACTCTCAGGTTCTTCTCCCGTTCGGCTGCGGATGAAATCCCAGGCTTCTTCCGCTGAATCCGAGAAATGAATCAGATCAAGATCATCATCTGAAATTAAGCCCGTCTCGGCGAGGTAATCGAAATCCACCAACCTTCGCCAGAACTCTGTTCCAAACAGAACAATGGGCATGCTGCCTTTGGTGCCAACCTGCCTGAGGGTGAGCAGCTCAAACAGTTCATCGAGCGTGCCAAACCCGCCCGGGAAGAGGATGGCGCCAATCGAGCGCATCACAAAATGGAATTTGCGCAGTGAGAAGTAGTTGAACTTGAAGCAGAGATCAGGGGTGATGTAGGGATTGGGATGTTGCTCAAACGGAAGGGTGATGTTCAGCCCAATCGAGCGGCAGCCGGCCTCAAAGGCACCCCGGTTGGCGGCTTCCATGATTCCCGGCCCACCACCGGTCACGATCACGTGAGATGAGCAATCGTGGGGTTGTTCCCTGTTGCACTGCCCGTGCCGGGACGCCAGTGAGGCGAATTCCCGAGCTGCATCGTAAAAACGAGACAACTCCACGAGCTGTTGCCCATGGACGACTTGGCGCTTCAACGCCGATGAGCCTGGATTTTCACTGAGCCGTTGTTCGGCTTGCGCAAGCTTCGCTGCTGCGGTGTCGTTATCGACAATCCTGGCGCCACCAAAAACAATGATCGTCGATTCAATCCCGGCTGTTTCCAGATGCAGATCCGGCTTGGTGATTTCAAGCAGCATGCGCACACCACGCATGTCGTTGCTGTTCAGAAGGTCTTGATCTTCGTGGGCAATTCTGTAAGTGGGGGAATTCAGAATTGCATCCAGGTTGGCTTGCTCAGGTGATGCAGTATTTGGGAATTGGCTCATGTGTTTAACAGTCATTGGTGGTAGCGATGTCGGCGATATCGGCGTTGTCGTCTTGCGTCAGAGGATGTTGGCCGCCAATTCAGCCAGTTCACTGCGTTCTCCTTTGGTGAGGGTCATGTGGCCTACCAGGGGCTGACCTTTGAGCTTTTCCACCAGCCAGGTGAGTCCGTTGCTTTCGGCATCCACATAGGGATTGTCGATTTGATAGGGGTCACCGGTGAAGACAACCTTGGTTCCTTCACCCACCCGGGTGACGATCGTCTTCACTTCCAGGGGTGTGAGGTTCTGCGCCTCATCCACCACCAGGAACTGATGGGGAATTGATCGGCCTCGGATGGTGTTGATCGCTTCAACCTCCAACAAGCCCATGCCCTGCAGGTCGGCCCAGGCATTGCGTGGTTCGCGGTGCCGCTGCTTCTTCGTCTGCTCAGCCTCCTCGCCAGGGGAGGAACCGGTGATGAAATCGATGTTGTCGATGATCGGCTTCATCCAGGGGCCGAGTTTCTCCTCAAGCGTGCCCGGCAGGTAGCCAATGTCTTTGCCGAGGGAGATCGGTGGGCGCGTCACCAACAGGCGGGCGTAGTGATGGGTGTCGGCCACCTGGTGCAGACCCGCGGCGATGGCCAGCAACGTTTTGCCTGTGCCGGCCTTGCCCACCAAAGTCACCAGAGCGACGGATGGATCGAGCAGCAGATCCAGCGCGAAGCTTTGCTCGCGGTTTCTGGCCTTGATGCGGCCCAAATGCGCGCGATTCAACCATTGAAGCGGCTTGATGATGTTGCTGTTGCCTTGATGCCGGGCCAGCAGGGTGTGGCTGTCGTTGTGCTGATCCACCAGCACCACACCTTCATTGGCCTGAAGATGCTGCTCCTCGGGATCGGCGACAGCTTCCAAAGGGAGTTGATCCTCGTCATGCAGGGTCTGAATCGTCTCCACATCGGTGCTGACTTCACGGAAGCCTGCGTAGAGATCGTCAATCGAAACGTTGTCGTTGACGTAGTCCTCGGCATGCAGGCCCACCGCATCAGCCTTGATTCGCAGGTTGATGTCTTTGCTGATCAACACAACCTCGGGCGCCTGTTTCAGCCCGCTGCATCGCATCTGCTCGAGGGCCACCGCGAGGATGTTGTTGTCACCACCACCACCCTGCAACTCTGCCGGTAAGTCTTGAAGGGCTTGGGCCTGACAGAAAATCACCTGCAGCATGCCGTGGTTCGTCCCCTCAATCGGAACGCCATCGGCAAGGCTTCCGCGGGCCCGGTAGGAATCCAGGAGCCTTGAAATCCGCCGGGCATTTCGGCCTTTTTCAGAGTGATCTTTCTTGAAGCGATCAATTTCTTCAACCACTTGCATGGGGATCACAACCCTTAGATCACCAAAGCGGTGCGGCGCCTCAGGATCGTGGAGCAGCACATTCGTGTCGAGAACGACAATTTTGTCTTTCATTAGAGTTCACACCGGAACGTTGATTGGCGTTGACATGCCAACCCTGAACTTCTGAGCGAGCAGAAAAAGCCACAGCATTGTGCTTTGCCACATCAACGGTGGGCTTTTCGCTTCTCTTGCAAATATCACGGAGGCAAAGCAAGACCTCCGGGATGGCAAACAACAACCCGAAGCAGAACAACCAAGAGTTGTAGTTTGACCAGAAGGCAATTCATTGGATTGCCTCGCGTGTCTCAACTCGAGTGAGCGGCGATCAGTCGTCGTAGATCTTGCAACCCGGTGCCGTTGGGGACTTGTCGCAACGTTCCTCCCAGTACAGATCGTGCTGAGACTTCATCGCTTGCTTGGGTGCATCCGCCTGGTCTGGCTGCGTCTTGTCAAAGGCGTTGAGCGGGATGCATAGATCGAAAAAACCTGAGCAGATCGTGACCATCTCTCTCCTTGTCGCTGACTTATCTCTACTCCTCCCCATTCCAGAATCAATAGGTACTTAACCCATTCCTTTACACAAGGACAACCGCTCTTCCCAGAGGAAGAACGGTTGACGGATAGCGCAGATGGATGGACTCATCTGCGCTCTGATCACTTGATCAAGCAGCCTGCTGATTGCCTGAATCTTCTTCCTCGGAACGGATGAACCGCTTGCGTTGAGCCGATTCGTTGCCAGACAAATCATTGGCCTTTGAAGGCTCAGCGGGTTTGCGTTCGGGTTTGTCCAAGCCCATCAACAGGGGATGGATACCTCTCCTGCTCATTGAAGTTTCCTCTTATTCAGATCTCGCGTCGTGGTCTGTAGGCCCTTTCGCGTAGTTCAACTATCGCGCAGATCAGTTGCAGACGCGCCCCGCAATGCTTAAGAGAATCTTGCGAGTCACCCAACACCGCCGGCTTGGAAAGGATTGAGGCTGCAGAGTGAGGGCACGAATCGAACGCAACGCACTGCGGGGTGCTCCGATGATTTGCATTCGAACCAGCCTCACCGCGGCATGCCTTGCCATCGCCACAGCCATTCCGGCAAGTGCTGAGATTGTTGCCTCAACCTGTCGACTGCTCAGCTACGACGGCCCCAACACCACCGTGGAGACCTTTCGCTGTGACTTCATGCAGCGCGGCGGCAACGTGATGGTGAACAGTGCTGAGCATGAGTTCAACTTTCTGGCTGCCGAGCAGGGCGAGACCTACATCCGCATCAACTCGATCCCGCTGCGCTTCACCCGCACAGGGGAGTACACCCTGGAGGTGACGCAATCGCCTTGGTTGAGATGACCGTTGCGATGGCCACCCCAAATGGGGGTATCGAGAAGCGAATGCACAGGAGTTGATTGATCACACCGGCGGCAGTTCAAGCGATCTGTCGGCGGTCGTCGAGTGAATGCCCTGAGGTCCTCCATGCTCTTGGGGTTTTCCTCCTCGAATCCGAGAGAGTTTTGAAACTGATTCTTTCGGGTGAATAAGGGAAGCCCTGGAGCCGTCACTCCGGGGTTTTCTTGTTTGCAGCAGCTTGCAGTGTGAAAACGTGGCAGGGGGGAAGGCACAGAGCAAGGAAGCCACCCTTCCCGATTGCCTGCCGCCATGAAGGCAGGATCGTGCGTGGACGAAAGCGTGACCAACCAATGAGTATCGAGTGGTTACTCAGTTCAGGATTTCTTTCGTGAATCTTCAGGGAGCATTGCCTCAGAAGGCATCTCGGTGCCCATAGCTTCCAAGCAGTATCACGCTCCCCTATGTGCCCACTTGACCTTGCCAGTCTCAAGTGGGGTGATGACGGCGAGTTGTCTCCCAACGACACCCTCAGCCTGGTGGAGCGATTGGCCAAAGCGGAAGAGTTGAGCCAAGGCGCCGACCCATCGAGTCTCAACTCCAGTGCCATTCCCCAGGAGGAACCAGCACAAGAGTCCTGATCTGAACGGCTCAGCCAACGAGCCGGTCATTGGAATTTAAAAGCGCCTTTCCTTTCGCAACTCTCACCACTTCACCTGAGAGCCCAGGGCTTTGATAGATGACGCGGTACACGTTCGCTAAAGCAAGCGACTTGGCGCGTGCATTCACGAACGCCTTGAACTCAGTTTTGAAGCACTGTTCTTGAACCCATTGGTCGGGCCCATCACTTCGCTCAACGCAGTACATCGTTTAGAGCATGGAGGACACGCAGCTTGATGAGGCTGCGACTGCTTGGCCTCAATCGACAGGCCAGCTTCGGGATCACGTCTTCAGTTGATGACGCGAAGCCAGGTGCCAACACTCTCCAAAGTTGTTCTTTCGCCTTGAACGTCGATCAGATTTGAATGCACAAGTTGGAGACACACGACGGAATCACATCGCGTCGAGCGGTGAGGGAATGCGATTCCGCCACCGGTGTGCCCTCGAACGCACAGCACGGCACTTCGGTTGTATCCCCGCTCAACAGATTGAAATCGAGTCACCCACTACAGAAGTACGTTCTTGCTTGAGTCTTCAGGGTGCGATCGTCGATGCCAGTGACGATTCCAGTCCTGAGACCAAATCGTGTTAAGTTTCGATAAGGCGCACTCGGTTGATGCTCAAAGCCTTGTTCTCCCTGGTCTTTGCAGCAGTGATGTGGGTTCAAGTGCCGCAATGGGAGCCGGACTGGTCGCAGTGCTCCGTTGACACGCCGGATGTGGACTGTCACTGGTACGTCACGGCACCCGACAACACCTTTGGTGAAGGCTTCAGCTGGGAGAACGCACCCTGGTTCAGTGCCGAAGGGCTACGGGATGTGGGTGATCTGAACAACACGATGACCACGATCCACAGCCAGGCGCTTTCGGGCAATTGACGCAACCAGGAAAGCGTCAGCCCTAACCTCTTTATTTGGAGACTTCAGTGAACGACTACTCAGCAGCCATTACCGCTCTCATCGTGGTCACCGTGGTGATCTCTGCTGCTGTCGTTTATGTGCTGGCTCAGCCGACTGACCTGCCCAGATACAAAGAAAACAAGGATCAATAGAGGCCACCACGTGGGTGAACACTGACCGTGCCACCCACGTTGCCCCGTAGATCTGAATCCAGCACTAGGGTCACAGACCATCAGCACACACCTGAAGTGAAAGGTCCGAACCTCGCTTTTGTAGGCGGCTCCGTGATCGTCGCAATCATGGCGGTGGTTGTTTTTATTGGCGCCGCCAACGCTGCTGACTGCCCTCGCAGCAAATCAGCCGAAGCCACTTCAGTTGAGGCCCACCACAACGCCGATGACAAGGCTGACGTTGAAGCCTGATCGGCTCCAACATCTCAGCGAAGCGGGTTCATCTGAACTGGGTCGATTGTCTGGAGCGTGCTCAATGCTTCACCGATGGTCTGCCCAACAAAGATTCCTCCGGTGAGCACCGCAGCGAAACATGCCAACCCAAGGATGAGTCCAGCTGCAATGCGAGTGGAGCTCGTGGTTTCTGTTCTGCGTTGCTCAGTGCTGGAAGCCATCTGAGTTGCTGCGACAAACCAGTTGTGGCTCAAACCGCTCCCGGTTTCAACTGCGCATCGAATCTCTCTAGGCTTTTCAATTAGCCCTGTTCCCATGAGATTCCGCACGAAGGGTGCCTGGAAATGGTTTCACGCTTGAAGCAATTTCTCTTGTTGTCACAGCCAAACTGAGAGTTCAGCCTGATACAAATAAACGGTATCTAAAGGAACCTTTATCAACAACCATCACGCATCCTGGCGGTTTTTACTTGTGACCACTAGCGTCGTGCGGCTTGAAAAGACTTGTGCCTTCAAGGACTTCTCCACTCTCAGGGCCTTTCCGTGTGACCAATCCCAAACCCAAACGTTGGAGAACCGCCATCAAAGCCCGAGAAAATCAGCTGCTGACTCTTGCCAAGGAAGCTTTGCAAGAGAAGAAGGAAAGAAGAGTGATTCATTTTCTGGACTATATCGATCAAGATATCGCTGCATAGCCAATAGTTCGTGCAATTAATTGAACATATTCGACTGAACTAGCCCTCATCGATTGGGCTGTAGCCCTGGGCGGGAGATTCCCCAACAAGAGCCGAAAGGAACACAAAAAGGCCCCTGGAGATCTCACCTCCAGAGGCCCGTGTCCCTCGTTTGACGACCACCTCACTTTCATCGAGGTAACTCGTGAAAGGGAGTAGGAGAACCGTCGGAACAGGTCGTGGACACCGGCCATGGTTCGGTCGACCAGAGGCAAAAAAAAGGCGGCAGGGAATGCCGCCCATCATCAAGGGGACGAATGCGTCGAAGGTGCTGGCGTCCCAGCCACACCACCCTCTTCAATCAGCCTGCGGTGCCGTGGGCATCGTTAACGAACTGCCAAAAAAATGGGGGTGTTCCCTATGCACCCCCGCGTTCGACGCATCGCCCCTTCACCGAAGAAGCAACCGAATGATGACGTGAGATTCAACGACTGGTCGTCGCCGTCACGACAAAACGAGGTGTGTGGTCAGCACCCCAAGAAAAAGCCAAGGTCCCTCGCCGCTATGGGTAGAAGCGCGTATCAGGGCTCTCTGGTGCCGACCGCTACGACAGCTCTACTTCAACCCGAGGCATGACAGAAGCAGGCCACACCACAACCGTCATGGAGTTCGCACTGCTTGCGTTGTTGACTTGCTCGCTTGCTTCAGTAATCGCAACGGTTTTCCACGGAACCTACTGATGAGGAGCACATCCCGTCGGTTGGCCTTAGAGCACCGCTTCGCAAGCACCGTGCTTTGGTCGCTTTTTGCAACTCTGTCTTACAAGCACTGGCGAGTCGATAGGCAAGCTCATCGGCACAAGCCATTAACAACCCTTCTTTCCAGCGGGGATCTCACTGCTTGAACGACAACCGCCTTAGGCAGACATGGCGTTGAGCTCTTGCCTGTTCTTCAGAACTTGAGCATTAAGGTGCAGTAAAACATTGTCTGCTTCCTGAATAAATTTTTCCCGACACCATTCATCCGTAACCCTTCCAGCCGCATCCATCAGAGTGATGTATTGCTCTTCAAGCGTCACTTACTTTGTGCAGTTAATTAATCATGGCAGGGCTGACACTGGCTGCAGTAGTTGCTGATACCTGAAGCTCGAGAACAAGAAAACAGCTCTCTTCACAACTGGGCAGTCAAAAAAAGACCTCCGCCAAAGGCCTAAAGACAATCTCAGGGATGCGACCTTGTTTCCATCCCATGAGGTATTTCCCTCACAACTTCATCGTTCCTAGAGGATGGGAAATGGGGAAGCAAACTATGGACAGCCTATGGCTTGTCCCTCTGCCTGATCGCTCATCAGAAGGAGTTGTGGCAAAAGACGGTGGGGCGGAAGACGGTGGGGCGGTATCCCTACACCCTGGTCCATGTTCAAACCTTTTCGGACGAACCGTGAGTGATGCCCAAGAAAAAGTCCCGGTGTTCGATGCCGGGACCTCCGTCTCTCATGACGTACCCCAGCCCTAACAGAGCGACTAAGTATTTATGCGTACGGCTTACACGACCAGCGTGTAGCAGGTGGCACGTCTCATCCTGGTTCGACAGGGCTACGACTGAAGTGCCCCGGGACGGCCCGAACCACTCAGGGGCGGCGGAACCAACTTCGAGCGGTCACCTGACCGGTGGTTTCGCCTGAAAAAGATCTGCAGACCCCCCCCCAGCTCCGACCAATGGAGCGCACCAACACTCAAGCTACTGCAATCAGGCTCACCAGCCCAGAGTCATGGCTTCAGCTCCACCAAGGGCTCTGCCTTTGGCGGCCAAGTCGCAGATGGCCTTGCACATTTTGCGTCTCGTCAAAAACCATCTTCATCAAGAAGGAAGAGGTCACCGAGAAACGGATCATTGGTACCCGCTTCGTCATTGCCGAGAACGGCCTCACGGATAGCGTCATCTGCCTTGAAATAAATGAGGTCATCTCGCTCAAGATCAACTCCGCGCATCTCTGGATGACCACCAACAAGCTGGCGCGCTTCCTGCCATTCAGATAATCGCTCATAGAAGAGCTTTCCGAGATAATCAAGCAACGCAAAACTAGCGAGCAAGTAGAAGCAAACATTAAGGAAAGCCATCTTCACTCCTCATCTCTATGGACAACTTATTCCTCAAGGTCGATTGCTAAAAGTGGTGTAATTACAACAGTATTTTTACTGGTTGATCCAAGTGAATACAGCAGAAAAGAGGCTTTCTTTCCATCCGCAACGAGCGGCTGGATCGGGACAACTCAGGCTGGCCAGCCTTCATGAGCGCCCTTTCGGTTCTGTCACAACGGCGACAGGCATGTGGGTAGGTGAACGGGAATGATTCCTAAAGCCAATTCACACCCATGGGTTTTCTCGCTGTCGCCGGCTGCATGCTGTTGGCCACTGCCATGTCCGCAGCTTTAAGCAACAAGCCTTCGAAAGCCTGAAGGTTGGGAGGGGGCGAGCTTGGCGGCGGCCCCCAACAGATCAGGTCAGCTTCAAAACGAAGCGCTGAACGGACCTAGGCCAAGCCTAGGTTTTTTAGTACTTGCACGTACTAGGCGTTTGTACTCGATTGGCGAATGGCTGACGGGCTTTGGCTGCTCCGAAGATGGTTACCGCTCAAAATCAAGACTCCTTCTTCACCTTCGGCAAAACCTTGGTGAGATAGAGATGAAAGGGGGTCTTTTTTTTGGAGATGTCATCGGTGCAAATCCTTCCTCCACCCATGATGGTCCAGCATTGGCTTGTCATCGCTCTCCTATTGGCTAATCCAGGTCTAGCCACGTTGCGATCAGGCATAGGGCGGTAAACAACACCCTCCCCAATTGGGGGTAGCTAAGACGCATGAGCACGGGTTGATTGGGTATGCCGATGGGGTTGCTGGTAACTCCATCAGCCGTCGAGCAAATACCCTGTCTCTTACTGCAGGTGTTTGCTCTTCGAATACCGAAGGAGGCTTCGGAACACCTCTCTCGGTTGCTGAGGGAGACCCTGGAGCCGTCACGACCAGGGTTTCTTTCCTATTCGAGGAACATCCCCATGAATGATCTGCTCTATCGAGGTCACACCTACAAAGCACCCACACCCAAGCCAAAGACTTGTTTGGAGCTCACGTACAGGCAGGAGCACTACAACACATGCCGGCAGGTTGGATCACGACCGATCGACCAGATTCACCTCACCTATCGAGGAGCCTCTTACATCAAGCACCGGGGATAACTCCTGATGGAATAGGAGCTGACACGTGGGTCAGGACGTTAACGCCTGGTTCGATGATGCAACCAAAGACCAGCTCGAAGTGAGCCGAGCGCTGAACGTCATGACTCGTTTGCCTCAGGTTCACTGATGGTGTGTGCTGTCTTCTTGTTGATCGGCATCGTGGATAACGATAAGAAGGTAAAGAATCAACCAGATGAATGGAACAACAACAGGTTCAATCATGATCCCATCCCATGTTGTCTGGATGCATCTTTTTTGGCAGCCTCAAGCATGATCATCAGGATATAGAGACCAATGAGCAGTTGGACCGCAAGTGGTTCAAACATCTGCTCCTCAAAGAGCTACTTCTGGTCTAGATCCGATAATTTTGAGATCCAATAAAAAAGCAGTTTTGTTACATAAAATTAGAGAACCAACAAGCAATACTGTTGCTTTGCTGTAGCTGGATGCTTGCAGCAACTCCATTCCGCTGGAACAAGCTTTGTCGCCCTGGTGATCAAGTCAGGCATGCCCTCGAGATGAGGTTGGATTCCTGAACGTGGTGAAGCACGAATACTCCTAAATGGGGGTAGTGCCGTGGCACGCCAAAGCCTGAGACTTCTTAAAGCATTGAAAATGCTTGATGTGGTTCGTTCAGTGTTCATAAGCGTGTGGGCTGCGTGCACGGTGATGGGTTTTCAAAACGCCATGCCTCCCCACCTCAAAGGGCGATTAGCCCTCTCAAGACAGGCAAACCATTCCCGCACATTGCTGGATGGTCACACCAGCTGCCTCATACCACCCGTCGGGATGCTCTTCGCTCCTGACGCTGGCTGAAGCGAGGGTTGCTCCAACACTAATCGAGAGAAAAAAGCGCCTCGACCCACGAAGCGCCCGAATCTCAGATCAAACTCGATAACACATCACCAAATTATCGATGCCAACCATGACCTCCACTCGTGTCAACGAGAAGCAGGTAAATGACACAGATAATCAGCAACAAAGAATAAACATCCATAGGCACTCATTGGCTAATTCAGTTCTAAGACAGTCCTCCAAGACTGCATCGAGTGGTTACAAACAAAAATGCCTAGCAGGCCACACTGTCAAAAAAAGACACCCTGAACTCAGACAGGTTTGAATCCGTCCTGATTAAACTGGCACAGTGACAGGTGGATCATTTTGGTGGATGCACTTGAGGTGAGTGAGATGTTCTGCGTTCACAAACAAGTTGCTCATGGTCAATGGGTCGATCAATGCTGTTTCAAGACTGAGTTCGACGCCTATGTCTCAGCCATGACGAAATCAACAGAGACCATGGGAACGTACAGGGTCTATGACTCGACATTCAAAGAAGTGACCATGGCGTTCGAAATGGGAATGGAAATCGACGTCGGCGGAAAAGAAACTGCAGCATGATCATGAGGGTTGCTGTCCAGCAAGCCACTGCGGTAGGGCAGATCAATCCCCTTGGCAGCGACGACAGCCCCAGATGGGGGTATCGAGTTGTGCTTTACAGAAGTTGATTGGCAAGAGGGAGACGTCTTGGACCCCGTCTCCCGTGTTCGAAGCCAAAGCAACCCTGGGGGAGTTCACTTCAATCCTGGGGTTTTCTTTCTGAGTGGATCGGTGATTCAGTAGCGAGCACCGTCAGGCAACTGACGAAACTCGGCCCACACCGCCTGGGCTTCGCTCTGAAGGATCTGCTGCATTCGAATTTCCTTTTCCGGCACCGGTCTGCGAATGTCGTCATTGATCGCCCGATCCGAGAAAAGATCCTCGTAATCGCTCCAAGATGCTGCATAGAAGACCTGGCGAATGTTGGCCCAGTAGGCGGTGGAATAACACATCGGACAACATTCACAGCTCGAATACATCACGCAACCACTGAGATCCCAGTTGTCGAGGGTGCGGCAGGCCTGGCGGATGGCATTGACCTCAGCATGGGCACTGGGGTCCTTGTCCTGAATCACGCTGTTGCCTGCGGCGGCGATCACTTGGCCGTTCTTAACGATCACCGCACCAAAGGGACCACCGGTTTTGTACACCACACCGGCATCCCTCATCACCCGGATCGCCCGCCGCATGAAGGTTTCATCTTGATCCGATGCCATGGCGTCCCGGTTCAGAAACTCCTCCAAAGCTGGTAGCAGGAAAGCCTCAGAAACGTGAATGAAACGCCTTGCCTCTGCTTACTCACCCAAGCCAGTGAGGGATGGCTGCTCGCCCATACCCCCTACCGCCAACTAAGGAAGACTAATTAAGCCGACCAGGTTGGAATTCCATCTGAGCAAAGACGACCTCGCTCAAAGAACAACTCTTTTGCAGAAATAGCGATTCCATTGAGGTTGCAGTACCAGGCAGCTTCAGTGGTGCTGGTTAACGCACGCAGCCCTTTGGCAAATTCGACATCTCTACTAATCCGTCGCTTGAGCTGGTGCGCTGGAGTCAGTCTTTTCATCGCGTCCTCGGTGGCTGTTTCCTGTCTACACAGGAAGATGATTTTTGGTATCAGCTTTTCTGCTTATCACGAGGGCGACGAATGGGGACAAGACCAGATGATTGAGGTTGGTTAAGTACCTATTTCTTTTTTCCATTCTTGATGATAAATAGTGAGAGGAGGATAAGGAGAAGTATGTCTTGTAGCCCTAAGCAGTGCTCGCTTGAACGCATCAAGCCAGTTTATTTGAGGCCAAACAATTTAAAGCCGTCCCCCTCCTGGCAGCTGGCCGAAAGGCACTTTCGCAACCGCAGGGAGGATTACTGGAAAAATCGCTGCTCAGTAGATCCAGTTGCTTCAGCTTGCAAGATTTTTGACGAGTAAAGGAGAACGATCATGTCAATTCATGTTTTGCCCCTCGCCCACGGTGATTGTCCAACCTTGATCTGCGAAAGCGCAGAAGTTTGCTATTTCGGCGACTGGAGGGTAGACATTGACCCTCCAAAACACACATGGATCAATTTGATCCCTGGGCTTGGTGATCTTCCCACGGAATCAGGCTACAGATTGGGATTGGATTACGGCTCTATCCCTTAACGACTCATCCGAGCCTGTTGAACAGCCCGGGAATTTCTGGATGTGCAAACTACAAGACGCTAAGTCTCCTGGCATGCCATGAGGCTTAGGTCTCCTGTCCCTCTGCTCCCAAAAGTCTTTGAGGCAGCAGAGGGCTTCTTAAACTCAGAGCCCTGCTGATTTAAGGGCTCTCAGGCTCAGCATCAAATAGGTTCGAAATGATCCAAGAGCCATGAGCTGGTCGGCTGTTTTCTCCTGGGTGGAGTCGTCCAAAGAGCTTTCAAACTCAAAAAGAATTTCGCTTAAGCGATGCTCCCAATCCAGAGCAACTTCTTGGGCGAAATCATCTTCCGATACCTTTGCCTTGAGAAAGCTGCAGAGCTGACTGAAGCTGACGGAGTCTGGAATCGTGTTCATCACATCCCTCAGACATTATGGAAACACTAAAGGACAAGGTCCCACCCCCTTCCTTAGGTTAATCAAACGCAAATGAGTAATGCCTGAGGATTAACTCCTGAATGATTATCATTCCCCATGCAGTGCACTGACAGCGAATGAATGTTCTGCGAGTGGGGCTTCAGCAAAGCGTGCAAGGATGATCTGATGCCTTGATTAACCGAGGTACTTTGTTGTCAGATATCAAGCGACAATAAAACAGGCCGTTCTCCATGAGAGGAAGACGGCCTGTTGATGTTGTTATGGACGAGTTGAAAAACAGCTCAATCGAGCTGTATCCGAAAATCAAACCACCTTGAGAGACAGGAACTGCTGGTCTGCTTCAAGCATCTCTTCATCGTCTTCAACATCCCAGCCGCCATAAAGCAGATGAAGAAGCCTCGCTACATCCAACTCCCGGTCGGCGACATCTTGCCAAAGACGACAGCTCAACTCCGAGTCAGCAAGGATGAATTGTGCATGGGCCAACTCACGGGCCAAAGCGAAATAGCTTTGCCTGTCATTGCGGATGCGGCATTCCATCGCTGCACCCACAGACATCAGAAGGCGCTGTTGGCTTAGAGACTTCGATTGTGTCTGCATGGTTCTCCTGGAAAGCATTGAGGCAGGGGCAGCCGCTCTCCCCCTGAAAAGACGGCACAACTCGCTCGTTAGTTCATTCTTGACCCCGCGATGCGATCGGGGGATGAGAGGCCAGCCCATCTACGACAGGAATGGGGTGACCTCTCCTATTGCTCGCTTCCGACACCCCTGTGGTTGCTGAACAGGGGCCATGCCGCATGCCATTCCTGGCGAGAGGCGAAGTGTCGGGCCTTTCAAACTCCTGGGGCCAAGGTTCCAGGTGATGGACTTTCTGACTCAATGGTGAGTGCCCCCCAGCGGTGATGGCGCCGGGATTTAGGGCAAGCCCATGGATGGTGAGAAAACTCGTGGAGCAGATGCTCGAAAGGTCAGGCGACTTCTAAAACCTGCTCGGTTGGACCGTCGTCTCTCATTGACGCCTCCGATCTCAGTGGACTCACTCTCGTCAGGGGACACACATCAGGCAATCGGTCTTAACGCTCATTGCCTTACAAGGCAAAATCGTCGAAATTGAAAGCGATTTGCTGAGTGAAAAGCAAATATCAGCTCAACCAACCCACAAAAAATCCTCCTGCCTCAAAGAAAGCAGGAGGCAAGTCTGATCCCCATCAATCAATGCCCTTAGAGGTGGCATCGAAAATGCTCAGACCTAGCAATCCATACACCTAGTAGTCGTGGCCTCTCTTCATCGGTTGATCTCGGTAAGGAGTCGTGCCAATTGGGGGAGGAACATGGCTCTTCTCCTCTGCATCAATCGCGCCCATGGCATGGGCGAAAGCATCTCCAAACCACTTCAGGAAACCTTTCATACAACCTCTCATTTGGAACTGACTTAGTCCTAGGACGGAAGTCTCTTTTTTGGGACTAGGTACTTAACCCACACTAGGGAAACGAACTTGAGAGGATAAATACCTAGGTACTTTATTTTCATTCATGACAAGCTTGACCCTTACAAGCCATCATCATATTTTCTCTTTTGAATGAATTGGAGGTGAGTATGTCTCTTGCCCCTTCACTTGTTCGGAGAACAACTCTAGGCGGGACAATTCACATGCTGGTGGGTGATAGCACTCCCCGTTACTTAGCCGAGTTCAACGGCAGCCGTGTTTACTGTGACGACATGGCCACCGCCGAGGCCCATCTCGACTACTGGAGCAAGGAGTCATTGCACTGCTGGGGAAAGCTGTAACAAAAAATCTGGAAGCGGCTTCACTTCCAGATCAGTCTGCACAGCTGAGAGCTGCTTCCGGGTCAACTCTCTGCCCTGTCACTTAACGGCTGCGAGGCCGTCTACAGCTACCCCCAGATGGGATCAACAGCGGACTTGGTACGTCGAGCCCTGTCCTGTCATTTCGTTGTTGACACAACCACGCTCGACGTATCGAGCGTTCGATCCATAGAAAAAACCCCGGAGTGATGGCTCCAGGGTTTGCTTCGGATACGAGAGAAAAGCACTGGTCGTCTCAGGACCAGGGCTTTTGCTCAAGGACCAGCGGAGTTTCTAACGACACCACCGGCTTGTTCAATCAACTTCTGTTGGATGGATGCCAATACCCCCGCATGGGGGTATCAGGCTTCTCATATAGGTGAGAAGTTCGTCTCACGCGGAAGGGCCGAAAGACCACAACGCGAGATCTGCATAGGAGGTCTCAACAATGAGCAGAAGAGGAATTCATCCCCTTTTGATGGGGTTGGACAAGCCAGATAGCAAGGCCGAGGACAAACCTCTGGGAAGGCCGAGCACTCAGATGGCTGGTCTTGAGTCACCTCAACACAAACGGTTCCTTCGTGCCGAAGCAGAAGACAAAACACAGGCCAAAACCGGATGGATGAGATGACTCCTACCAAGCTCACCAACGCGCCTGAAGGTTTTGAGTACTACAGGGTCTGCGACCAGGAAGGCGTCTGTCATGTGGTCAGGGGAATGCAGGAAGTCCAGCGACTTCTTGAGAAGAGACCTGGTCTGAATGTCACCAAGATCCCCTGATTGAGGCCATCACGCTCTGGAGAGCTTGTCACTTAGTACCAATCACTTGCTTCGAGGGGGGAATGACCTTTTCCTCAGAACAAATCCAACGTGCCCGTGAGCTGGCGCGAGAACGAAGGAAACATGGGGCGATACAACGCCTGCTGATCGATGAGTTCAACTTGCGACCAGCCCAGTGCCGTGCGCTGCTGATGACCGCTCTTGCAGACGAGAAAGCTGCTTAATCAATCCTCGAACATAGACGCCAGGTTGTGTTAGCACCGATAGGAGTGAGTCAGGACGAGCCTTGTACTGCATCCAACAAGAGGACGCTCCTGATCATTGGATTAAGGATTTGTGCTTTAAAACGGAGGTGAGGGCCTATCTACGGGCACGTGTCATGTCGAGGGTCAAGGCATGCAGTTACAGAGTTGTTGACCAGACCACTAACGATGTGAAAGCGGTCGTTCGCGACGGACAAGATTTGATTGGGTGAGGGGAGTCCCAGTCAGCTCTTGCCATCGCTTGAAGTGAGGGCTCACTGGCATTCGATGCACACACGATTCGTATGTCTACGTTGCGAGTGTCGTCCTCTTCAGGGACATGGGATTCGACGGAGTAGACAAGACAGACCGTTTCATCATTGCCGCCAGGCGACGTGCCGAAGCTGCGTTGCATGAAACCTCTCCAAAGCTGACAGCACTTGAGAAAGCGATGTGGCTCAAGTTGAAGCGAGGTGAACGCCCCTGCAAAAACAACACGTCGTCGTAGGCGAACAGTTGATCTGCTCTCAAAGTGGAAGGCCGCCCCTCCCAGCTGGAAGAGACGGCCTAGTTCGCTCGTTTGTGCATGCTTGAACCCGTGATGTAGTCGGGTGTTGAGAGGCCAGCCCACCTACGACAGGAATGAGGTGGCCTCTCTTATTCCTCGCTTCCGACACCAACTGTCCCTTCCATCCCATCAGGAGCAGAGGTCAAGTCGTAGTGCCATCTCTGGCGAGGGGCGAAGCGTCTGGCGTGGTGGCGCCTGGGGCCATTGGGTCCAGGGGTGTGGCTGATGAAGCTCCGGGGCACCTGAGGCAATGAAGCTTTGGCCTACGGGACGGTGCAAGTTGGAGTGTCGATTGGCGTGGCGTTTCGCTCGCCTCGTCAAAGGACCAGCCTCACGGATGAGTGGAAACTGTTGGAGCAGGGGCCAGAAAGTCAGTCAGCTTCTGCTGTTTGCTCAGGTGGAGTGTCGGCCGTCATTGGCTCCTCCGATCTCGATGGACATACTTTCCACCCGTCAGCGGTTAATGGCTATCCGAGTTAACGCTCATTGCCTTCTGGGGCAAAAGCAGCAAATGTGTTGATGGCGTGCCTCACCCAGCTGTGGGTTATTCAGATCCACCCAGCTAAGGCGCTGATGATCTGTGGTAGGTGCCGAACTGCAGAACGACAGCTCATGTCTTCCAGCTCATCCCCTTGAGCCTGTTCCATGCCTCCAGAGGCTCCATAGAAAGGAGCGCAGGGCAAAAAAAAGCCGGGGCATCACACCCGGCTCATGCGCAGATGACCCTACTTATCGGCTTCCGATCAAAACGCAAGGGGCTGTTTCAACACAGTCCAAGCGATGATGCTGGTAGTGCGGTGAGGCGCTGCCAACTCAACAGACGGAAAGAGCCGACAATGGAATCGATCGAAGGCTCACTTAACTTGATGGAGAAAACGCTCGGAGATTACGCTCCAGCGTCGCTTGTTTGCCTCGACTTCTGCATCCTTCGCTAGATGTAAGAACTGCGCCTTAGATAAGCGCTTTTGCTGGGCTTCTGGTGGAAAATGCATGAGCCTCTCCAACAATCAATAAGCTATGACGGCACAGCAAACCACAGACACGAAATTAACCAAACTCAAATGAGTATTTATTGGGGACGACCATCAAAGAATGAGAATTATTTTTATAACCTCGCCGTTCCTTTGGAATTAAACCGAACCCACCTTTGGGGAGAGCGTCAAACGAGGGGCGCAGACCTCTGAAGGAGGAAAAACTTCAGAGGTCTTTTCTTGACGGGTTTTGAGGCGTCCAAGTATGCGGCATGAAACCCCAGGCCCAGATAGCCACCAAATCCGCAATGGGTTTTCATGAGCCGACCCATCTAGCCCCCGAAAACGCCGAAAATCCCTAGGTATTCTGCATCCACCGAACAGTGCCGTAAACGAGACCATCACGCCGAGGATTGCCGCGCAGGCTGCTGCTGTGAGGAACAGGGTGTAAAGCATCTGGGCCTCCCTTCGTCGGATCTATTTCTAAACCTGCCACACAGAAATACATAGGGAACAACCGGCCTGTTTCGTTCGTTTTCCCGTCTTGATCAATAGATCAGTGGCTGGTTCTTTATCACTCACACCGTTCACTCCCCCATGCACGAGCAATTCCGCTTAACGACCCAAGGGCATAACTTCAGATCCACCAAGGTCTTTCCCTTTAGTCGCCAAGTTGTACATGTCTTGGTGAATATTGTCCGATTCATTACTGAACCAATTGGTCAACTCTGGCTGCAGAACTTTTTTGGGGCCCAGGTCAATGAAGGAATACTCAAGCGTGATGAAGTCCCCACCAACAGTGCGATAACCAAGCTCAAGAAGCATCTGGCCGCTTGCAGATGGGGCTTCAATCTGTGCCTGCGTTGCCTTGAGGCTGAGCTCCACCAACTTGCTCGCAACCGTGCCATCACCGGATGCATCCCTAATTCTGATCATTAATGCTGACCCCTTGCTCTGCCTCAGTAAGAGCTGTGTTTGCTTCCTTAGAAGCCATTGACATGCAATGGCATTGGCCTGAAGCGAGGTCTTAAAAAACGAAAGGTCGTCCTTCGGACCCTGGGTCTTTTTATGCCGCTTGAGTAAACCGAGTTTCGAGAGCAGCCACTTCATCGCATCGTTATCAAACGAGACCGTAAATAGCCCATTTTTGGGCTGGCAAGAAAGATTCTTTTTATCGCTTAACCCGAGTATCTGTTGTTACCAAGAAACTTGAAGGAATGACATTGTCGAAGTGTGAGCGTTGTAACGACCAAACGAAAACGATGAAAGCCATGACAGGGAAGAGTTGCCAGAACGCTCCATGGCTCAAGCAGACTTAATCGTACAGACTCCGCGCGGCTCATCCATCCAAAAAATCGAGGCCGGCAAATTTCTGGTGTGCGACAGCGAGAACGTGTGCTTCTTCACGCGCAGCCTCTACCTCGCCGAGGAGCAGCTGGAGGAAATGGAGCTTGGCTACCGGTTCCCGTATTCAACCAATTTCCGCAAAGCGCCCGCATGACATGTGGAGCAATTTGAGTAGCGGATTTCGCTGAATCAACTGGCTCCAATGGCTTATCTGTATCGGGTCCTGGTCTCATGCACCTAGCCCGGGACGCGGACCCATGTCAGCGGCAACTGCTGGGTCCGTTTGTCTAGCGAATCCAGCCGTTCTCCCGAGGCCAATCGAGCTTTTAGGCAGTCCGTATCAGTCGAAACCATCGCAGGGATCTACCGAAATTTTTGGAGGATCAGCACATCTTCAGAAATTTCCAGACAAGCCTGCTGAATGGCCCCATCATTGAGCCCTCAGTCGCCCGCACACCAGTGTGGTGCTGAGCAGCACAGGGAGAGCGACCCTGGGGCTAGCAGACGAGTTTCCCCGTTGAGAGCGATCAATGGGGGAACCTCTCTGTGTCTAAAAGCTGTAGAAATTCAGTGCATCAGGCGCAAATCAGTGTGACGTGACGAACGTGTTTATGCGGATACCGCATCGCTCGGGGAGGACTCGCTTCTCCTCGCGGTTCCGTGGCTCCACATCGTTAAGTCGCAGCTTGGTTGAAGGTCAGCCATCGCGGCAGAGGGAGCTGCTCAAAAACCTCGGCCACGCCCCTGCACACCAATCGATTCAATAAGTACTTGATGAGCAAATCATGAAAGAAATATAATTACCTATTTGCAATATTTAAAGCTTTGAAATCAAACAAGTAATCAAGTGCTTAAGTCGTCCCGTTATTTCATGGAGGACAGTATGCACAGCCAGAAGAACTCCCCGGCCTGCTTTTTGCGCTGGTCTGTGAGCAAAGTTGCTGACAGGCTCTATGCGGTTGCGGCAACGGTTGATGGAAAGGAATACGACTTTGTCGGCAATTTTAAAAGCGTTCGAGAAGCGCAACAAGCAGGCCGCCGCTACGCCGAAGACCTGGTTCACAACTCGATGGCTGGTGGTCGCTTATCGCTGAAACAACAACCTCTAGCCGCCTGATCGTCTCCACTGAAACGAGACTTGAAGACAAGCGTGAGTTCCCCTGGGGAGTGCACTTCCAGGGGTTTTCAACCTGAATCTATGGAACACTTGGGCACCGCCTGAAAGCCCATGGCCAGCTTCGACCAGTCCACACCCTTCATGTTGCTGGCGCGAATCCACGTCAAGCCCGGTTGTGTGGACCAGTACCTGGAGCTTGCCCGCGTCACCGACGAAGCCGTTCAGGCTTCTGAGCCAGGCATGATTCATCACACCTTTGATCAAGACCCAGACGATCCTCAGGCGTTCGTGTGGTCTGAGGTCTACTCCAACGACGAAGCATTCAGCGCCCACGTCTCCAATCCTCCCGTTCAGGAGTATCTGCAGAAGCATGCGGAGCTTGGCGATGGCTTCAGCGTTGAGGTTTACGGAACGGTGGGCGATGACTGCCGGCAGCTGATGGAGTCGTTTGGACTTCCACTCAAGATCTTTGAAACCAAGCTTGGATACAGCAGGGTCTGAACAAGCTGGCGGAAAGAACCCCTCGAGTTTTTGCAGTCATGCCTATGAATTGCTCTTTAGTTCATCCTTGAGCTTGTCAAGACGGGTTTTGAGTTGCCTGGCGCGACGGGTTGTGGGTTTCTCGTCATGGCCCTTCAGCGCTGATTTGATCACTGCAATCTCCTTCTCAAGCTTCCGTCTCCTCGTGAAGGAAAGCGCTTCCTGAGCAAGACCGATCAGAAAATCGCCTCGCGGGGCATAACAAGGAGCATCTTCAGCTGACTCGTTGTGTGCGGGTGCATCCTCAGGATCAATCATGATCCAGGGATTTCTCGGCAACATCGGCCGCCATGAGAAACACATAAGAGAGAGCATTCATATGACTAGCCAGATCTTTGATCGATTCAACGATCTCCTTTCGCGACAAACCACTCTCCCGCTGAAGTCGAATGATCTCGTGCGTCAGTCGGGTCACATGGTCGCGACCATAGTTGTAAGCAGTACCAAAACAATCCTCACTCTCCTCATCAGTCCTGCAAGCTGAGGCAAAGTCTGAGGCAATTTTCTGAGAAAAATCTTCAACCTGACGGCAGGGCATCGCTTTCTGGGTTTGCCGGAATGTATGCGAGAAAAGAATGAAGACCCAATAACTTTTTGAGCCAATGCGTTGAACTTCGAAGTTTTGCTTATCGATCAATGACAAAACTTTATGTTTTTTCTTGGAGAAACAAAAAGATGCTCGACGTCTTTCTCTAAACCATCGATCGATGCATCGACCCATGCAAAGGTTCCCTGCCTTGGTTGGACCGTGGTCGCAAGCCAAGGCCAACAGGAGCTTCTCTCAAGCCTCGTTTTGACTGAGACAAGCTTCTTTCCCTCGAGCAAAACAACACCGCATCCATTGATGTTCCGTCGGATTCGCCAGCGTCCTTGAGGCCTGAACAGCGTCCTGCTCGATTTGGCCCACCGTTCAAGCAGCAAATTCGCCATCGTGAAGCCGGGGCGTCGCCTCGGCAGAAGATGCTTTGCTGAGCTGTTCTCTGTTGCCGTCGCCCCACCCCCTTGCCCCGTTACCGCGCCACCCACGAACCACCGGAACAGCAAGGCGGAGAGGGTTGGCTGGTGAGCGCCGAGCAGCAGAAGGTGGTGCAGTTCAAGCCAGATGCATCCACCGCCCATGCTCAGTGGGTGGTGGTGCGCAGCTACAGCTGGATTCCGCCCAATCCACCGGTGCCCCAGACCCGGCGACGGATGCTTCGGCACAACGCCATCGAAGCCTGGAACACCATGCTCAAAACGGGCTGGCGACGCTGTCCACCACCGGTGCGCTGATGGCAAAAAAGACCGATCCCTTCCGGGACCGGCATGACGCGATCAGAAAAACACTTGGCTTGGTCTTAGCCCTTTCCATTGGACTCCACGGTGATGGGCTTGGGTGTACGAGTGGAACCATGGGCGCCATGACGCCTTGACGAAAGGGCGATCAGGCGTAGAGAAAGAAGCGTCAATCACATTCCATCCATCTCTGTCTCTGCGTCGAGCTCGAGGCCGACATCATCGATACAGGCTTGTTTGTCCACTTGGCACAACAGCTGCATCAGGTTCTTTCGATCAAGAGCTGACAACTCACCGTTGATTTCCCACTTCAGGCAGGTTCTGCGCTGGCAGCTGCCGGTATGACCCTTAAGAACCTCAAACATGACAGCCTCCTTTGGGCTGATGATTTGATCCTTACGACGGATTGATAGAGCTATTCCAGAGCAGCAATACCTAACTTTTCTTGGCACTCGCCAGAGCCCTCCAACCTTGAGCTGATGAATCTCGGTGACGAGTGCTGGCCCCCTGCGGCCTCTTTCGCCAACGTTATTGAAGTTGCGATAAACCGATGACCAACGGAAACGGCACCTGGGCCAACAATCAGCCCCCAGCAGCAGCCGAAAAACTCTGGAGAGGCCTGGCTCTGGTGGGAGCTTTCCACATCGGAGGAATGCTGATCAACGTCATCTTCCAGATGATGGGCAACAACAGCCTGGATGGAATTCCAGCCAAATTCCTCGGCCTCTGAGCCCATCTTCCACAACAAAACGGTTATGCGCCCCTGCAGCAGGCAGGGGTTTTTTATTGGATATCTGGGACGCGCCAAGCGACTCAGAGCCAGGGCAATCAAAGCGAGACCCAGCCATCTCTGGCTGAGCACAATTACCCATTGTTAAGGGAGATTGCGCAGCATTAAGTTCTCTTTGCATGCACGAGTCGTTCCCGGGGAGTGGGCTCTTCGGGAACCTTTTTTGGGTAAGTTTCAATCAGGTGTGTGATGTATCCCGTAGGTGGGCCTGCGGATACATTTCCTCCTAATGAACGGCCGCTTCTCGCTAACAGCCGAGAGGAGAGGAGCAGGCGAGGGAACCTGCTCCCTATTCCCTCCAGAAGCGTTTGCAGTGGTGCTCGCGCCGGCACGATCATCGGCCATACGGGAATGATTCTCATTGAGCTGAAATGCCTATTCCACCTCCTGAGAATTCCCTGAGAAACGCTCCAATCGCACCTCGAACGGCCCTCCACTGATCCACTCTTGAGGTGAAGGCTGTGGTGCCTTCAATGCGTCAAGCAGGAGCGGGCTGAGGGGCCGCCTCTTTTTTTTGATCAGAAGGCCAGCAAAGGCCAGCAGTCCGCCTCACCAGCCACAAGACTGAAACCAGCCGATCCAACGCCGTGCTCCCCCAGCTCAAAGCGTTGCTGCTGGCGCTGAGCCTTTGGAGCAGCCTCCCCGCAGCGGCAGCCCCGATCAGCCGCGACGATCCGGAATCCAGCGACCCCAGCACCAGAGGCATCTCCACCGCCCGCGGATCCGCCGTGGTGGTCACCGCAAATCCCCTCGCCAGCACGGCAGCGCTGACTGCGCTGAACAACGGCGGCAGCGCCATCGATGCTCTGGTGACAGCCCAGGCGGTGCTGGCGGTGGTGGAACCCCAGAGCTCCGGTCTGGCAGGTGGCGGTTTTTTGCTGCACTGGGAGGCCAAGCAACGCCAGCTTGCAGTGCTGGATGGCCGTGAAGTGGCACCCGAACGCAGCCGCCCCAGCGATCTGCTCGACGCCGCGGGGGATCCCCTCCCTTGGCGTCAGGCCACCAGCCAAGCCAACGCCATCGGCATTCCCGGCACCGTGGCCCTGCTCTGGCAGGCCCATCAAAACCACGGCCAGCTGCCCTGGAGCCAAACTCTGCAACCGGCGATCCGCCTGGCCAGCGCAGGCTTCCTACCGAGCCCGCGGATGGTGCGCTCGATTCGCCTGGCCCAGCGTTTCGGCGTGGCCCACAGCCCTGCGTTTCAAGCGCTCTACCTGCCCGGTGGCCAGCCACCAGCAGCGGATCAACCCTTCCGTAACCCAGCCCTGGCACGCACCCTGAAACTGCTGGCCAGGGAAGGGGGACCAGCCTTTTATCAAGGGCCTCTGGCGCAGCAGATCCTGGACGAGGTGAATGCCCTGCGGGCCAGCGAGCCGAACTTCCAAGGCTGGAGTTCTACTGATCTGAGCAGCTATGCCGTGGTCCGGCGCACCCCCCTGTGCAGCCAGCAGCTGCAGCACCGGATCTGCACGGTGCCGCCCCCCAGCAGCGGTGGCTTGGCGCTGCTGCAAACCCTGGCGCTGCTGAACCAGAGCAGCAACCTGGCCAGCTCCAGCGCAGCTGAGCCGCAGGTGTGGCGGCAGCTGGCCCGCGCCCAGGCCTGGGCCGATGCCGACCGCCTCTATTGGGTGCACGACCCCATCGATGGAGCGGTGCCCAGCACAGCCCTGCTGGATACGGCCTACATCGCCAGCCGGGCCAGAGCCATGCAGGGCACCAACGGCTCAAGGCCAACGCCAGGGCTACCCCCAGGCATCGATCGTTATCCCTACGGTCGGTCGAATCGTGGCATCGAACAGGGCACCAGCCAGATCACCATCGTGGATGCCAGCGGCAACATCGCCTCCTACACCTCATCGGTGGAGACGATCTTCGGGAGTCGGCACCTGGTGGGAGGCATGGTGATGAACAATCAGCTCACCGATTTCGCCTTCAAGCCCAGCCTTGGCGGCAAACCGGTCGCCAACCGCCGGCTGCCTGGACGGCGGCCGATGTCGTCGATGGCGCCGACGCTGGTCTTCCGCAACGGCGAGCCGGTGCTGGCCCTCGGCAGCCCAGGCGGCCGCAGCATCCCCCATCTACTCAGCCGGGTGTTGCTGGCGGCCTTGGTCTGGAACGAACCGCCAGCGCGGGCGGTGGGGCTGCCCCATCTCTCTCGGCGTGGCACAACGCTTGTGCTGGAAAGCGATCCGCCGCTGCCCTGGCCGTTTCAGCTGCAGCAGCTCAAAAGCGAGGCAAGCCCGCGGCGTCAGAGCATCGGCAGCGGCACAGCTCTGATTCAAAAAATCGGTGCTGGCTGGCAGGGGGCCGCTGATCCGCGCCGCGAAGGAACGGCCCTGGCCCTGCCCTGATCCAGCCAACCGGCAATCAACCCTTGGAGCGCAGGTGCGTGAAGCTGGGCACGCCATTGCCCCAGGCACGGGTGATAGCCAAGATCAACGCGCCGATCAGGGCCAGGTTCATCGCAAAGCCGCTGTCCACCGGGAAGGTGTGGAAGATCAGCGTGGTGGGCACCAGGAACAGCAGCAGCAGTGAGGCCCCCAGCACCGTGTTGCTGCCGAACACCAGCAGGATCGATCCGGCAATCAGCACCACAATCGCCGCCACCAACAGCACAGAAGCCAGGGGTTCGGGGATGCCCTTGGAGGCGATGAAGCCTGCGGTTTCAGCGAAGTTGGTGAATTTGGCCGGCAGGGCATTCACAAACACAGCCGCCATCAGCACCCGGCCGAGGAAATCGAACAGCTTCGAAGCAGTCATGGGGATCAGAAGCTCTTGGGGAAGAGGAGTCGTGATCAGCACACTAGAGAGCAACTGTTCACTGGGAACAGACGTGAAAAACCCCCGAGGAGTGAGCCTCAGGGGTTGTTGCCCTCATGAACCTTCGTCCGCCATCACCATCGCGGGAAACCTGAACAGTGGGGAGAGGAGAACCGCCTAAAACGATTCGGATCACGCATGCGCCGATGGATGCAAACAACGAATTGTCCCCAGATGGGGGATAGATCAACGCGTTCAGAAGCAGTAAGACAGTTCCACTCGAGGCAAAGCCATGAAGCTCGACCTTGCTCAAGCACAACCCATGGGAAGCCTCATTGTTGAGGGGACTCACCGCCCATTCCATGCCCTTGCCTGCGCCCTGCGGCCAGCAACTGTGCGCATCGGAAGGAAGGTCACAGAGCGATGACAACTGCACCACAACGATTTGTCGTTCGATACAAGAAGAACGACGGCAGCCAACACACGCTCCAACTCCACGCGGCCAATCGCCAAGAAGCGCGCATCGTCGCCATGGAAACCGATGCCTACGTGCGTCGATATCCAACCAGTGTTGATTCGATTCTTCAGGCGGCCTGACGCCGCCTGAGCACTGATCGAACACTCAGGTTGCAGATCCCTCGCCTGACTGTCGATGCTGGAGATCAAACCGTTCACGCCAGCCGATCTCGACGTCATCACCGAGATGGCCCGTGAACAGGATTTTGCTCCAGGAGTGGGCGACATCGAGATCTACGCCAACACCGACCGTCAGGGGATCTGGTTGGCCTGGCAAGACGACGTGCCAGTGGGCTGCATCGCCGCCGTCACCTACAGCTCCAGCTACGCCTTCATCGGCCTGTTTGTGGTGAAGCCAGAGCATCGGGGTCAGGGAATTGGCCGTCGCCTCTGGCAACACGCCTTGAAAAACCTCAGCAGCGTGGAGTGCATCGGCCTGGAGGCGGCAGTCCAGATGGTGGGCTTCTACGAGAAAGCCGGATTTCAAAAGGACTGCGTCACCACACGCCGGCAGATGCTCTGCCGCAGCGATCAATCACAACACCCGAACACCACCCTGCTCCAGCGCAGCGACATCTCCGTTGTGCCACTGCGTGAGATCTCTCTCGAGGCGATTCAGCGCTACGACGAACGCCACGAAATCAGTCCACGGCCCCATTTCCTTGAACTGTGGTTACGCCACAGGGCAGGAGACGTGTTTGTGGCAAGAGATTCCCAGGGAACATGCCACGGCTACGTGCGCATTCGGCCTTGCTTACTCCCCATCGGTGAAGGTTGGCGGGTGGGGCCCTGGCTGGCAGAAGATCCCGTCATAGCATCGCTGTTACTGAACAACGCCATCGATCGCCACAAGGGAATCGTTCTGATCGACACCCCGGGGCATAACCCATCTGCCAAAACGATCACAACGGCGAAGGGCTTCAAACCCATGGGCTCGACCGTGCGCATGTACAAAGGCCCAATGCCGGAGGGCCACGACCGCAACGTTTATGGCCTGGCCTGCCTCGAACTCGGTTGAATCTGCGGGTCTAGCAACCACTCCCTGAATTCCTGAGTCAACGCATAGCTGTCTTCATAGCGTTGTTCTTGATCAAGGGCTGCAATCCTCTGCATCACCTCGCTCACAACTTGAGCCATGATGGCATCAGCTTCGATTGACATCATTCCTCCTTAGGCATCAGTTACTGACGAAAACTCGGCCTGAATCATCAACATCAACCGCTCAGGAGATTTGTATTGCCTTGGCAAGGAGCGATGCAACAGGCGCAAACGATCCCAGCAAAGTGTTCGCTCAAGTTCAGCGCTTGTTTTTCCCTGCTTGATCAGCATCTTCAAAGCCTTGCAGTACAGCGGATATTTGGCTTCGAGCTCTCCGATACTGAGGTTGGATGTGCTCATGGAACCTTCACGCTGCCAGGCAGAACTGTGCAATGAATGAGGCCGATTTATCGCCTCCCAAATGGGGACAATCGTTCTGTCCCCGGATGGGGGTAGCTCAATAATCCAGCCAGCGCGTTAGATGGCTTTGATTGCAATTTTGAGCGTGGAATCAATCGAAACCCACATCGCCAAAGACCGTGAGGAACTGGCCAAGGCTCAGGCCAGCGGTGATGAGGCCAAGGCGCGTCACTACGCCACCGAGCTTGAGGGACTCGAGACATACCAAAGCCACCATCCCGGAGAGCACAAGGACCCCACCTCCCTCGAAGTGCATTGCGACCTGAATCCCGACGCTCCGGAATGCCGCGTCTATGACGACTGACGACGGTCGCAACCAGATGGGCAGGTTGGCCCGCAAGGATGGATCAAAGATGCAGGCACGCGCATGGATCTGACCCCGTACCTGCAGAGCGAACCCAAATCTGCAGACGAAGAGCCCCTGCTTTCCGTTGCCATCAACGGAAGCATTGCCTTGGCAATGAAGGGACGATTTTCCTGCGCTGCTTCTGCGAAAGTTTTAGCGAAAGATCTCGCATCGGCTGTGCTGTTACGGATGAAGAGTCCTGTCTGAGTTATCTCAGAAAGGATTCATTTGAGCTGCTTCTCTGCACAGATCTACTTGAAAAAGGCAATGGCTTTGAGTTGGCGCGCAAAGCCCGGGAGCTTCAACCCGGTTTAAAAGTGGTGGTGCTGGCGTTGAGCGATGCCATTCCAGTGGAGTACGACAACGCATCCTGGCTGGAAGCCGTGGTTGCCGAAGCCGACATCATCGAAGACCGCAAACCTCTTGAGGCAGCAGTGCTTGCGGTGATGGGACATCACTCCTACCGCAGCCCATCTCTGCGCTCAGATGAACTGCCCTATCTGAGCTGCCCGCGACTAACACCACGGGAATATGAAGTGCTCGACCGCCTCGCCCGCGGCATGTCCGATAAAGAAATTGCCGAGGATCTCATCGTCACCGAAGAAACCGCACGCACCTACACCAAACGGCTCCTGCGAACCCTCGAAGTGAACAACAGGGTTCAGGCCGTCCTCAAAGGAATGCGCTGCGGCATGGTTCAGATCTGAGGGAACGATTCACCCCAGATGGGGGTAGAAATCCAGACGCTGCCAAGGCGTCAATGAATGGCGATAAGTGATATCTCGAACAGATGGCTGCAATCACCTTCACCAATGAACCTTCCCTGGCCGAACTGCGGGAAACGGAATCGGTATACACCCGCGCCATGAAATACCTGGTGGCGGATGGCGTGAAGGAAGAAGAAGCCAGCAAGAGCGTCTGCTGGCGACGCCTGAACCGACTGCATCAGGCCCTTCCAAACCGTTACGGCAATCCGCGCGCACTCTTCCTTTCACTTCAGGCGCACCAGCGAAGCCAAAAGGCGGCCTAGTTGTCTTGGCAATAAATCAGACCATGGACAGTGAATATCAGCCGATTAGTCGGGTGGAACGGTTGAAGGCAGCTCACCCCTGGCTGCTCGAGGCCCAGGCCTGGAAACTGCTCAGCATCAAATACGTGCTGATGGGCCCAGACCTCACCATCCACAATCCCGATCACCTCGAACTGATCATGCAGGAGTGGACCGATCATCTTGTGCAGATGGATGACGCCGCACTGCGGCAAATGTGTGCCTGGATCGATAGAAGCCGTCTGGAGGGTGAGTGGGGCAAGCTCTGACTCTCACGAAAGCAGCACGCGATAAGCATCACTCCACCAGGAATTCGCTGCGCAAGGCCCGCGCATCCTGAATCCGCTGCCCCACCGCGAGCTGGCGGAGGCGGGTGTTCAACCAGGCGCGCAGTCGGGTGGATGACACCGACTTGTTAAGCAGACCGTCCGAAGGCTCAGGCGTGCCGAAGGGAATCGTCATCAGCCACACGCTGTGGTCCACTCTAATCAGATCGCATCCACGCCAGCCCCACTTTCAGCTGGTTCTGCCCTCAAAGGCAATGCGTGTTCGTGCTGATTGCCAGGGCCTGGCCCAGCCCCAAGACTGTGTGCATCGAGATCGGAGGCGTCCATGCGAGACGACGGTCCAACCGAGCAGACGTCAGAAGCAAGCTGACTTTCAGGCCCCTGCTCCAACAGTTTTCACACCTCTTGTTGGGTGCGCCCTTCGACAGGCCTTGTGCGAAAGGCCAGGCCGATCGGCACTCCATCTGCACCGTGCCAGGTGCCCTAAGGAGCTCCCATCACCCGACCCCTTGGAACATGGCCCCAGGCGCCATAAGCCAGACGCTTCGACCTTCCTTCAGCCCCATCTGATGGATTGCGTCATGCACAAACGAGCGAGTTAGGCCGCCTGTTCACCGGAATGGGACGGCCACACCAACCCTGAACACCACCGTTCAAACACAGACCCCCGGCCCCCTCCATCAAAGGGACCGGGGGTCTGCTGCTGATTCAGGCCTTGCGCTTTTGATCGGCCTGCCGCAGTTGCTCACGAAGGATGATCGGATCATCACAGTGGGATCTGCGGTAAAGCGCTTTGATCTTGCGTGACTCCTCATCGAGCAACTCCAGCTCAACCGCGTCCGCCATTCCAACGGTGAAATCTTCGATCTGGCGGTCTTCAAACTGATTCTCAAGAGCCATCAACTCCTTCAACGAATCGCTCATGTAAAGACAGCTCGACGCCATCAATTTGAGGTTTTCCCGAATCTTGATATCGGCCTGCTCGCGAACATCCCGCGCCTTTTCCAGCGTGGCAATCAGATCACCACTGGCCGCTTCTTCAAGCGTTGCCGCAGACACTGTTGAGGTTGTTGCACAACCCAGCACCAGCACCAGCAGCAACGCCAGAACGGATTGCAGAACCTTCATCGGAGCCCCAGAAGACAGGTCACGTTAAGGGGAGACATCAGACACCGTCCCCTCAGATGAGGGAGACATTGCTTTGAATCACCACCCCACAACCCCTCGAGTGAGTGATGTGTGGCCCACAGGCTTTGCCGATGCTGATGAAACACGAGGCGAGGAGCACCGAAAACCATTACCAACACAACCGCGAAAGCTCAATTGCTCGATCTGCTGATCGAACCGCTGAAGGGATGCAAAGGGCTTTATGCCCACCGGCAGAACCTGATGCAACGGGTGATGCGCATGCCCGATCTGGAAGTGCGCGATCACCTCAATCGGCTCAGGGCCAGCCATTTTCCAGGCACCTGAGGCCTCCAGGCCACGGGAGCGCAATTCTTAAGGAATGCTGAGAGACGCAAAGAAAGTCAAGCCCGTATCGGTTGTCGCAGACCAGTCCAAATACGAATCCGTAGGACGGCTTGAGTTTCAAGCGTGATCCCATGGCCGAGACCCTTCATCTGCCCTACTCCGTTCAAGGCAATGGAACTGTGGAATCCATCGGCAATCACCTGTATCGGGTCTGCGGACCAGCCGGATGCACCGTTGTGATGGGGCTCAGCAACGCTCTCTACCTGAGCCGCAACGTGCCGGAAGTGGAACACAACCACAGCTCACATCGATAACAAAAAAATTCGCCCCAACCAATGGAGCGAATCATCAAGCCGGAGCAATCCCCATCACCCGGCTCACAGCACCAGATCTTGATGCGTTGGCTCGATAATACTCATCCAGCCCCAGATCTAGGGGGAGCACGATTACTTATGCAAAGCCCCTTGATCACACGTCAACACTGCATGTGGTGGCCTTGCTCGTTATATTGAGAGACCCCATCACCCGGCCCGCCCCTTCGGCGGGCTTTTTTGTGGCAAAACCCCAGATGTAGCGCCGGGGCAAACACTGCAAAGGGAGTCCATAAAAAAGGAAGGGTTCCCTAGTCCCTCCCCTGTTCGACGCAGTTTCCCCCTGTTCTGAGCTGGGGGTTACCTGTTCATTCTGTATCCACAGGAACCAAATGGCATCGGTGATTGCACCTAGTGAACAGTCGCATCAGCGATCAAGCAGGCCAGCATCGATCTTGGCGTCGGGATTGAGCTTGATCAGCATCCAAAGCAACATGGCCGAGCAATCGCAATCACTCACGCCGTAGTCATATTTCCAGTCAGCCACCATTCCCTTGAGCTCATGCTGAGCCTGGGTGATGAACTCATCGTTCCATTCCTGCACCAATTGATTCAGTCCTCTTCCAGATCCTCTTCTGTGACGTAGAAGGGCTCATCAGAACCGGGCTGATCGTTCTCCAGCACGAGCACCTTGAGCGAATCATCGCTCTCAAACACAAAGAGACCATCCTCATCGGGATGCACCCCCTTCATTTCAGGATGCTGGTTGACGAGGCGCTTGAGGCGGCGCTGCTCCTTCCAGAACTTTGCTCCCTTTTCAACCAGATAAATCGTCAGAGCCAAGTTCACCAGCACGAGGGCGAGGAACTCCAAGGCCTGCATAGATCAAAACCGGGTTCCGATGACCCTAGCGAGAGACGCAGGGAGCGCCATAGCAAGCGATACCAAGCGACCAAAGGCACAGGAAGAACGGGACAGGGCAGCGACGGCGGCTCATAATGAGAATGATTCTCGGACGTCGAGGAGGTTGCGATGGGCCAGGTGTGCCTGATTTCAGGCCCTCCGGGGTGCGGGAAAACAACCTGGGCGCTCCAAAGGCTTCAGCAGCATCAAGGCCCCTGCGCCTACCTGCGGCTGGAGGGAGAAAAGGCAGCGGGGCTTGAACAGGGGGATGACAGCGGAATCGACCTGACCTGGCTCAAGGACCAGGTGCCCAGGCTTGAGGAACTGGCAATAGCCAACGCAACGGATCTGAAGCAGGACAACGATGGGCTGACCCTGATCGAAGTTCAGCAGTTCCATCCCCCCAGCCAGGAGGGAATTGAAGGGCTCGGAGACGACGTTCGCTCCAAGCTGGTGGCCTTGCAGCTGCACCCCGACCAACTCCTGCACTTCGGGCGAGACCCTGAATTGCCTGCAAAGGACACCCTGGGGTTCAGCAAGCTCGAGGCCTGGCACACCTCTCTTTCGGGTTGTGTTTGGGATCCCAACAGCCTGAGCAGCTTTTGGTTTGAACTCGTGAACGGTGCTTACGGCGATGTGTACCGCGCCAAAGGCCTGATGAATCTTCCTGACGGGCGGGCATTTTTCTGCAATTGGATGGTGAGCCAGGAGTCATCCCAGTTCCTTCCCCTGGACGCCACGGCACCGCCAGAGGGTCGCCCCAGTCGAACCTCCGAGCTCGTTGTTCAGGGCAAGGCACTCAACCCTGAAGGCATTCAAGCCACCATCAGCGACTGCTTGCTCACGGATGACGTGCTCGCCATGCAGCAACAACAGCTCCAGCAACAGCAACAGCAACAGCAACAGCAACAGCAACAGCAACCCTCCTCTCAAGGCTGATTGACATGAACCACGCCGTCATCTCCTGTTTGCACGCCAACCTTGCCGCCGTGGAGGCGGTGCTCGACGACATCGACTCCCAGGGCATCCAAACCATCACCTGCCTTGGCGATCTTGTGGGCTACGGACCCCAGCCCAATGAGGTGGTGGAACTGGTGCGTCAGCGCGAGATTCCCACCTGCCAGGGCTGCTGGGATGAGGACATCATTGACGGCCTGAATGCCTGTGAATGCAGCTATCCCTCCCAGCTGGCGGAACGACGAGGTCATCGCGCCCATCACTGGACAGCCGATCTGCTGACGGAGGAGAACAAGGCCTTTCTGGCTGAACTTCCGATGACACTGCGGCGCGACAAGTTGTTGTTTGTGCATGGCAGTCCGAACAGTCAGCACGAATATCTGTTGCCCGACATGAATGCCTTTGCGGCCCTTGAACGGGTGGAAACAGCAGGGGCGGAAACCTTGTTCTGTGGCCACACCCATCAGCCCTATGTGCGCGAACTACGCCAGGGATCCATTCGAGTGAAGGTGCAACAACGCGATCAAGGCGCACCAACAGAGCGGGAGCTTGAACTGCCGTTGCGGCGGATCGTTAACGCTGGTTCTGTGGGGGAACCGCGTCATGGCAGCACCAAGGCCACCTATGTGATCCATAACGACAACACCGGAGAGGTGACGATTCGGGAGGTCGACTACGACGTCGCCAAAACCTGTCGAGAGATCGTTGATGCGGGCTTACCGGAGGTGTTTGCCTGGAGGCTCAGCCACGGCTTCGAATATGCCGAGCGGGCTGAAGACGCCAGCCACGTGTGTGAGCGCTGATGGAACGCTGGGCCCTGGTGAGTGGTCTCCAAGGAGACCTGGATCTGTACGAACAGATTCAGAGGGAGTTGAAGCAACAACGGGGTGTTGCCAATCTCTTCGTTCTCGGTGATCTGATCGGATCACAACGCAAGTGCAATGCACTGCTCGATCGTTTGCGGCAGCCGAAGCGCGCTGATCTTCAGCCCGACTGCATCTATGGCTGGTGGGAAGAACAGCTTCTGGCGGAGTGTGGCTACCGCGGCGAACGCAAGGCTGAAGGGCTCAGAGCCGAGCAGGGCGAGGCGGCGGTCGGAGAACTTCTCGCTGCGGTGGACGCCGACCATCTCAACTGGCTGGCATCGCTGCAGTTCGGCTTCATCGAACTCGACTGCGCTCTGATTCATGGCAGCTCCGCTGACGTCGGCGACCGACTGACGGAAGACACTTCAGCCTTGGTACTTCTGGATCGGCTGACGCGGCTGGATGTGAACCGGCTGTTTACGGCGCGCTGTCAGCGTCAGTTCCGACTGGAGCTTTCCGGTGGATCCATCCAATCCCACGTCAAAGACCATGCCGGTGAACAGCAGAGCGAACAGGCTGTGCCCAAACGAAGCGTGATCGGCATTGGCGGAGGGAGGCATTACACCCTCTACGACCCCTCCACAGATCACATCGAATTTCGAATTGCGGGGGAACCTTCCAACGCTTCAGGGCGGGGCTTTGGCTGACTGCCACGTCTCGAGATGTTCTGTCGCAACAACTACTGAGTGAGTTGCTCGCCTGATCACAAGAACATCGTTTCACAACCTTTGATCCCAAAGATCACCTCTGTTTTTCTGACCCAATGACCACTGCACCAGCCAGTCCCGGCGTCCCGGTCACCATCCTCAGCGGCTTCCTCGGAGCGGGAAAAACCACGCTGCTGAATCACATCCTGAGCAATCAGCAGGGGGTGAAGACCGCGGTGCTGGTGAACGAGTTCGGTGAAATCGGTATCGACAACGATCTGATCGTCACCACCGATGAAGACATGGTGGAGCTGAGCAACGGTTGCATCTGCTGCTCGATCAACGACGAGCTGATGGAGGCGGTGGAACGGGTGATTGAACGGCCCGAGCCACTCGATTACATCGTCGTGGAAACCACCGGTCTGGCCGATCCCCTGCCGGTGGCCATGACCTTCATTGGCAGTGAGCTGCGGGACCAAACCCGCCTGGATTCGATCATCACCTTGATCGATGCAGAAAACTTCGACGACGTCGTTCTGGACACGGAAGTTGGCCGGGCCCAGGTGATTTATGGCGACATCCTGCTGCTGAACAAGTGCGACCTCGTCTCAGAGGAGCGGCTTGAGAGCGTCGAACAGCAACTCAGAGCCGTCAAGAACGATGCGCGGATCCTGCGGTCGGTGAAAGGGGAGGTGCCTCTTGCCCTGTTGCTCAGCGTTGGACTGTTCGAATCCGACAAGGTGAGTTCTCCCGCCGACGATCCGAGCCTGGATCACAGCGACTGCGACCACGACCATGGCCACTGCAGCCATGACCACGATCACGGTCATGAAAACGATCACAGCCATGGGCACGATCACAGCCATGGGCACGATCACGGTCATGCCCACAGCCATGGGGACGGTCATGACCACGGACACCATCACCACAGCCACAACCACGGTGACCATCAGGACATCGAGGGATTTACCTCCGTGTCCTTCCAAAGTGATGGCCCCTTCTCTCTGCGCAAGTTCCAAAACTTCCTCGACAACCAGATGCCCCAGGAGGTGTTCCGGGCCAAAGGAGTCTTGTGGTTCAACGAAAGCGAACGCCGCCATGTGTTCCATCTGGCGGGCAAACGCTTTTCCATCGACGACACCGACTGGACCGGTGATCGCAAGAATCAATTGGTGCTGATCGGCCGCGACATCAACCACACCACCCTGCGGGAACAACTCCAGGCCTGTGTGGCGCATTGAGTCAAAGGACACCGCACCCACGCCATAACTCGAGTTGTGGTTGTTCCGTCATGACGCTGGTTCTCGTAGGTCGCGTGACAACGGAATCGCCTTTGCTCAACACCCAGAGCGACCATTTTTTTGTTATGGGGTCGAGATGGCGAAGCGCGCTAACCAAAGCTTCCACGTTCTTCTGCTGCATCGCCAAATCAGCAACGTTGCTCGAAGCCAATCAACGCGCAAGGCTGTTCATACGTGTAAACCAAACACAAGCGACGCATGGTGGACCACATCCAACAACAGCTCACAGCTCGCGAGATGGTGCGGGCCCACACCTACCCCGTACTGGCAGCCGTCAGCAGTCTCAGCTTGCTCAGCATCACGGTTCTGCTGATCCCGCAAGCCGTCAAAACCCATCGCTACAACCGCTGCATCGATGCACAGATCGCCCTACGGGCCAGCATCAATCCCAAGGGAGGCACAGCTGCCGGCAGGATGAATTACCTCAAAGCCGTCGAACATTGCGAAGGCTTCTAAACCGATGAACGCCATCCAACCGTTATTGGCTTTCAGCTTCGGGGTTTTGGCCCTGTTGATGAACACAACGCCAGGAATGGCCCACGGCAAGGGGCTCTATGGCACCGAAGCCGAAGCCCGGCAGCGGGCAGCTGAGATCGGTTGCAACAGCGTTCATGAGAACAACGGACGCTGGATGCCTTGCACGGATGAGCGGGAACTCCACCAACAGCTGCGCAAGCAATGAAAGCCTCCAGACCAAACAGCCGGCAGGCGCGGCGCATCCATCGCTGGCTGGTGCCGATCGCCGCAGCACCACTGCTGATCACCGCAGGAACCGGCTCCCTCTACAGCCTGCTGCTGGAGCAGAACATTGATGCCTTCTGGCTGCTCAAACTGCACACAGGACAGTTCGGCTGGCTCAATCTTCAGCCCGTGTACCCAATCCTGCTTGGAACTCTCACCATTGTTGTGACCGTGTCTGGGCTGATGATGCTGCTCAGGCCGGCCCGCACAACAGGGGGTTGAAATCAACCCGACTGCCTCACTCCGCGCAGGTGCAGCCGCAGGAGCCACTGCCATGGCAGGGCTCGTGGTTGGGATGACCGGTGGCACAGGCCTCTGAACAGAAACTCTGCCCGTCTCGAACAACAGCTTGGGACGCCTTCACTTCACAGGTGCAACGCGGACAGGCACCGGGCGTAGCGGGAGCCATCACAACCAATCAACTCACTGTTGTCTAGGCCGAAAAAAGATGACCCTAGAACAAACACACCATTTCCACACACAATTCATACGGAAATATCGATAACGATTCTCATCCCCAGACAAGACGCCGGAGCAGCAACATGGAAACCTGAATCAATCAAAAACCTGGATAATTAAAACGACCAATCGAGAAAACAAATACCGACGAAATCAAATCAATCAACGCTGCACGTTGAAACAACAAAATCGATTCATATTCCGCCAGACCAAGCATCAAAGCTCCAAGGGAGCAACCAAGCTCCTGCGCAGGTATCAAAAGATACGCTCCATCAGCTCAAAGAAGGTGCAACCGATTCAGCAGGTTGTCAAAGTAAGCAAGCCCTAACGGGCATTCCTGTGTGAGGAACCCCCATGAAGCTTTTCCAGCAACTGCTGGTGGCTCCTGCTGCCTTTGGCCTGATCGCCAGTGGCGCCAATGCCGCCGAGCTGAACATCAACGACGTTTCTGATTACGCGGCTTCCGCTGAGCAGGTCACCAGCGTCACCCAGTTCGCCGACGTTGTTCCCACCGACTGGGCCTATCAGGCTCTGGCCAACCTGGTGGAGACCTATGGCTGCGTCGCCGGCTACCCCAACGGCAGCACCCGTGGCAACCGTGCCATGACCCGCTATGAAGCGGCTGCCCTGCTGAACGCCTGCCTCGAGCGGATCACTGAAGTGACCGACGAGCTGCGTCGCCTGCTCAAGGAATTCGAAACCGAACTGGCCATCCTCAAGGGTCGCGTTGACGGCCTCGAGGCCCGGGTGGGCGAACTGGAAGCAACCCAGTTCTCCACCACCACCAAGCTGAAAGGTAAGGCTGACTTCTTCACGGGAGCCGTGAAGTATGCCGATCGCAATGAGTGCAACAAGAAGGGAGGCGCCTGCGAAGACGATGGCTTCAATTTCTCCTATCGCTACACCCTGAACCTCAACACATCCTTTACCGGGAAGGATCGTCTGTACACCCGTCTACGGGCGGGCAACATGAACAACGTCTGGACGCAATCAGACTCTTATCTGTCTGATGCCAAGAGTGGTGATAACACCTTGAAGGTGGACAAGCTCTGGTACAGCTTCCCCATCGGTAATGAGTTCAAGGTCACCGTTGGTGCGCTGATCGAGAATTACTACATGATCGAGACGCCCACCCGCTATAAGCCGATCCTGAAGGCGTTCAAACTGGGCGGGTACGGTGCAGTTCTTGGTGCAAGCACAGGCCAGGGCTTTGGTGTGCAATGGCGTCAGGATGCTGATCCTGGCGATGCAGCCTTCAACATCGCAGTGAACTACGTCGCCGATGGTGGTGACGGTGCCCTGAGCAATTCAGAAAAAGGCATGTTCGGTGAAAACACCGATGCCTATCTGCTGAGCCAAGTGGGCTATGGCAACCGCAAGTGGTTCATCTCAGCGCTCTATGCGCTGAAGAATGCGCAACAAGACGATGGCGTTACGGAGGCCAAGGCAGCAATAGGGTATTCGACCCCAACTGCCAACAATCTGGCTCACCCCCTTCATGCCGTCGGTCTGCGTGGTTACTGGTCACCAGACGACAGCGGATTCATTCCCACCATCAGTGCGGGTCTGGACTTCGGCTGGGCGGATAGTGATTACTACGGCAATGCCGAGGCAGTGAAAGGCTGGATGGTCGGCTTGAACTGGAAGGATGCTTTTGTCGAAGGCAACAAACTGGGGCTGGGCTTCGGTTCCTACTCCAGCTACGCCACCGAGATTCGTGACCGGCCCAATGGTGGCGATCAGAACTTCGCCATCGAGGCTTACTACGACTTCGCCGTAACCGACAACATCACCATTACACCTGCGGTGTTCTGGGTTGATGATGCCAATGGCAAAGATCAAGTTGATGGTGCCAACAAATTTGGCGGTCTGGTCAAGACCACATTCAAATTCTGATTGCCAACATCAATCAAGCAAATGGCGCCCTATGGGGCGCTTTTTTTTGCAAAAAAAGAGAGGGGCTAGCGCCCCTCAAACGACATGTATCACGGATTCACCAACAGTTCTCACCCTCACCAATGGGAACACAAACATCTTCTTGTTCAGCTTTTTTGAGAAGAGCCTCAGCCTCTTCATTCATCACACTGTCATCATCGACAGCTTGATCCGTCGACCACTCCTTCAATCCGCCCCCATCCTGGGCCTGCACCACCGGTAAATCAGCCGAAGCCAACAGCAGGGATGAAGCGGCTAAAAACACAGTGACTGCAGAGGGTTTGGCCATGTTCCAACGCCAAAAAATCATTATCAACAACGCTAGCGTCAAAGCCGCTACGAATGAGCCAAGTCAACGCATCATTTGAAACACCATCAATCAGAGAGCCGCCGCACAGCGTTGGAGTAGGCCTGAAAAATGAGATCAAGCTCATCCGAACGTCCATGCTTGGCCAGCAATCCGCGCGCCCCAGCATCCAGGTTGAACAACAAGGAACGATCCTCAGCGGATTTCACATAGCTCTCGATCCAGCCAACACAGGCGTAGCGCATCCCCTGCGTTACTGGCGCAACGCAATGCAATAAGGAGCTGGGGTACACAACAACCTCACCAGCACAACAACGAAATTCCTCACCATTCTGCCCCGTCTGCAATTGCAAAACTCCCCCTTGATAGGAGGACGGCTCGCTGAAAAAAACGGTGAAGGACAGATCGCGCCGGCCATAACGGGAAAACGGATTATCCACATGCCATCCATATCCATCGCCAGGTGCACAGCGGGAAATCAAGACACTGTGCACCTTGCGGATCAAAGCGAAACTCCTAATCAAAGGATCTGCTTTCAAGGCCTTCGACACCGAGTTCGCCACCCGAATTGCCAAAGCAGATTCAGGATCAAGTTGATGGTTCTTTTTAACCGAGGCCGCTTGCTCTCCCGCCGTGAGTCGTCCATCCAGCCAAGGCAGGTCAGCAGCACTCAGTTGCTGATGAATGGAATCAACATCAGCCTGCAAAAGCAGTGGACGCACAAGATGATCCATCCGCAATGAGTGCAAAACCTTTGCACCACCCTAGGCAGTCGGCCAAATGATACAAAAACATCGCACAAACTGGCTCGGTGAGATGACATCCAAGACCTATGATGGTGAGATGAAGAGTAAAGCCATGTTGAAGGTTCTCGCTGGACTCTGCCTCGTCGCTCCACTGGTTGGATGCGCAGCTGTTGGTGCGCAGGAAGTGCGTGTTTATTCAGGTCGCCACTACAACACTGACCGACAGGTTTTTAAACGTTTCAGCGAGAAAACAGGGATCAAAGTTCGCCTGATTGAAGCCACCGGAATTTCTTTAGTGGAGCGGCTCAAACGAGAGGGCAGCAACTCCAAGGCAGACGTGATCCTCTTGGTGGATGCTGCACGCATCAATGATGCTGCCAATGCAGGACTGCTGCAGCCAGTTCAGAGCAACAGACTGAAAGCGAACATCCCGGCGCGCTATCGGGACCCTTCCAACCGCTGGTTTGGCTTAACAAGACGCGTGCGCTCAATCATCGTCAACCCCAAGCTGGTTGATCCCTCCACGATCAATGGCTACGACGATCTCGGCAAACCAGAACTGAAAGGAAAGCTTTGCCTGCGCAAGCGAAAGAATGTCTACAACCAATCCCTTGTTGCCGACCAAATTGTTTTAAAGGGTCAAGCCGGAGCAACAGCTTGGGTCAGGTCAATGGTGGGCAATGTCAAACAGCCCTTTTTCTCAGGAGATACATCCCTGATTCGGGCCGTTGGCCAGGGCAAATGTGTTGTGGGCGTTGTGAATCACTACTACCTGGCACGCATGCAAGCCGGAGACAATGGCAAGGGTGATCAGGAGCTGGCAAAGAATGTGAAATTGATCATGCCAAATCCAGCTCACGTAAACATCAGTGCAGCTGGCATTGCCATCTCAGCCCAAAACAAACGGGAAGCGCTGAAGTTGATTGAATTCCTCTCATCCCCGCAGGGAAGCCAGGCGCTCGCTGGGCCAACCCATGAATATCCGCTGAAAAATCAGGGCTCCTCAAACGTGCTGAAACAGTACGGACGGTTCACCCCCGACAACGTGCCCATCAGCGCGATCGGTGCCAACCAGAAGAAGGCGATTCAAGTGATGGCGCAGGCTGGCTGGCGCTGAGGCCGGCGAGTCACAACATCAAAACTGAAGTGGTGATGTTGCGATCAACTCTGGTGAGAGCTGCATCGTGACATCACCGGACGCCATGGCAACCAGTTTCGCCTGACGCCATTTCGACATCAGGCGAGTGGTAGTCACCCGGGTTGCACCGATGAGTTCACCGAAGCGGTCGTGGGTGAGGCGAAACGGAAGTTGAAACGCATCGCGGCAACGAAAACCGAGTCGGTTCACCAGCAGCGCCATCAGGGCATGCAGCCGCTGCTCGGCCTGACCCAGATGACGGATGCGCAGGAGCTGGAGCGTCCATTCATTCACCGCATCAAGACCCAGCTCATCCGTTGAGACAGCATCACGCCGAAATTTCAAGGCGGTAAGGGCCTCGATGCACACGCCATCACTGCACAGACGATCGGTGCGCAGGCGATCGCCTGACTGCAGAAACGCCAGGGTCATTCCCTCCGTTTCTTCGCAGGGGCAATACACGCGGCACACACCTTCAATGACCTCCAGAACCGTGGCCTGATCACGCCCGGCGGGATCAATCAGCACTGTCTGCGAGCGGGGCATGCTCAACGGAGCAATCGGATTGTCCGGCAGGAAGCGGTAGGCGGACGCGGTCACGGATTATCGCGATTGAGAATTACTCGCAACAGTACAGATCTCTTGTCGATATTGCAAGTCATTCTCAATAAGGCCCCTGAATTGAGACCTTTTCTCAACTGCGGTCGACACCTGCTCGTTGGCGTGCAACAGCAGGGCGCGGAGCAACTGGGCATCCCCTTGTATCCGAAGCATTGGTGTGGTGACGGGCTGCCACCACGTTCGACGGGGCTTTCAACAAGGGGTTGATCCGTTGCAACCGCGCAACGTCGCTATTGATTCACGGCTCAGAACACAAATGTCGTTTTGATCAGACCGCCCAGTTGCTGGAAGGTTGAACCATTCGGTGTGAGCTCACCCATCGGTCGCGACAGATAGAACAGTGCCGGGGTGACGCTGATGTTGTCGGTCACTTGGAACTGATACCACCACTCCCAGATGAACTGGCCATCGGCAGGGGTATCGCCACCACGCAGATCAGTCGCAAAAACAGGCTGGCCCACAGCCATTCCGGCGTTGTTCCCTGCCATCAACACATCGCTCCATTCCAGTCCAGCCCTCCAGGACTGACTGGTGCTCACCTGCCCCTTGCGCTGGGTGTCGGATTGATTGATGCCCCAACCGAGGGACAGCGATGGAAGCCAGCCGCTCTCCAATGGCTGCCAGAAACCACCGAGGGCATAGGCGTGGGTCACGCCCCGATCACTGAAGCGATCACTGGCGAAGGGTGAGGCATACACGATCAGGTCTTGACCGTTCTGAACCTTGGAATACAGGGCAGCAACACCCCAGTGCTCACCCTCCCAACCCAACTGAAGGGTGCCGGTGCCGCCCGCCTCGTCGGTGGCGAAACCACCGGAACGGGTGTCGCTTGATGCACCATTGGCCGCCACATAGTTGGCCGACGCGCGGGCTCCACTTTCCGCTGCCCAGCTGATGCCAACGCCCGCACCTTTGTTTTTGTTGTAGGCCCCCGGCGCTCCATTCACCGTGAGCACATCGAGGATCGGATCACTGGGATAGACGCTCGGCCAGATCGCGAGCATGTCTTCCTGGCCAACAATCGGGCCGGTGGTGATGGTGATCTCATCCCCCAACGGAAAGGAATAAAAGAGTTTGTCGATCGCCACCAAATTGGGGCGATCACCCTCCTGAAACGCGGTTTCCAGGGTGGCCAGACCCGACGGCCCTCCACTGCCGAAGACGTTGCCATCTCCGTCGAAATTGCCGCCACGCAACACCGTGGTCAATTGATCCTTACCGGTGAAGGAGGTCTCCAGAGCCAGCTGAAGGTCGTGGTTGAACGTGGTTCCGCCCAACGCCTCATTGCTCTCCGAACGCAGCCGGGACGCGGAGCCTTTGAAGCGGCTGGCTCCGAACACCCAGGTGGCCTGGCCCTTGAGTTTGGTGGTGGTGGAGAACTGGGTTGCTTCCAGTTCGCCGACGCGGGCCTCGAGGCCGTCAACGCGACCCTTGAGGATGGCCAGCTCGGTTTCGAATTCCTTGAGCAGACGACGCAGCTCGTCGGTCACTGCAGTGATCCGGTCGAGGCAAGCGTTCAGCAGGGCAGCCGCTTCGTAGCGGGTCATGGCCCGGTTGCCACGGAAGGTGCCGTTGGGGTAACCGGCGACACAGCCGTAGGTCTCCACCAGGTTGGCCAGAGCCTGATAGGCCCAGTCGGTGGGGACAACGTCAGAGAACTGGGTGACGCTGGTGACCTGATCAAGGCTGTTGCCACTGGCAGTAGCCGCGTAATCAGAAACGCCGTTGATGTTCAACTCGGTGGCTTGGGCAGCTGGGGTGTTGACCACAGCCAAAGGGACCAGAAGCCCAAGGGCGGCAGGAGCCACCAGCAATTGCTGAACAAACGTCATGACTTGGAGGAGATAAAAAAAACCCCAGAGGTGATCCCTGGGGTCAGAAGCGGTGAAACGGCGTGCTCGTGATCAGTCGATCAGGGCAACCCAGGCAAAGGCCATGCCGATACCCATCCAGATGCCGGCACCAAGCCGTTGCCCCTGAGAGCCGAGGCGCTCAACCAGAGACTTGGACCAGTTGCTCACCACCAGCAGCAGCGCGCCTTGACCAATCAGCAGACCCAGGAAATAAGTGAACAGCGGGGTGGGTTCCGCTCCAACGATGGTGCTGCCGAGCAGAAAACCATGCAGGGCCACCAGCGGCAGCAGCCAACGGGTGGAGGCCACAGTGAGGGCCATCAAACCCTCCACCACCAGGCTGAGGGAGACCATGGCCTCCGCCCAGGGGGCCACAGCATCCGGCAGGGGGATGAATTGCGACAGAACACTGCCGCCCAGGCCAGCTGCCAGCAGAGGAATCACCCAGGCGCGGGGACGGTGCAGGCCGATGAAGGCGATGGCCAGCAGAAACAGGAGATGGTCAGGACCCAGCAGCGGGTGACCCATGCCACTGAGCAATCCCTGCAGGGGGGTGAGTTCAGCGCTGTCGCCCATGCCAAAGGGATGGTGGGCGAACGCTGGACTGGCCAAAAGAAGAACCGCCAGAAGCGCAGGGCCGGCGATCTGCAGCGGCCTGCGCAGGGCCAGTGGCAAAGAATTCAAAAGTCGATCCTCGTCGGTTTGATCTGGCGGGCGTTCTGACTGACGTGGGCAGAGAGCCGACGTTTCACAGCTGCGGGACAGCGGCAGATTTTCACTGCTCTTTCCCCGTTTCCTTCAGCGGCTGTTCCCCGCTGAAACCAGCACCCCACCCTACCGGCGCTTGGCCGTCGCGCCTGACCAACAATCATTCGGCCTGTGGCGGTGCATCGGCAAGGTCGGTGGTGTGGAAATTCCAGCGATCACCGTCCTCCAGCCAGAGCTCCCAGGCCAGGCGGCGGCCGCTGCATTTCAGTCGCAGCTGGCCGCCAAAACCCGCCGGAGAGGGCTGATAGAGCTCGGTGATGTCTTCAACAGGGGCTCCATCCCGGGTGAACACCTGCTCCACCTGCTCACCAAGCCGGGCCGTCAGGTCGCTGCGCAGCTCATCAACCGTCACGCCGACTGACTCGAGAAATCGAGCACCAGATCGCCGACGTCATCCCGGCTGATCTGAAATCCGAAGCCATCAACGGTGCCGGTCCACAGGCCCGCATCGAGATCCGCCTCGATTCCCTCCAGCTGCTCCACCTTGTGATCGAAGAGCAGGCCGAAGCAATGGGCGGCGACCTGCGCGGCCTGGGACACATCCATTTCATCGAGTTCGTGGGCTTCCACCGGACACCCATCGAGCAGTTCGGCATCGATGACGTTGCCGGACCCAACGTCCTCCACAAGAGCTTGCAAGCCAGCCAGATCGTTCATTGCCGTCGCCGTTGAAGCAACACACGCAACACCATCATCCCTGGGCCAGAGCGGTGGTGAGGGCCGTGTCCACGCTCAAGGTGCGCGATCCCAGATGCACGGGCTGCGCGATCACCGCCTGGGCCAATTCCAGTTCAAACGGAACAAAACCGCCCTCCGGCCCCACCATCACCACAGCCGCCCCCGCTGGGGTGTCGCGCAAGGGACGGGAGGCCCCCATCTGTGCCATCCAGCAGGGCCGTCCGGCACAAAGCTCCTTGAGCTGGTCTTCAACAAAGGGTCGAAAGCGCCGGTGCTGATGCACCCGGGGCACCACCGTGTCGCTGGCGCGCTCCATCCCCGCAAGCAGGGCCTCGTGCACCTTTTCGGGTGCGAGCAAAGGCGACTGCCAATAGCTCTTTTCAACCCGGGCGCAGTTGACCAGATGAAGGTTGGCCACGCCGTATTCGGCCACAGTGCGGAACAGACGGCGCAGCACCTTTGGTCTCGGCAAGGCCAGAACAATGTCGAACCGATGACGGGGCGGCGGTGGCTGGTTGAGGTCCACTTCCAGAACCACGGCATCTGCATCCAGGGCAGAGATGCGGCCCTGGCCCAGATCGCCATTCAGCTCACCAACCCGGATGCTGTCGCCGACTGCAGCCCGTAGCACCGAACGGATGTGATTCGCCCGACGATCCACAAGACGAACCCTCCGTTCATCCAGCCAATCCGAACGGTTGAGAACAACGATGTTCATGGCTGGATCTCAGGGATCAACAGCACGCCGTCACCAACAGATCCGTCAGTTCAGCACAACCATCCCCACGGCCAACAATCCTCAGCAGTGTTCGAACACCCCGGGAATCAACTCCTGCTCGCGGCGCGCCTGAAACTCAGCGTCGGCAGCACGCAGCGCCGCAGGATCGTCCTGGAACCAGCAGCCATAAAGGAGATTCAGGATCCGATCAACATCGAGATCACGATCAGCCACGTCCTGCCAGAGGCGTTGGCTTAATTCAGCATCAGCCAGCTGAAATTGAGCCTGGGCCAGGCGTCGGGCTGCGTCGAAATGGGCCTGTTGCAACTGCCGCGACGGGGAGTCGTACTGAAGCAACCGTCCCTGGATCGTTTGAAGCAAACCCATGCCATCAGCTTTGCTGCATTCAGATTGAATCCGCAGATGCCGATCGACAATGGGTCGTCATGCTGGTTTTCAAACAACGACACCAAAGCCGATCAGTGTTGATCGATCAAAGGCTCGATCAACACTGATCAAATCCCAACAGGATCCGGTCCTGCAAGCCAGCGTGATTGAGACCAGGACGGTGCAATTGCAGGGCCGGAAGAAGATCGAGCACAAGATTGTTGGCCCGGCGGGATTCAACGCAAACGCCAACGCGATCCCCCACGGAACGGGCCAGACGGATCTGATCCATCACCAGCTGCAACTGGAACATCTGCTGGTCGAGGCCTTTGGCATGGGCAGCCCCGTTGAGGCTGCAACCCAGCAGCACGCTCAACAACCAACCCTGTGATCGCATCAGCATCACACCACCAGAAGGCATCCCCCCCTCAACGTCCCATGCCGCCTCCCCCTGGGGTGAGCATGCGAATGGCCTCGCCCGCCTGGAGCTCCAGCTGCACGGCACCGGCCAGGGGATGGGCCACCCCCTCACGGTCCAGCCGCAGGTTTTCGCCACAGGCACCACTGGCCCCACCTTTAAGACCGAACGGGGGCACCTGCCGCGAGCCACTGATCAACGACACACTCATCGGCTCGAGGAAACGGATCGTGCGCTCCAAGCCATCGCCCCCGGGCCACCGGCCCTGGCCGCCACTGCCGGAGCGCACCGCGAAGGATTCCAAGCGCACCGGATAACGGCTCTCCAGCACCTCGGGGTCCGTCAGCCTCGAGTTGGTCATGTGCGACTGCAGGCCCACCGATCCAACAAAACCCTCACCAGCGCCGCCACCACCGGCCACCGTTTCGTAGTACTGGCAGCGGCCGTTGCCGAAGCTGACGTTGTTCATCGTTCCCTGGCCGGCCGCCTGGGCGCCGAAAGCCGCGAACAGCAGATTGCAGAGGGCCTGAGACACCTCCACGTTGCCGGCCACCACAGCGGCGGGGGGCCGCGGATTCAACAGACAGCCCTCCGGCACCACCAGATCGAGTGGCGCGAAACAGCCCTCGTTCAAGGGGATGTCGCTGTCGAGGAGACAACGGATCACGTACAGCACAGCCGCCCGCGTCACCGCCAGGGGGGCGTTGAAATTGCCCGGCCGTTGGGGCGATGTTCCGCTGAAATCCAAACGCAAACGTTGGCGTTGCGGGTCGAGGCTCACCTGCACCACCAGGCAGGAGCCGTCATCCAGAGCCAGCTGATGCCGGGCGTCCGTCAGGCGCAACAGCAGCCGCTGAACACTGCGGGCTGCGTCCTGCTGCAGCAGGGTCATCTGCCGTTGCACCAGGGTCTGCCCCTCCCGCTCCACGAGGGATTGCAGCGCCACAATCCCCGCCTGATTGGCCGCCACCTGCGCCTGCAGATCAGCCAGCAGTTCCGGAGGGTTGCGGGGCGGCATCTCCATACCGCTCCACACCGCTTTCAGATCAGCGGCGAGAACCCGGCCCTGGCGCACGAACAGCTGGTTGCGCAGCAGCAGGCCCTCATCAGCAATGGTGCGACTGAAGGACGGCATCGACCCGGGAGCGATGCCACCCACATCGGCGTGATGGCCACGGCTGGCCACAAAGAAGCTGGGCTGATCCCCGTTGCAGAACACCGGCGAGACAGCGGTGATGTCGGGCAGGTGGGTGCCGCCGTGGAAAGGGTCGTTGCTGAGCAGCGTGTCGCCGGGCTGCAGCGGTGCGACATCACCGGTCGCCACCTGGGCCAGCAGGTCGCGGACGCTGTCGCCCATCGATCCGAGGTGCACCGGAATGTGGGGGGCATTGGCCACCAGGGCCCCCATGGCATCGAACAACGCACAGGAGAAATCCAGGCGCTCGCGAATGTTCACAGAGCGACTGCTCTGCCGCAGCTGTTCCCCCATCTGTTCAGCGATCGCCATGAAGCGGTGGCGAAACAGTTCCGCCTGCAACGGATCGTGGGCACCGGCCTGGGCCAGCTCCGGTGATTCGTCTGCGGGATGCGAGCGCTCCAGCAACAGCGTGCCCCCCTCCGCCACCCGGGCCTGCCAGCCCGGCTCCAGCACCGTGCAGCCCGTGGCTTCGGCGATCAGGGCCGGGCCTGCAAGCCGCTGATTCAGCCGCAGGGCACTGCGGTTCAGCAACGGCACCTGCGTCCAGCCGCTCGACTCCAGGTGCATCGACACCTGCGGCGATGGCTGCACCTCTGGCGTTGGTTCGGCCTTCTCAGCTGCGGCTGTTGTTGTGGCTGCGGTTGTGGCGTCGAACTGTTGGGGAGCTGTGACCTCAACATTCAGCTGTTCGACGATCAGGGCCTGATCGGCATCAATGCAGTAGCCGTAGCGTTGCTGATGGCTCGCCTGGAAGGCCGAGATCACGGCATCAACACCTTGCTCGGCGGACCAGGGGAGCACCAGGGTCTGCTCGGCAGAGGGATAACGCAGGGCCAGGCTGACCCAGACCTCCGGCTCCCCCTCCTCGGCATCAGCGCGATCCCCCTGGCGATGCAAGGTCTCCTGCGCTTCACCCATCAGCCGCTTCACCTGATCCGGCAGGGCCGCCAAGAGTTGAGGCGAGAGGGCAGCGGCGAGATGCATCTGCCGCCGGCAGCGCTGGCGGGCCTGACCCATGCCGAAGGCGGAGAGAACGCCGGCCATGGGATGCATCAGCACCGTGTTCAGCCCCAGTTCATCCGCCAGGCGACAGGCGTGCTGACCACCAGCCCCCCCATAGGCCACCAACACCCCGCCGCGAATGTCCTCACCGCGATGCAGCGACACCCGGCGGATCGCAGCAGCCATGGTTTCCACTGCCAGTTGCAACGCCCCGGATGCCACCCGCTCCGGGGTCTGCCCCAGCACTGCCGCGAGCTCGGCGAAGCGATGCCGCACCACCTCCACATCCGGTGGCAGATCCCCGGACGGTCCGAACACCGCCGGGAAGCGGTCCACCTGCAGACGCCCCAGCAGCAGGTTGGCGTCGGTGATGGTGAGCGGTCCGCCGGCGCGGTAACAGGCCGGGCCCGGTTGCGCTCCGGCGGAGCGGGGCCCCACCCGCAGCCGCTCCCCCTGGAGCTCCAGCACGGATCCGCCTCCGGCCGCCACGGTTTCAATCGGCAGACGTGGGGCCAGCAACTGCAGGCCGGCGATCTCGGTCTGCTCCTTCACTTGCCGCAAAGCCTGCGCATCGGCGCAAGCCACGCAGAACACATCCGTCGACGTGCCCCCCATATCGAAGCCGAGCACCGGCACCCCGTCAAAGCCGGCCATCCGCGCCGCGGCGATCGCCCCGACCATCCCCGCCGCCGGCCCCGAAAGGATGGTGTCTTTGGCCTGCAGCCTGTCTGGAGCCTGCAATGCTCCGCTGGAGGTCATCACCCGCAGGGGCGTGGCGGCACCCAACGCCCCCTGCACCTGTTGCAGGTAGCCATCCAGCACCGGATGCACGGCCCCCTCCACCAAGGCCGTCTGCCCCCGCGGCACCAGGCGGGGCATCACACTCACCTGGTGGGAGCAGACCACGGTGCGAAAGCCAAGTTCCCGCAGCAATGCAGCACAGCGCTGCTCATGGGCTGGGTTGCGCTGGGCATGCAACAACGCCACCACGGCGACGTCCAGGCCGGAACGGCGCAGCTCCTCAAGACGCCGCCGCAGCGGCTGATCCAGCACCAGGGGCTCCACCTCCTCACCCCGGGCATCGAGCCGACCAGTCAGCTCCAGCACCGTTCGCGCCAGGAAGGGGCGCTGGGGCTGCTCAAGCGCGAACAGATCGTCGCGGTGTTGATCGCCGATCCACAGCTGATCCCTCAGCCCGGCATTGGTGAGCAACAGCAAAGGAGCACCCGCCCCCTCCAGTAGCGAATTGGTGGCCACGGTGGTGCCGAGGCGCACGTCATCGACGTCCCCCAGATCCACGGGCGGTGAAGCCGACACCAACATCGCTTCCATGGCCGACACCGCAGGGTCTCCAGCACCGGCCTGCTCCGAGAGCACCTTGCGCACGTGCAGCTGGCCTTCTGGATCGCGACCGATCAGATCGGTGAAGGTGCCACCGCGATCAATCCAGAAGCACCACCCCATTTCAGGCCCTGGCCAACGTCGCCCCAGCCTGCCGCGCAGGCCGATCAACAAACCATGTCGACGCCCCCCCGATGGGCGAGCTGAACTGAGAACGTTGAGAAGCAACTGCCGCCCGAACGCTTGGACAAGCTCGCCACGGCCTGGGCGATCTTTCAGGGGTTACTGCTGGAAGCCGTTCCGTTTCTGCTGCTCGGCGTTGCCATCGCAGGGCTGGCCCGCTGGGCCGTGCCACCGGGTGCCTGGATCGAGCGGCTCCCGAAGAACCCCGTGCTGGCTCCGATCATCGGGGCCTTGATGGGCTTTGCCCTCCCAGCCTGCGAATGCGGCAATGTTCCCGTCGCCCGCCGTCTGCTGGCCAGCGGGGCACCGATGGGCACAGCCTTCGGCTTTCTGTTTGCAGCTCCGGTGCTGAATCCCATCGTGCTGGCCAGCACCTGGGCCGCGTTTCCCGATCAGCCCTGGCTGCTGGTGGCTCGGCCACTGGGGGCGTTTCTGTTGGCGATCCTGCTGAGCTTGTTACTGGTGCAACTGCCCGAGACGCAGCTCCTGGCCACTGCGCTTCTGGAGGAACGCCGCATGAGCCAGCCCCTCAGCAACCTGGGGCTGCTGCAGCGCAGCAGTGGTGTGATCGGCGGATCACCCAGCCCCCCCCGATCGATAAACGGAAAGCGCCTCAAGGCCTGGCAGGTGCTGGACCAGAGCTGCCGCGAATTTCTCGATCTGCTGGCTCTGCTGGTGCTGGGGTGCGTAATTGCGGCCCTGGTGCAGACCTGGCTCCCGCGCAGTTGGCTGTTGGCCGTGGGGGGCGCCCCGACGGCATCGATCCTGGCCCTGATGCTGCTGGCGGTGGTGGTGTCGGTCTGCTCCAGCGTGGATGCCTTTCTGGCCCTGGGATTTGCCGCTCAGATCACCCCAGGAGCCCTGCTGGCCTTCCTGTTGCTGGGGCCCGTTGTGGATCTCAAACTCGCGGGCCTGTTCACCGTGCTGATGCGACCAAGGGCAATCCTGATCACAGCGATCGGTGCCAGTCTTGGCGTGCTGCTGATCGGTCAGTGGATCAACCTGTGGCTGTTGTGAGGGGCCAGTCGTGTTGAAGCGCGGAACCCTGCTGCTGCTCTGGGGCCTGACGCTGTTGTGGAGCTTCCACAGCGGTCGCCTCGATCTGCTGCTGCGGGGGGTCTTCCATGGCCTGGTGGGGGTCACCGGCCTGGTCTTGCTGATGCTGGGCGTGGCCCTTCTGCTGAAAAGAGAGAAGCAAAACGAACGCTGGCGCTGGCCCTGGCTGCTCAGCGGCGTGATGGCTGCGCTGGTGCTGGTCCTTCCGCCGAGTCCCTCCTTCAGCGATCTGGCCAGCAACCGCCCCCAGGGCCTGCCCGACCCACCGGAATTGGCCTTTGTTCTGCCCCCCGAACAACGCAGCCTCACGGAATGGGTGCGCTTGCTGCGCAGCCAGCCCGATCCCGACCTTGTGGCCGGTAATCCTGTGCGCATCAGCGGTTTTGTCTGGAGGCAACCCAAGGGCCCGCCGCTGATCGCCCGGCTCACGGTGCGCTGTTGCCTGGCCGACGCCACGCCCGCTGGCCTGACGGTGGAGTGGCCGGAGTCGTTCATCCCCCAAACCAACCAGTGGTTGGCCATCAAGGGAACGATGGGCGTGCAGACGCGGAACGAACGGCGCATCCCCGTCGTGATTCCACAAAACATCACGCCGATTGCCAGGCCCGAGCGGCCTCTGGAACCATGACGCGGCGGCCATTGCTGCTGATGCTGATGGCCTGCGCCGCTGTTCTGGCGCAGCAACAGCTGCTGTTGCGACAGGCTCCACGGCTGCTGCGCCTGATTCCCCAGCAGGTGCAAAGTGGCAGCGCGGCCCTGGATCTGCAGTTCAGTCGCCCGATGGACCGGCCCCGGGTCAGCGAGGCCACCAGAATCACTCCGGCCGTGCCCCATCAGTGGCTGGGGGAGGCAACACCGCTGCGGATGGTGATTGATGCGGATGTCGTGCTCACGGCTCCGCTCGAGCTGTCGATCACAGGGGACGACCAACGCGGTCTGCCCCTAGGGGAGGAGCAATGGTGGTGGGACCCGAGACCCTGGCTGATCGCAACACGGCCCGTGCAGGGAGGCGAGCAGGTTCAACTGCAGACGCGATCGGGGGCGTGGACGCCGATCAGTCGGATCTGGCCCGCCATCCCCAGCGTCGTCCCCCTTGGGAATGGCCGGGGCATTGCCCTGGTGGGACGCGATCAGAACGGCACCGAACAGGTGTGGTGGGATCAACTGACGCCCCGCAGCACCGCCAACCGCCGGGCGGCCTTGGGGCCACCAACGCTGAGCCGCACGGAACCACTGTTGAAAGGCGAGGTGCTCTTCGCTCATCTCAGCAGCAATCTCAATGGTGATCTTCTGGTGCAGAGCGGTGGGTTCCAGCCGGGCAGCGACCGGGCCCTGTTGCTGCAGGCCGATGGCAAACGCAAGGCTCTGGCCCTGAAACCCTCCGGGCCGATGCAGTTGCTGCCGGCGGGAGGGGGCGTGGTGATGCCCACCAGCAACGGCCTGAGCCTCCGCCCCCTGCAAGCAACCGAGCAAAAGCCCCAGATGCTGCCGGGGAGTCGGGAGCTGGGGGCCTTCTGCGGTGCCTCAGGACGGGCCGTGTTGATCCGGCACTGGCCGGATTACAGGCGCTCGATCGAGCTGGTGGTTCCAGGGCAGGCACCGAAGCAACTGCACCTCGGTGATCAGGCGGTGCTGGGGATGGCCTGCGACAACCGCGGCAAACGGATCTGGGCTCTGCTGGGGCGCTGGGAGCAGCAACGGGGCAATCACGAACTGGTGCTTATCAGCGACGCGGGAGAGGTGAAAAAACGCAGGGCCCTGGAGCCGTGGACGCTCAAGGCGGGCAGCCCCATCCAGTGGAACCCGGTGACGAATCAATTGCTGATGACGCTGACGCGAGCGAATCAACCCCATGCCCGTGCCGGCCTGATCGGTGGCGACAGCTTGAAGCTCATCAAGGTGATAAACACACCTATCAGCGAAGCCCAGTGGCTCAATGCAGGATGAGCAACAGATTCAACCTCTTCAAAAAATGAACAACGAAAAGCCTCGCCAATAAATTGGCGAGGCTTAACTAAATAGCTTTGAATTACAGTTTGTATGTAATACCGGTTCCGACATGATGTTGATAACCGCGACCCCAACCTTCAGTCTTGTCCCAAGAATAAACTACTTTCCAATGTGCAAAAAATTCAACGTCATCATTGACTGGTCGAGAGATCATTATCTCGCCCGCGAAGTCAGTACGTGAATCAAGATCGCTGGCATAGCTTCCAGGGGTGTAGTAACGAGGACCAGCTTCGACCTGGAAAGATGTCTCTCCATAATTAAAACCAACTCCGAGGCGAGGATCAGTGTAATTTCCAATGAAAACTCCATCCACACCCCAACCTTGGCGGTGATCAACTGATACGTATGCGCCATCGATCAGATCAGAAACAGAATCTCCCAGGCCGAAGTCGACGTCACCATCACCAAAAGCATATTTGATCTTTGCGCCCAACTCATTCTTAATACCCTTAGACTCAAATTTTTCCCACTCATTCTCATCAGCATGGAATTCGAGTTCGTCACTTGTGACTAAATATGGGTTCCAATAAGCCTGCATGCTAAGTCTATCTGAGTGCTTGTAATTAGCCTCCAAATAAGCCTTGAAATCAACTCTTGAGCGAGTTGGATGAGCTTCATGCTCATGCTCTTCCTCACTATGATCTTCTACGTGGATTTCACCGTAGAAGTGCTCTGCTCCGCCTCTAACCAAAGCAGGTCCCACAAAAGCACTTAGAGAAAACTGCTTATTATTACCAAGACCCCAAGCCAATTCGCCACCAACTAAAAAGTCAGCGGCATAGTGCTTTTCTGGAATTTCAAGATTATCGTCTAATCCAGCATGACCCTCTACGGTCAAAAGGGGAGTGAAATCAAATTCACCAGCCTCCAATTCTGCACCGCCTCCATGTGAACCATGTGCATGGGCTGGAGCCATGGAAGCAAAAGGACTCAAAAATAGAGCCAAGAGAAGAAGACGAGAACGGAACATAGATTAGGAAGAGTGGAAGAAGAAGTTGAGCAGAGATTTGGTCAACGAATAGAAGACCATTCAGCATTTATAGTGTTAGCACCTGTGACATCACAGGTACCTCCCTGACCATTAACAATCGTGCAAGCATTAATGGTCGCAGTTGAAACAGCATTACGACCTGCAGGAATACCTTCTCCGTAGAGCGGAGTTTTCAAAATAGGCAAACCAGTGCTCTTACTGATGCGCTTTAGCGTTTTATTCGGGTATGCAGTAGGAGAAAAGATTGTTTTTGCGCCAGAAGACTTCACCTCCTCAGTAATTTTTTTGAGACTGGAGGGTCGCAAAACTCCACCTGTTGTGTGGCTGTCCAACATCGCAATCTCAACAAGCCCAAAGCGCTCGGCGAGATGGCTGTACGTCTTGTGGTCGGTGACCATAACTCTCTGGGCCGGCGGCAAAGAACCAAACTGCTTTGCTTGCCATGCCTGAAGGGCCTTGAATACAGCTACAGCTTTAGCTGTTCGTTGGTGCAAAGCCGAACGATCACTGTCCCCCAAAAGAGGTGCCAGAGAATTGGAAATAACACTAATCATTCCAGCAGAATTGACTGGATCATGCCAAACGTGGGGGTCGCTGCCGCGATACGACGGCAGGGCAATTTCACCCGCAGCCACAACCATTCCTGGTGAATTGAGTTTTGTGGCAGAAGGTGTAAGCCCAAAACCGATATGGAAAATGAGATCGCTCTTGGCGATCACTGCACGATCACTAGGCTTTAAGCGATAGGAGTGTGGATCACCACCCGGAGGGATCAGACAAGTCACCGAGGCGGCATCTGCAGCCAAAGTCTTAGTGAGATCGCACAGCGTGCCGTCGACGGCAACAACAACAGGTTGACCCGCATGGGCCGGAACAACGGAAGCGCCAATAGCCAGGGCAAAACAGACCCCTACTGATTGAGCCAAGGAAGGACGCATGGGCGACCTTGTGAGAATGATTATCATTCTGTCGATCGCATGACGCATTGCCACCATGGGGTGTGCAAAACAACAAGAGGCCCAAGCCAGGCCGCCAAGAGGCTGATGAACGAATCGCTGTCCGTGCTGAGCACAACCGAACTGAGCTTCAACTACGGGGAGCGCAACACCGTCGACCGAGTCAACCTGCAACTTCAAGCGGGAACTCTGACAGCACTGGTTGGTCCCAACGGAGCCGGCAAGTCGACGCTGTTGCACCTGCTGGAGGGGCGACTGAAACCCAGCCAGGGAACGGTCAACTCCAGCAAGCCAATTGGCCTAATGCCCCAGCGGGCCGCCATTGACTGGTCGTTTCCGATCACCGCCCGCGACATGGTGCGGCTGGGGGCGCCCAGAAAGGGCAAGACCACAGCAGCGGACCACTGCGATCAGTTGCTGGAGCGGGTCGGCATGGGAGCCATGGGATCCCAACGCCTCAACCAGCTCTCCGGCGGCCAGCAACAACGCGTCCTGCTAGCCAGAGCGTTGATGCAGCAGACCGAGATCCTGCTGCTGGACGAACCCTGCAGCGCCATTGATCCACCAACACGCGAGCACCTGCTCAAGGTGATGCGGGACCAGGCGGAAGCCGGCCAGACGCTGCTGGTGAGCAGCCACGATTGGGGCAGTGCTCTCGACAGCTACGACCAGGTGGTCGTGATGGACGGCCAGATCCTGGCCAACGGGTCACCCGACACCGTCCGCGAAAAACTGAGCGATCTGACTTGCATGATGGGGAGCTCCTGCTGTGGTTGAGCCCGACATCTGGTGGCTTCTGCCACTCACGATCTCGCTGCTGATCGGAGCGATCTGTCCGGCCACTGGAGCGTTGCTGATCACCCAACGCCGGGTGTTGCTGGCAAACCTTATGGCCCATTCCGTTCTGCCCGGCTTGGTGGTCGCCCTGGCCATCGGTATCGACCCAAGCATCGGTGGCCTGATCAGTGGATTGCTGGGCGCCCTGGTGGCTGAACGCCTGAACCGGCGCTTCAAGGGCAGGGAAGAGGGCGCCATGAACACTGTGCTGGCCGGCTTCACGGCCCTGGGCGTGCTGTTGGTTCCGCTGCTGGATGCCCGAGTGGACCTGGAAACGATTCTGTTCGGAGACCTGCTTGCCGCCAACACAACAGATCTGCTGCGAACAGCGCTTTCAACCTGCGCCCTGATCGCGATGGTGATGTGGGGTTACCGCGACCTGGTGTTCGTTGGCATCGACCCCGAGGGAGCAGCCATCGCCAAACGACCGGTGATCTTGATCCGGCTGATCTGCAGCCTGATCACCGCCCTGGTGGTGATCAGCGCCATCACTGCCGTGGGGGTGATTCTGGTAATTGGCCTGCTGTGCGCTCCAGTGCTGATGCACGTGGAGCGCAGCCGAAGCCTGAAGGAACTCATGCTGCGCAGCGCGAGCACGGGGCTGCTTCTATGTGGTGGCGGAATGATGCTGGCGATTGCTGTTGACCTGCCACCGGGCCCACTGATCGGAACACTGTGCTTGGCACTTCTATTCACCTACAGGGTCAACACTGCAGAACAACAGTGACAAAAGAAGCCTTCTTCACGGCTTTTGCTTCAAGAACATCCGATCAAGGCGGCGCCGCATTCTCCGCATCAATGTGCGTTCCTGCTCCAGGCGGAAGGTGCGCCGAAAGGCCAGGAACAACACAGTCAGCGTTGAGGCCATCCCCACGCTGAACAGGGCGATCAAGCTTGCATCGTTCATGGCTCCATCCAACCCGCTACTGCACAACGGCGAACCAACCACCAGCCAGGGCTGCAATCAAGCCACAGGCGAGGGCTTGAAGCACAAATTGGCCTGAATCTTTCCTCTCCCAACGATCAATAGCCTTCGATGCCGTTACAAACGGTTCTTTGTTCCGGATCAACTTATCGATGTACCGCTCGATGAATTGATCATCGAGGTCAAGCCGCCGCAGCTTGGAACGAATCTGGTTGAGCTCAAACTGATTCATAGCTCAAAAACCCTAAACTTTTCCGCCTATTCATCATTAAAGGGCTATTCCTAGAAACCTTATATTGAATACTCCAGCACTTTAGCGAGGCTGTTGCCTCAACGCGACCCTTTCGCGCAAGAGAGATAAATGCATCTGCCTGAATTAATCCTAAGCCGATCAATGAACAGCACGTTGAACAAACATCTAAAAGCCTTTGGCACGTCTTCGCCCCTTCGGTTGCATCACTTCAATTGTTGTTAGCCGTGTCTTGCTGGAATACCAAACGCGTTGCGCTGCGTCGTAGCTCTCGACATCCTTGAACGACCCATCACACAACCAGACGCGGTAATGGTGACGGTCATAGGGGTCGGAACTGGTTTCGGTGAACTGTTTCATGCAACTCAATAACGATCGTGTCGAGCCAGGTCTGTTGGTCAATCAGATCCAAGCCTGGTGAATGCTGCGCGGCGAGGATCTCGATACCGCTCCGCCACATGTTTGCCCCATAAGCCTTCCCAGTAGAAGAAAATCACGCCATGACCACGTTGACGGGCCAGGCGGACTTTTTGTTCCAGAACGGCCATCGAGGTGGTGCGTTTGCCGAATCCCGCCAACACGCCAATCTGCGAAGGGATGCCCCAGCTGCGCACTTTGCGCAGCGCCGGCTGATCCAGGTCTTTGGCGAATCCACGAACCGAATAGGCATAGTTCTGCACCACCAACTCTTCAATCAGCCCGCCCATAGCCCAGAGCTCCCAGTCCTGCAGCCAGAGGTTGTAGGCCGAACGGAAGGGACCTGGAGACAGGCTGATTCGGGTGGAAAGGCGCTCCTGCTTGAGACGTTGCCGCAACTCACGCAAGAGAGAAGTGAGTTGGTTGCGCCGCCATTTCATCCACTGCCGATTGCTGTGATCCCGAGGAGGTGCCAGTCCCGTCTCCTGCCGGTACAACGCCACGGTGGTGGGGTCATAACCGAACTGAACCGGCCAGGCGAAGTGATCGTCCAGTTGCAGGCCATCCATCGGACAGCGCTTCAGGGTTTCCACCACCAAGCCGATGAAGCGGGAGCGAACCTCCGGATGGGCTGGGTTGAGCCAAGCCATCCGGTGGTTGCCATGCATCGCCATCCAACGCTGGCCATTGGCTTTCGCCAACACCCAGCTGGGGTTGTTGCGCACAACGGATGAATCGGCCGGCTCCATCAAGCCGTACTCAAACCAGGGCATCACCTTGATGCCACGGCGCCGACCTTCCGCCGCCAGGGTGCAGATGGGATCAAGACCGATCCCAGCCTTCTGCAGCGACGGCTCCACTGGAGCGAAACGGCTGCGATGAAACGTGGTGCCGCGGCTCCAGACGTTGGGAACCACACGATTAAACCCCGCATCCTGCAGCTGCTTCATTGCAGCGCTGATGCGCTTCCGGTCGTAATAAAGCTGGCTGGGGCTGTTGGTCAGCCACACCCCCATCGTGCTGCGGTTTCGGAGCAACCGGTCCAATCGGGACTCGGCCATCAGAGGTGCCGGAAGTCCCGCCATCAGGCTGGCCAAAGCAACGCCAAACAGAAGCCTCCACCGCTGAGCCAACACCGTTGAAGCACCGGGCCTCAAGGATGGCGCGGATCAACCGTGATCAAGCCGAACCAAGCCCGCTCATCCAACAGTCCATGGCCGGCAAGCCAACGATCAGCGGAACATCGAGCTCACGGAGCTCTCTTCGTGGATGCGCCAGATCGCTTCGCCCAGCATGTTGGCCACAGAGAGCACCTTCAGCTGAGGGAAGACCCGATCCTGCGGAATCGGAATGCTGTTGGTCACCACCACCTGCTCAAACAGGCCCTCAACGGACAAACGTTCGCTGGCGGGGGGAGAGAAGACGGCATGGGTGGCACAGGCCAGCACCCGCTTGGCCCCTTGCTCCCGCAGCAAGCGTGCCCCCGCGCAGATCGTGCCGCCGGTGTCGATCATGTCGTCGATCAGGATCGCCGTCCGCCCCGCCACATCACCAATCACCGTGAGGCTTTCAGCCATGTTGTGGCCGGTGCGGCGCTTGTCGATGATCGCCAGCGGAGCATCGTTCATCTGCTTGGCAAAGGCCCGGGCCCGCGCCACGCCCCCAACGTCGGGAGACACCACCACCACATCTCCCAGATCCTGAGTGGAGAGGTAGTCCACCAGCACGGGTGAGCCGTAGATGTGATCGCAGGGAATATCGAAATAGCCCTGAATCTGAGCGGAGTGCAGGTCCATCGCCAGCACGCGGTCCACGCCCGACGTCACCAGCAGGTTGGCCGTGAGCTTGGCGGTGATCGATTCACGACCAGCGGTCTTGCGGTCGGCTCGGGCGTAGCCGTAGTAAGGCACCACCGCGGTGATCTGCCGAGCGGAGGCCCGTCTGCAGGCATCCACCATGATCAGCAGCTCCATCAGGTGGTCGTTCACCGGTGCGCAGGTGGGCTGGATCAGGAACACGTCGCAGCCACGGATCGACTCCTGGATCTGCACATAGAGCTCACCGTCGGCAAAACGCTTGCAGACGCGGGGACCATCAGGCACCCCGAGATAAGCGGAAATCTCCTTGGCCAGAGCAGAGTTCGAGGTGCCGCTGAACAGGCGCAGACGGCGACTGTCCGGGGTCATCTGCTCCTGTTCGGAACGGGCTGCTGTCAGGAAACTTGTCACGGCGCCCGCGGAACGAATTCTGCTGTAATCCGATGGTAGAGGTGAGCAGTGCCCCCATGTCCACAGGTTTCCCACTATTGGTGGGTGCGGGCCCCCTGCCTGAACTCAAAATGCGTCAGGCCTGCGAAGCCCTGGCACGGGCTTGCCGATGCCCTCTCACCACGGTGGCCAGTGGTGCATCACCGGCTAAGGTTCTGCAGACCAACCTGGCGGCAACAGGGCTGGTGCGGCTCAGCGGCGACGCAGCCCGGCCGACCCCGCAGGGTGATATCAGCTGGCTGCAGGCCCTGGCCGACTGGCGTCAGCCGGTACTGCTGCTGACCACTGCTGAACAGGACGGTTCAATCTCTGGCGCAGCGGTGGCCTACGCCGCCCTCTGCCGGGAACTTCAGGTGCCCCTGCTCGGCCTGGTGCAGCTCCAGGGCCCCTGGAATGGCCCAGCGCGACGCCGGGACGGCCTTAGCTGGCTGGGCTGGATTCCCGATGAACAGCATCCGGAACAGACCGAATGCGTCGACGCCCTCGCCCGGAGGCTGCAACTCCGCAGCCCCGCTTAACGCTGGGGCCAGAGGGGAAGGCTGGCGCCGGCGTCGATCTGGCGCAAGGTCTGCTCACCGGCCCGCTCGGCCAAGGGCAGCCGGCTGATCCGTGCGGGTTCAGGGCTGGCGATGATCGCCGCGGCCAGGCTCAGCTGCTCCGAACGACTGAGGTTGGTCTCCACCTCAGTGTTCAGTTGGTTCACCAAACCAGGGATCACTTCGATTCCACTGGGGGCCTTGACCTGTTCGATCAGACCCTCAACAAGGATGTTTTGGCGCTGGCGACGCTGGGAGACAGCCTTGGGATCGGGCAGATGGCGCACCAGCTGTTCCGCCTGGGCACCGTTGAGACGCTGTCGTCCGGCCTGGAGCATGACGGTGTAGTCCTGCGTCTTGTCCTGGCGTTTGTAGGAGTCGCTCAACACCACCTCCACCTCGCCCAGACCATCCACCAGGTGGCGTAGGGCCGCACGGGGCATCACCACATAACGATTGGGATCACCCTGCTGAAGACCAACAATGTCGCGGATGGCATCGCTGAGAAGACTGACGCCACCCCGTCGCCACAACTGAGCCAAGTTGCCCGGATTCTCTTCACCAGGGAGCTGAACACCGAGCTCCGTGGGGATCTGGAGCACCTGAAGCGGCTCCTGGGCGGCAATGCGAAGCAACAGCAGTGCATCGGCATTGGGGGGCCCCTTGGGCGCGGCCTGATTGGAGGCGGCACCCAGCCGATCCGCATCAACACCGATCACCAACACCGTCACCGGGACCTCCGGGAAGGGGGCCAGAGTTTCAGGTTGATCCGCACTCAGCGGAGCGCCCGCGGCAACGCGATCGGGTTTTGGCCAGAGGGTCGTCATCAACCACCCGGTCACACCAATCCCCATCACGGCAGCACCGACACACAGCGCACCACGAACTCGGGATGGCGACAACCAGTTGATTTCGCTGGACGAACCGCAATGGCGCTTAGTTTCGCCCAGATCTCCAGTTCCTAGCCTGGGCCCCGTGAAGCCGTCATCGATGTCCCTCCGCCACGACTACCGCAGCCGACCACCCGAACAGGTGCGCGTGGTGGTGTTCGGAGCCACGGGCTACATCGGCCGATTTGTGGTGAAGGAACTGGTGGAACGGGGCTACCAGGTGATCGCCTTCGCCCGCGAGCGCAGCGGCATCGGTGGTCGTCAGAGCAGGGAGGAGGTGATCGCGGATTTCCCGGGAGCTGAGGTGCGCTTCGGGGATGTCACCGATCCAGCCTCAATCGCCGCCGAGGCCTTCGATCAACCCACGGATGTGGTGGTGAGTTGCCTGGCGTCCCGCACCGGTGGCCGTAAGGATTCCTGGGCGATTGACCACGCAGCCACCCTCAACACCTACGAACAGGGACGGGCGGCCGGAGTGGCCCACTACGTGCTGCTCTCCGCCATCTGTGTGCAGAAGCCGCTGCTGGAATTTCAGAAGGCGAAGCTGGCCTTCGAAGCCGTGTTGCAAGCGGATGAGGAGATGAGCCACTCCATCGTTCGCCCCACCGCCTTTTTCAAAAGCCTGGGCGGACAGGTGGAAAGCTGCCGCAAGGGCGGCCCCTACGTGATGTTCGGAGGTGGAACCCTCGCCAGCTGCAAGCCGATCAGCGAAGCCGATCTGGCCCGGTTCATGGCCGACTGCATCCATGACGAGTCCAAAAGCAACCAGGTGCTGCCCATTGGGGGGCCGGGTCCGGCACTAAGCGCCCGGGAGCAGGGAGAGATGCTCTTCCGCGCTCTGAACAAGCCCGAACGAATGCTGTCGGTGCCGATTGCCCTGATGGATGCACCGATCGCCGTGCTGGACGCCCTGGCTCGCGTGTTCCCAGGTATCAACGACACGGCGGAATTTGGTCGGATCGGCCGCTACTACGCCAGCGAATCGATGCTCGTCTGGGATGAGCAGAAGCAGTGCTACGACGCGGATGCAACGCCGTCCTATGGAACCGACACGCTGGAGCAGTTCTTTGAGCGCGTGGCCCGGGAGGGCATGGCCGGGCAGGACCTGGGGGATGCGGCGGTGTTCTGAAGCCGCCATCCTTGGATGACCAAGGCCCCCCCATGGATCAGTCCACCGTTGACCCGGCCAAGGCCGGGAGGGGGCGCAGCACCGGGGTGCTGCTGCATCCCACTGCTCTGCCTGGCAGCCCCGTCTGCGGCAGCTTTGGTGAGCCCTGCCGCCGTTGGCTCCAGCTGCTGGCCGACCATGGCATCGGCGTCTGGCAGATGCTGCCCCTGTCCCCGCCGGATCCCACCGGCTCGCCCTACAGCTCTCCCTCCTGCAATGCCCTGAACCCCTGGTTCCTCGACGGCCAGGACCTGGCCAACGAGGGGTTCATCGGCGAAGAAGCGCTCAGGGCCGCTCCAGGGGCTGATGCAGCGCTGGAGGGTGCGGAGCGTGTGGAGTTCCAGCTGGCCCAGCAACGGGCCAGTGCCCTGGGGGATGCCCTGCTTGACGCCTGGCCTGCGCAGGATCCAGTGCGACATGACGCCTTCAATCGCTGGGCGCAACAGCAGCGCAGCTGGCTGCGGGACCATGCCCGTTTCCAGGTTCTGCACGATCAACACAACACCGCTTGGTGGGAGTGGCCGCTGCCGCTGGCCCGGCATGACAACAAAGCCCTCAAGGCCTGGGCGAAGCAACACGATGACGCGTTGCTGCGGGAACAGCTGATCCAATGGCAGCTCGACCGGCAGTGGCAGGCGATCCGCCGCCAGGCGACCAACCTGGGCATCCAGCTGTTTGGCGATCTGCCCTTCTATGTGAGCAGTGACAGCGCCGATGTCTGGAGCAACCGTTCACTCTTCACCGTCAAGGAGAACGGCCAGCTCACCACCCAGAGCGGTGTTCCGCCCGATTACTTCTCGGCAACCGGACAGCTGTGGGGCTCACCGGTGTACCGCTGGGGACAGCATCGGATCACGCGCTTCCGATGGTGGCGGCAAAGAATTGCACGCCAGCGGGAGATGGTGGATCTGCTGCGCCTGGATCACTTCCGGGCCCTTGCGGCCTTCTGGGCCGTTCCCGGAGGGGACAGCACCGCAGAGAACGGTCAGTGGCAGCCATCGCCGGGTCACGCCCTGCTGCGCAAGCTGCGCAAGGATGCCGGTGGCTCCCTTCCCTTGATTGCCGAGGATCTCGGCGTCATCACACCGGATGTGGAACAACTCCGCGATGCCTTCCGGTTGCCGGGCATGAAAGTGCTGCAGTTCGCGTTCGACGGCGCATCCGACAACCCCTATCTGCCAGAAAACACCGATGGGCATCGCTGGGTCGTCTACACCGGCACCCACGACAACCCCACAACCCTGGGCTGGTGGAACGGGCTGGATGCCGACAGCCGCGCCCGCATCGCCACGCGGGTGAATGGTGAGATCAATGCCCCGGCCTGGCATCTGCTCGACATGGCCTTTGCCACAACCGCAGGCCTCGTGATCGCCCCATTGCAGGACCTGATGCACCTCGACGACCGGTCCAGGTTCAACACCCCCGGCACCTGCGAAGGCAACTGGAGCTGGAGGCTGGGCAGCTTTGATGCCGCGCTGGGGAATGCCTTGGGCGGCTACGGGAGCAGGGGAGCGGTCTGGGGGAGGTCGCTCTCCGGAGCAGGCAATTTGTTGACCCGATAGATCCCCGGCCGCTCTTGATCCACAGGCAGAGGCTTTCCATTCCAGAGCACCTGATCCTCAGCACCAGCCGGGGGGTCAAGGCGCACCTCGATCGGGGCCATCAACTGCAGGGTCAGCGTGCCGGCGCTCGTTGCGAATTGAACCCGATCTCCCCCACCGCTGGAGAGCTGCAGCTCTCTTGGCTCAGCCACAACAATCTCCAGCACCCCCTGGGACTGCGGCAGGGCATCCCGCACCAGATCAAGCCACTGCTGAGGCGTGCGTTTCTGAACCTGTTCCAGGGGGCGCAAGGCTGCGATGCCTTCGTCTGAACCCACCGGGTTCGGACCACGGCTGATCGCCTCCACATCAGCACGCACTGGCTCGAGGCTGAGGCTGTTGCGCAGGGCCAGGTCCTGTTGTTGACGATTGATGGCCAGCAGGCTGAAGGCGATCACCGCCGCATAAACGACCGTTCCCTGCCAGGTGGTGAACACATCGATGTTGCCCAGGGTGAAGCGACCCAGGCCCGCTTTGGCGGGTCCGCGGCGGAGCAACACCGGCGGGGGAAGCAGGGGGTCGAGGCATCCCCCGGGCAGGGCCAGGCGACGCTCGATCTGAGGAAGCATCGAGGCGAGATAGGCCCGCTCGGGCAGGCGATCACGCCAGCCCCGCTCCAGAGCCTCGATCACGGGGGTGGTGATTCGGGTCTCATTGGCCAGATCACGCAATGAGAGTCCCAGCTCCTCGCGGCGCCGTCGCAGGAGCAGCCCCAGATCCTGGCGTTGCTGCTCCTGGGCCTCAACCATGCCGGCATCAGGGCTGGAACCCTTGCGCGGACGTCGCCACCAGAGTCCTGGACGCTTCAGTCGCATGGGCTGTTGGGACACTCCATCGGATCAGCCCGCTCGAGCAAGGGCTTCCATTCTCCCTCGCTCAACCAGATCCAGCACCCCTCGGCCAGATCACCGAGCGGCAACCCAGCAATGGCCGTGCGCTGCAGGTCCAGCACCGGATGGCCCAGGGCTTCCGCCATCCGGCGGATCTGTCTATTGCGCCCTTCCCGCAGCTCAATCTCCAGAAGCGAGCGGTCACCCCAGGCCCGCAACCGGCGCACCCGAGCGGGGCGGGTCAAGCGTCCATCCAAAGGCAGACCCCGACGCCAGCGATCGAGGACCGGCTCCGGCGGCACACCCTTCACCCACACCCTGTAGGTCTTGGCGTGGCTGTAACGCGGGTGGGTGAGCTTCAAGGTGAGCTCACCCAGATCGGTGAGCAGAAGCGCACCATGGCTGTCGGCATCCAGACGGCCAACGGGGTGAAGACCAGCCCGATGCTGCGGGGGCAGCAGGTCCAGCACCGTGCGGCGACCCTGCGGGTCATCGCAGCTGCAGATCACCCCCACCGGCTTGTTCATCAGCAACACCCGCGCCACACCACGGGACGGCAACGGCTGACCATCCACATGAATCGTCTGCTGCTGCGGATCGGCCTGGTCGCCAACGCGGGCGACCTGTCCATCCACCGTCACGCGGCCGGCCTGCAACCATTCCTCAGCCCGGCGCCTGGAGCAGAGGCCGGCAGCAGCGATCAGTTTCTGCAGGCGCTGGCGCGTCATTGCAGGGGTTCCCGAGGCAGGAGCAGATCCATGCAGGCTCCACCGGCGGGATGGTTGCGAGCTTCGATGCGACCGCCATGGTTGACGGCGATCTGCTGCACGATCGCCAGTCCCAGGCCACTGCCGCTGCGGTTGGAGCGGGTGCGGGAGGGATCCCCCCGATAGAAGCGTTGAAACATGCGCGTGAGATCGGCCTCACTCAAGCCAGGGCCATGGTCACGAATGCTGAGCAACCACCAGCCCCCGCTCTGGCGGACGGACACGTCGATGCTGCTCTCATCAGGGGAGTAGCGCAGGGCATTGTCGAGAAGGTTGAGCACCGCACGGTGCAACCGGCGCTGATCACCACGCAGGGGGCCGGATTCGCTGCGGTCCAGCTGCAGCGTCACCCGCCGTTCCTCCGCGATCGGGCCAATGGATCCCCAGGCGCTGTCCACCAGATCCTCCAGGGTGAGGGGCACATGCTCGCTGTCGTCCTGCGGCAGGCTGTTTTCCAACCGCGACAGCTCCAGCAGGTCTTCCACCAGCAGCTGAAGACGCCGGAGTTCCCTCTGCAGCCGTTGCACCAGAGCCGTGTCGTCTTCCTTGACGGCCAGTTCCAGCCGATCGCTCACCAGCATCAGGGCGGTGAGGGGGGTCTTGAGCTCATGGGCCACATCACTCACCCAGCGTTCCTGCTGCTGTTGCTGGGCTTCGAGGGACTGACGGCTCTGGATCAGCACCAGCCAGCATTCGTCACTGCCCGGCAGAACAACCGCCTCCAGCGGGGTCCCCTGTTGATCCCATTCACAACGCTGGGAACGCAGCTGATAGCGGCTGCTGAAAATCAACTCCTCCAAGACAGGAATGTCGAGGACATCCCGGAGCTTCATGCCACGAACCAGGCGATTGGAGGGGATATGAAGAAGGCGTTCGGCCCTGTCGTTGATGTAGGCGATGGAGTGGTCCGGGGCCAGGATCATCCAGCCCTGGGTGGCCGCATCAATCCAGGCCAGCAGCTGGGGAGCGTTCAAGACGATGGAGCGATCCTTTGACGTTCGCTTGGACGCCAGAACGCGGCGTCGACGCTGCAGCAGAAGCGTGATCCCAATGCCAGCTGCAAAGCCGAGTGCGGCGGAGATCACCACAGCACCCTCAGCCGAAGCGATACCCGAAACCGCGAACCGTACGGATCAACTGAGGCGATGAGGGCTCCTGCTCAACCTTTTCCCGCAGCCAGCGGATGTGAACATCCACGGTTTTGGTGTCACCGATGAAGTCGACACCCCAGATTTTCTCCAGCAGCTGATCGCGACTCCAGACGCGCTTGGGGTTCTGAATGAACAGCTCGAGGATCTTGTACTCCTTGGGGGAGAGGGTCAAATCCGTGCCATCCCGGGTGACCCTGCATTCACTGGGATACAGGCACAGGTTGGCGTGAGTGAAGGAATGCGGTTGGGAGGGCGACGTCTCCGATTGACTGGATCGCCGCAGTAAGGCCCTGCAGCGGGCTACCAGCTCGCGCAGCCCAAAGGGTTTGACCAGGTAATCGTCGGCGCCCACCTCAAGCCCCAGCACCCGATCGGTCTCACTGTCTCGGGCGCTGATCACCAGGATCGGGGTGGTGTTGTTGATGCGACGGAGCTCGCGGCAAAGGTCAAGCCCCCCCAAGCCGGGGAGCATCAGATCGAGCACGATCAGATCCACCGGATCTGAAGTTTCAGCGGTGATCAGATTTAGGGCTGAGGCGCCATCGGCGCAGGTTTGCACCTCAAAACCTTCCGCGCGCAGGGCCTCTCCGACTGTTTCCCGGATGCTGTCGTCGTCTTCCACCACGAGGAGACGACGGGTGGAGACAGCCGCAGACAGGGTTGTCACGTCCATGAGGCGGGAGCGCATCCATTCTGACCGAGGACGAAACCCGACAAAGCAGAACAGCGGCTTCGCTTAATGGCCCAGATCCCAGAGAAACAGGCCCGGCGAAACAACGCTCAGAAGAAAAGGCTTAGAAGAATTCGTCGAAGTTGTCGAAATCAACCGCTTTGAACTTGCCCGCTTCCACCTGCTGCATCAGGCGCTCCAGCTGAGAGAACAAGGCACCACCGGTCAGCAGCGAGAGCAGCAGGGCCACCAGCAGGGCAGCGCCAGAGGCAAACCCGAAGATCTGAAGGCAGCAGCCGATGAACAGGGTTACCCCGATGAGGGTGCCGGCGTAGCTGAGGTTGATCTCGGCAGTCCCCAGAGGCATCAGGGGGAGTCGGTCCTGCTTCCAGCCATCCAGTTTGTTCTGCACCTGACGGCCGAAGGTGAGGCCGCAGAGCACACCCATCAACAAACCGATGCCCGCCAGCAGGTAGGGGGGCTGGGGCAGGGTCATCATCTGGAGCAGCTGCTCAAGCTCCTGGGCGCTGATCTCCTCAGGCATCGACGCCGATCTCAAAGAGCTGAGACCTTAGCGGTGGGTTCCACAATCCCGCTGGAATCGTGATCTCAGGATCACGCTGCCGCCAACGGGTTGAGGCGCTGCAACAGGCCGCCGGCCAGACGCCCTGGGCCGAAGGTGCGACCCAGCAGGCCGAACAGGGCACGCACGTCGTCGGTGTGCAGACGATCGTCACGGATCAGCGTCATCAGCAGACGTTTGCGCAGGTCGGCACCATCTCGGCTCAGCAGCAGCCGCAGACCTGCCCCAGCCACAGGGATCAATTCCTTCCCAGGAGCGGGAGCGTCCTGACCCACCACATCCAGCAAGCTTTCCAGCCGATCCAGGCGCAGGCGGCCTGATTCATCAAAGATCACCTCCAGCAGCTTCTCGCGCATCTCGCTGGTGTCACCCGCCAACAGTCGACGGGCCACGTACGGATAGGCCACAGCAATGATTCGGAAGTTCGGATCCAGCCGCAAGGCAAGGCCTTCCTGGCTGACGACGGCCCGGATGATCAAGGCGAAGCGAGCCGGAACCCGGAAGGGGTAATCGAACATCAGCTCCGAAAAACGGTCGGTGATCGCCTTGAAGTTGAACGATCCAACCGAGTCGCCGAGGCTACCGCCGAGCACCTCTTCAAGGGCAGGAATGATCGGCGTGAGATCGGCCGTGGGGCTGAGAAACCCGAGGGATTGGAAGTCCTTGGCCAACCCGGAGAAGTCACGGTTGATTAGGTGCACCACAGCACCGGTGAGGGTGAGCCGGTCGCTGTCGCTGATGGAATCCATCATCCCGAAATCGACGTACCCCACATGGCCGAGATCGCCGGTGCGACCCGGCAGGGCGAAGAGATTGCCGGGGTGGGGGTCGGCATGGAAATAGCCGAACTCCAGGAGTTGCTGCAGGCCGCAGATCACGCCGGTGCGGATCAACGCCGTTGGGTCAAGACGCTGGGAACGCAGCTCCTCGCTATCGCGCATCTTGGCGCCATCGATCCAGGTGGTGGTCAGCACCCGGGTGGAGCTGAGCATCCGCTCCACCTTGGGGATGTAGACCGCATCGTTATCTGCAAAAAGCGCCGAAAACCGCTCGGCATTGGCCGCTTCCAGGCCGTAATCGATCTCCTCGAACAGGCTGCGGCCGAATTCATCAATGATTCCGCCCAGCCCGAAACCGAGGTTGAGCGGCAGCAGCGGCGCCGTCATCACCCCCAAAGCCCGGATCAACACCAGATCCCGGCGCAGGATGAAGGTGAGATTGGGCCGCTGCACCTTCACCGCAACCCAGTGCTGGCCCTGCAGACGGGCCTTGTACACCTGGCCAAGGCTGGCGGCGGCGATCGGCGTGTCGGGAAACTCCTCAAACAATTCCTCGGCCGGCGCACCGAGTTCCTCGCGGATGCAAGCCAGGGCGGTGGAGTGGGGAAAGGCCGGCAGATCGTCCTGCAGGCGTGTCAGTTCCTCCAGCCAGTCCCGACGCACCAGATCAGGTCGGGTGGAGAGGGCCTGCCCCAATTTGATAAAGCAGGGCCCCAGACCCGTCAGGGTGTTGAGAATGCGACGCGCCAGCCCCTGCTGAACGGCGGGGTCATTGCTGCCTCCACGCAGCAACAGCACCAGCACCAGCCCCGCCAGGGACCACATCACCTGAACAAGGCGCGGAATGGCGACCCAGGGACGCAGCAGAAGCCAGCCGAGATCCCGCCCGGGGTCGTAACGCATCGCATCGCGCTGAGTACAGAGAGAGACTTTAAGGAGATCAGGGGGATTTGATGGCGCTTCTGCCCCAGCTCACCCGTCGCCTCGCTCAGCCCCTGTTTCTGCCGGCCCACGGACGGGGGGCTGCCCTTCCGGATGGACTGCGTCAATTGCTGCGACGCCGCGCCGGCGTCTGGGACCTGCCGGAACTGCCAGCCCTTGGCGGTCCGCTCGAGGCGGACGGCGCCATCGCAGAGAGCCAACGCTCCGCTGCGGCAGCGATGGGGGTGGCGCGCTGCTGGTATGGGGTGAACGGGGCCACGGGGTTGCTGCAGGCCGCACTGCTGGCCATTGTCCGGCCCGGAGAGCGAGTGCTGCTGCCCCGCAACGTGCATCGCAGCCTGATTCAGGCCTGCGTTCTTGGGGACCTCCGGCCTGTGCTGTTCGATCTCCCCTTTCAAAGCGACCGGGGCCAGCCGGCACCGGCGGATTCGGCCTGGATCGAACGGGTGCTTCAGGCCCTACCCCGCGATGGAGCCCCCATCCGTGCTGCGGTTCTGGTGCATCCCACCTACCAGGGCTATGCCAATGACCCAACGGCGGTGATCCAGCGGCTGCAGCAACAGGGCTGTTGCGTGCTGGTGGATGAAGCCCACGGCTGTCATTTCGCCGCTGGGGTGGACCATCCCCTCCCCCCCAGCGCCCTGCACTGCGGCGCTGATCTGGTGGTGCATTCCCTGCAGAAGTCGGCTGCAGCACTGGCGCAAACAGCGGTGCTCTGGATGCAGGGGGAGCGTCTGGATCCCGTGCGCGTGGAACGCAGCCTGGGCCTGCTGCAAACCACCAGCCCCAGTGCGCTGCTGCTGGCCTCCTGCGAAGAAGCCCTTCAACACTGGCAGCGGCCCAAGGGGCGCCGTCAGTTGCTGCGGCGGCTGCAGGAGGCTGAAGCGCTCGCCAATGGCCTGCGCCACAGCAGCGTGCCTCTGCTGAGCAACCAGGATCCGCTGCGCCTGATCCTGCACACGGGGCAGGCTGGCATCACCGGCCTGGATGCCGACGATTGGTTCCTGCCCCGCGGTTTGGTGGGCGAATTACCGGAGCCAGCCAGCCTCACCCTCTGCCTGGGGCTGGCACGCCATCGAGGGCTGGGACGGCAGATGCGACACCACTGGCAGAACCTGCTGCGGAGCTTCCCCGATCGCCCTCCCTTGCCAGCCTTCGAAGCCCCACCGCTTCCGCTGGTCACCTCCCCAGCCCAGTCACCGACCCAGGCCTGGACGGCGGAGCATCAACAGGTGGCGTTGAAGGATGCGGAGGGGTGCATCGCGGCTGAATTGCTGTGCCCTTACCCACCGGGCATCCCCCTGCTGATTCCCGGCGAACGGCTGGATCGCCAGCGACAAAGCTGGCTCGAACGCCAGCAACTGTTCTGGGGAGACCAGATCCCAGACGCGCTGACTGTGGTGAGTGGGGGCTGAGCTGGGACAGCAAAGGTGGCCTCAAGCCTCGAGATCACGGCCAACAGCGATTGATAGTGTGAATCCAGGACGCCTCCAATCAGCGTGATCCGTGAGGTTGTCCTCGATCAGAGCCAAGCACCAGCGGCCCGAGCAGCCCTGCGCAAGCGGTTGATCAGTGGCCTCGGTGTGGGGGGCTTTGGCCTGCTTGTCGTGAGCCTGGGGGGCTGGTGGTTCACCGCCGCGCTTGGGGGAATGGTGCACCTTGGCCTGCTGGAGTTCTTCCGGATGGCGCAATTCAAGGGAATTCGCCCCGCCACCAAAACCACCCTGGTGGCCTGCCAACTGCTGCTGTTCACCACCCAGTGGGCGATCCAGGGCGGGCTGCCGGCTGATGTGGCTCACGCTGTTCTGCCGCTCTCTGGAGCCGCCATCTGCGGTTGGCTGCTGCTGCAACCGGTGACGGGTTCCATCGCCGACATTGCGGCATCGATCTTCGGGCTGTTCTACCTGGGTTTTTTGCCCAGCCACTGGCTGAGTCTGCGCGGTTTGGACAACGGTCTGGAGATCACGCTGTCGGCCTGCCTGATGATCGTGGCCACCGACATCGGCTCCTGGGCCGTGGGACGGCGTTACGGGCGACGGCCCCTCTCACCGATCTCCCCAGGGAAAACCATCGAGGGGGCGATCGGGGGATTCATCTCGGCCATGCTGATCGGCCTGATCTGCGGCCAGCTGATGGGCTGGGCGCTGCAAGGCCTGCCGGGCCTGCTGCTGGGGGCGCTGATCGCTCTGTTCGCCCTGGTGGGAGACCTGACGGAATCGATGATGAAACGCGATGCAGGCGTGAAGGACTCCGGTGACGTGCTGCCCGGCCATGGCGGGATCCTGGACCGGATCGACAGCTATCTGTTCACCCCAGCGGTGGTCTTTTACGCGATCGCTTTATGCCAACCGCTGTTGGCCCCATAAGCAGCGCTATGGGGTGACGCTGGCCTGACCTTTGAGGGCCAGCTGGCCCCCCGCCAGCTGCACCTGCTCGATTCGAATGGCGGGGTCCATCGGCAGCAAGGTGCGCGGTTCATCGGCGGTCTCCGGCCGGAAGCACAACGTTCCCTGCTCCGCATTGAGGCGGAAGCGACGGCGAACAGGGTCTTGATGGGCCGCGACGGGTACCTGCAACTCGAGCAGATCCACGTCAATGCGCAGCGCCCCCAACGGGCTGAGCCCCATCAACTGTTCAGCCATCCAGTCCCCGAGCCAGCGCCAGGGTTCGGCCAGCAACGCGCTGTTGAGCTGACGGCCGTTGAAGCTCACCTCGCCCGCCACCTGGAACGGCTGCTTCAGGGCCAGCATCTGACCGGGACTGAGCAGCTTCATGTCCACCGCAATCGAACCGCTGCGCAACTCAACATGCTGCAAGGGCAGCCCCTGGAAACAGGCATCCCTCGCCGTGAGGGTCACACCATCCAGACGCCCCCGCAGCAATGACCAGCTGGAGCCGTTCAGGGCCAGTTCGAGGCTGCCGATGCTGTCGCATTGGCTGCGAATCCACAGGCGCAGGGCCCCTGCCAGCACATTGAGAACGGGATCAGCCATGGGTCAACAGCGCCTGACACCGCTCAGCCACCTTGCGGGGCTGATCGATATGGGGGAGATGGCCGCAGGAGGGGAAGGTCTCCACCGGCTGATCCAACAAGGCCTGAAGCGCCTGCTTCTGCGGTGCACGCAGAATCCGATCGTTGTCACCCCAGATCACGTGCAGTGATTGAGAGGGGAGTGGAACCCCACATCCGGCAAAACCACCGCTGCGGGCGAAGGCCGCCAAGGCCTCTGCCCAGCCGGGGCATTGCAGGTGCAACGAGGCGATTTGCTCTTCCGGAGCACCCACATCCGCATCGGGATCAGCGAAAGCCTGGCGACACAGCCCCCGCCGAACGCCGGGACGACCCAGGAACCAGGCACCAAAACGATCCAACAGGGGCGGAACGGGCATCGGACGCCCCGTGAGACCGGCAGGAGCCAGCAGCAGCAGAGAAGCCACACGCTCGGGATGACGCCGGGCCAGCTCCACGGCTACGGACCCTCCCATGGAGGCCCCGATCAGGCTCAGGGGAGCGTCCGTGGGAAGCCGCTCCAGCAGGGCATCGAGATGCCGCAACACAGCCTCTGGCCCGTAGGTCAGGCCCCGGGGACGCGGCGAAAAACCAAAACCGAACAGGTCGGGGATGAACAGCTGAAAGCGATCGGCCAGGAGGGGAGCCAGGCGCCGGTATTCGAGAAAACTGCTGTCGAAACCATGCAGCAGCAACAACGGTGCGCCCTGGCCGAGCACAGCCACCGGGAACGGATCATCCACACCCAGACCTGGCAACGTCCACCACTGCACCTCAGCGGCCAGGCACTCGGCCTGCGGGTCAAGCAGAGCCGGCCGCAATTGATCCAGAAGCGTCTTCAAAGGCTGCTGGGGCTGAGTTCGGCAGCGCCCACAAGGGCCTCCAGCAAAGCACCAGGCGTCACAGCGAAAGGCAAATGATGCAGATCGGAACCCTCGCGGCAGGCGAAGCGGCACACCTCCTGCAACTCACTGAGGCTGGCCTGCGCCAGACCCAGATCATCAAGGCTGACGGGCAAACCAAGCTGCCGCAGCAACGGCAACAGCTGGCGGTGTGCCTGGCCTGCAAGCCGGTTGCCGCCCAGACGTTCCTCCAGGCGAAGCTGCACAAGAATTCCGAAGCCCACCTTCTCGCCATGCAGAACGTGGTGACAAGCCTCCAGCTGGGTGAGGCCGTTGTGAACGGCATGGGCCGCAACAGTGCGGCAACGGGCACCGCCCAGTCCCCCCATCACGCCAGCAGTGAGAGCACAGGCTTCGGCGGTGCGCACCCAGGCTTCACTGTCTGGATCCTTCAGCGCCGTAAGGCTGTCGATCAGCAATTGATCCCGCAGCACCCGTGCCATCTGCACGGCCTGCTGCACCAGGCCATCGCTGCTGTCGCCGCTGCTCACCGAGGCTTCGTACCACTTGGCAAGGGCATCAGCGACACCGCTGGCCAGCGTGCGGGGTGGGGCCAGACGCACCAGGCCGTGATCGAAGACAAGAAGATCAGGACAGCGATCAAGGGCCACATCCCCTTCGAAAGCACCCTGAGGGGAATAGATGTTGGAGAGAGCCGTCCAGCCGGCACAGGTGGAGGCGCTCAGTGGAACAGTGATACAGGGCAGGGAAAGGCGATGGGCCAGCAACTTGCCGGCGTCCAGCACTTTTCCGCCCCCGGCAGCCAGAACGGCGTCACAGCCATGGGCTTCAGCAGCCACCCTCTGGAGATCCTGCTCACAGCAGTCGAACTGAAGCTGAGCCTGAAGAGGTTGGAGCCCATGGGCCAAGAGATCCGACACCAAACGCTGTCGCTGATCGGCAGTGGAGGCACTACGACCAAGCACCAGCGGACGTGAACAGAGAGATTTGATCTGAGGCAAGGCCTCATCCCAGGCTCCATCCCCCCGCAAGACGCTGGAGGGGGCAATGGAGTGGGACGAGATGGATCGAACCATCAGACGCTGGCACCGGCGAGTTGCGGTGCCGTGTCCACCTGACCTTTGTGACGGACCACCACCTTCTTGTTCTCATCGACATCAACTTCGGCGTGGTCGCCGTCCTTGATCCGACCCGACAGCACCTCTTCGGCGAGGGAATCCTCGAGAAGGCGCATGACGGCCCGGCGCAGCGGACGTGCGCCATAGGCAGGGTTGTAGCCCTCCTCCACCAGGCGCTCCTTGAAGGCGTCGGACACGGTCAGGGTGATGCCCTTCTCGCCCATGCGGCCAAAGACCTCCTTGAGCATGATCTCGGCGATCTCCTTGACCTCGTCGCGGTTGAGCTGGCGGAAGACAATGATTTCGTCGAGACGGTTGAGGAATTCAGGCCGGAAGTACTGCTTGAGCTCCTCATTCACCAGGGAACGGATCCGGGTGTACTGAGACTCCTCAGCGCTTTCACCGGAGAACTCGAAGCCGAGGCCGCCGCCACCCTTCTCGATCACCTTCGAACCGATGTTCGAGGTCATGATGATCAGGGTGTTCTTGAAATCGACCGTGCGGCCCTTGGAATCGGTCAGACGGCCGTCTTCCAGAAGCTGCAGCAGCAGGTTGAACACATCGGGGTGCGCCTTTTCGATTTCGTCGAAGAGCACCACGGTGTAAGGCCGGCGACGCACCGCCTCGGTGAGCTGACCGCCTTCGTTGAAGCCCACGTAGCCCGGAGGCGAGCCGATCAGCTTGCTGACCGTGTGGCGCTCCATGAATTCCGACATGTCGAGGCGGATCATCGCCTCTTCGCTGCCGAAGAAGTAGGTGGCCAGAGCTTTGGTGAGCTCGGTTTTACCCACACCGGTGGGGCCGGAGAAAATGAAGCTGGCGATCGGGCGGTTGGGGTTCTTCAGACCGACCCGAGCACGGCGGATGGCCTTGGACACCGCCTTGACGGCTTCGTCCTGACCGATCAGGCGCTTGTGGAGGGTTTCCTCCATGTTGAGCAGCTTGACCGACTCGCTTTCGGTGAGCTTCTGCACCGGAACACCGGTCCAGGAGGCGACGATCTGGGCGATGTCCTCCTCGTTCACCATCGGTGAGCTGTCTGAAGCAGGCACTTCAGTTGCAGCTGTTTCACCGGATTCAGAGGTTGCGTCAGCCTTGACCTCGTCCTTGTTGGCCTGAAGCAGTGAACGGATCTGCTCCCGCAGTTCCACTTCCTTCTCACGCAGTTCACCGGCCTTGGTGAAGTCCTGATCGCGAACGGCATCTTCCTTTTCCTTCTGGACGGAACGCAGTTCCTTGTCCACCTCCTTGGCCGCGGGGGGCAGCTTCGAATTGAGCAGACGCACGCGGGAACCGGCTTCATCGATCAGGTCGATGGCCTTGTCGGGCAGGAAGCGATCCGAGATGTAGCGATCGCCGAGAGTTGCGGCTGCCACAAGGGCGTCGTCGGTGATCTTGAGGCGGTGGTGCTGCTCGTAACGCTCGCGCAGGCCACGAAGGATTTCGATGGTGTCGTCAATGGACGGCTCACCCACATTCACCGGCTGGAAACGGCGCTCCAGGGCGGCGTCCCGTTCGATGTGTTTGCGGTACTCGTCGAGGGTGGTGGCACCGATGCACTGCAGCTCACCGCGGGCGAGGGCCGGCTTGAGGATGTTGGCGGCGTCGATCGCCCCCTCAGCAGCGCCTGCACCGATCAGGGTGTGCACCTCGTCGATCACGAGGATCACGTTTCCGGCCGCCTTGATCTCCTCCATGATCTTCTTGAGGCGCTCTTCGAACTCACCTCGGTACTTGGTGCCGGCCACCAGCAGACCGATATCCAGAGTCAGGACGCGCTTGTCTTCAAGGATGTCGGGAATGTCCCCCTGCTGAATGCGCTGGGCCAGGCCCTCAGCAATGGCGGTCTTACCGACACCGGGCTCGCCGATCAGAACGGGATTGTTCTTGGTGCGACGACCCAGGATCTGGATGACGCGATCAATTTCGTTGTGACGCCCCACCACCGGATCAAGCTTGGCCTCGGTGGCGAGCTGGGTGAGGTTGTTGCCGAACTCGTCGAGGGTGGGGGTTTTGGTGGATCCCTTGGCACCGCCGCCACCGCCGCCGGCGGAGACTTCAGCGGTTTCACCCAACATGCGAATCACCTGGGTGCGCACCTTGGCCAGATCGACGCCAAGGTTCTCCAGCACACGGGCAGCAACACCTTCGCCCTCACGGATCAGGCCGAGCAGCAGGTGCTCTGTGCCGATGTAGTTGTGGCCGAGCTGACGGGCCTCTTCGAGAGACAGCTCAAGGACGCGCTTGGCACGAGGAGTGAAGGGGATCTCAACAGCGACAAAGCCGGATCCACGGCCGATGATTTTTTCAACTTCAACCCGGGCATCCTTGAGGTTGACCCCCATGGACTTGAGCACCTTGGCGGCAACCCCCGTTCCCTCGCCGATCAGGCCGAGGAGGATCTGTTCGGTACCAACGAAGTTGTGACCAAGTCTGCGGGCCTCTTCCTGGGCCAGCATGATCACCTTGATGGCCTTCTCGGTGAAGCGTTCAAACATCGCTGGGCCAATGCAGTGATGTGACCAAGCTATCAGGGTTGAGGGACTGCTGCGAGTGTTCGGTTTGTTCGGTCACTTTCCAGTCTGAGACTGGCCTGAAGCGCACAAAAAATAACAATGAATCCCACAAGATTCACCGCTTTTTTTGTCTCCCAGGGACGGGAAACCGAACAACTTCAAGCCGCCGACGTGGGCGACGGCGCTGACGGGATGCGACACCACTGAATGAGGGCGTCGCGACCATCGGAGTAGTACCCGGAACGGGTGCCTGCGGTGCGGAAACCGGCTTTGGCGTAAAGCGCCAGAGCGGCAACGTTGTCGCTGGCCACCTCGAGGGTGGCGTGCACGGCACCGTGCTGTCGTGCCCGTTGCAACAGTGCTTTCAAAAGCACACCTCCATGGCCGCTGCGACGCCTGTCGGGATCCACAGCCACCGCCGTGATGTGAAGTTCATCGGCCACCATCCAGCCGCAGGCCACCCCCAATAGGGCTTCGGGCTGCACAAGACCGATGCAGAGGCGCCGGGGGTCGTCCAGCTCACGCCGCCATTGCTCTGCGGTCCAGAGGCCGTTGAGAGCCCGTTGATCCAGTACCTGACAGGCTTGCTGCCAGGACGGGTCAAGGCGCAGGATCTGCGCAGTCGGTCCGCCCCCTGCAGGGTCGATTCCTAGATTGCCCTTCGACGCCGCCACTCCGTGACCCAAACCATCACCAGTCAACGGCCCTTCGAGGCCAACCGGGATGCGGAGAGCCCCAATCGCAACCTGACCCCGATCACCACAGAACTCGACGACACCGACCGTCTTGTTGTGGGCGGGTGTCGTCTCAGCGATCTGGCCGAGCGTTACGGCACACCGTTGTATGTGCTGGATGAAGCCACCGTTCGGGCCACGTGCAGGGCCTACCGCCAGGCCCTGGACAAGCATTACGCCGGGCCATCCCTGCCGATCTACGCCTCCAAGGCCAACAGCTCTCTGGTGATGAGCAGCCTGGCGGCCTCCGAGGGGCTGGGTCTGGATGCGGTGTCAGCCGGTGAACTGCTGACCGCACTGCGTGGGGGAATGCCCGGAGAGCGGATGGTGCTGCACGGCAACAACAAATCCGACGAGGAGCTGCTGCTCGCGTACGCCAACAAGGTGACGATCGTTGTGGACAACCAGCACGATCTCGATCGCCTCGCCGAACTGGTGCCCGCTGGAGCCGAACCGGCGAGCCTGATGCTGCGCTTCACCCCAGGCATCGAGTGCCACACGCACGAATACATCCGCACCGGTCACCTGGACAGCAAGTTCGGCTTCGATCCCGACCAGGTGGAACCCGTGCTACGCAGCCTGGTGGGACAGCCCTGGGCCCAACTCACCGGGCTGCACGCCCACATCGGATCCCAGATTTTTGAACTCGAGCCCCACCGGGATCTGGCGGCGGTGATGGCCGACAAGCTGAAACTGGCCCGTGACCTGGGCCATCCCGTGAGCGACCTCAACGTGGGCGGCGGCCTGGGCATCCGCTACGTGGAGTCGGACGACCCCCCGAGCATTGAGCAGTGGATCCAGGTGGTGGCCGAAGCCGTCACCACCGCTTGCCAGGAACGGGGCCTCGAGCTGCCGCGGTTGATGTGCGAACCGGGCCGCTCCCTGGTGGCGACCGCCGGCGTGACCCTGTACTCGGTGGGCTCGCGCAAGACGATCCCGAACGTGCGCACCTACGTGGCCATCGACGGTGGCATGAGCGACAACCCTCGCCCGATCACCTACCAGTCGCTCTATACCTGCTGCCTGGCCGATCGCCCCCTGGCCAAGCCAGACGAATGCGTGAACCTGGTGGGCAAGCACTGCGAATCCGGCGATGTGCTGCTGAAGGACCTGCCCCTGCCCACCACCGAGAGCGGTGACATCGTCACCGTGTTTGCCACCGGTGCCTACAACGCCTCGATGAGTTCGAACTACAACCGGATCCCGAGGCCCGCTGCCGTTCTGGTGCACGACGGGGCAGCTGAACTGGTGCATAAGCGGGAGCAGCCGGATGACCTGCTGCGCTACGACGTTTTGCCAGAACGATTCAACGCGTTACGTTGACAGCAGTGATGAGAAGGGCGGAGTGAACGTGTTGGCGGTGGTGGATCCGCGCCTTGTGCTCGACGTTCTCTTTGCCTCTTCCATCGGCTTTCTGCTTTTTTCCCGCGTCAACGAGCAGCGCACCCTCTGGCTGCTCCGGGGTTGGTTGTTTTTGGTGGCGATGGCCTGGTTCGTCCAGCGCTTCGCCAACCTGCCCCTCACCACAAAGCTGGTGGACGCGCTCGTCATGGCCTGTTCGCTCTCCCTGGCCATCCTTTGGCAAGGGGAGCTGCGGCGTCTAATGGAACTACTGGGCACTGGCCGTCTGGCCGTGTTGCTGGGCAATCCCCAGAAAGAGTTCAGCGCTTCGGCAGGCACCGTCAGCCAGATCACCGAGGCAGCAGGCCGGCTGTCGCAGTTGCGGCGTGGGGCCCTGATTGTGGTGGACCTGGGCAGCGACCTGAGGCCTGAGGACTTTCTCAATCCCGGCATCCCCATTGGTGCGGTGCTGAGTCGCGAGCTGATGCTCAACCTGTTCGCCGCCGACACCCCCCTCCACGACGGTGCCGTGCTGGTGCGGGGCAATCGCATCGAATCGGCGGGAGTGATTCTTCCCCTGTCGAGGGACAGCGTGAGCCGTTTCGGCACCCGCCATCTGGCGGCCCTCGGGATCACGGAACGCTTCGATCGCTGCATCTGCATCGTTGTGTCGGAAGAAACAGGCACGCTGTCTCTGGCGAACCAGGGCAAGCTGGAACGACCGATCACCAGTTCACGCCTCCAGGAACTGCTCAGGGAGCTGTTCAGCACCGCCGAATCGATGCCGCCAGCACGGCGTACGGTGGGTAGCGCTCCGTCCGAATCGCTGTCTTGAGCCGCCCTCCGGCCACCAGCACTGACACGGCCGATCGTTCGCTTCTGCCTGCGGACCTCGACCCGGGTCGGCTACCGCAGCACGTGGCCCTGATCATGGATGGCAATGGTCGCTGGGCGAAATCCCGCGGTTTGCCCCGCGTGATGGGGCATCGGGCTGGGGTTGAAGCGCTGAAAGCCACCCTGCGACTGTGCAGCGACTGGGGGATCCAAGCCCTCACGGCCTACGCCTTCTCCACGGAGAACTGGTCGCGCCCAGGGGAGGAAGTGAACTTCCTGATGACCCTGTTTGAACGGGTGTTGCAGGCCGAACTGCAGGCCCTCGAGGCCGAACAGGTGCGGATTCGCTTTCTCGGCGATCTGAAGGCCCTGCCCCAGAAACTGCAGGAGCTGATTGCCGATGCAACGGCCCGGACGGCGGGCAACAACGGCATTCACTTCAACGTGTGCACCAACTACGGCGGCCGACGGGAGCTGGTGCAAGCCGCTCAGCGTCTGGCCCAACGCGCTGCTGCCGGGGAGCTGGACCCCGACAGCATCGACGAGAACAGCATCGCCGCCGAACTGTTCACTGCTGGCGAACAGGATCCCGATCTGTTGATCCGCACCAGCGGCGAACACCGGATCAGCAATTTCCTGCTCTGGCAACTGGCCTACGCCGAGATTCACGTCACCGATGTGCTCTGGCCTGACTTCAATGCCGATGCACTGAAAGCCGCCCTGCTCGATTTCCAACGTCGCCACCGCCGCTTCGGCGGTCTTGATCCGATCCGCCCATGACCCTCAGCATCCGCCACGACTGGACCACCGAGGAGATCCAGACCCTGCTGGAACTTCCCTTGATGGAGCTGCTCTGGCAGGCCCAAACCGTGCATCGGGAAGCCAACCCGGGCTACCGGGTGCAGCTGGCCTCGCTGCTGAGCGTGAAAACGGGGGGCTGCGAAGAAGACTGTGCCTACTGCTCTCAGTCGATCCACAACAGCAGTGACGTGACGGCCTTTGAAGCCCAGATGCAGGTGGAGCCGGTGCTTCAGCGGGCCCGGGCCGCCAAGGAAGCCGGAGCTGATCGCTTCTGCATGGGCTGGGCCTGGCGGGAGATCCGCGATGGCGCTCCCTTTGAGGCGATGCTCGAGATGGTGCGAGGGGTGCGCGGCATGGGGATGGAAGCCTGCGTGACCGCGGGGATGCTCACCGACCAGCAGGCGGAACGTTTGGCCGAAGCCGGCCTCACGGCCTACAACCACAACCTCGACACCAGCCCCGAGCACTACGACCGGATCATCTCCACCCGCACCTATCAGGAACGGCTGGAAACCCTGCAACGGGTGCGCAAGGCCGGCGTCACTCTCTGCTGCGGCGGCATCATCGGCATGGGTGAAACCCTGCGGGACCGCGCCTCCATGCTGCAGGTGCTGGCCAGCATGAACCCCCATCCCGAAAGCGTTCCGGTGAACGGTCTGGTGGCGGTGGAAGGCACCCCCTTGGAAGAGCAGGCTCCCTTCGAACCGCTGGAGCTGGTTCGGATGGTGGCGACGGCAAGGATCCTGATGCCCCATGCCCGGGTGCGGTTGAGCGCCGGCCGTGAATCGATGAGCCGGGAAGCGCAGATCCTCTGCCTCCAGGCGGGAGCCGATTCGATCTTCTACGGCGATGTTCTGCTCACCACCGGCAACCCAGACGTGGAGGCCGACCGCCAACTGCTCGCCGATGCGGGGGTGACCGCCAACTGGCATGAGGGCGCGGCGGCTCCGGCCAGCTGCTCGCCCCGCTGATCAGGAGAGGTTGACAACACCACCATCAACTGAGGGATTGCTGGGTAGTTCCACATCAACTGGAGGAGGGATCGAGGAACGGCCCGACGATCGCTGAGCTGACCATCTGCCATCCCGACTGTCACCAACCGGAAACACTGCACAAAACACTCATTGTGGGTGGCATCCCGGTTGAGCTACACCGTGCTGGTCTGTGGCTCAGCCATGAAGATCGACAGCGCCAACGCTCAACCGATGGGAAGCCTGATCTTTGAAGGAGGGCACAAGCCCTTCCATGCCCTGGCCTGTCCCCTGAAGCCGGCTTCGGTGCGGATCAGCAGGAAAGCCTGAGGAGCAACAACGCGGTGGCACGCTCCGGCCTGATGCAGGCTGGAGGACTGTTGAACCGGTAAGAGCGTGGATCCAAGCAACCTGGAGCCTGTGCTGGCCAAGGACAGCAGACTCCTGGTGGCAGCGTTCTATGCCTTCACGCCCCTGGATAACGAGCGTCGGGAGGCATTGCTAAGCAGCTTGCCGAGCCTGGCTCGCGAAGGCAGCGTGCTCGGATCTGTGTTGGTGGCCCATGAAGGGGTGAACGGCACGATCAGCGGACCCGAGCACGGCGTTGATGCGCTGCTGGATCACCTGCGCGCCTCGTTAGATCTGGGCGACGACCACTACGCGCGGCTCGAGGTGAAGCGCAGCTGGGCCGAAAAACCGGTGTTCCGACGCTTCAAGGCCCGCCGCAAAAAGGAGATCGTGACCATCGGCGTGGCCAGCGTGGATCCCAGCACCAGCGTGGGCACCTACGTAGAACCCGAACACTGGAATGCCCTGGTGGATGATCCCGACACCCTGGTGATCGACACCCGCAACAGCTATGAAACGGCGATCGGCACGTTCGAAGGGGCCATCGACCCCAGCACCGAGAGCTTCCGCGACTTTCCGCAATGGGCAGAGTCCACGCTGCGGCCCCTGATCGAAGAGAAGGGCAGCAAGCGCATCGCCATGTTCTGCACCGGCGGGATCCGCTGCGAAAAAGCCAGCAGCTACCTGCAGCAACAGGGTTTCGGGGAGGTGCACCACCTGCGGGGCGGCATCCTCAAGTACCTCGAGCAGGTGCCGGAAGCCGAGAGCCGCTGGCAAGGGGAGTGCTTTGTTTTTGATCAACGGGTGGCGTTGAACCACCGGCTGGAACCTGGAGAGCACAGCCTTTGCCACGCCTGCGGCCTGCCGGTGTCAGCCCAGCAACGCGAACTGCCGAGCTACATCAAAGGGGTGCAGTGCGTGCACTGCGTGGATCGCTTCAGCGATGCCGACCGGGAACGCTTCGCCATGCGGCAACGCCAGATTGATCAACGTCAGATCGACCAACACAACATCGACCAGCGGCGGGCCTGAGCAGTCAGTCCGCATCGGACAATCCTTGCCAGGGACCACCCCGATGCCGTGCTGCCGATCCTCTACAGCTTTCGACGCTGCCCCTACGCCATGCGCGCCCGCTGGGCTCTGCTGGAAGCAGGGGTGTTGGTTCAGTGGCGGGAGATCGCACTGAAGGCCAAACCGGCGGAGATGTTGGCGGTCTCCCCCAAGGGCACCGTACCCGTGTTGGTGTTGCCGGACGGCAGCGTGATCGAAGAAAGCCTGGCGGTGATGCACTGGGCCCTGGATCAAGCAGACCCTCGCGAGCTGCGCAGCGCCGGCGATGCCTCAGCGCTGATCGAGCAGAACGACGGTGCTTTCAAACATCATCTCGACCGGTTCAAGTACACCGACCGCTACCACGGCACCAACAAAGACAAGCAGCGCGCCGCCGGGCTGGCCATCCTTCAGGACTGGAACCAGAGGATCGCTGATCAGGGCTGGCTGCTGGGCGAGCGCTGCTCGCTGGCGGATGCCGCCCTCTGGCCGTTCGTGCGGCAGTGGCGGATCGCCGATCCCGAGGGATTCGACAACGACAACAGCCTGGAAGCTCTTCGCCACTGGCTCCAGCACTTCCTCGAGGATCCCCGCTTTGAGCGGCTGATGCAGCGGGCCGACCCCTGGAATGCCGGGGGGCAACAACACCACTTCCCCGCCGATGCCGTGGCAGTTCCCAAGGATCAAGCCCTGTTTCACCTGGCCCTCAAGGCCGACTGGCAGGCCGCCCAGGTCAACGGCAGCTACCGCATCTCCACCCGGGGAATGAGCTTGGAGCAGGTGGGCTTCATCCACTGCTCCTGGCAAGAGCAGGTGCAGGCCACCTTTGAGCGGTTCTACGCCGACGCCGGCGAGGTGCAGCTGCTGGAGATTGATCCCGCCGCCGTGAACGCTCCCCTGCGGGCCGATGCCATCCCCACCGGCGAACTGTTCCCCCATCTCTACGGGCCGCTGCCTTTGAAGGCAGTGCGCTCGGTCGGCACCATGCCCGCAGCAGCATGACCGGACGACCATGACCGTGGCCAGATCCCAATCGATGCTTGAGCAACTGGAAGCCGAAGCCCGTGATCGGGGACTGCTGCTGAGGTTGCAGGTGGGCCGCCCCCTGGGGCTGTGGAGCCTGCGGCTGGTGGTGGCCCAGCAAGGCTCCAGCGGCAACCTGCTGCTGCTGGGGGAAATGAAGGGATGGGCTTATTCCGCCGCCACAGGCCTGCAGCTCGACACGATGCGGGTGATGCCAAAGGCGCCTGCCGGCGTGGGCGATCTGATCTGGGCGGCCACCATGGCCTGGGCCCAGGAGGCCACCCCCTGCTCCCGGGCCCGATTGCTGGCCATCCGCGACGATGAGCAGCAGCACCGCCGGCTGGTGCGTTACTTCCGCCAACGCGGCTTCAGCAAATCCCGCGATGTGGAAGCGGCGCTCTGGGATCTGCCCCTGCGCATGGTCTGGGGCGGCGCCGGGGCCCTGATGAGTGGTGATGTGGCCACCGTGCTGGAGCGCAGCCTGCGGGGCTGGCGTCAGTCGGCGGCGTGATAACTGCTACGCACCAGCGGACCACTGCGCACCTGGGCAAAGCCCAGCTCGCGGGCCACATCCCCCAGCTCATCGAACTCCTGGGGCGTCCAATAGCGGGCCACCGGAATGTGCACAAGCGAGGGGCGCAGGTACTGCCCCAGGGTGATCCGTTGGCAATCCACGCTGCGGAGATCCTTGAGGGTGGCGATCACCTCGTCGCGGCTTTCCCCCAAGCCGAGCATCAGGCCACTCTTGGTGGGGATGTCCGGCGCCAGCTCACGGGCGGCCGCCAATAGACCCAGGGATCGTTCATAGGTGGCACCGCGGCGCACCTCCCCCTGCAACCGCTGCACCGTTTCCAGGTTGTGGTTGAAGCACACCGGCTGGGCCGCCAGCACCGTGGCCAATCGCTCCCGTTGAGCCACCAACGCCTGATCGTGATTCGACACGCCCCCCCAGAAATCGGGGGTGAGCACTTCAAGGGCGATCAGCGGATTGCGGGCTCGGATCGCCGCCATGGTGCTGGTGAACAGGCTGGCGCCGTGATCGGCGAGATCATCGCGGGCCACCGCCGTGAGCACCACATAACGCAGCTGCATCGCCTCAACGGCATCGGCCACCCGCTCGGCTTCGGCGGCATCCACCGGCATCGGGGCCTGGCCCTTGTCCACCTGGCAGAAGGCACAGCTGCGGGTGCAGATCGAGCCACCCAAGAGAAACGTCGCCGTTCCGGCGGCGTAGCACTCGCCGCGGTTGGGGCAGCGCCCCTCTTCACAGATGGTGTGGAGCCGGTTCTGCTTCACCAGCCCCTGCACCCGCTCCAACTCCGAGGCGTTGCCGATCGGCCGCCGCAGCCAGTCCGGCAGTCGCTCGGCAGGGGGGATGGCGCTGTACTTGCTCATACCGGCCGGCGGCCTTCAAGAGCCCTGCTCAGGGTGACCTCATCGGCGTATTCCAGTTCACTGCCCATCGGCAGGCCGTAGGCGATTCGGCTCACTGAGCAGAAGGGCTTAAGCAACCGCCCCAGATACAAGCTGGTGGTGTCCCCTTCCACGCTGGGGGTGAGGGCCAGAATCACTTCACTGATCTCCTCATTGGTGATGCGCTGCACCAATTCGGTGACGTGCAGCAGCTCCGGACCAATGCCATCCATGGGTGAGATCAGACCACCGAGCACGTGGTAACGCCCCTGGAATTCGCGGGTGCGCTCCAGCGCCAACAGATCGCGGGAATCCGCCACCACACAGATCACGCCATTGCGGCGCTCGGGGTTGCGGCAGATCTCACATTCGGGATCGGCGGAGAGGTGGAAACAGGTCTGGCACTGGCCCACCTGGGTGCGGGCCGCCAGCAAAGCGTCAGCGAACTGATGAATCTGCTCCTGCGGTTGGTTCAGCAAATGCAACGCGAGCCGCTGGGCCGTGCGCGGGCCGATGCCGGGCAGACGCTCGAACTGATCAATCAGTCGAGCCAACGGTTTGGTGAAGCCGCTCAGGGGTCTGCCGCCGATGCGGGAAATGTAGGAGTTGCGGAGATCATCTGCCGCAACAGGGGCCACGACCATCAGGCCACAACGGCAGAATGGCCCGTGGATTAATCGCCCCGCTGATGCAGCTCCTCCAGTCTCTGAGTCGCGTGATCGTTTGCGGCGTTCTGGCTCTGGTGCTGGGGGCCTGCGCGGCGGGACCAACGGCAGGGCTGCAGTCGTACCAGAGCCCGGATGGTCGTTTCGCCTTCCTCTATCCCACCGGCTGGACCGAGGTGCAGGTGAGCAACGGACCCCGGGTGGTGTTTCACGACCTCATCCACAGCGATGAAACCGTGAGCCTGATGATCAACAAGGTGAACGAAGACAACGAGCTGAGTGAACTGGGCAGCGCCATTGCCGTTGGCGAGCGCCTGCGTCGTGAAGTGATCGCCACCGCCGGCAGCGGCCGCACCGCCGAGCTGGTGGAAGCGCAGGAGCGTGAAGTGAATGGCCACACCTTCTACGACCTTGAATACGCCGTGCACTTGGAAGACCGCGACCGCCACGAGTTGGCGACCGTCGTGGTGGACCGCGGCCGGCTCTACACCCTGGCCACAAGCGTCAATGAAGACCGCTGGGGCAAGGTGGGTGACCTCTGCGGCCGAGTGGTGCGCTCACTGACCCTGCTGATTTGATCAGAACAGAAAGCGAAAACGCCGGCCGTTGGGGTCACCTGAATCGGCGCCAGTGCTCGAGTGCGCCGGCCACTCCGTATCCAGATAGCTGATGCCGTCGGCATCGAACGGAACCGCCCTCAGGCTGGAGGCCTTCAGTTCGGTGGTACCCATGGCGGTGACCAACCCGCCCAGTTCCATTGGCCCCAGATCCGTTTCCAACGCCTGCCCCGCCGCAGTGATCAAGGCCGGCAGGCGGATCAGATTCTGCGGTTGTTTCATCTGTTCAAACAGCCCCTTCAGAGCCAGCTGCTGCCGTTCCAGACGGCCGAAATCACCGCGGCCGTCGTTGCGCCAACGAAGAAAGCCCTCCAGATCCTTGCCCTTCAACAGCTGAGGTCCTGGTTGCAGGTCGATCAACAGGTTCTGACTGCGATCGACGTAGTACAGGCGCTTGGGAACATCCACTTCGATGCCCCCCACCAGGTTGGCCAGGGTTTCGATCGCATCCAGGCGCACCACGATGTGATGACGGATTGGGCGGTTCATCAGGCGCGACAACTCCCGCTCCACCGCCTCCACACCGCCGTAGGCCATCAGCGCATTGAGCTTGATGCCGCCGAAGCCCTCGGCATCGATGTAGCTGTCGCGGGGGATCTGGGTGATCGATGTGGTGGTGCCATCCACCCGCACCGTGAAGATCACATCGGTGTTGCTACTGGTGCGGTCCCGGCCCAGCACCACCACCTCCCTGGCCCCGAAGCCTGTCCAACCGGCAAACGGGTTGGCCAGCGGTGCGGGCTGAGGCTGAGGCTGAGGCAGCGCGAAGGGTTGATCTGCCGTGCTGGATGGCGCCGTGATCAACCGGCTCAGCGGAACCGAAAGAATCAGGCCACCGCTGAGACCCGCCACCACAGCAGCAACCACCGGCCAATTGATGGCCTCAGATGACGCCTTAGCAGGGGGGGCTTGTGGCATGGAACACGTGCTGTAGAGCATCTTGGCGCGCTCGTCCCATCTCGGGTAGAGGGGCGCAGGCCTCCCTTAAACCAACGGATCGCTGATAACCATCGAGGCGCAGGGGAGCTGACGGATCAATTTGCTGGTGCGATCACTTCCGGGAATCGGCAGACCGGCAACCCGCCTGCGCTGGGTGCGCAGGATCACCAGATCGTGTTCGCGACTGAGGCGATGAATGGCCCCGTCGATGCCGGGCCCCCGCACGATCACGATGTGGAACCGCTCCTCCGGAATCCCCGGCGGGCGCCAGCGGATCAGCTGCTGTTCCATCCAATGACGGTCTTGGCCACTGAAGCGGGGGTCGTGCACATGCAGCAGGGTGATCCGCACGCGCTGATCCTCCGGGGCTGAGTTGATCACCCGCAGCGCAAGTTCGAACTGCTCGCGGGCACTGGCGGAGAGGTCTTTGATCGGCACGAGGATCCGGCCCAGACCGCTATCGGTCTCACGGCCCAGATTCACCACCACCACCGGACAGTGGGCCGTGCGGCAGACCCCATCAACGATGTCGCCCATCAGCCAGGCCCGGAGTTGATCGCTGCGGGCGGCACCGATCAGCAACAGATCCGCGGCCTGCTCCAGGGCTGCGCGGCTCATGCCGCCGGCGATGTCTTCATCCAGCCGCAGCAGGCTGCGGGTGGGCACAGCCAACTGGGCGCCGATGCTCTCCGCCGTGCTAAGGCGTCCGCGCGCTGCCGCAACGGCCCGGTTCAAGCCACCGCGCATCTCCTCGAGGCTGGGATTCACCATCGCCAGGGGCAACAGCACACCTTCAGCCCCCGATGAGCCCTGCACCAGCCGAGCAGCCATGCTCAGCAACCCCTTCTCGGTGCTGGGGTTGGCCACCGGCACCACGATGCGCAGGGGGCGCTGCACCACCTCGTTAACGCCGTCCAGCACCGCCGCTTCCTCACCGAAGCTGACCGGCACCGCATCGGGGCTGGGATCCTTGAGCCGGGTCACCGACTGCTCAGTGAGGATCGGCCCCAGGGTGGCGGTCACCACCATCACCGCCAGCACGCTGTTCAGCACGGTCTGATTGAGCAGGCCCGCCTGGTAGCCGATGAAGGCCGTGGCCAGTGTCGCGGCCACCTTGGGCATCGTCAGCGACCACATCATCAGGATCTGGGCGCGGCGATAACCGAACAGCCGTCCGCTGATCCACGACGCCAGACCCTTGCCGCCGATGGCGCCCACCAGCATCAGCGCGGTGAACTGAAAGTTGCCCAGGCTCTCGCCAAGGCTGCCCAGATCCAGCAGCAATCCCAGATCGATGAAGAAGATCGGGATGAACAGCACGCCACCCACAAAGATCACCTGCTCCTTCACCCGGCCCTCGGGCAACACGGAATTCACCGCCAAACCAGCCAGGAAGGCGCCGACGATCTTCTCAACGCCGGCCAGCTCAGCCCCCAGGGAGGCCAGGAACAGGGCCACCAGAACAGCAAGCACCATCCGGTTTTCATCGCTGATGCCGCGCAGCACCAGGCGCCGGCCCAGCCAGCGGATGCCGATCACCACCACCAGAGCGAAGCCACAGATCTTGAGCAGCAGCAGGCCCAGGCCCAGCCCGCTGAGGCTGCCCTGGCCCAGCCCCAACCCCACCGCCAGCAGCAGAAGAGCCACGATGTCGGTGAAGATCGTGCTGCCCACGCTCACCACCACCGACTCATCCTTCTGGGCGCCGTAACTGCGCACGATCGGGTAACCCAAGGGGGTGTGGGTGGCCATCAGGGCGCCGAGCAACAGGCACGACACCGAGGCGAAGCCCGCCATCAGGCCGATCGACACGCCCGTGCCCACACCGATCAACAGGATCAGCAGGCCATAGATGAACGAGCGGCGTTTGACCCGGTTGAACTCCTCCAGGTCGATCTCCAGCCCCATGGTGAACAGCAGATACACCGCCCCGAGATCGGAGAGCAGCCGCACCGTTTCGCTGCTGCTGTCAACCCAGTTCAAGGCATGGGGGCCCACCACCACACCAGCCGCCAGCAACCCCACCAGGTCGGGCAGACCCAGCCGCCGGATCAACGGCGGCACCGCCGCACTGATCGCCACCAACATCGAGAACACCCCGAGGGGGTGATGCAGGACGTGGCTGATCGAGGCCTGCATGGCCATGGCTGCACCGCCGGCTTGCGGACCCAGCATGGTCGCGGGATCTGCCGGCAACAACAGCTGCTTCAGGAAGCGATAAGCCCTTCGCCGGCCTGGACCTGCCAGAGGTTGGTGTAGATCCCGCCCTGGTCCACAAGGCTGTCGTGGCTGCCCTGCTCCACAATCCGTCCCTGATCCATCACCACAATCCAATCGGCATGGCGCACCGTGCTGAGCCGGTGGGCGATCACCACTGTGGTGCGCTGCTGGGTAATCTGCGCCAAGGAGCGCTGGATGGCGGCTTCGGTGTCGTTGTCCACCGCAGCGGTGGCTTCATCGAGCACCAGCACAGGCGCATCCTTGAGGATGGCGCGGGCCAAAGCGATGCGCTGACGCTGTCCGCCGGAGAGGCGCTGCCCCCGCTCCCCAACAAGGGTGTTGTAACCCTGGGGCAAGGCGTCGATGAAGCCAGCGGCTTCAGCCAGGCGAGCGGCCTGCTCAATCGCCACCGGATCGGGATCTGCAACGCCATAGGCGATGTTCTCGGCCACGGTGCCGTGAAAGAGGTAGACGTCCTGACTTACCAGGGCGATGCAGCGGCGCAGGTCCTGCAGCTGCAGGGTGTCGATGGGGACTCCATCCAGGCAGATGCGTCCGCCATCACGCTCATAAAGGCGCAGCAGCAGCTTCACCACGGTGCTCTTGCCAGACCCCGTCGCCCCGACGATGCCGAGGGTCGATCCCGCTGGCACGGTGAGATCGAAGCCCTGCAGCAGCGTTGATCGGCCGGCGTAGGCGAAATCAACAGCTTCAAAGCGAATCTCACCCTGCAGCCGCTGCGGGTCCACCGGCACCGTCCCTCCCTGGATCAACACCGGCGTATCGATCAGATCGAGCACCCGTTGCGTGGAGGCCATCGAGCGCTGGTACTCATCTAGGGTGCGGCCAATGGCGGTTAACGGCCAGAGCAGCCGCTGGGTGATGAACACCAGAACGCTGTAGGTGGCCACCGGCAGTTCCCCGGCCAGGGCCTTGAAACCACCGATCAACAAAATCGCCAGAAAGGCGAACAGGATCGCGAAGCGAATCAAGGGGATGAAGGCCGCTGAGAGACGAATCGCCCGGGCATTGCTCAGGCGGTAAGCCAGGCTTTCCGCCCGCAGGCGCTCCAGTTCCAGAGCCTCAGCGGTGAAGCTCTTGATCGTGAGCATCCCCCCCAGGTTGTTGGCGAGCCGGGAGGCGAGGTCGCCCGCCCGGGCCCGCACCTCCCGATAGCGCGGCGCCAGCTGGCGCTGGAAATGCAGCGATCCCCAGAGAATCACCGGGATCGGCAGGTAGGCGAACAGGGCCACCTCCGGCGCCACCATCGCCATGCCGATGCCCACCACCAGCACGGTGGTGATCAACTGCAGGATCTGGTTGGCACCCCGATCCAGAAACCGTTCGAGCTGGTTGATGTCGTCATTGAGCACCGCCATCAGGCGACCGGTGCTGTCCTGCTCGAAAAAGGCCAGCTCCAGCTTCTGCAGATGGTCGTAGGCCTCGAGCCTGAGGCTGTGCTGAGTGGTTTGCGCCAGGTTGCGCCAGAGCACCTCGTAGAGGTATTCGAACAGCGACTCCGCCGCCCAGATCACAAAGGTGAGCAGGGCCAGACCCCACAGTTGCTGGCCGGCGGTCCTCAGACCAAAACCCGCCAGCACGGATTGCTCTTTAAGCAACACCACATCCACGGCCAAGCCGATCAAGATCGGCGGGGCCAGATCGAACAGCTTGTTGAACAGGGAGCAGATCACCGCTGCAACCACCAGGCGGCGCTGCGGCGCCAGATGGCGCAACAACCGCATCAAGGGAGAGCGGTTTGTTGAAGCTTTGCTGAGGGTTCGTTCCAACAGGGTTTTCTCCCTCTGAAGACGCACTACAACGGAATCACAATCGGAGGAGGTGCAATGAGCCGATCAAGGTCGTTCAACCGCTTTCACCGCTACCTGGCACAGCAGAAACGCCGCGGACTGCGGGCTGTCTTGCCCCAGTTCCAGGACGCCCGTGAGCATCAGGAAGGCCCAACCGACAGCAGCGCTGAGGTGCTGCGTCGATTGAGCCGGCGTGAAATGGAATTGGACCTGATGGAGGCCGAGGCCTGAGCCTCAGCCGCGGTAACCGCCACCACCACCACGGGGGCCGCCGGAGCGCTCCCGAGGGGTGGCCTTGCTGACGCGGATCATGCGGCCCATCCACTCCACGTCCTGAAGATCGTCAATGGCTTTCTGCTCATCGGCATCGTTGACCATTTCAACGAAGGCGAAACCGCGTTTGCGGCCGGTCTCACGATCCAGGGGCAGGCTGCAGTTCTTGACCTCGCCGTACTCACTGAAGAGATCGAAGAGGTGCTCCTGCTCCGCCTGGAACGAAAGATTGCCGATGTAGATGGTCATGGACCGTGGAACCGTTGAACGTGCTCAGTCGCTTGAGCTGGTTCCGAAAGCTCGGAAAGGGCCAGTGCTCAAGCTTGAACCCGATGACGTTACAGGGCAGTCGCACGAATCAACACAAAAAAAAGAAGCAATTGCGAAGACTCGCCCGCAACCGAGCCATCCACTCCATTGTCAGAAGACCCTGACGAAGGAGAGAGATGACATTCGACGGCCTTTGTTTCCGAGCCCTGGCCTGGACCGCCGACGGAGAACTGGATCCCGTGGACAAACTTGTGCTGCTCAACAACTTGATCCGGCAGGGCACGCCGAGCGAGCAGATCGAGTTGATTCAGGTGGTGGAGAAGTTGGCCCTGCTCCAGCCCGAGGTCACCGTTCAGGTGAGCCATTTCTGACGGCTTTTGATCCCAGGGGATCAGAGGCCGTAGGTCTCGGCGGCTCTGGCCTTGCAGGTGGCCTGGGCCGTCTGAATCCCCGCCCCGTTCTGCACATCGGCCAGGAAGCAACGGCAGGTGTCATCCACCATTTCCTCCGGAGCCACGGTCCCAGCCCTATGCAGCTCGGCCTTAACGGCCGTTTTGCAGAACTGGGCGATCAGGCTGTTGTCCGAGGCTGAAGCAGCCAGGGGAGCCGACATCAGACCAACGGCCAACAGCAGACGCATCAAGAGGCCTTGCTGATTTGCAGTTCGCGGTTCATCACGCGCAGGCGCTGAAGGCTGTTGAACACATCTTCCGGCATGCCCTTAGGAAGATCCACCAGGCTGTGATTGTCAAAAATCTGGATGCGGCCGATCATCCGGCCCTGCAGACCGGTCTCGCCGGCGATGGCACCCACCAGGTTTCCGGGTTTGACCCGATCGCGGTGACCCACCTCAACGCGGTAGCGCTGCATGTTCTCCTCAGGAGCCCGGGCCGGACGCTCGCGCCGCTCGCGGCGGTCGCCTGAATGGCGATCGCGGTCGCGGTCGTTGCGACGGGTGTTCTGAATCCAGTCGTCGTCGCCCTTACGCAGCAGCGCATCGGGGCCAATGGCCAGGTTGAGCGCCGCCATGGCCAGCTGCTCGGGGCTGAGCTCAAGCTCCGTGGCCACGCGCTGCATCAATTCCTGGAGCAGGGCCGCTTCATCGGCATCAGGGCGTTGGGATTGGGCCGCATCACTCAAACGCTTGCGCAGGCGGTCCAGCCGTCCCTGGTTGATGGCCGTGTTACCGGGCACCTCCATCGCTTCGATCGGTTGGCCCGTGGCCCGCTCGAGGTTGCGGATGAAACGGCGTTCCCGTGGAGTCACGAACAGAACCGCTTCTCCGGTGCGTCCAGCCCGGCCCGTCCGGCCGATGCGGTGCACGTAAGCCTCGCTGTCGAACGGCATGTCGTAGTTGATCACCAGGCCGATGCGCTCAACATCGAGACCCCGTGCTGCAACGTCGGTGGCCACAAGGATGTCGACCGATCCACTGCGCAGCCGCTCCACGGTGCGTTCCCGTTGGTTCTGGGGAACATCTCCATTGAGCACCGCCACCTGATGGCCACCGGCCTCAAGGGTTTCGGCCACGGTCAGGGTGATCGCCTTGGTGCGGGCAAAGATGATCACACCCTCACCACCACAGGCATCGAGAACCCGCTGCAGGGCCTCGAGTTTGTGCGGCATCGGCACCGTGATCGAACGCTGGCGGATCCGCTTGCCTTCCTGATCCTTGGTGCGGATCGTGACCTCAGCCGGATCCTTGAGATAACGCTTGGACAGGCGACGGATCTCAGGAGGCATCGTCGCGGAGAACAGCACCACCTGACGCTGCTCAGGGAGCTGATCGAGGATCCACTCCACATCGTCAATGAAGCCCATGCGGAGCATTTCGTCCGCTTCATCGAGCACCAGGCTGCGCAGACCGCTGGTGTCGAGCGTGCCCTGACGCATGTGGTCCATCACCCGGCCGGGGGTGCCCACCACCACATCAACCCCGCGCCTGAGGGCACTGATCTGGGAGCGGAAATCCGTGCCGCCGTACACCGCCAGCACCTTCAGATGGGGATGGCCGGCGGAATAAGCCTTGAACGATTCGGCCACCTGCATCGCCAGCTCCCGTGTGGGAGCGAGCACGAGGGCCTGGGGTGTTTTCTGGCCGCTCTCGAGACGCTCGAGCAACGGCAGGGCAAAGGCTGCTGTTTTGCCGGTGCCGGTCTGGGCCTGACCCACCAGATCGCGGCCGAGCATCAGCTCGGGGAAGGCCGCCTTCTGAATGGGGGAAGGTTCGCTGTATCCCTTGTCCGCCAGGGTGCGGAGCAGGGCCTCACTGAAACCAAAACCGACAAAACCGGATTCCGGTTCAGCCGATGTGATGGTGGTGGTGAACACCTCAGCATTGGAGTTCGATTCCGGCAGGTCGGATGCAGAAAGATCCACTGCGCAGGCGGAATCGTCGCGCTGCTGTTGCTGTTCAGTCATGAAAGGTGGCTTCGCCTGATTGATCTCTGAAATCAGGCTCACAACCTCCCTGCAACGTAAGAGTTGCGCTCTGGTTGTGTTGCCTACGCTTCAAAGGTTGGCCATCAAGTTATCACCCGGCCGTAATCATCCTGCAGCCGTTCGATGTCGTCTTCCCGCAGATCATCACCGTGCTGAACTTCCAGAATCAGCAGATCTGAACCGTCTGCACGGGCGCGATGCACAGCGCCGCAGGGGATCGAGAGCATGACGCCCGCACTGGCGGGATGCCAAATGTCTCCGCAGAGCAGAGCCCCCGAGCCGAACACCACGGTCCAACTTTCGCTGCGATGACGATGCCGCTGCAGCGACAACTGCTGCCCGGCACGAACCAGCAGCCGTTTGACCAAATAGTTGTCCCCCTGGATCAGCGTTTCGTACCAGCCCCAGGGACGCTCAACCCGCATCAGGCCACCCGCGTCAGATCAGCGTCACTAAGTCAAGGCTGGCACGGGCACGGGTGATGGCTGTGTACAGCAATCGGCGTTGATGTTCTGCAGCCGGGCCATCCTCCAGGGGATCTGGCCAGAGCACGATCACCCGGTCAGCCTCACTGCCCTGGGCCCGATGGATGGTGAGCGCAACCGCCGGCTCCAGACGCCGCAAACGGGCTGGATGCAAACGGCGCACCTGCAGCTGGCCGTCCGGATCCACCACCTGGAACAACAGGCGTCGTTCAGAGCTTGCCCCGATCACCACCCCGAGGTCGCCGTTGGCCAAGCCGAGTTCCGGTTGGTTGCTGCCGCAGATCACCGGCAAGCCGATCGGCCAACGCTCGACCCTGCCGGCGGCATTGGCTCCCAGCAGCGTGCGGTGCACATCATCAAGACTCCACGGCCCCCGGCGACGTGGACAGAGCAACAGGTCCTGCTCGAGCAGCGCAAACAAAGGCCGGGATGCCGCCATCAGCTCCTGCTCGGTGCAGCGGTCGAGATCAACCGTCAGTGCCTGCAACTGCTGGAGGCGCTGGATCCAGCGCTGGCGCACCAAGGCAGGGAAACGACGCAGGGGCCAGGGATGCACCTGAAGATTGGCCTGCTCAGGCAAGGCGACCAGATCCGCTGCAAAGGCCTGCAGATCCCCCTGGCGCAGCTGTTGCGCCACCTGCGCCAGGGCACCACGGTTGCGGTAGGTGCGCTCCAGATGCACGGCGCCGGCACCGAAACGGCCGCGTACGTCCGGCTGCTGAAGCCGATGCCAGACCGCTCCGCTCCCCACCGGCGGCAGCTGAGCTGGATCCCCCACCAACAGCAGCCGGCAAGCACTGGGCAACGCCTCCAGCAGGGCCTGGGTCAAGGCCAGATCCAGCATCGACATCTCGTCGATCACCAGCAGATCCAGTTCCAGGGGACGCTGGCGGTGCCTGCCGAAGCCACGGCTTCCGGCCTCCAACCAGCGGTGGAGGGTGCTGCAGGGCAACGGAGCCCGCTGCGCCATCACCGCCTCCCCCAGGCGCCGGGCAGCCTTGCCGGTGGGGGCCCCCAAACCGATGCGCAGGCCGGGATGGCGGGCTTCCGCCCGGGCCAGAATCTCCACCACCGTGCTGGTTTTGCCCGTGCCCGGACCACCGCTGAGCAGCACAACCGAGGCCTGATCCAGGGCGCGCACGGCGGCGCACTGTTCAGCGTTGAGACGATCCGACAGCTCGGGATCGACAGCCTCGACGGGTTTGGGAAGCGGAGCATGGGCCCGCTCCACCAGCTCGGCCACCACCTGCTCCATGGCCTGCAACCAGCGGCGCCAGCCCAGCCGATCACCCTGGAGCAGCAGGGGGGAGGCATCCCCCTCCAGCCATCCACTGGCTTGGGCAGCTGCCAGCCGCTCCGGCGTCAGCGCCACCGTCAACTCCCCCTGCTCCAAGGCCAGCACCAGATCTCGGCTGAGCTCCTCCAAGGCGGGGCCATCAGCCCGGGGCGGGATCCGTCGCCGCAGGGCGGCATGAAGTCCGGCCGTGAAGCTGGAGGGCCAAGTGCTGGTTCCCTGGGGCAGCAGCTCCGTCACGCCGGAACCTCCCCCAGGGCTCGATCTAGGGCCGCAATGCGATTGAGCGGCACGGGTTCAACGATGCGCCCCGGCCCAACAGCATTTTCCGGAGAGGCAATCACCGCTCCGGGCATCCCCCGCAGGAAGCAGTAGACGTAGCCCCCCAGATGCTGTTCCGGGTCGTAATCCGGCAGCCGCCAACGCAGATGGCGATGCAGAGCCACCAGGTAGAGGTGGGCCTGCAGGGGGTAGTGGTGGTGCAACATCTGCTCCTCCATCGCCTCCTGGGAGTAGTGATGCGGACCGCACAGCCCCGGCTCAGAACCGGTGCGCCGTTCACCGATCCAGTTGCTCTTCCAGTCGAGAACCCACCAGCGTTGGTGCTGGGGGTCCTGGAACACCAGATCGATGGAACCGGTGAGAAACCCACGGCTGTTGATCGAGAGCGATGCCAGCGCCGGGCTGTAGGTGCGGCCAAAACGGGCCTCGGCATCACAACCGAAGGCAGCCACCAGATCGGCCGTGCGCACGTGCTGCACCGGCAGATCAAAACTGAGTTCAGGCAGGCGCTGGTGCGGCCCCAGCCGATCCAGCGATAACGCTCCCAGCGGTCCCCCCAGGGGCGTCTGCAACACCTGCTCCAACCCCGTCAACACATCGTTCTGAAGATCGGGATCAAGCCCGGCCCTGCGCAACTCGGCGGCGATCAGCTCGAGCCGTTGGCGGGGCTCAGAGGCCTCCGCCGCAGAGAAGGGGAACTGTTCGAGGATCCGGTGCAGGCAATCCCCGGCCCCGGCCCCGCGCGGGAAGGCCGCCAGCGGCCCCGTCTCGGACCATGCCGGTTCTGCCCTCGCCGCCGTCGATTCCACCGCCGATTCCAACATCGATTCCAACGTCGATTCCTCGGCGCCGGGATCGCGATCACGACCCTGTTCATGCAGCTGAACGTCGTCGGATGAGGCAATCCAGGCCGAATAACTGGCCCGGCCCCAGCTCCGGTCGATCCGCTTGGGGATGGAACCAAGGGCCAACGGCTCGGCCAGCAGCGGAGACCGCCAACGCTTGCCGCTGGGCAGGCTCTCGACCAGGCCATCGATGCTGATCGGAACCTGTCGCTCTGCCAGGGCTTGGCTCAGCCGCTCATCGGTGAGGCTGTCGATCGCATCCCCAGCGGACTCAGCACCGAACAACCAGGCGGGCAAGGGGGAGTCCTCCTGGCCGTTGGCCCTGGCCCAGATCAGAACCAACTGGGATTGGGCTCGGGTCACCGCCACATAGGCCAGCCGCTCGGCCTCGGCCGCTGCCTCCCGCTGCGCCCGTTGCGCCGCCTGCCAGCCCTCCCCCCAGTGGACATCCACCCGCACCAGGCACTCTCCGGAGCGGGGGTCACGCCAAAGCGGACCGGACACAGCTGGGGGGGACTGCCAGAGGTAGGGGCAGATCACCACCGGATATTCCAGACCCTTGCTGCGGTGGACCGTGACCACGGCGATGGCGCTGTCGGCCTGATCGCTGTGGGGCTGGCGAGCCTCAGGCACCGGCTGGCTGGGGTGCAACCGCTCCCTCCGCAACCAATCCGCCGCGGTGGCCACATCAAGCCCCTGGCGGTGCATCGCCTCCTGCACCAGCCGCGCCGCCTGCTGCAGATCCCCCAGCATCCGGCCCCGTTCCGACAGCCCCGCCATCTGTTCACCCTTGAGCAGATCAGCCAGCGCCCCGAGCAGGCCCAGCCGCGGCATCGCCTCAGCCAAACCGCGCAACTGCAGCGCCAGCTGATCCAACAGGGCCGGCTCCAGGGCATCGGGCGCGATGGTCATCAGTCCCGAGCAGGCCAGCAGACGCAAGCGAGCGTCATCGCCCGGTTCCGCCAGGGCATCGAGGAACCACTGCAACAGCAAGGCAGCCTCACTGTCGAGCACATCGCCCTGGGTCACCAGGCGGGTAGGAAGTCCGCAGACCCCAAGGGCGCGGCGCAGGTCTTCCGCCTGTTGATGACGACTCACCAGCACGCAGAGATCTGCAGGGGTGAGGTCGTCCCGTTGCTGCAGTTGCTCCAGCACCATCGCGGCGAGCCGCTGGGGCAGCTCTGCTTCCAGGGCAGTGCGGCTGGAGGGCGCCTCGGTGGAGAGCAGCAGCAGTTGCAACGCCGGGGCATCCTGCGGTGGGGTGGCGGAGCTGCGGGGCTGCACCGCGGGCACAGGCAGTTCAGATCGGGGGAGCCCCGGAGCCATCAAGCGGTTCAACCCCTCCATCAGCGGTGCCGTTGTGCGGAAGTTGTCGAGCAGGTGATCGATCCGCTCCACCTGATCCCGCGCTGCCATGTAGGTGGCCAGATCACCACCCCGGAAGCGGTAGATCGCCTGCTTGGGATCCCCCACCATCAGCAGCAGGTGGCGTTCACCACCACCGAAGGCGCGATCCAGAAGACGCCACTGCACGGGGTCGGTGTCCTGAAACTCATCCACCATCACCGCCCGATAACGCTGTTGCAGAGGAGCAAGCCAGGCAACGTCGCCATCGCCGGGGTCCATGGCAGCCAACAAGCCGCCAAAGGTGATCACCCCGCGGCGGCGACGGCGGCGGTCCAGCTCCTGCAAACCCCGCTCCAGCAGGTACTGCCAGGTGCGCTCAATCGGTGCATCCCAGAGCGCCGCAACAGCGGCCTGCAGAGCCGGCGTCACCAGGCTGGGGTCGGTCTCACCGCACTTGCGCGCGACCTTGCACCAACTGCCGGGGTGGAAGTACTCCTTCAGCGGCTTCTCATGGGCGGCAATCTCCAGCAGTGACGGCACTGCGGTCTGCCCATGCAGCCACTGGTTGATCTGCGAGCAGCGATCGCTCTTGGGCTTGGCCGAATAAGGGGTGGTGGTTCCACAGCCCTGGGCTTTCCACTGCTCGGCCGCCTGACGGAACCCGGCATCCAGGGCGGCATGGTCCCGCTGCCAGAGCGGCACGAAGTCGTTCCAGAGCTGCGCAAGCCAGTGCTCCAGCTGTGGGGCAAGGGGCTGGTCGAGATCGATCACCCCATCAACGGCCCTGAACCGCGGCTGCTGTTCGCCATCCAGTTGCGCCAACCCCCTGCGCAGGGTCTGGGGCGAGAGGCCGCGTTGACGCAACGCCTTGAACTGATCCGGCGGCAGGTTGAGCAGCTCCTGTTGCCACAGGTCCTGAACCACCTCGGCCTGGAGCGCGGTGGCTTCGGTGTCCAGCTGAGGCTCCATGGCCGCAGCGTTGCTGAGGGCCAGACGGCGCAGACTGCGGCGGCAGAAGCCGTGGATGGTGGTGATGTCGGCCCTGTCCAACTGCTCCAGGGCCACCAGCAAGCGCCGAATCCACCGCTGACGCGCCTCCCCTGGTTCGGAACCCGACAGCCAATCCGCCAGGACGGGGTCTGGAGCGGGAGCCTCCATCCCCTGCTCCAGCTGCTCGAGACCCTGCAACGCCTGTTGCAGCCGCTGGCCGATGCGGGAGCGCAGCTCTTCGGCCGCCGCATCGGTGAAGGTCACCACCAACAACGCTTCGAGGGCGTGGTCGGCCTCCGTGATCAGCCGCAGGCAGAGATGCGCCAGAGCAAAGGTTTTGCCGGTGCCAGCGCTGGCCTCAAGCAGGCGGACCCCAGGGCCGAGGGGGTAGGTGTTGGCATCGAAGCGCTGGGCCATGGATGGAGTCTGCTCAACTTCGGCCTCAAAACCAGTGTTAACTTCCATGAAGCAGCCGGCGAAAGCTGCGAACTGGACTGGGTGTTGTCACACCCCAGAACAGAAGACGACCTGAGCGGGGGCCTGAAGAACCCTCGCTTTTTTATGGGCTTGTGAACGGATGCAACCCAACCCTTGAGAGAACAGGGGCTTGTGCGGGTGCGGGGCCATCAGGCCAACACGTTGGTGAAAGCCACCGGCCTGTTGTGTCCCCCGAACGTCGTCAGAAATTGGCCCAGCTGCTGGTGCGCAAAGCCGCCGCTGTTGAAAGCATCAACCAGGAACATCGGGCCTACTTCTTCCGCCGTCTGGCCGGCGAGCCCATGGTGATTTCCAACGAACGCATGCGCGAAATGCTCGACGAGCTGTTCGACTAACGCAGCTGGGCCAGAAGGGGGCCGTACAGCAGCTGACACGCCTCCTGGAATCCGGCCTCATCCATCAATTGCTCCGCAGCGATCTCCGTGCCGAAGCAGAGCTGCATCACCGGGGTGGCCCCTTCGTCCTGCCAGGTCTTGCGGAAGTCCTGCGGCCCCTCCCCCGGTTTGCGCCGGTCTTTGGCCACCATCTGCCAGCCGCTCTTCGGGGGGACCGGCCAGCACCGCTCCAGCCCCTGTTGCGCGAGCCGCGCCAGCTGCTGCAGCTGGTGCTCGGCTTCAGCCGTCGGCAACGCCGACCAGCGCAAGTGCACCTCGGCGCCGGCAACCCGGGTGCTGCGGGCCACCACCGCTGAGCCGGCAGCAGGCGCCAATCCCTCAGCGCACAGCAACAGATGCTGCAACCAGCCGCGCATCACCGCCGCGGCCGTGAGCATGCCGGGCTGTACCACCACCTGGGTGTCGCCGGCGTAGAGCAGGGGCATCGGCAGACCGGCGAGCACAGGCACCTCCCGGCGGCAGGGACCAAGCGATGCCAGCTGCCGTTGCAGGGCCTGCCAACGCTGCTGCAGTTCCTCTTGCTCAAGGGCCGCACCAGCCCCCGCCGGCAGCACACCCTGGCCCGCCAGCGACGTCGTCCAATCCGGAGCCGATCCAAGAATGAACTGCTCCTCAAGCTCGTGGTTGAGCAGCAAATAGCGCTGCAGGCCCTCCAACTCGAGCGCCTCAAGATCCTCCACCGCCTCAATGCCTTCCCCAGGCCGCAACCCCCGTGCCTGCAACCAGGCCTTCTGGGGCTGCTGCATCCAGGCCAGCAAGGCTTCAGGGTCCAGGGCCAGGTCGTCTCGGTCACGTCCCTCGGCCTCTACCTCGTCATCGACATCGTTCAGGTCTTGCTGCCAGAGCGATGCCCAGGCCAGCCCCTGGACCTGATCCGACACCGGAGCACGATCCAGGCAGCGCCGGGCCTCCAGCTGGCGGCGATCACAGCTGAGCGGCGCCTCGGGCCGAAAGTTCTCTCGGGAGAGGGGGTTGGCCGCCGGCGTGATCAACAACCCCTCCGTGGAGGAACCGGCCCGTTGCAACTGCTCCTGCAGCACCGCAAGCCACTGTTCCACCGGCGCAGCAGGCGGCTGGGGCTCACCGGTGCGCTCCAGCCGCCCGCACCAGCTGATCAGCAGATGACGGCGTGCCGACATCAAGGCCTCCAGCAGCACGTAGCGGTCCTGGTCGCTGCTGCGGGGATCCCCCAGGCGCCGTTGCTGCTCGAGCAGATGAAAGCCAGGGCGGCGGCTCGGGCGTGGAAAGTCGGCGCTGTCGAGGCCCATCAAAACCACCACCTTGTGGGGGATCGCCCGCATCGGCTCCAGGGCACTGATGGTGAGGGCGCCACTGCGGTGACCGAAGCGACCACTGTCCACCGACAAGGCCTCCTGCAACACCTCCAAGGCCACGGCTGCATCGAGGTCCAGAGGGCAGTCATGGGCCCGCAATCGCCACTCCTCAAGGGCTGCCGCCCAGCTCTGCGACTCATCGGCCCAGGCCCCACCCTCAGCGAACAGCTCCTTCAACAGGGACTGCAGCAGCTGCACCCAGTCATGGCAAGGCCGGGGCTGTCGCAAGCGATCGAGCATCCGCACCAAACGGTCCAGCAAAGTCCACCAGCGCACCAGGCGATCGGGATCCAGCTCCTGCTGGAACGGTGCCGCCCCTGCTGGAGCCAGGCCCGGCTCCACCGGCAGCACCAGGCCCAGCAGCCAACGGTCGAGACACCAACGCAGGCTGTGCACCTCGTCCCCGCCCCGCTCGCGGGCATCCAAGCCCCAGCGAAAACCGCTGCGTTGCAGTGTCTGGGTGATCAGCACCGCCTCCTCCGGCGTGAGTCCCTGCTGGCCCTGCAGGGCCGGATTGGCCAGCAGACGTTCCAGCCCCGTGGCGGTGAGGCGTGTGGCAGCCAGCTCCAGCAGCGTGAACATCGCCATCGACAACCCCGGACTGCTCTGCTGACTGCGGTCAGTGAGGCGCCAGGGCAAATCGACACCGATGGGCGCCGTGTCGTTGAACACGGAGCTGAGCAGCGGTGCATAGCGCTCAATCTGCGGCGTCATCACCAGCACGTCGCGGGGCGCGAGATCGGGATCGGCCGCCAGCCACTGCAGGATGCGATCACGCACCAGTTGCACCTCCCGCCAAGGCCCCGGTGCCGCCTGAAACAACAGCGACTGATCGTCGGAAGAACGCTCAAGTGCGGGAACGCTGTCGGCATCCACCAGCTGCTGCTGAAGCTGATCGAGCAGGGTGGGCTGGCGCTCTTCCGCTGCGGCCATCTGCAGAGAACCTGCAAACAGATCCCCCTCGCTTCGCTCCCCCAGCTGCGCTTCACCGGAGCCCTCCAGCAACTGCTGAAATTCGGCACCCATCCGCCCAAGCACGGCCTCCAGGCGCGGCGCCTCCGCCAACCAGCCCCCATCGGGCGGAACCAGCCAGTCATCCCCCATCGAGGCACGCCGACTGCCGCAGCGCTGCCACAGATCCGGACACGGGGTGAGCAGGTAGATCTCCACCTCCAGCAGACCGGACAAGGCCTGAATCAGATCCACCTGCACCGGTGCCAGGGCACTGATGCCAAACAGCCGCAGCCGCTCCGGCAGCAGGGCTGGATCAACGTCTCCTCGCCGGAGACGATCGACGGCCTCACGCACCTGCAGGCCAAAGGGAGCCCGGGGAAGCCGTTGGGCCAGCAGTCGCCAGAGCACGGGCTGCCAGTCGTCATCGGGCCGCGGCCGTTTCCACTGCTCCAGTTGATCGGGGCGGTAGAGGGCGTAATCGTCCATGGCATCGGCGATGGTGCGTGCCAGCTGCCAACGGTCCCGCGTCAACCCCGAGGCGGTTCCTTCACGCTGGGTAAGCCAGGTCCGTAGCGGCTGGGCGACGGGCTGCTCCAACAGCTCCGGCAGCAGCTCGAGCACAGCCCACACCAGCTGGCCCGCCCGCCAGGGATCGTCCTCCTGCGCGGGGAGATGCAGCACCTGGCGCACCAGCTGCCGCAGGCGACTACCCGGGAAGGGGAAGCGCACCAGGGAACTAATGCCGTTGGCCATGGCTAGCTGTTCCCCCAACCATCGGCTGGTGGGCCAGGTGTTGACCATCACCTCCACCGTTTCAAGGGGGCCCGGCTGCTGCTCGATCAACTGACGGGAGAGCAAGCGAGCCAGAAATTCAGCCCTGTTGCTTCGATAAACCGTCAGCAAGGGCCAACTCCAGCCAGTACGGCATCGGTTGCAGCTCCTTCAACCTGAACGACCGCATCGGTTTGCGGGCAGTAGGCCGATAAACAACCGCCGTAGACCGCACCGGTGTCGATCAGAACAATCGCGCCAAGGCGATCCACCTGGGGACGGGGCGTATGGCCCACAACAACCTGGCCAAAACGACCGTCATAGGCCTCCCAGAAGGGATCACGAATGGAGAGGTCCGGTTGACCCGCTGCATCGAACCCGGCATGGGTGGCGCACCAACCGTCACCGCGATAGACGAGCGGGAGCTGTTGCAGGCGCGGCAACCATTGGCGAGCGCTGCTGTCGCCCAACTGGGCATAGGTGGCGTGCTGACTCAAGCCGTCCCTGGATTCCAGGGCATCAATGAGATCTTGCTCATGGTTCCCGCGCAGCCACGTGGCACGGCCGGCCTGGGCCAGATCCCAGACCAGATTCATCGTGGCGGGAATGGCCTCACCACGGTTGATCACATCCCCGCAGAAGACCAGATGGTCGTTCGGCGGCAGGGTGGCGAGCAGTTGGCATAGGGGCTGATAGCAGCCATGCACATCTCCAATCACCCAGTGCCAGCGGCTGTGCAGGTTCAAAGCAACAACCTGGAGATGCGTCAATTCTGATGCTCAGCCAGGCAGCGCCAAGAATCCGGCATGCAGATCAGAACAAACCGAGAAAGCGCTTGCGTTCCTTGGGTTGGCTCGGGTCTGGCTTGGGTCTTTCGGGGGTTTCCCTGCGGTAGCGGGGCTTGGCATCACCAACGGTGACCAGGGGATCGTTGTTCTTGAACCAGATCCAGTCGCGAATCGGCGGCGTCTCCGTGAGATCACGGCGGGTCAGCCCCAACCCCAGCTTGGCCGAAGCCCCCAGCAGGATGTCCACCATCGCGTCCCCATCGGGACAGGTGGCCAAGGCCTTGTTGGTTTTCTCCGCACCATCGAGGGCCTGCACCAGGAGTGCAATGCGCTGCTGAACGGGAAGGGAACTGGGATTCATCAGACGGCACCGGCAAGTGCATCGGGAATCCCCGCGGAGGGAGCTTCAAAGGTCCCCACAGCCACGTACTCCAAACGGAGTTTGAGGAAGGTGATGAAGGTGGGATCGGTGGACACCACAGCGGCAGCGGGCTGGGGAATGGTTGCCTTGAGCTCAGCCAGCTCAGGAGAAGAGAGGAAAGCCGGTTGCTTCACCAGCCAGAAATCGATGGTCTTGCCGGTTTCGGCGTAGTTGCGTTGGCGCTCCCGCAGCACTTCCTCCAACGGCTCCTCCACGGTGAGGAAGCGCTCGCTGGCTGCAACGAAGTGATAGGTGGTCATCCGGGCGCCTGTCCGAAAAGGGGATCAAGGCGGGGATTCTGAACCAAGACCTTCATATCCCGCACAGCCTGTTGCAGTCCGACGGCGACAGAGCGGGCCACGATCGTGTGGCCAATGTTGAGTTCTTCCATCCCAGGGATGGCCGCGATGGGCTCAACGTTCTGATACGTGAGGCCATGGCCGGCATTGACCCGCAGACCGAGCTGCCGGGCGATGGCCGTCCCCTCCTGCAAGCGCGCCAGCTCCTGGGGCTGGGTGCTCCAGTCGGCATCGGCATAGCGCCCGGTGTGCAATTCCACCCAGCAGGCCCCCGTGGCTTTGCAGGCCTGGAGTTGGGTGGCCTCCGGATCCACAAACAGGCTCACAGGTATCCCGGCGGCCTGAAGGGTTTGCACCATGGCCCCCAGGGAGGCCTCTTGTCCGGCCACATCCAGGCCCCCCTCCGTGGTGACCTCCTCCCGCCGTTCCGGCACCAGGGTGACCATGTCGGGCTTGATCCGCAGCGCAATCGCCACCATCTCCTCGGTGGCGGCCATTTCCAGGTTGAGGCGGGAGCGCACGGTCTGGCGCAGCAACTCCACATCCCGATCCTGGATGTGACGCCGGTCTTCCCTCAGATGCACGGTGATCCCATCGGCCCCACCGAGTTGAGCCAGCAGTGCCATCGACACCGGGTCTGGCTCGACGGTCCGCCGCGCTTCACGGATGTTGGCAATGTGGTCGATATTGACGCCGAGGCTGGCCATGACGGGGCAGTCGTTGGCTGGATCCTATGCAGCTTTGCCTAGGGGATTTAGGTTCTCAGGCATCGAATCCGATCAGCCCGTTGCAAGCGGCCCTGGCGACCCGAGAAAACAGTCTGCGTGTCGGCATCGACAGCTTCTGGGCCCCCCTGGCGATGTTCACCACCCAGGATCTGGTGCTGCGCCTTCAATTCCGTGAGCGTCTGGTGCTCAACCCAGAGCATCTCCCCCATAAGGGCCCGGTGCTGCTGGCACCGACGCACCGCGCCCGCTGGGATGCCCTGATGCTGCCGATGGCCGCTGGCCGTCGGGTCAGTGGCCGCGACTGCCGCTTCATGGTGACCACCACCGAAATGCGGGGGCTGCAGGGCTGGTTTCTGCAACGGCTCGGCTGCTTCCCGGTGGACCAGGGACGGCCTTCGATGACCACCCTGCGTCTGGCCATCGACCTGTTGGCCGACGGACAGCAAGTGGTGATGTTCCCCGAAGGCAGGATTCACCGGCAGGACGCGGCGATTGAGCTGCGGCCCGGCCTGGTGCGTTTGGCCCAACTGGCCCAGAGCCGCGGCGTTTCCGTTCCTGTGGTTCCCGTTGGCTTGGGCTACAGCCAGGCCCCACCGAGGCCCTTCAGCCGGGCAGCGCTCTGTTTCGGAGCACCGCTCAGCGTGCCAGCCAAGGGAGACCGGGAAGCGACGCGGCAGTTCAACAGCGAACTCGCTGCGGCGATGCATACGGCTGAACAAGCGGCCCGTGCTGCCGTTGGCCGACCGCTTCAGAGCTTCTAAAGTCCGCCCACGTTTTCTTGCTGGTCTCATGGGTTGTCGCGCATTGCTGACGACTGCTGCACTGGTGGCAACCCTGGGCGTCACTGCAGCTCCCGGCATCGCCCAAACCTCAGCCGAGAACCGCGTTCTGGCTCAGAGCCAGGGTGGATTCAACCCGGCGGCCGTTCGTTCGATGCTGGCTGAGGGCGATGCAGCAGCCAGCCGGGGAGACCTGGCCGAAGCGCGGGCTGATTACGACAAAGCCCGCAAAGCCTCCAAGCAACTTCTGGCCTTCTATCGCGACCTGAGCGGTGCCTTCCGGGGCCTTGATGCTCGGATCCCCCGTGAGATGGACACCAAGGGCCGTGAAGCTCTGGAACTGCTGGCGGAAACCAACCTCCGCCTGGCAGCTCTGTTCCGCCGTCAGAACCAGCCCGAAGTGGCTGTTCCGGTGCTTGTCGAGGTGGTCAAGCTGATGACGCCGGCTAAACCCCAGGGTCAGAAGGCCTATCAGAGCCTGCTGGAACTGGGCTTTGTTGAAACCGAATTCCGGGGTGCATCGACAGCCGGGCAATGAGCCGGTCTGTCAGCATCTGAGCCAGTCCTTTTTTGCACAACCGCCGCCATGGTGCAGCCGGATGCCGTTGAAGCCGCGATCCAACATGTCATTCCCGACGCCAACGTCACCGTTGAAGATCTCACCGGTGGCGGTGATCACCTCCAGGTGACAGTGGTGTCGTCTGCTTTTGCTGGCCTTTCACGCATCCGTCAGCATCAGATGGTGTACGGCGCCCTGCAGCAGGAATTGGCCAGCGAAGCCATTCACGCCCTCGCCCTCAACACCTCAACCCCTTCGGACGCTGCGTCCGCTTAACGCCAACTCACGCTCAACGATGGACCCCTCCACCAAAGCTCGCATCGAAACTCTGGTCGCTTCCAGCCCGATCTTCGTGTTCATGAAGGGCTCCAAGCTGATGCCCCAGTGCGGATTCTCAAACAATGTGGTGCAGATCCTGCACTCCCTCGGTGTGGCATTCGAGACATTCGACGTTCTCTCTGATCCAGAGATTCGTCAGGGAATCAAAGAGTTTTCCAGCTGGCCCACCATCCCCCAGGTGTACGTGAAAGGGGAATTCATCGGCGGTTCCGACATCCTCATCGAGATGTACAACTCCGGCGAACTTCGCGAAAAACTTGAAATCGCTCTCGCCAGTTAATTCAATAGCCCTGGGGATGGCGCATGTACAAGGTGCTCACATCCCCGTCAGGGCCGATAAAGCTGGAGGGATCCATGATCCAGCGATCGATCAATTGTTCTAGGCGGTGCTGGGAGCGGGGGTCAAGCGATCCTGACTTCCGCAGTGCATGCAGGTAGCCGTCGGAATACAGCCGAAGCTCCGACGGGGTGTGATATCTCGTCGTCAGCTCCTGGCAGGCATCGCAGAGCGATTGGAAATGACGGATGGCTTCAGGGTCGTCGAGTGATGTCATGAGATACAACAGCAGCCCCTGCTACCAGCCTGCCAGGAATTTCGGCTTAGCGTAGGCGCGCCCGGGCCGATCCAGTGACCTCCACTCCCCACGACCTCACGGCGGAAGCGTCTGCATCCAGCGCCGATCCGGTGGTGATGCCAAGCGCAAACACCGGTCAGGAACCTTCGCGAGTGTTGGTGGTAGAACCGCACCCCACCCTGCGCACGGTGCTGGTGCAGCGGCTGCGTCAGGACGGTCATCTCACCGCAGCAGTTGCCAACGCCGCTGAAGCTTTAGAGGTTTGTCAGGAGCAGTCTCCCGATCTCCTGGTGAGTGCAGAACTGCTGGAGCGCAGCTCCGCCCTGCGCTTGGCGGAACAGCTGCGTTGCCCCGTGATTGTGCTGACCGCACGGGCCGGAGCCGAGCCGGTGGTGGGCCTGCTGGATGACGGTGCAGACGATGTGCTGCGCAAACCCTTTGGCCTCGAGGAACTGGCCGCCCGCTGCCGCACCCTGCTCAAGCGGGGGCACAGCGGCCTTCAAGAGCGGGTCACCGTTGGGCCTCTCGAGGTTCATCTGCTCCTCCGCCAGGTGACGCTGCGGGAGCAGCCGGTGGAGCTCAGCCCCCGCGAATTTGCCCTGCTTTGCGCACTCTTGATGCCGCCTGGGCTGGTGCGCAGCCGACAGGAACTGCTGCGAATGGCTTGGCCTCCCTTTAGCGGTGGCCCCCGTTCGGTGGACACTCAGGTGTTGACCCTGCGCCGCAAGCTGGAGCAGGCCGGTCTTGGCGAGGGCGGTGGAATCACCACCGTGCGTCAGCGGGGCTACCGCTTCAGCCTCGACAATCTGCCGGCCAGCTGAATCAAGTGAATTCATTCCAGTCAGCGACTGGAATTCTGGGGTCAGGGCCAATTAACGCCAACACTAAGCGACCTTAGTGCTCAAGCCCCTTGAAGAGACCTCAATTCGTCCTCGCTGAAGCAGGGCCTGCTTCAGCTGGGCCTCTTTGGTCGGAACCAAATGGTGCGATGTCACCCAACCCAATTCACAGAGGTGATTCGCGCAGACTTTGAGCTGAACCGTTCCGCAGGGGAGGTTGGTGAGTTCGGTTGTCATCCGATCGGAACCACTGCATCGATTTCAACGTCTGAGCGATCCATGGCAACGCCAGACATCTGGACAAAATCAAGAGTTGTTTGCAGGAGCGTCTTCATTGCTGGATCAGCGCAGCCGGGTCAACATGGCGCTGTCGACACCCGGGAGCCCCCGCCGTGATCGGATTAACCAGGCTGTATTGCAACCAGGGAGAAAAATTTCTCCTCATCGATGTTGCCTCTGAAGAGGCTTCGAAACGGGCCGAAGAGCTGCTCAACGACGGCTGGGAGATCGAAGCGGCAATACCGGTCTGAGCCGAGAAAGCGTTTCAAGTCTGGATTGGGAGGGACTCGTGGGACGACATCCCTGGAATGGGGGAGCTGCGCTGGTGAACAAATCCCTCAAATGGGGGAGTTGTTCTCAGACAGGAACGGAGATGGTGTGAATACAGGGCTGAAGCCTACAGACCAAGCAAGGAGGAATGATCATGAAAACCACAACTCTCGGAATCGCAATCGGAACTGCAATCGCTGCCCTTGGTCTTGCGATCACTGCTGTTCCCGAAGCCAAGGCAGGTGGTGTTTATTGGAACAACAATGTTGGAGGCGGTGTCGTCATCAATCGCGGCACCACCTACGGTCCCCGCGGTTATTACAACTACGGTCCGAACTATTACAGAGGTCGGGGTGTTGTTGCAGGTCCCAATGGTGCCTGTGCTCGCGGTTACTACGGTCGTGGTGGATGCGTCCGTTACTGATCCATCGATCAATAGCAAATCAAGCCATTTCACCCCGTCAGCACTGGCGGGGTTTTCTATTGAAAGAAACAGCTCTGATCAGCCTGGATAACCCGCCGGCAAACTGATCCAGCCCTGGGCCAGCGCCAGAGACGTGACCAGTTCGCCGGCGATCATGAGCACGGCCAATCCAGCCAAGAGCTGATACGTCCAGGGCGGGGTCAGACGCCCGATGCCCTTTGTCGACACAGGGGTGTTGGCGGCCAGCAGCTCCAGGAATCGATCGAAGCGCTCAATGCGTTGCGGCAGGAGCTGGTGGCGCAGATCGACTGCCTTCACGTAGTACACCGTTCCCCCCTGACTGGTGCCAACGGGAACCAGGGCCCGAATGTCCTGCCAACGCATGGACCAGCCGCGCCGCAGCAACCAGCGGATCCAGGCGGGGTAACGCACCTGAATGCCTTCGGCATCGGTCTCCACCCGTTCACTCAACAGACCGATCACCAACACCAAGCCCAGCAGCAGCCCTGCCACCATCAGCCAGCGCGACTCCGCAGGGGCCAGCAATGGCAAGGGCAGCACCAAGGCCCCATACAGGCTGAGCAGGGTGAAGCGGATCAGGGGCGATAACCCGAAACGTTCGATGCCGTTCATCGGTCGTCTGGAGAACCGGGCAGCGGTTCAATCAGTTCAGACGGTTGGTAGGTGCCACCAAACACCTCCTGTTCACGGCCTTTCCAGAACTGACCGAGCCGCATCAGATCAGCATGGGCCTCCTGCACCTTCTCGAGGTAGAGCTGAGGATCCATCGAGTCCTTTGCTTCCTTGAGCTTCTTGAGCCGCAGCATCTGCAGATTCCAGGGCTTGGTCAGCTCGCCCCTCTGCTCGAGGTAGCGGGCCAGATCGTCCGACGACGGCTGAAACTCAGGCGGCATCCCAACTCCTATGGGCGATCACGCTAGGAAGAAGATCAGGCCGGCAGCGCCCAGGGATTGAGGCCCAGGTCGGCCCCAACCCGATGGGCACAGGCAAACCCACTGAAGGCCACAGCGTTGAGGCCCTGGCCGGGGAAACAGGAATCACCCACGCAATAGAGGTTTTTCAGGCCCGTACGGTTGAACGGCATCGGCAGCAGTCCCGGCAATTGCATCGCCGGAATCGGGCCGTAGCTGCCCTGAAAGCGACCCAGAAAACGCCGGTGACTGCGGGGCGTGCCGATTTCCTTGTGGGTGATGGCATCGGCGAGGCCGGGAAGGATCGCCTCCAGGCGCTGGATCAACCGTGCAGCATCCGCCTCCTTTTTCTCGCAGTACTGGCTGGGGGTCAGTCCCTGCCAGGCCTCCATCGATGAGGGCGTGAAGGTGTGAACGATGTGATGCCCGGCCGGGGCCAGATCCGGATCCAGCAGCGAGGGCATCGACACGAAGATCACCCCCTGCTCGTCCTCCATCCGGTTCCAGTCTTCGAGCAGGAGGTGATGGCAGTGGGTGCCGGCCGGAATCAGGTCAGCCCGAACCCCCAGATGCAGCGAAAGGAACGAAGGGGAAGGCACATAACGCTTGCGCCAGAACTGCTCCTTGCCCGGCGTGTGGGCGGCATCCACCAGGGCCTGGCCGGAGCGGCGCTGCTCATCACCCGCATCCGAGAAGGTGTCCCAGCGGGTTGCATTGGAGATCACACGCTTGGCGCGGATGACCTCTCCATCGGCCAGCTTCACGCCAACCGCCTGATCGTTTTCGATCAACACCTCGGTGACTCGGGCCTTGTAGCGAATGGCGCCGCCGTGACGTTCCAATCCCTTCACAAGCTTTTCGGCGATCACGCCGACGCCTCCTTTGGGGTAGTTGATCCCGCCCGCATGGCGATCGGAAAACACCATGCCGGCATTGATCATCGGCGTGCGATCCGCCGGCATCACCGACCAGCAGAAGCACTCGATGTCGATGAACTTGAGCAGCTGCTCATCCTTGATGTGTTCGCGGGCCACCGCACCGACGTTGAACGGCAGCCAGCGGGCCAGCCCCAGACAGGCCAGTGGTGCCTTGAAGAACACCTTGGTGAGGTAGGCCGGATCCTCCAGCGAGAGAAGCGGCATGGCATCGAGGCAATTGAACACCTGCCAGCAGGTGTCGTAGAAGCGGCGGATCCCCTTCGCCTCATGGGGAAACCGCGCCGTGAGATCGGCGATGAACTGCTCGTAGTCGCGATCCACGGCGATGCGCAGCCCACCGGGCATGTGGTATTCGAGCTGGGCGGGGTCGGGGATGGTGTCGCAGTGCTCCCCCACATCGGCGAGGGCCCGGGTGAGCAGGTTGGTGAAACCCTTCTTGCCAAAGCCGAAGATCATCGAGGCCCCCACATCGAAGGTGTAGCCCTCGCGTTTGAAGGCACCACCACTACCGCCGGGGATCAGATACCGCTCCAAAACGAGGGTCTTGGCTCCCTTGGCCGCCAACTGACTGGCGGTGACCAAACCACCGATGCCGGAACCGATCACAACGGCATCCCACTGCTGGTTCTCGCTCATGGCATCGCTTCTTTGGGGGTGACGCTAAGGGGCCGTCTGCGGCCTTGGATCCTGGCGGTGAATCGGCGGCATCACCGTAAGGATCACCTCAGAGCGCACAGGACGTCCGAGTTCGGCACTGCAGCGGGCATCGATGTGATGGCGCAACCCATCAATCACCCGACTTTCCTGGGGCTGCAGCGGATTGATGTAAACCACGACAAAGGCCGTGCGGCCCAGCTGCTGCACCGTGAAATCCATCATCTGCAGCTGAAGCCCCACCAGCTCCTGCATCAACACCATGCGGGTGCGCTGGAGCACATCCGGGTCAGCAGCACAGCCCGCGGCCTGGGCCATGGCATCCCGCAGCGCCACCAGCGGTTCGCGCAGCAAGGCCAGGCTCACCGCCAGCACCAGCAGGGCATCGGTGATCGGCGCAAGGGCAGACAACGGCGTTGCCAAGAGCAGCGGCGACGCCAGCAAGGCCAGACCCGTGGCCAGGGTGATCACGGCATCGATCCGGGCATTGCGGGCCTCTGTGAGCAGCAGCAGCGACACACGACCCGTGCGGCGCCAATCCCGGCGGTGCCGCCAGGCCAGCAATCCACACAGTGCCGTCATCAAAGCGGTGTAGAGCGCCACCGGCTCCAGATGCAGCGGCGCAATGCTGTTCCCCCGCCACCAATCGATCAAGGTGGAGCAGGAGCTGCCGACGCCAAAGCCGATCACCCCGAGCAGCACCAGGGAGCGAAACAGCACATACAGGGCTTCCTGGCCTTCGTAGCCGTAGGGCCAGGCTCGATCCGGTGGCCGCACCACGTTGCAGCTGATGCGACTGGCAATCAAGGACGACCCCACCAACACGGCGGAATAAAGGCCGTCCAACAGCAGGGCCGAGGATCCGGTGAGCACATGGGCGGAAAACCCAGCCAGGGCCATCACTGCGTTGGCTCCAACCCCGAAGCGCAGGGAGCGCTGTTCGATCCGGCGAGCCTCCGCAGGGGTTGTCATGCCATCACGGTCTGGGGTTGGAGGGCCCGCATCGGCTCCAAGTCCTGCAGGGCACGATCGCGGTAGGCGCCATAGCGCGCTCGCTTGTCGCGAATGCGTTCCGGCAGCTCCGGCAATAAACCGAAGTTGGGGGGCATCGGCTGGAACTTGGCCGTTGGTGCCTCGCTGACGAAATGGGTGAGGGCTCCACTCATGCAGGTGGCCGGCAAATCAATGGGCTCCAGGCCCAGGGCCAGCCGGGCCGCATTGGTGCCGGCCAACCAGCCACCGGCCACGGCGGCGGCATAGCCCTCGGTGCCGGTGATCTGGCCTGCCGCCAGGAGGTTGGGGCGCTGGCGGAACTGCAGGGTGGGCTGCAGCAGCTGCGGCGACTCCAGGAAGGTGTTGCGGTGCATCACCCCGAAGCGCACGAATTCCGCCTGGCCCAGCCCGGGGATCATCTGCAGAACTCGCTTCTGCTCACCCCATTTGAGATTCGTCTGGAAACCCACCAGATTCCAGAGGCGCCCGTCCTTGTCTTCCTGCCGTAGCTGCACCACCGCGTAGGCGCGCTTGGCCCGGCGCACATCGCGATCGTTCACATCGCCCCAACGGGGATCCCAGAGCCCGATCGGCTTCAGGGGGCCATAACGCATGGTGTCTTCACCACGACGCGCCAACTCCTCAATCGGCAGGCAGCCTTCAAAGAAGGTGGCGTCGTTCTTGTCGAAGTCTTTGAGTTCCGCCTGTTCCGCCTCCAGCAGGGCCTGGCGAAACGCCAGGTACTGCTCCTTGTCCATCGGACAGTTGATGTAGTCGGCATCCCCCTTGTCGTAGCGGCTGGCGCGGAAGGCCACCGACAGATCGATGCTGTCCCCATGCACGATCGGACTGGCCGCATCAAAGAAGTGGCAGTCGGCACGGCCGGTGAAATGGCGCAGATCCTCCGCCAACGGTTCACTCGTGAGCGGCCCCGTCGCCAAAACGGTGATCACATCCTCCGGCGGTAGAGCCTGCTGCTCACGCCGTTCGATCGTGACCAGAGGATGCTGGTCGAGAGCTTCAGTGAGGGCAGCGCTGTAGCGACCGCGATCCACGGCCAAGGCTCCGCCGGCCGGCACGGCATGGGTGTCGGCCGTGCCGATCACCAAAGAGCCAAGCCTGCGAAGTTCCTCCTGCAGCAAGCCAGCGGCACGGTCGCTGCTCAGAGCGCCAAAGCTATTGCTGCAAACCAATTCAGCGAAATCACCGCTGTGGTGCGCAGGGGAGCGTCGAATCGGACGCATCTCCACCAAAGTGACCGCAACACCTGCTCGGGCGATCTGCCAAGCAGCCTCTGTGCCGGCCAGACCGGCACCAAGAACGGTGACATGGGGAGATTGAAACAATCGGCTGCATCAAGCAGCCTTCAGCCTACGAAGCTCGCTTGCCTGGATCAGGCGCGGCTGCGCTTGAGCATCAGCTGCAGTTGACCCACAGCCGCACGGCCGATGTTGAAAGCAGCCCAGCTGACGGCGGCCAAGATCGGGGCAACCACTAGGAACAGGCGGGCATCGATACCCAGAACCTGGCCCGTGGTGATCACGCTGAAGGCCGAGTAACCGACGATCACCAGGATGAGGACCAGACCGATGGCAACTCGGACCATTCTTGAAAACGGAAATCTGTGTCGCTGATCTTACGGACTTCTCCGTTGATCCCACGACCTTCCTTGAAAGCTGATCGAATTCGCAGCAATCAGAGGAGTGCGTTCAAGGCCTGATCTGGGCGTGGGATGCCGCCAATTGCGCGTAGCGCCGGGCATGGCAGCGCTGTTCATCAATCGCCTCAGGTGATAACTCCCGCTTCACCGCCGCTGGCGCGCCCATCACCAGGGTTCCGGGAGGCACATCCTTGGTGACAACAGAACCAGCAGCCACCAGGGCGCCTGCACCGACGGTGACGCCATTGAGAACGATGGCCCCAATGCCCACCAGGCATCCATCCTCGAGCGTGGCGCCGTGGATGACAGCTCTGTGCCCCACGGTGACGTCATCACCGAGGCGAACCGGCTGTCCGGGATCGCCATGGAGCACGGCACCGTCTTGAACATTGCTGCCCGCTCCGATACTGATCTGCTCGAGATCTCCGCGCGCAACGGCCGTGGGCCAGAGGCTGCTGCCCGCTGCCATCTGCACATTGCCAATCACGACGGCGGATTCAGCAACCCAGGCATTGGCATCAATCTGGGGATCGAGCCAGGGCTTGGAGCCAGTCATGGCCATGGTTCAGCAGCCACCAGTCTCCCCGGCGACCTGAGTGATAACCTCATTTGGTGCCGAAATGGCATGCCCAAGCGGGCACGGGTCGCTAGCTCAGCGGTAGAGCATCCGGCTTTTAACCGGCTGGTCCTGAGTTCGAATCTCAGGCGACCCATATCCACGATTTGATGTCGTCTCGTGACTCAACTGAGCCGACGACCGAGCGGCTGTTAGAAAGCCGTGAATCTCTGATCAGGCCAACAGTTCAGATGGCGTATTTCGCATTCTTTGGCGTCACGATTCTTCTGGCATTGCTGGGTGGTTTGTTTTCTCGAGTGGCCGCAGAGCGCTATTGGATGTGATCGGCGACAGAGGCTTCAGCAGACGTGGCTGAGGTTGATCTCGCCGTTATCGGTGCAGGGCTTGCTGGCTGCAGCCTGATTGGCCGGCTCCAGCAGCTGGGATCCGAACTCAACATCGCTTTGATCGAGGCCGGCCGGGGGCCAGGTGGACGCACGGCCACCCGCAGGAGACGCGACCAAAGTGGCTGGCTGCTCAACCATGGAGCACCGGGGTTCAACCTCAGTGAATCCATGCCGGAGGGCATGAATCCACTACTGAAGCCATTGCGGGCAGCGGGTGTGCTTCAGCGGGACAAGCGAGCTGTGCTTTCGCTCGATGTCGAAGCCGGTTTGTCGCCTGCCAACAGCCCAGACGCCAGGCCAAATGGTGGCTGGTGGCATGGTGTTCCCAGCATGGCCAGCATCTGCGAGGCGCTTCTCGATACGGCTGGCACCGCGCAACTGAGCCGCCAATTCGAAACCCGTGTGCGCTGGTTGGAGCACCGCAAGGACCATTGGCTGCTGGAGAACGAGGATCGAACCTGGAGCCTCAGGGCCAAGCGCCTTGTGCTCAGTGGAACCCTGCTGGCCCATCCCCGCTCACTGAAGATGCTGGCTTGGGATGACGTACCCCTGCGCACAGCCGTTGCAGAAGGCGTGGATGACGACCTCGACAAGGCATTGAGCCTGCTGCAACACAGCCAAGCCGAAGTGCGCTGGAACCTGATGGTGGATCTGGGCGTGCTAGCGCTCAACGCTGAGGAACTGCCCGCTCAGATCTGGTTGGACGACGCCGCCAAGGCGCGCTGGAAGGTGGAACGCCTCGTGCTGCAGCCGCAAAGCGATGGACGCTGGGGGCTTGTGGTGCATGGATTGGATTCCGGGGAAGCAATCACGCCCGAAAGCCAGGGGCACCTGCTGGCTCAGGAGCAACAGCGCCTTGTGGAGCTGTTGCCCGAACTGCTGCAAGCCCTGCCGGTTGTTTCAGCTGCGTTGAACCAGGCGACGCCGTTGGGTGTGATGCGCTGGGGCGCCTCACGGCCCCTCAACAACCCCTTGCCACAAGAACTGCAGTGGTGCCCCACAAGCGCCGTTGGGTTCTGTGGCGACTGGATCGCAGGGCCTGGCTTCGGCAGAGCGGAGGGAGCGATTAGCAGCGGCGTCAACCTGGCTGAACAGCTGCACGCTGACCGCTAATCTCTGTGTGCGCCGGGGAGTGGCGCAGTTTGGTAGCGCGCTTGCTTTGGGAGCAAGATGCCGCAGGTTCGAATCCTGTCTCCCCGATGCGATCAAAAACCAGTTCCCAGCTGGTGTTTAAACCGTCCCGCAAGGGGCGGTTTTTTTATTGCTCTCCCTGCTCAAGCAAGCTGCTTGAACGTGCTTCTCACTACGCGGTGGCGCCAGAGATCCCAAGGTCCCACCCTCGTCCAGGTCGCAGAGGTGGACAACGGCCATATCAACTGACTCAACACTGACCTGGCCACCCACATCGCGCCAAGGGCCTGAATTGAAATTGCGCCTGTTAAGCCATCCAAGGATTTGTAACAAGCCGAACTCTTTGTCTCAATTCGCCTAGTCGGGACTCATCTTGTTGTCTATTTGTTGGATCAGCGGAGATCAAGAACATGAAAGGAACCAAGACCAGACTCACCACCGCTCCAGAGGGCTTCGAGTACTACAGGGTTTGCGACCAGGAAGGTGTCTGCCAAGTCGTCAGAGGCATGTGGGCAGCACAGCACCTCACAGAAGACATCCGTGAACTGAGCGCCACCAAGACAAAGTATTCAGATGATTGGGTTTAGGACTCTGAACGACAACCCGCTTCCCCCCCATACAAGGGCGATGGCATACGCCAAAAAGAGGAGATTGAACAAATCGAAAGAGCATTGGCAGCTCTGACGACCACCGAGGAAAAGCCCTGAACGAATCGACAGGACTTTGATCTTCGTGATGAAGAGATTCCTGGTGCCGTCACGCGCCGGAGTTTTTTCTTGCCCCTACCAGCAATGAAACCGGTTTCGTTGGTGGCTCAGATGATCTCTTTACGGCCGGCCTTGATCTTGGCTTTGGCAGATACAAGACCAAAAATCAGCAGGATCAGAAGCCCCGCATTCACGCCAACGAAAAACATTGTTTCCATGACTTCAAGATGGCTTTGCTCGTCATAAGGAAAGCGAACAAAACAGCCCATCGGTCAAAAGACTCATTCAGCTCCGAAGAAAGAAGAAATCTTCGGCTGATCTTGGGAGATCTGGCGAGACCAACTACAACTGCCAATCGCCATCGCCATCAGTACAGTCCTTCTCCTGCAGCTGTTGCAGACGCGCCAAGAGCTCTGGATCACCAACAATCTGCCGGCGGCATCCGTCTTCACCCATGTACGTCAGATGCCCATCGGCATCGATGACCAGCGCGGTCATGGGCGTAACTGGAGACGTCTCGTCGATAGCGATGCGCTCCTTCTTCAGATCCACCCAGTCTGCGTCCTCTAAGCGCACAAGCCCAAAGCGATGAACAAACCAGACAGTGGTGGCAGCCGCCTGGGCAGCATTCCTCTATGAAGGGTGCGATGGACTGGCACCTTTCCAAACGCGTGACTGAACAACAAGGCAAAGACAGGGCCTACTGGATTGATGAGATCGCCTTCCTGGAGGCACGCTTGAACGGCAGTCAGGGTGACATCGACAGCGAAGACCGAGCGGCCTGCGAGGAAGCCCTAAAAGCAGCGAAAGCGAACTTGGCTGCCTCTCGGTGAACCCGGGGCTGACGGAGGCCCGAGCCACAACTAGGGTTTGAAGGTGAGAGGGAGACCTCTTCGGGCGTGGTTGCTTGATTTGGTGGGTGGTGTCACGACCTACTGCCTCTCTCACACCTCTTGATCAAGGCTGATTGGTCACGGCTGAACCAGGCCCCTCTCCTTGGCATAACTCTTGTAGTGATTGGGAAATTCATCGGCAAGCCGAGCAAGTACATCACTTGAAGAGCCCATTTGCTCGTTCACTTCATCAAAAACCGATGCAAAACAGCTCTCACACCTGATTTCAAGACAAAGCTCTTCCCAGCTCGTGCCTTGTTTGTTGAAACTGGCCACAAGCTCTTTAAAGGTCACGAGAAACAAACTGTTCTGCTTCGGACAAGCCTAGATCCAATGACATTAATCAATCCCGATTTCGAATGAAATCGGGATTGCCATAGCCTGATGGCACATGGCTTTGATGAACCATCATTAAAGGGATGAAACGATTGCTGCAGCTGCTTCGGCGATGGGCTGGCCAACGGGAGAAACCTCCGTTGCATACACCCGAAGAGTTGGAGTGCTTTAAATCAGACGCCATCGACAATCGCGGAAAGCACTACTGATGCAAGGGGCAACTGAACTGGCACTACTGGCCCTGGCGTTTGTCGGGCTTCAGCTCTGGTGGCTCAGCAAGGTCTTTTTGAATCGACCCCGGCAGCCAAGGCCACTGGGCAAACCCATGAGGGCAAATTCGCTTCAAAACGAGCGAACTACCCTGCAAAAGATCTTTGATCAATCCTGAGAACCGCCAAACCTTGGGATCGAACTAGGGACAAACACCGATGCCTGATTCGATCTGAACAATCAGCGTGGTGCATCAGCAACAACAGCCATGGCACTGATTTGTTGTGCGCACTGTGGTCACATGCACTCGAGCCTGAGAGGGGACTGCCCCCAGTGCCATCAACAGAGGCGCCTATGGTCTCCCCAGGCGTTGTCAGAACGGATCAAGCCAACGCCGATCAACACCAAGGAGTGACCACCATGGCCTTTGAAGCCCCCCCCAGCAGAGGGACGTCAGTGCATCAGCTGTGGTGACATCAAACCTCTCAATTTCTTTGGCTTGGATCAACAGGAGTGCCGGAACTGTGAATCAAGTCGACGCCAACAGGGCATCAAACAAAACGCCAATAATTCCGTCGAGGAGGCTTGAATCAAACCGAGCCTCAATGAGCATATGCACCAATGTTCAATTGATATCCATGGGCTATCACATGAGTAGAGTTGCAAAGAGGTGTCATGGGCAAGGTTCTTTCAGCAGCAAAGTGGTCATTCGAACTACTTGGCCAACGCATCACTGCACTTCGTCTTAAAAAGAGCTTTTCAGAATCAAGGATTTACAGCGACTGGGCTTATGACGAATCACAGATGAAAGAGGCCGATTTTGGCAAGCGTGAGCAGAAATCTCATCTCGAATACGATTGCTGAAGCCGCAAGCTGATTCATCAGAAGCAAAAACAGCGACGTAACAGGCATCCAACCAAAGCCTTGAATGGCGAACTGACCAGCCTGATAGAAAGGTTGGCAATTTGCGTCCAAGTCTCCTAGAACGCTGTTCAGCATCGTTGTTGTAATGGCCTTGATTCCTCGCTGGCAGTTCATGACTGACAGCAGCAAAGCCATGGTGAAGCGATCTGCGATCACACTTGTGGTCGTCCTTATTGGATTAACACTGCTGCGCGCAATCTTTCCCTGGATCCTGCTTGGCCTTGCCCTTTATGGTGCCTGGTGCCTGTTGAACCGGAAATAACCGATGAGCGATGACTCAACCCAAGCCAGACGCACGCTTTATCTCTGGGCCCTTGGCCTCAACGTTGTCGCTTGGGGCGGATACCTCGTTCTAACCAAAGTGATGGGTATCGATTTTGAATCGATTCGGCAAGCCAGATTGGCTGGCTAGGACTAACTTTCTTGATCAAAGACTCTGCCCTGAACAATGGCGCTAAGCGGTAGAAGACAATTCGTGCAGCAAAACAACGCAAGGCATAAAGGTGCAGATGCACAGCTGACCTGATCCAGCCGCAGCGGACTTGATCCACAGGGCACCAAGGGTATAAATCGTTCGGTGCAGACAAAAAACCGCTCCATCCCTGGAGCGGCTCAATAGCCAAGGCAATCCCCATCACCCGACGATCTGCACCAATCTTTGATGCAATGAAAAAATAATACCCACCAAACACCAGATGTAGTGGACGTCAACACTCACTTAAGACTCTGGTGAACATGCGTGAAGTGGCCAGATAACGCAACAGCAGCACCGCATCCAGTGCAAGGGAGCCCGCCTCGAGGAGACACTAAATCTGGAGCAGGAGGTCCAAACCCCTCGGAATTGTGATGCTTCATGCTGAAGACATCCTTAAAGGAGAAGCCATGATTTCTGGCCCATCCTGCCCATTGCGGTTGGGAGTTCTCGATAGTTCCGACTATTGGACTGATGAGGCACTGATGTCTGCAGTGCGTCCATTGAATCCAGAGGAACTTCACCACCTGGCCGTTGGATCCCAACAACGAAGGAATCAACAACGCGGTGTTCGCACCACCCGTTCATTCAATTCCGACGACTGAACGCAGCCAGGAGTTGATGAATCGGCTCGACAAGCTTGTCGAGCCAGGTGCCTGAGCGCCGACCAGCAGGCCGCTGCAACGCCGAGGCATGCAGCATTGGTCCATTGGAGCCATAACCCTCAAAAGCAATCAAAGCGTCTTGAGCCCCCTGCAGCTCCTGGTCGATTCGACGGGAGGAGAAGCGGCTGTGGGCTCGGTTTCGCGACGTTGACATGACTGGAGCGGTTGCACCTACATCCGGTCTGGCTACGGACCGAGCTACTTGGCAGCAATTGGTGATGCTTCGTAGGGAGCCGAAGCGCCACCCATTTACAAACCGTTACAAGGGCCTTAACATTTCGAAACTTTCCTACGAGCAATGGCTTCTTCAACTCCCAACGACGACTGGTTCCAAAGCGCCGCAGCAGCTCAAATCCGCAGCGAGCGTTTCGAACGAGCAGAACTCCTCAATGGCCGCGCCGCCATGATCGGCTTTGTGGTGGGCGTGCTGACGGAAGCTCTGACGGGGCACGGGATCGTGAGCCAGATCACCTTTGGCGTGTTCGGCTGCAACTGAATCGATCAGGCCAATGGGGCAGAACGATCCATTGAAATCACACGTTCCTCACCCCATTGGCCGTCGCCAAGCTCTGACAGATCCCATTTTTTTGGTTGAAACGCTTGATATTGCAGGCGTTTTGCGATAAAAGGTTATTAATAGGTTATGAAGAGATGAAGACAAGCACCGCCCACTCACGCCTCGAGTCCCTCCAGCTCGCCGCTGAGGAGTGCCTGACCCGCGATGAAGCTCAGAAGATCTTGAGAAAGGCAGACAAGGCCCACGCCAAGCTCGAGTCGTCCGCAGCCCCCTTCCACCGCCCCAACAACTGACAGGCACCTCAAGCCTGTAGCAGACTAAGAAATAAACCCTTTTACTCATGAACTGGAGTGTGGCCATCCACTCCAACTCCCATCAAGCCAACGCGGGATGGCTATGCCGCCCTTGATAGGTCGTTGATTCATGGGCTGGATTGGCGTCACTCATTTCAATCAACAGAACGGTGGTCGTCCAGTTGATCTGTGGAGCTGCCGAGAAAAACTGAAGGGTGCAGATCGATCGTGGGCGGACTGCTGTCATGCCATCCAGATCTCTCCAGAACCGGAACCCAAATCAATTAGGGAAGACGGAGATGGCTTGAAGCCTCTACAACGAATCTCTTCGCCTATCCCATGTCGAGCAGATAGTGCATGACAGCACCCGATGGGACACAGCAATGCCCTCGGGGGAGTCGGGACCGATCAACGCCTCGGGAACACGATGAATGCGCGTGAGAGGTTTGACCTCATAGGCCGTCCCTTCGGAAGCACCGGAACCGCGACTGCGGTCCCAGATGCCACTGGCGTCACCCTTGTAATGCCCCGCCACCTGCGAGAGGTGCGCATAGAAATTGGGCCCGATGCGACAGACCACGATGGCCAGACAGGCATCGAAATCGTCGGACGTAAGCACATTGATCCCGTCACGAACAGCACGTTCGTCAACCCCGAGAACCATGTCCTCGAGTGCTGTTTCACCCGTCCATTGCCAGCAACGGATGGTGACCGCGTCATGTTGGCTCACTTTCTGCGGGTGAGATCACCGAAATCATCATCGTTGGGCTGCAGAAATTGCCAAACGACAGGAACGGTGAGGGCGACCGTCAGGCCAATGGTGACCCATATCGCTGTCGTGTAGTCACCCATGTCATGTCCCCATTTCTGCGGACCTTAACCAGTCCGGGCCGAAGCAGCAGCGCAAACGCCAGTCACACCTGGGGACGCCTCACCACAACCTGGTCATCCTTCACAAGACCACTGCCATCACACTTCATTCGGGGAACGAGGCACCCCTCACACACTGACCAAGACCCCTTCATGAGTCCAGCGCGCCTCATCATGGGATGATTAAGCAATCCTTAAGGGCTGCCCAATGGTTCATTTCGCTAGGCAGCTCAGCGCGCAGGAGATCAAGCAGGGCTACGCCCTGCTCAACCTGATGGAACATCTCGACCGCGAGATGGATCTGCTCAATCAGCAGCGCATCCGCGTCGGGCCCACAACCCCGGAAGGGCAGCGACTCACCCAGATCAAGCAAAGCCATCTGCGCAAACTGCAGAGCTGCATCAGCGAACTGAACACCAGCGGCTTCAACGACTGGTTGCTGCACCAACAGCCTGCCTGACCCTTGAATGGGGCTGAGCCATCCCGGGTGAGACAACCCCTTGCCGCTTCCGGTCGTTTACCACCCGCACTACTCCGCGCCGCTGCCGAGCACCCATCGCTTTCCAATGGCGAAGTTCCGGCTGCTGCATCAACTCCTGCTGGAGCAGGGGGTCGTGCAGGCCGACGAGGTGCATCGGCCCTTGAGCATCTCCCGCAGAGATCTTGAGAGCGTTCATCCACGCAGCTATCACGAAGCCTTCAGCCGTGATCACCTGACCCGACCGGAGCAACGTCGCATCGGGCTGCCGGCCACGCGGCCTTTGGTGCAGCGCACCTGGCTTGCCGTGGGCGGGACCCTGTTGACGGCACGACTGGCTCTCAAGCGGGGCTTGGCCTCTCATCTGGCGGGCGGCACCCACCACGCCCACCCCGGCTTCGGGAGTGGCTTCTGCATCTTCAACGACTGTGCGGTCGCCGCTCGGGTGTTGCTGGGAACAGGGGAGGTGCGGCGAATTCTGATCGTGGATCTCGATGTGCACCAAGGGGATGGTTCGGCAGCCTGCTTTCAACACGACCCCAGGGTGACCACCCTCTCGGTGCACGCCGCCAGCAATTTTCCCTTGCGCAAAGTGAACGGGGATATCGACATCCCCCTCGCCGACGGCACCAGCGATGACGACTATCTCGCTGCCATTGCCGACCGGTTGCCCGATGCCTTGGACAGCATCGCCCCGAACTTGGTGCTCTACAACGCGGGCGTCGACCCCCATCGCGATGATCGGCTCGGCCGACTCGCCCTCAGCGATAAGGGATTAAAGATGCGCGATCGACTCGTGCTCGATGCCTGTCTGCGCCGCAGGATTCCAACCGCAACGGTGATCGGCGGAGGCTACGACGCTCTCGCTCCCCTGGTGCAGCGCCACGCCATCGTGGTGCGTGCTGCTGCCGAGCAGGCTCGCTTGTTCGACCTTCCATGACTGAGGAAATCTCTGGGGCCATCACTGAGCCCATCACTCGGGCCATGCCCCCCTGGAGACCTCTGCTGCGCGCGGCCATGCAGCGGGAGGGACGCTCCGTTGCAGCCCGCTGGGTGCAACTGGCCACAACAGGACGCGATGGCGCACCTCGGGTGCGAACCCTGGTGTTCCGCGGCTGGGCCGGTGCAGACCAGCTCGAACTGTTCAGCGATCAGCGCAGCGAGAAGGTGACGGAACTTGCCAACGACGGAGCAGCTGAACTGTGCTGGTTGTTCCCCAAAGCTCGCCAGCAGTACCGCCTGCGGGGAAAGGTGACGTTGATCAAAGCCACCGAACAACCTGAGCTCTGCCAGCAGCGCTGGCAAAAGCTCTCCGACACAGGACGAGCTGTCTGGGGCTGGCCTACCCCGGCGGATCCACTGGAACCCACGGCGGCCTTCCCTGATCAACTGGCTGAAACTGCACCGCTGCCAGAGCATTTCGTGGTGCTGAAGCTGCAGGTGATCAGCGTTGAGCGGCTCAACCTCGGCCCCCATCCCCATCAACGCACGCGTTGGAGCGCGGACACGCTCTGGCAAGAGCAACCGCTGAACCCCTGATCACCACCAACGCTCAACGCGACCAACCGACGGCCGGCCCGGTTCACTGGGCACCGTCACCACCGACAGCCGCTGTAGATCTCGGCGGTAATCAAAGCGGCAGAAGCCAACGCCCGTGCCGGAACAGGCCGAAAGGCTCTCGAGAGCTACAGAGGCCCAGCGCCGCTCCTCAGGCGTTGGCTTTTTTTCCGGCGCGGGACGCCAGCCATCGGCAATCAGGTGGCGATTCGCCTCGAGGATGGTTTGCCTGGCGCTGAGCTGCGGCTCAGGTCTGGCCAAGCCAGACCCGCCCACCAACCAGGGCAGCAACAGCGAAAAGACAACACAACGGGCCATGGAGAGGCTCATCCCTCTCTGACCTAGCCATGGATCAGAGCGCTGACCACTGGGGTCAGCCTGCGGTGAGCTGAGCGAGGGGCTGAATGCTGAGGGCGATCACCACACTCACCACAACGCCAACGGCGGCTTTCCAGAGATCCGTGCCGATGACCTTGGCCAGACTGCCCCCCTCACTGTTGGTGAACGGGAGATCTGATGTTTGTTGCTTGATCCGCAGGGCCAACTCACGGCCGCCGATCAGCCCCAGAAACACCCAAGTGGTGCTGAGGGGGAAGCTGGAGATGAAGGCCTTGTAGAGCAGGCAAAGACCGAACAACAGATCAATCAGCGTGGCTGAACGCAAATCGGAGCTGTTGGTCTTTGTACGGAGCACGGCCTGGATCGGCCCTCCCCCGGTGGCCACCAGAACACAGAGGCCCACGCAGATCACCAGCGTGCAGATGAGCATCGGGACGAGGTCCAACTGGCGCGGCAGGAACACGAAAATGTTGGCCAGGTCTTGCACCAGCCACATGCACCAGAGGAAGCCGGTGGAGAACCACTGCAGGCCGTACCAGACCTTGCTGGGGTCTTTGCCGTCCTGGGAACGACAGAACACCCAGCGCTCCAGCGACCACAACCCCAGGCCATAGGCCGCCAGACCCACGCCGAAGGCGAGGCCATACCCCGTCAGCGAGCTGCTGAGCAGCGTGCCGATGTTGGCTGGCATGAACGATGACAACACCAGAAATGAGGTGCTCACCGGTGCTCCCCACTGGGTCAAGGCCACAACAGCGAGCGTTGGAATCACGTAGACCCAGGTGAACGCCTCGGGCCAAGGAAACTCCTTGCCAGGCACACTGAGGCGCCCCCAGGTGGGATCACCGTTGTTGAGGAACCAGCCCAACAGCAGCACTCCACAGGTGACCGTGCAAATGAACAGCATCTGAACGGGCTTCGGCGTGCGTTTCCGGTTGGAGGAGAGATAAGTGCCGAGGGTCTGGAGCGAATCGTTCGCCACCACGGAATAGGCCGCCAGCAGGAATCCGACGAGCATCCAGATGCTGACGTCCATGAATCCGATCAAGCCGATGGTTTGCCTTCCTTGTAAGGAGCTCTAAGAGGAACGTCGGTGCTCCAGGCCACTCAAACGTGTCGTGATCAAAGAATGTTGTGAGGTCGACGGTGATGCACTACCGGAGTGATTCGACCACGAAAGTACGTTGACGGACGGATCGGTATTAGGGGATACACACCCAAATGTCTTAATAACGAACGGATTTGACCTCAGCCAATGCCGAAGCCAAATCGCAGTTCCCGTCGGGCATCGCTCGGCCCGGCTTCCAAGCCCCTTAGCGGCTTGGCCCACGTACAATGAGCCGAAAGGAACGAGATTGCAGGACTGTCAGCGACGATTTTTCGACACTCACAAATTCCGTTCGAGACCGAATTTGGGACAGCTGCACGTCAAGGCTGTCGCATCAGTTCACCACCTTCAGGCTGCGAATCCCAGTGGCCTTGACCCAACTGGCGAGCGCATCGATATCAGCCCGCTCGGGAATGCAGATGCAACCCGTGCCGGGGTAACAGCGGTGGATGCCCAGTGCACTTCGGGTCGTGTCGAAGCGAGGGCTCAGGTCAAACCAGAGATCATGCCCCCACGGTTCCGGACGCCCCAGGCTGTACTCACCAGCGGGCAAAGGGGCTGCATTGCCGGGGCTCCAGCGACGATCAGCACTCTGACGCCGGGCCACACCACTGGCCGCTGGCCAGCTGGCCAACAAGCGCGGGCCTCGATGCAGTTCAACCTTCCAGATGCGGTTGCCGTCCGGGAACAGCTCGGCCGTACGACGGGTGCTGAGCTGCAGTGGGCCGCCCTGCAGCAGCGCTGTTGTGGGCCCCTGTTGCCCAGGGAGATCAGCGGCCGTTGCAGCGACGCAACTCCCCAGCAGCACAGGCACCAGAAGGACGTGGCGCAGCATCAGGATCGTCATGAACGGTGCACCCACTTTGGGGCTGCCACGATGGCCTGCAGCAGGCCAAGCCTTGGTGGACGTTCTCGATCTGTTTCCCCGCTCCATCCTTCGGGGCACCCTTCCGGATCCTCTGCTCCAACAGCTGACTGCGCTGAGCGAAAGCGTGCTCGCCCATCCCGAGTCCAGCCCCGATGCATCAGCGAAGCTGGCTGGTCAACTGCGTCAGCAGCGCGAACTGAGACCTGATCAACCCGGCGTGCAGGAGCTCAGCAACAACCACCTGCTGCCGGCATGTGATCGCTGGATCCGCCATGTGATGGACCGTCAGCCTCCCCAGGGTCGCGGCCCCTGGGTTCCCGGTCGTTACCGCCTGCAGATGATTAATCTCTGGCTCAATTGCCAGACCGCCGGTGATTACAACCCCACCCACACCCATGGCGGCAGCTTCTCCGGAGTGATCTTTCTGAAGGTCCCACCGCAGATCAACGCCAACAGTTTTGATGGCCAACTCTGCTTCCACGGCCCGGAAGACTGGCACATTCAATCGTTCCGCACCGGCATGGCGCACTATGTGCTGCCTGTGCCCGGTGAGTTCTATGTGTTTCCGGCCTGGCAACCCCATTCGGTGATGCCCTTCCGCGGGGACGGGGAACGCTGGTCGCTGGCATTCAATGTGGTGGCGGCCCCCGGTGTTCCACCCACAGCGATGCAGCAGCCCGCCGCCCAGCAACAACCCCTGGGCAACGTTTCGCTCTCGAGTCAGCGACCCACGGCCAAAGGATTCTGAGGGGAACTGTCAGAGTCGTCAGATTGCATCTGTTCAGGATTCATGGGTGACTCCGCGGCGCTCCAGCAGGCCAAAGCGATCGCAGCGGCGCTAGAGCAGTTGGCCGACCAGCTGCGCCCTGAGGTGATTCGTGCAGCACGACTGGATGACGACGGACGCCGCGACCTCGACCGGATCGAATACGCCCTCGGGACCATCGGCAAGGCCTTGATCCTGACGGACTACTCCATCGACGAAGAGAAGGACATCGACAAACTCAAGGCTTTCCGCGAGTCGCAGAAGGGAATGGGCTGAATTCAGATGCTGCTGTAGCGCAGCACCCGGTGCTGAACGGCTCCATCTGGCGTCAGATCGAGCAGCAGCCGGGCATTGCCACCCCAGCTTTCGTCCTGGCAAAGGTCCCCCGTCACCAGCATCAGATCGGGGTTCAAGGCCCCACCAAGCTGGAGAGCTCGCTCGAAGTGAGCCAGGGCAGGCCGGCCGCGCACCTGCCCCTGATCAGCCGCCACCAGGTGTGGATCACTGAGGTGAAGGATCCTCATCGCTCTCCGGAATGGACTGCCAGCCGCTGCTCCAGCGGGTTGGATCCTTGAGCTCACTCCAGAGCACCCGCTCGCGATGCGACGGAGCCAGCACAGCCGCCAACTCAACCCATCGCTGCGGACCACGCCCGCCTTGCGTGATCAGCTCGAAATGGCGGTAACCGGCCACCGGGTGTTGGCTGGTCCAGGCCCGGGCAGGACGCCAGGCCATCAGCTGGCGACGAACACCTGACTCACGGTGCTCTCAATCACGTGCCCCGAAGCCGCGATCATGTCGGTGTTGTCGGCGATGAATTGCTCCATCACCCCGGGAGCGGCTTGCATCACCGCGCAGACCTTGCTGGGGTCGTCCTTGCTGACACCCCGGTAGAGCGAGGTGATGCCAGCGATTTTCTGAAGCGGCAGGGATGCGTCATAGGTGGCGACCCATTCGGCAAATGACTTGGTGATGGTGAAGGTGAGGACGTGGGTTTCCATCGACCAGAACAACAGTGTCGGCGGACGCTATCACCAACATTCATCGTCCTCATCGGCGACCGTTGGGATCCGACGAGGGGCCTGATCCTGAGGGCGAGACATCACTCTCATTAAGGCCTACTCTTGAGAATGAGCGAGGAGAAGCTGTGACATCGTCCTCCGCGCCTGCCGCAACGGACATCACCCTGCAGCAGGGGCTGCATCAGGACGGTCGCCGTCTGACCCCGCAGCGCAAACGGGTTCTTGAGCTGTTCGAGCGCTGTGGGTCCGGCTGCCACCTCAGTGCCGAAGAGGTGCACCAGCAGCTGGCAGCCCTTGAGATGAAGGTGTCTCTGGCAACGGTGTATCGCACCCTGCGCCTGCTGGCCGATATGGGTCTGCTCCAGGAACTGGAGCTCAGCGAAGGGGGTCGACGCTTCGAGCTTGCCGTTGACGATCACCGCCAACATCACCATGTGGTGTGCATCCGCTGCGGCCGCACCGAGGAATTCGAAAGTGAACCCGTGCTGGCAGCAGGAGCTGCCGCCGCTGCCCATGTTGGTTTTCAGTTGATTGAGTCGAGCCTGAATGTGCGTGCGATTTGCCCCAAATGTCAGGGATAGATCGCATCACCGGAATCATTCGGCACGAAATTCCTTGTCGTAGAGATCAGCCACCAGAAGCTCGATCAGCTGAACGGACACCAGTTCCTTTTCGCGTCTCAACGTGTTCAGCAAGATCTGAACCTGGCGGTGATGGATCAATGACACTTCACCCATCTCCAACCATCGGGCACTCAGCAGGGTTTGAAGACGTTGGCGTGGCGACGATGGTGACATCAGATGCGCCCTGTTTCACACACTGAAGCCAGCAGCACAGCCTCTGAAAAGGCGTGAGCAACAGAAGTCTTCCGAAGCTTTTGTGAAGCGGAAGCGCGGGCTGCTTACTGAGGATGCTCGTTGCAGGGCATCCAGTAGCGATCGCCCATGCGATGCACACCCTCACAACCCAATTGGCGCGCCTGTTCCTCCGCCTCTTCGCGACTGGGATAAGCCAGATAGCGGGGATTGGTGGTGGAGCGGATCTGAATCAAGCCCATGCTCATCGGGCCGGCGGTGATCACCCCCATGGTGTTGACACCAACCGCCACCAATCCCATCCCCACGATGGCGGCATTGATCACGCCCATCGCCACCACACCAATCGAAACCACACCCATAGGCACCACACCGATGCAGATCACCCCCATCGGCACGATGCCGATGGAGATGGTGCCGAGGGGAGCAACGCCGATCGCGATCCGCTTCGGCTTGCTGCCGCAGTGCCCGCCTTCAGTCATGGATCAGTGAGCTCCTTGGTGATCCGCTTCACCGTGCTTGTCGCAGACCATCCACATTTCACCCATCTGGTGAGCACCGGTGCAGCCAAAGCCTGGGGCCGCCGCCTCAGCTTCAGCCTGCGTTTTGAACATCGCCTGCTTGGGCTTGCCGTGGGATCTGGCCATAGCCGATGTCGCAGACACGATCAACGCGATAACCGCAAAACAGATGCGTTGCAACGGGGTGGCCTCTTCAAGGATCCACCCACTATGCCCATAACGCGCTGATCAGCCCTGAAGCGCCCCGCCACAACTTGACCCGGCGCCAGCCGTGCAGCCAAAACAATGCGGGGCCGTGTGGATGGGCTGATCCGCCGGAACGGCTTCAAGGTGGATCAAATCCCGAAGGTGACGCACCTCACCGGGGCAGGGCAGGCCGAGCTGCTGATTGAAATCACAGTCGTAGAGATGGCCCTGCCAATCCACACTGATCAGCTGACGGCACATCACAGCCCCCAGATTGTCCGGGTTGTGCGCATCCTCAAGAAGGGTCTGATAACGCTGCAAATCTCCACTGCGTTCCAGTTGCTTGGCGAAACGTTGGATGGGCATGTTCGCCAACGTGAGCAGACGATCGAAACGGATTCCCAACCCGCCCAACACCTTCTTGTAATCCGCCTCCAAGGCTTGCTGGGGAGGAGGCAGTACCGGACCCAGCGGGTTGTAGACGAGATCCAACTGCCGGTTTGGATCACCCGTTCCATAGCCCAGGGCATTGAGCTGGCGCAGTCCGCTAACGCTGCGCTCAAACACGCCATCGCCCCTCTGTTGGTCAACGTTCTCGGCGCTGTAACAGGGCAGGGAGGCGGTGATGCAAACGCCCTGCTCCGCCAGGAATTCAGCCAGATCGTCCTGGCCGGGTTCGCTGAGGATCGTGAGATTGCAGCGGTCAATCACGGTGGTGCCGCGTGAACGTGCCTGGCGCACCAACGCGCGAAAACCCGGGTGCAACTCCGGTGCTCCCCCCGTGAGATCGAGGCAGGAAATGGAATGCCGTTCAAGGATCTGCGGAATCAACGTCAGCAGATCCGCACTCATCATCTCGGTGCGGGTGGGCCCTGCATTGACATGGCAGTGGGCACAACTCTGGTTGCAGCGGTAGCCGAGATTGACCTGCAACGTTGTGAGCTGTCCGCGCTTCAGGGGCGGGAAAACGGTCTCAACAACAGCCACCGGCTCCAAGCGGATGAGGCTGATTCTTCCAGACAGAACATGTCCTGGCGAAAGAAACGGATGCTCCCGCTGCTGCGCAGCTGCTCAACCCACCCGGCGACGCTCAGAAAGCTGACGGAACCAGGCGATGTACTGCTCCGGGCCATCGGGCATGAGCGTGTCAATCCGCAGGGGATCCTCCGGATCGGTGATGCCTCGCAAAGTCCGATCGGCATGGCTGGGGCGATCCACCTCTCCATGGCTGCTGTCAACAAGGACAACGCGATTGGATCGACCGCACCAGGCACCGAGGTCCTGCAGCAGGTTGAGGAAACCGCGATCACTGCCACCCCTCAACCAGCCCGTGCCATCAGCCGATGCCGTGGATGTGACCGTGTCTCCCACACCCACCAGCAACGGCATCCGTTCCGCGGGGATGCGCTGCTGCACCAACGCCAACAGCGCTTCGGGATCGTGGGGAGCCGTTCGCACATTGAACGTCTCACCCAAGGGAGATTCACCCCAACGGCGCTGGATGTGCTGATTGAGCAGCACCAGAAGGCCGGCCTCCTTGATGGACCCGGTAAGCATGAATTGAATGTCGGTGGTTCCCACATCACCTGCAGCAGCGGGCTTGATCCGTTCCTGACCTTGCGCATCACGGCCCAGGTTGGGAGCCACATGCAGGAAGAACGATTCCTCCAGACCCTGGCCTGCCGCCTCAGCAAGCAACTGATGCATCAGCTCCGAGAGCATCGTCTGCAGGGCCTGCTGAGTGCTGACATCAGCGGGGACAAGTTCAAAAATCCCGTTGAGATTGATGGTGGGTGACACCTGGGTGTCCAACACCGCGGCTTTGGCCACCTCGGCCAGATCATCCACACCCAGCTGCGGCAGCAGGCCGGGCAATCGCTCCATCAATAGAGCTTCCATTCGGGTGGGGGCTGCAGCGAGGAACGCCATTTCCGCCGGCGAGACCCCGGGGTGGCTCAAGTCGCCAAAGCGATCCTGCAGCTGAACCCCTCCAGCCGCCAGGCCTGGCAGATAACGGCCCTCATGTCTGGGGAGATCGGAATTCCCCAGGGCCTGCTCCACGAGGCGGTTCACCCCGCGCCGCCCTTCATGCTCACCGTTGGTCAACACAACGAATTGACCATCCAGAGCGGCGACCGCATCCACATAGGACGGGTCCATGCGCCGCGTCAGTGGATCCTTCACCAGTTGCATGCAGACGCCGTCAAGGTCCTGCACGATCAGCAGATCCTCAGCACCGGTGAGCTCCTGCAGCAACTGGTCGGGCGTCAAACGGGGCATGGAGGTTCAGGGGAGGTCGCTGCAGCCGACGGAACAGCGGTGCACTTTCATCGCGCAACTGATTAGTGCCAAACCCGTAAGAAGTCCAGTGGGGGGGGAGGCAGTCAGAAGCACGGATGACAAGCGAAACACCGCAGCCAAGCCATCCGGCCAGCGAACATGACGGCCTTGATGCTCCTGCCATGCACCCCACCTGGACCGAACAGTGGTGGCCGATCAGCTATGAGCAGGACCTCGACCCCAATCAGCCGAGCCGGTTCACACTGCTGGAACGGGATCTGGTGATCTGGTGGGATCGCGCCGCATCGAGCTGGCGGGTCTTCCCGGATGTCTGCCCCCATCGTTTGGTGCCACTCAGCGAAGGGCGGATCAACGAGGAAGGGCTACTGGAATGCCCGTATCACGGCTGGAGTTTCGACGGCGGCGGCCAGTGCCAGCGCGTGCCGCAGGCTCTTGAGAACACCCAGCCCAACAACCGTCGATCCCGCTGCGCCAGCCTTCCCACAGCCACGGGGCAGGGGCTGCTGTTCGTGTGGATGGGAGCCCCCGACGCCGCGGACCCCAGTCAGCTCCCCCTGGTGCCAGCCCTGGAGGAGAACCCCGACAGCTGGACGGTGCAGGACACCTTCCGGGATCTGCCGATGGATGCCGTGACCCTGCTGGAGAACGTGCTGGATGTGAGCCACGTTCCCTTCACCCACCACAAGACCGTCGGCAAACGGGAGAACGCCGCGCCGGTGGAAGCTTCCATCACGGGGGAAGACGCCGGCGGCTTCACGGCCCACTGGGAGGAGGGGCCGCGTCGGGGCAAACTCGGCGCCCAATCCACCACCTTTCATGCCCCGCAGCTGATGTGGCATGACCTCACCGCCAAGGGCTTCGGGCGAATTCTCACGGTGGTCTACGCCGTTCCGATTCGCCGCGGCGAGTGCCGCCTCTTCGCCCGCTTCCCCTTCCAGTTCCAATCCGCCGTCCCCCGGCTGTTGATCGGATTAAGACCCCGCTGGTTGCAACACATCGGCAATCACAAGGTGCTGGAAGACGATCAGGTGTTCCTGCACTGGCAGGAACGGGTGCTGGAGCGAGCCGGCGGCAGCCCCGCCGTGGAACGCAGTTTTTTCATGCCCACAACGGCAGACGTCTACGTGGCGGCGCTGCATCGCTGGTTGAACGCCAACGGCGGCGAGCCCTTTGCAGGACAACCCCTACCTCCACGGCAAAGCACCACGGCGCTGATGGATCGATACAACAGCCACACCATCCATTGCCGCAGCTGCTCGTCGGCGCTGAAGCGGATTCGTGCGGCACGCCCCTGGGCCTGGGCCCTGCTCTGGGGATCCGCCGTGCTTGTGGGCATCCAGCAGGGCAGCGGCTGGAGCAGCACCGGCTTGGTCACTGCCGCACTGTCGGCCCTGGCACTGCGGCAACTCCACCGCTGGGAGCAGGGGCTGACCATTGGCAGCGGCGCGGCCCCCCGCAACCGCTGATCAGAGCCCCGGAACAGGAAGCAAGGTCGGCTTCACCTTGCCCTGGATATCGACCTTGCCGCCGATGGTGACTTTGTTGTCGACAGACACGTCTGCCCGTACCGCAAGCGGGTCTTCAGCTGTGACGGACACATCTCCTTCAACCGCCAGAGGGGCATTTCCGCTGATGGTCACCGGGCCTTCGATCGCCAGGGGCGCAGCGCCACCAATGGTGACCTGCTCCTGAACCACAACAGGTAAAGCCGTATCGGAGCGGATGGTGACACTGGGCGGAAGCACCAACTTGTCGACCTGCAATCCGCCCTTGATCGCGATGGAAATGGGCCGACTCAACAGCTTGGCGGCCGTGACCGCCAGTACCAGGCTGGACAACACAACCGCTGCAGGCCAGCGCTACGCCATCAGCAGATCACGGCTGGTCACAGGCCTACAGGCAATGGTTTGAGCGCATTACAGCGTGTTTGAACCGGTCCTGCCCGTGATAACGCCCGCCCAGCCCCATCAGGCCGCTGTCGACCAGATGTTTTTTGCTTGTACGCCGACGCAAAGGATTGACATGTCACATGTCCAGCACAACGGGATCCCCATCAATGCGTCCAACAAGGCATCCAACAAGGAAGGCAACATTGATATCAAACCCGACCAGAGCTTGCACCACGCAACAACGACACCGGTCAATCCCAAGAGATAAAATGGATGAAATTAAAGACCAGGGATGACGCTTTATCTCTACGGAGGCCCCAAGACCCGTGTTTCGATGCCGAAATGGTACTTGGCAGAAAAAGGAATTTCTTACGAATACGTCAACATTGACCTGGCAGCTCGTCAAAACCTTGCAGCGAGCTATCTGGAAGTGAATCCTTTCGGCAAATTGCCCGCCCTCAAAGACGACACCAATGGCTTGGTGCTGTTTGAGTCAGGCGCCATTCTTCAGTATTTATCTGAGAATTACACCAACGAAGTCCATGACGCCGCAACACGTGCTTCGATCAGCCAGTGGATTCTTTTTGCAAACTCGACTTTAGCGATCGCCTTGTTCGTTCCCTCAAACAAGGAACGGGAGTTTCCCCGACTGATGGCAACCCTGAATGATATCTACACCAAGAAACAGTTTTTAGTGGGGGATACCTGGACCGCAGCAGACTGCGCCGTCAATGCATACCTCGGCTATCTCCCCATTTTCTATCCCAACGAAGATCTCTCGGCTTATCCCGAAATCCAAGCTCTCAATGAGCGAACACGATCCAACCCGAATTACAGAGCAATCATGGGCCTTTGAATCATTCAATTGCCGTTGAATTTTCACGTTCTGCTTGTATTTAACTTTCTGCCCTGCTCGATGATTCTTAGACCGCCAAAACAAGTTGCAGTAATCGCAGTAATCAAGGCCGATTGAATTGGGTCAGGACAGAACGCGTCCTGACAAAACTCGGCATCACCCAAGGGACTGGCGTCTGTCTGCTGTGAGCAGCCCCATCAGGAACGCTGCTTAGTCTTGCCGGCATGCGCAATTCCTTCTTCGATCAGAGCCTCGACGCCGGCGCAATCCGTCGGCGCGTGCAGGAGCTCTCGACCGGCAAGGTGGGGTTCTACAGCGTCGGGCTTTATCCAGCTTCACTGGCCTACAACTGCGCCATGCAGAACGCCAAAGGGCGTCTGCTGCTGGCCCCTCGCCCCGGCCGGGACCTCCTGGGAGCCTTCCCCCAGGAGACAATTGCGACGATGGACGATGAGCACGTGGAGACCGTGCTCAACATGGGCGGCCAGCGCATCGGAGGTGAGCTGGTTGCCAACACCCTGAGCGATCTGATCCAGCGCTGCGAGCTTGTGGTGCTCAGCGCCAACAGCAATCACATCGAAGAAGACCTCCAGGAAGCCTGCCGCCTGCGCAAGGAGCTCCATCGGGAGCAGGTGGTGCTGGCCTGCCTGGCGGGATCCTTCAGCCATGACCCGATCAGCAACAGCGCCTATGTGCTGTGCGAACAACAACCCGAGCTCGCCTTCTTCTCCGGCTTCCATCGCCATGGGGCTCTGCGCAACCCCTTCGACAGCTTCACCGCCAATTTCTGCCATCCCAATGCCCTGACGGCCATGTTGGGGGCTCAACTGATGGATCAACTGTCCCCGAACATCCAGGTCTCCGCCGGTGTTCACAACGTGGAGGGGCAGTTCATCAAGGCCGCCAAAAACATGGCCTCGGTGTTCGCCGGTTTCGGCTACGGCTTCCATCAGGACAATCCCGGGGTGTTGCCAACGCTGCTGACCCTGCTGCTGAACCAGTGCCTGGACCAGGCGGCCACCGTGTCGATGGCACGCCCCGACCGTCAACGGCTGTACCACCGGCAGCCCTTTCCGCTCACGGAACTGGGCTACGCCGTCCCCAGGATTGAATCCACCCTGGTGCGCGATGGCGACTTTGAGCGGGTGCGTGACCACACCTTCAGCCAACTCACGGCGATGGTGGCCGATGTGCGCGGCAGCATGATGCTGCCGGTCTCCGGAAGCCCCACCCGCAACTTCCAGGCCGGGCAAGTGATGGCCGAGGCGATGCGCGATCAAGGCCGCTGCCCCCATTCCATGGAGGAATTGGAGCAGTGGTGTGAAGCCGCAGGCCTGCGCAAGGGTGGACTGGAGGGGCTCAAATCCCTGCGGTACTGGCCTCAGATCGCCCGCAAGTACGCCATCCCAGCCAACGACGCCTCGATGGTGAACCTGCTGTACATGGCGATTTACGGGCGGGCAGGCGTGAAGGAGACCGCCTACCGGGTGATGACGGAAAGCCGTGAACTCTCCAGTTACTGCCAGGAATCCGTGCGGCCCAGCCACAGCCGTCGCTACGCCGAGGCACTTCAGAACCTCGATGTTCCCAAAGCCCTCGAGCTGGTGGTGAATGCCGTGATTGCCAACAACGCCAATCAGGCCATGGGCAGCAAGATGGCTCTGGACGAGAACGGTGAGACCGGGGCACCGGCCTACCTGGAGCTCATGAATGTGATCGAAAGCCAGCTCGATGCCTGAGTCGGCCGTGGTTCTGCACACCTGAATGGGGCAAGGCACCGGAAGAACGGCAAGGTGCCATGTGAGACCCATGCGACCGTTTATGACCGAGGCCCTGGAAGCCATCGCCGATCGCTTCCATCCTCGTGAGGGGATCAAAGCCATCCGTTCCCTTGGTTCGGGCAACGTCAACGAAACGTTCCTCGTGACCCACGAGGGACAGGACGGCGCGTTCGTCATGCAACGCCTGAACACAAACGTGTTCGATCGGCCTGACCTGGTGATGCAGAACCTGCAGGCCCTGGGCGACCACATGGAACGCCGTCTCGCCTCTCCACCCCCACAATTGAAGGGGCGGCGCTGGGAAGTGCCCAGGGTGGTTCCCTGTCGGCGAGAGGCCTCCCCCTGGATCGAACAGAACGGAGAGTTCTGGCGCTCGATCACGTACATCGACGCAGCAACCACCAGCGATGTCATCCGGGACAGTGCCCATGCCCAGGAAGTGGGCTACGGGCTGGGAATGTTCCACCACCTGATCAGCGATCTGCCCATCAATCAACTGGCGGACACCCTCGAGAATTTCCACGTCACGCCGGCCTACCTCCAACACTTCGATGCGGTCGCCAAAGCCACAGACCGCCTTGGGCCTGCCGAACGTGACGCCTGCGCGTTCATCGAGGCACGTCGTCAGGGCGTCGATGTGCTGGAAGCAGCGCTCAGCCGCGGTGAACTCCATCACCGCCCCATCCATGGGGACCCCAAGATCAACAACGTGATGATCGATGAGGCCAGCGGCCAGGCGATCGGTCTGATCGATCTGGACACCGTCAAACCGGGGCTTGTTCACTACGACATCGGCGACTGTGTGCGCTCCTGCTGCAATCCAGCCGGAGAGGAAACCCTCTGCCTCGACGATGTGAACTTCGACATGGAGCTCTGTGAGGCGATCCTTACGGGCTATCTCTCCGTTGCTGGTGGGTTCCTGAGTGACTGGGATCTGCACTATCTGCCCCACTGCATCCGCCTAATCCCCCTGGAGCTTGGCCTGCGCTTTCTCACGGATCACCTGGAGGGCGATGTGTATTTCCGCTGCGATCGACCTGGGCACAACCTGCAACGGGCCCTGGTGCAGTTCCGACTTACCGAAGCGGTGGAGCAGCAGTTCAACGCCCTGGAGCAACTGGTTGCGCGGCTGAAGCAGCAGCCAAGTCCAAACCTCTGAGATGGCGCGTTCTGCCGTGATGCTGCGTCAGGCCTGCCGCCTGATTCCCTTTGAACGGTCCATTCCAGCTGGGGTCCAGATCAGCGCTGAGCTGGTGTGGAGGCGCGAGGGTTGGCTGGAACTCAGCTATGGGGTTCTGGCCCGCGCGGCCAAGGGCATTGGCGTCCTGAAGCTGCCGGCAGGGCTGAACGATGGGCCCCAACAGGGGCAGCGCAAAAATGAGCTCTGGACCACCACCTGCTTCGAAGCCTTCATCGCTGCCCCCGGGGAGCAGCGTTACTGGGAAGTGAATCTGGCTGCCAATGGCGATTGGGCGCTCTATCGGTTCGATGGCTATCGCAGTGGACAAACGCAACAGGAACTGAGCACACCCCCAACGGTGCGGCTGCAACGTGGGTTGCACCAACTGCGGCTCGACGCCCGTATTGCATTGGAGCCCTGGTGGACACCAGACGTCTGCCCAGACCTGGCACTGACAGCCGTGATTGACCTTGAACAGGAGGGGCTGAGCCATTGGGCCCTCCGCCACGGCCCCAAGGCCGACTTTCACGACCGCAGCACCTTTCTTGACGCCTGAACCGCACCGGTAGGGTCAACACAGCGCCCCTGCCCCACCATGCGCAGCCGCAATGTGCTTGTTGTCTCAGCCATCACGGCAAGCCTGCTGAGCGGGCTGTGGCTGAGACCAAAACAGCCGCAGGCCGCAGCCGAAGCGGCTGTTTCCAAGCAAGCTGTCTCCAAGCAGGCTGTCAGCAAGCCCGGGGTGACTGAGCCAGGGGTGAAATCACCTGTGCTGCTTCCTGCCCAGGCCAGCCAACCGAAAACCAAAGATGGCCGGCAGTACCCCCTTGTGCCCGCTGAGCCAGCCGAGCTGGCAACACTGCTGGCGGCCGTTGAACAGGCGCTGAGGGATCCCGCCACAGCGGCCGAGGCCCTGCCCGATCTCGGCCACCAACAACAGGTGATCTACCGGGTCTTGTCGACGGACCAACCCAGATCTCAGCAGGTCGTTGACGCGTTACCCCCGGGCTGGCGCAGCGTGGCGGAACGCCACCTGGCAGCACGGCGTGAATTCGTTCGCATGAGCCGCGGCCGTGGACCGACGATGCTCCCCGCCTGGCGGATCATCCAGCCCGAACCAGCGGCGAATCTGCTGAACTATTACCGCAAGGCCGAGGCGGCGACGGGGATCGAATGGGAGGTTCTGGCGGCCGTGAACCTCGTGGAAACCGGAATGGGACGCATCGATGGCATCTCCGTGGCCAATGCCCAGGGCCCGATGCAGTTCCTGCCCACCACCTGGGCCGAACCCGGCATTGGCGCCGGGAACATCCGCGATCCCCACGACGCCATCCAGGCAGCAGCGCGTTACCTGGTGAGGCGGGGCGGACTGCAGGACATTCGCCGCGGCCTCTGGGGCTACAACAACAGCGATTACTACGGCCGCGCCGTGCTGCTCTATGCCTCACTGATGAAGGAGGACCCTGCGGCCTACACCGGCCTGTATCACTGGGAGATCCACTTCAATGCAGCGGCGGGTGATCTTTGGCTGCCGGTGGGTTACAACCAACCGCAGCGCATCACGGTTGAGCAGCATCTTCAGGCCAACCCAGCCAGCAGATCACCAAACGGGTGAGCATCGACACCTACGCTGAGACCTGGCGTGATCCAGGAAGCGGGTGTCCAAGGAAACCTCCCATCGCGGTGATGAACTGAAGGGTCTCGGCTGGTCCGAGGCTGATGTGGCTCGCTACGTCGAGCTGTGGGAATACCGGCAGCGCTGGGGGGCCATGAATTTGGAACGGGAGGATCGCCTGTTCCTGCGCAAAGCCGAAAAAGCTCTGCCGGCGATTGTGACCGGACGGGCCGCCGCCAAGAAATCAATCAAAGACAAGACTTACTACCGCTGGCTGCGCTTCCATCTCGATGCGATGACCGAAGCCGAGGCGGGGATGGGCCTTGGCGACGGTGAGCGCGGAGCATGGCCGGTGCTGCTGGAGGCTGAACTCCGTTTGCTCGACCATTACGAGCCCGTGCTCGGCTTGCCCGACACGTTGAAAGCCAAAGCCCTCAGCCCTGTGCGTGAAAAGCTCACGGCCCAAGTGGCTGCTCTCGGCAACACCAAGGCCTACGACTTCCAGGCGCCCCTGATTGCGCTGAAAGCAGAAGACAGCAGCAACCGCTGGAAGCATCTGCGCGAGGTGGATGCAAGTGATCGCACCTATCCCCTGCTCAGCGCCGATGGCGTGGCTGGATTCCGCAGCGAAGCGCACCGCGAGATTCAAGAGGTGATCCGCAACACATTCCCTTCTTTGGCGGAAACCGACAAACCCGAGCTCTCTGACGACTAGAACTGGGGCAGTGGCCCCGCCGATGACCATGTCTCACCGCTTCGAGACCCTGCAGCTGCACGCCGGGCAGTCCCCGGATAGTGCAACCAACGCGCGGGCGGTTCCCATCTATCAGACCAGCTCCTACGTCTTCAATGACGCCGAACACGGAGCCAACCTCTTCGGTTTGAAGGAATTCGGGAACATCTACACCCGCCTGATGAACCCCACCACCGACGTGTTTGAAAAACGCGTCGCCGCCCTTGAAGGCGGGGTGGCCGCACTGGCGACAGCCTCAGGCCAGTCGGCTCAGTTCCTGGCGATCACCAACTGCATGCAGGCGGGAGACAACTTCGTTTCAACGTCTTACCTGTACGGCGGCACCTACAACCAGTTCAAGGTGCAGTTCCCTCGCTTGGGAATCGACGTGCGCTTTGCAGAAGGCGACGACGTCGCGAGCTTTGCAGCGCAAATCGACGACAACACCAAGGCGCTCTACGTGGAAGCGATGGGAAATCCCCGCTTCAACATCCCCGACTTTGAGGGTCTTTCAGCGCTTGCCAAAGAGAAAGGTATTCCCTTAATCGTCGACAACACCCTGGGAGCCTGTGGAGCTTTGCTGCGGCCAATTGACCACGGCGCTGATGTGGTCGTTGAAAGTGCGACCAAGTGGATCGGGGGTCACGGCACCAGCCTGGGGGGCGTGATCGTGGACGCCGGCACCTTCAACTGGGGCAACGGCAAGTTCCCATTGATGAGCCAGCCCAGCGCGGCTTATCACGGCTTGGTGCACTGGGATGCCTTTGGCTTCGGCAGTGACGTTTGCAAAATGCTTGGCTTGCCCGATGACCGCAACATCGCCTTCGCCCTGCGGGCCCGGGTGGAGGGCCTGCGGGATTGGGGGCCGGCCGTCAGTCCGTTCAACAGCTTCCTGCTGCTGCAGGGTCTGGAAACCCTGAGCCTGCGCGTTGAGCGCCACACCGAAAACGCCATGGCGCTGGCCACCTGGCTGCAGAACCATCCCGCCATCGCCCATGTGAGCTATCCCGGTCTGGCCAGTGATCCTTACAACGCTGCCGCGAAGAAATACCTGACAGGCCGTGGCATGGGATGCATGCTGATGTTCTCCCTCAACGGTGGCTACGACGATGCGGTTCGCTTCATCGACAGCCTCAAGCTGGCCAGCCACCTCGCCAACGTGGGCGATGCCAAAACGCTGGTGATTCACCCCGCGTCCACGACACACCAACAACTCAGTGAGGCGGAACAAGCTTCGGCTGGCGTGACCCCCACGATGGTGCGGGTCTCCGTGGGACTCGAGCACATCGACGACATCAAGGCCGACTTCGAACAGGCCCTCGCCGTTCTCAGCTGAATGACGTCCCAGCTTCCATGGCGCTGATCCTTCCTGGCAGTTACCACAAAATCGCGGAGGTTGAACGCAACCGGATTTCCTGGATTGAGCCCGAACAGGCTGAACGCCAGGACATCCGGCCCCTGCGGATTGGCATCTTGAACATCATGCCGCTGGGCAAGCAGTACGAGTTCAACCTGCTGCATCCGCTGGGCCTATCGGTGCTGCAGATCGAACCGATATGGATTCGCCTCAACTCCCACGCCTACAAGAGCTGGGATCAGAACCATCTCGACCAGCTCTATGTGAGCTGGGATGAAGCCTTGTCCCAGGGTCCTCTGGATGGCTTGATCATCACCGGTGCCCCCGTGGAACACCTGCCCTTTGAACAGGTCAGTTACTGGAACGAACTGGTCCAGTTGATTGAGGAAGCGCGCAGCACCTGTGCCAGCACCCTCGGACTGTGCTGGGCCGGTTTCGCCCTCGCCTACCTTTCGGGCGTCGACAAGGTGGCCTTCCAGCAGAAGCTGTTCGGGATCTACCCGATGCGCAGCCTTGTCCCGGGGCATCCATTGATGGGAACCCAGGACGACCATTTCGTCTGCCCCCAAAGCCGACATGCCGGGCTGCCGGATGCCGCGATGGAAGCCGCCGAACGGGACGGACGTCTTCGCTTGCTCGCCCATGGCGAACAGGTGGGCTACACCATTTTCGAGACACCGGATCAGCGGCAGCTGATGCACCTCGGCCACCCCGAATACAACGTGGGGCGGATCCTCGGAGAAATGGAACGCGACCGAGCCCGGGGAGATGTTCCGCCGCCCGAAAATTTCGATGCGGCCCAACCCCAGACCCTCTGGCGCTCCCACCGGAACCTTCTGTTCCAGCAGTGGCTCTGGTTCTGCTATCAGCGGGTCAGCCTCAAGGCCTGATCAGGCTTGGTTGCAGCAGCACCCCTTAACCGTGTCGTTTCGGAGTGGGTTCCAGATTGGCCGAAGGCTCCTGAGCGATGGCATCTGGACGCTCAGCGGATTTGCGATTGAGTTCCCGCTCCAGCGAGGCGATGCGTCTCTCGCGAAGGCAATGACGGCATCCACCCAGGGTTTGCAGATGCTTTTCCGGTGTAATCGTGATCGGTTGAACCGGATGGGCGTTGCAACGGATTTGAACAGGACTCTTGTAACTGCGCCAGCGGATCAAGCTGTAATCGAATTGATCACCGAAGCGCTGCACGGCGCGCTTGAGGAATTCGTCTTGGGTTATTCGGGCTCCCATGCGACCGAATGTATGGGACAGTCTCGGGAACGAACCGACCTCGTCATCCGACGTCACGAATGACCATCCATCCAGCTGCAGCTGAAACGGACTGGTCCCTGTATGGGGGTTGGCTGAAGCCAGAGCTTGCCAGGCACTGGCAAACACAGCTTGAACACCAGCTTCAGTGGGAGCAGCCCGTGGTTCAGGTCTATGGCAAGCACCACCCGGTCCCGCGAATGACGGTGTTTCTTGCCAATGAAGGAATTCACTACCGCTACAGCGGTGCCATGCACACCGGTGATGGCTGGCCTGCATGGTTCAAGCCATTGCTGCACCAGGTGAATGAAGCCTGTGAAACCAACTTCAACGGATGCCTGCTGAATTGGTATCGCCATGGCGATGACCGCATGGGTTGGCACGCCGATGACGAACCGGAAATTGATCAGCGGGCTCCGATTGCCTCCCTTTCACTCGGGGCAACGCGGGATTTTCAGCTCCGCCACCGCAAAACTGCACACATAAAAATGTCTCTGCCGTTGGCCGATGGTGACCTTCTGGTGATGCACCCGGGCTGTCAGAGCCGATGGATGCACAGTGTTCCTCAGCGGCGCAAAGTGCAGAGCACCCGCATCAACCTCACCTTTCGCCGTTTTCAGAACTGAGATCGCAGCAGCACACCCCATGCAGGCGCTGTGATCAAGGCCAGCAGGGTGCTCCAAAACACCAGCCCTGCGGCCCGCTCCTGATCAGCACCCACTGATTCTGCGATGAGCAAAAGAGAGATTGCCGTCGGCGCGGCTCCTTGCAGAGCAACCGCCTGAACCATCAAAGACTTGAACTGCAGCAGAGACGCCAGAAGCCAAAGCAGCAACGGGTAGAGCAGCAGCTTGGCCACCAGTGGCTTCAGCAGCTGCAGAGGACGTGCCTCCGGCGCAATGCCCTGGCGATGAATGCTGCCCAGGCGCATGCCCACCACCATCAGAGCCAGCACAATCACGCAGCGCGAAGGCCACCACAGCGCATCGGCCACCGATGCAGACCATGGGGTCGCCTGAACCAGCAAAGCTCCGATGAGCCCGCGGGTTGCCGGACTCCCAGCAACGCTGCTCAGCAACCCTCGCAATCGTTGGGGACCATCCACCTGCCCCTCGATCAGCAGCGGTCCCAGGCTCCAGACCAGCAGAGTCGCCCCGAGGTCGTAGCCAATGCTGATGGGCAGAGCCTCATCGGGAAGGAAAGCCAGGGCGAGAGGAACCCCGAAATAGGCCGTGTTTCCAGTGCAACTGCCAAGCCGCAGCGTGGGAGACGCCAGCTCAGCCAATCCCGGCAGGCGCGCGGCCCCCAGCAGAACAAGACCCATGGCAAACACCGCAAGGCCTGCGGCCTGCAACATGTCGCCGCTGAGGCCACCCTTCAACAGCAGGCCCATCACACTGATCGGCACACCGAACCTCACCAGCGGTGCGGCCAAGCGAGTGGACAGGGTTTCATGGCGACGACCAGCCCAGAACCCAATCAGAAGGGAGGGCACAAGCTCCAGCAAGAACCGAAGAATGGACACCTCCATCAGATCAATCGACCCTAGAAAGCTGTGGTGACTGATGCCTCAGCCCCAGGCTTAATCTGACTTTTGGTTGGCCGCGTGGATTCAGCTGATGCAACCAGCTTCACGCCATCGCATCGTGCGCAGTGATCAGTCAGAGGATCAGCTGACAAGGCTGCGCTTTGACAGCTACAACGCTGCCTACGATGAACTCGAGCGTTACTACGGGGATTTTTGCTGCTCTGATGATGATCGTGTCGAGTACACGATCATTTCTGAACCCTCAGACAGTGCTGAGGTTTAAACCACTGAGGACGCCTCAACATCAGCCCGCAAGCTTCATCGCAGGAGGGCAGTCTCAAAAGCCAGACCACAGAGACGCATCCCTAGATACAAACCTTTCAAAGCACTGAGCCTTGACAATATCGGCTCGATTGATTGACATCCAGCCAGCCAACCAGTTAGGAACTATGTATTCATTGAGACGCATTTAAAATGCTGACCGGTTCTGAGCTGCTTGCCAAGGTCAAAGAACTTGGAGATGTTTCCAAATCCGATCTGGTGAGAGCTTGCGGATACGTCTCTGACAAGAAAAATGGTGGCGATCGCCTGAATTTCACAGCGTTCTACGAGGCCCTGCTCGAGGCCAAGGGCGTGAATCTGAGCATTGGTGGTGCTGCGATTGGCAAAGGTGGTCGCAAACTGAGCTACATAGCCAAAGTTCAGGGCAATGGCAATCTGCTGATCGGCAAGGCTTACACCGCCATGCTGAACCTCGAACCCGGCGACGAGTTCGAAATCAAGCTCGGCAAGAAAGCCATCCGTCTGATCCCTACGGGTGCAGCTGCGGAGCACAGCGAAGCTGCCGACCAGGTTGACGAGTGATCAACTGATCCATCACCCCAAGCTGAATCCCCTACAGCCCCTCCCCTACCCGGAGGGGCTTTTTTTGCGCAACGATGCAACCGAGGCCCTGAGGCAACCACACTGGGGCTGGCATCACAATTGTTGCTCGGTAATGTGAGCCGGATTGGCGCGACAGAGTTGAAATCCTTCAAGGCAACCGTCGCTTCGTTCCTAAGCAATACGTTTCTGTTGGGGGGCTCAGTCGCCCTATCCATCCATGTCGTGCTGACCTTCTTTCGGATGCACGGACTGGCGCTGACCCTTGCTTTTGTGGCGTTTTGGCTGATCTGCGTGACGGCCTACTTCCGTTGGCAGGGCAAGCAGTCGACACCTCGGACGGTCAGCAAAAATTCAACGCAGGACAAGCACAGCCGAAAGCCCACTGAGGCTTGGAGAGAACGACAATCGGCCTGAAGCACGTCACACGGTTTGGCAAACCGTTCAGTGCTGCATCTGATTGAGGAACCTGCGGCTGCGTTCCTCCCTGGCATTGCTGAAAAAGGTCTCTGGATCGGAGGTCTCCACCACCTGGCCCCGATCCATGAACATCACCCGATCCGCCACCTCACGGGCAAAGCCCAGTTCGTGGGTGACCACCACCATCGTCATGCCGCCTTTCGCCAGCTGGCGCATCGCATCCAACACCTCCTTCACCCGCTCCGGATCCAAGGCACTGGTGGGCTCATCGAACAGCATCACCTCAGGATCCAGGGCCAGAGCCCGGGCGATCGCCACCCGCTGCTGCTGACCACCGCTGAGCTGCGCCGGGTACTTGTGGGCCTGCTCGCGAATGCCCATCTGGTCAAGGAGATCCATTGCCCGCTGCTCGGCAGCCGCCTTGCCACGCTGTTGCACCTTGATCGGGGCAAGGGTGATGTTGTCGAGGATGGAAAGGTGAGGGAAAAGGTTGAACTGCTGAAACACCATCCCCACGCGCTTGCGGATCTCCCGCACCTGACGTTCTGCATGGGTGGCGTCCAAGCGAACCCCCAGCACATCCAAGGCGCCGCCATCCAACGACTCCAGACCGTTGAACGTACGGATCAGCGTGCTCTTGCCGGAGCCGGAAGGCCCCATCACCACCAGCACTTCGCCGCTGTTCACCTCAAGGGTGACGCCATCGAGAGCTCGAACCCCTTGGGAATAGCTCTTGACCAGATCAGTGGCACGAATGGCGACAGTCATGAAGCGGAGCGGGCAGGGTCAAGCTGAACTTCCAGGTGGCGGGCCAGCAGCGCCATGGCGGTACACGCCAGCCAGTAAACCGCAGCAAGCCAGAGGTAGACCTCCAGATAGCGGCCGATGAAAGCCGGATTCGCCAAGAGGCTGCGGCTGATGCCGAGCAATTCCACCAAACCGAGAATGGCCATCAGGCTTGTGTTTTGCAGCAGACCCACCGCCTGATTGGTGAGCGATGGAAGTGCAACCCGTAGCGCCTGAGGCAGCACCACCAGTTGCAGCACTTGGCGTGGCGACAGCCCCAGCACGGCTGCGGCTTCCCGCTGGGTGGGCGGAATCGCCTGCAGACCACCGCGCACATCCTCTGCGATGTAGGCCGCTGCAAACAAGGCGAAGGCCACAACCGCCCGCAGAACCCGATTGATCTCAAGGCCTGGCGGCAGGAACAACGGGATCAGCAGTTGTCCAAAGAACAGAACCGCAATCAAGGGCACAGCCCGCATCAACTCGATGTAGGCGGCGCTGCTCCAACGCAGCACCGGCAGCTCACTGCGCCGGCCGAGTGCCAGGAGGATCCCCAACGGAAGCGCCAAAGCTCCACTGCCTCCCGTGAGTAGCAGCGTGAGCGTCAGACCACCCCAACTGCGTGTCCCCACCGGCAGCAGACCCAAACCTCCAGCCAACAGCCAGAGCCCCAGCGGCGCCATCGCGATCCAGACCAACGGCAACCAACGGCGAACGCAGCCACGCTTCGGACCAACGAGGGTCAGCAGCGTCAGCGTGATCAGTGCTGCCATCCACGACAACGGACGCCAGCGTTGATCCGCAGGGAAACTGCCCACCGCATACAGCGGCAGATTGGCGGTCACCACAGACCAGTCGGCTGCCATCAGCAGCCAATGCAGCATGGACCAGCCAGCCCATCCGAGCAGAGCCAGCAGCAGCAGGGTGATCCCACGATCCAACCAACGGTTCATCAGCGGCTCCTGCTCAGACGACCCAGCACGGCACGGTTCAAGGCAGCCATGCCCCCGCTGATCAACAAATTCAGCAGCAAAAAGCTGAGCAACAGCAGCAGGAAGCCCTCAATGGCGCGGCCGGTTTGGGTGATGGTGGTGTCACTGACGGCATAGAGATCGGCGTAGCCCACGGCAATGGCCAGGGTGCTGTTCTTGGCGAGATTGAGGTACTGGCTCGTGAGCGCAGGAAGAATCGCCGGCAGGGCCTGAGGCAACACAATCCGACGCAGCCCAAGCCCTTCTCCAAGCCCAAGGCTGCGGAAGGCCTCCCACTGGCCCCGTGGCACCGCATTGATGCCACCGCGCACGATCTCGGCAATCGATGCACCCGTGAACACCGTGAGCCCCACAAGAACCGTACAAAATTCAACGCTGAGGTTCAGGCCCAACAGCTGAATGCCCTGATTCGAAAGCCGGATCAACCCACCGATCGGCACCGAGGGAAGGCCAAGGAAGGCAACGAAATACCAGAACAGCAACTGCAGCAGCAGAGGAATCTGACGAATCAAGGCCACGTAGCTTCCGGCCAGGCTGCGCAGCAGACGGTTGTTGCTCCCGCGGGCTGCACCGGCAGCCACACCCAGGCCGGTGGCCAAGACCAGGCCAGCCGCGATCACCTTGAGGCTGTTCAGCCAACCAATGGTCAGGGCCCAGAGGTAGCTATCGGATGGGGCATAGGGGAGAGCTGTTTCCGCCAGAGCAAAACCAGCGGGTCGGCCCAGCCAGCCAAAACCCAGTCCCAAGCCCGTTCGAATCAGGTTGACCGCCAGATTGTTAACCAGCAGAGCCACAAGGCCCAGCAGTACGGCGGCGACAGCAACCTGAACCAGGAGACGACGCTGCCGCATCAGGTGAACGGTGGGGAAATCATCAAACCACCTTCACCGGCCAGCCGGTTCGCCCCCCGGGGAATCGCCACGGCACTGTCGGGTCCGAGATGGCGGTTGTAGATCTCGCCGTAATTGCCGGTGGCACGGATCACCTGAACAACAAAGTCATCGGCGAGTCCGAGTTTGCGACCCAGACCTGGGTCCACCCCCAGGAAACGCCGAAGAGCGGTCTGGGAGGGATCAGCTGCGGCTTGCTTCACCACCACATCAACATTGGCTTGGGTGATGCCCCGTTCCTCGGCTTCGATCAGAGCGTTGATCACCCAGGTCATGGCATCACCCATGGGCTGATCCCCACCCACCACAGCTGGAGCCAGAGGCTCTTTGCTGATCCGGTCTTCGAGGATCAGATGCGCCTGGGGATCACTGAACCCTGAGCGTGCCGCCGCCAGTTGCGAGCGATCAGACGTCATGGCTGCACAGCGCCCCTGGAGGTAGCCGCCCACCACCTGATTGAGATCTTGATATTTGATCGGTGTGTAGGGAAGCCCCTCGGAGGCAAAGGCGTCGTTGAGGTTTTGCTCGGTTGTGGTGCCCGATCCCACGCAAATGGACTTGCCGCTCAAGTCAGCCAGCGAACGCACTCCGCTGACGGCATTCACCATCAAGCCCTGTCCGTCATGGAAGACCACAGGTCCAAAGCGCAGCCCATTGCCCCCCACCGCATCGCGGCTGAGGGTGTGGGTGGTGTTGCGAGACAACAGATCGATCTCGCCCGATCGCAAGGCCGTGAACCGCTCGGGCGCGGTTAAAGGCCGGTATTGAACCTTCTCGGCATCACCAACGAAAGCGGCAGCCATGGCACGGCAGATGTCGACATCCAGGCCGGTGTAACGACCATCAGGACTGAGAAAACTGAAGCCTGGAATCTTGCCGCTCACCCCACAAAGCACCTCACCACGCGCTTTGACCAGATCCAGACGCGAGCCAGCTGCGCTGTCCAGTGAGGCACAGGACGCCAGGAATGAGGACAACCCGGCCAACGCAACGATCAGAACACGTGAACTGGATCGGAACATCAGCATTGGTACGGATCGGGTGGGATTTTCCCAGATCCCCAGCACATCCCCCACATCCGACCTACGTTCACGGCAATCAGCCTGGCTGCAATGAAGGTCTGGGCCTGCCTTTTGGCCGGACTGATCGCTGGAAGCGCGACTCCCTTTGCTGTCGCGGGTGACGAGCACGACCGTGGGACCTACAACAACAAGATGGCGCTGTTGGGCTTCCTTCTAGAGAGTGCTCAGCAGCGGGCTAGCGGTGATGTTCAAACCCTTTGCCTGTTGATGAGCATCAGCAACGACGTCACCGGGCGGTACGTGGAGACCAACCCTGAGGACGTGCAGATCCAGCAGCGGCTCATGGCGATGCGCCAAGACCTCATGGCCTGTCTTGCCAACCAAGCCGAGGCTCATGCATGGGCTGATTCCTGACCACCGATCCGCTCGAACAGATCAAGGCTTTCCTCGTTCAGGCCAATCACGCTGACAACAGATCCACCGCTGCGGTATTTGCGGATGACCTGATCCAGTGCAGCCACGCCGCTCTGGTCCCAGATGTGGGCTTGGGAGAGGTCAATCGTGATGCGCTCGGGATGGTCGTGAAGATCAAATCCCTGGAGGAAATACACCTTGCTCACAAAAAACAGCTGCCCCTGCACCCGGTACAACCGCTCCTGATCGCTGATCTCAACGGCCTCCACCTGAATCACCTTGGCCACCTTGCGGCTGAAAAGAATTCCTGCCAGCGCCACGCCTGCCAAAACGCCAAGGGCGAGGTTGTGCGGGGTGGTGAGCATGGTGACGGCAAAGGTCATCAGCATCACCGAGGTGTCGCTCTTGGGGATGCGACGCAGGTTGCGCAGACCGTTGATGTCAGCGGTGCTGACAGCGATGCTGATCATCACGGCCACCAGAGCCGCCATCGGAATTTGCTTGAGCCAGGGCCCAGCCAGCAGGATCATCGCCAGCAGGCTCACCCCCGAGAACAGGGTGGACAGTCGCGTGCGGCCGCCGTTGTCCACATTCATCACGGACTGACCCACCAGGGCACAACCGGCCATGCCACCGAAGAGGGAGGAGACGATGTTGGCGATGCCTTGGCCCCGGGCCTCAACGTTTTTGTTGGTGGTGGTGTCGGTCTTGTCGTCGAGGATGTCCTGGGTCAGGAAGGTTTCCATCAGACCCACCAAAGAGATGGCCAAGGCGGTGGGGAGCACCAAACCAAGGGTGTCCAAGCTGAAAGGAACGCCCCCTTGACCGAAGGGAAGGCTGAAGGAAGGCAGACCTGCAGGAAGGGTGCCGAGGCTGCTGACCGTGGGGATGTCAAAGCTGAATCCCACACTGATCGCGGTCAGCACAATGATGGCCACCAGCTGTGAAGGCACCACCCGGGTGATCCGGGGAAGGCCATAGATGATCACCAGGCCCAGCAGGACCAAGCCCCAGACGACGGGGATCTGGCCACCGTGGGGGAGCAACGATGAGGCCACATGGTCGCCATCTCCTGCGTGAAGGTTGAGACCGAGCTGGGGCAGCTGGGCCTGAAAAATCAGCAAGGCCAGCGCATTAACGAAGCCGCTCAGCACCCCTTGGGGAACAAAGCGCATCTGATAGGCAAGACGCAGATACCCCCAGAGGATCTGCAGCAGACCCGTCACCAACCCCGCCACCATCAGGTACTGGACCCCCAGGCCTGGCCCCCGGGCTTCACCGGTGGCCACAAGGCCTGTCATCAACAGGGCCGTGGAGCCCGTGGCCGAGGTGATCATGGCCATGCGACCACCCACGACGGCGATGGTCAGCGACAGGCAGAAGGCTCCGAAAAGGCCCACCTTGGGGTCCACCCCAGCGATCCCCGAGAAGGCAATGGCCTCGGGAATCATCGCGAAAGCCACCACCAGACCCGAGAGCAGATCTTTGCTGGGGTTGGCCAACCACTGATTCACCAGGGTTGGGCTGGATCGTTTGGCCATCAAAGGATGCCGATTAGGGGCGACCGTAAATCAGAGCGTCGGCAGGGTGCCTGCTGGATCCAAGCGCTGTTTCAGCTTTCGCAACTCGGGCAACCAGGAACCGAACGCCGCCTCCAACTCCTTGTGATGAAAGGGCAGATGGTCATGAAACTGCGCCAGATGCACACCAGGGCAGACCGACTGAAGGACCTGCCAGACCTCCTCCAACCAAGCAAGGCTGCGTCTCTGGCCCGGAGCATTTCCCGGAGTCCAGGCGGCGGTGATCCAGGGCTTCCACTCGGCAGTGCGATGCACGAACGAGCTGGCCTCCGCGGCAACCTGTTGCGTTGCCGCCCCCAGCTGCTGACAGGCCAGGCTGCAGAAGGGATGAGGACGATGCTGCAGCAAACGGCATAAATCCGGCATCACGACCCCCCAGAGCTCAGCAGCTGCCGGCCCCAGCAAGCCAACCACCTCCGTGTGAGATCGCGAAGGCATCGGAGCCGATCCCCGCAAGGGTGGGAGCTGGTGCAACCCTTCGATCTTCTGCGCACCGGCCCAGGGGGCATCGGCAATCCGGAGCAACTGCACCGCGTCAGCCCTCTCCCAATGCCACTGCAGGCTGTTGCTGGCGTTTGACGCTTCCGCCTGGAGCATGAGCTCAGGCAGTTGATCCGGAGACACCACGCACTGCTCCACCCACAGCGGCAGGAGCGGCTGGGTGGCCATGCGCAGCGCGCTCACCACCCCCAGAAACGGGGCTGCACCGCAGAGGCCTCTCCACTCCAGCGAACCGGCATCGGCAGCCCGAGACAGGGCAAAGGGGCTGCCATCACCCCAGACCCCATGGATCTCGAGCACTTGATCCACAGCAAGCCCCACCTGCCGGCTCAGCGGTCCCATGCCACCCGTGAGCACATAGCCAAGCCCAGGCAGACCCGACAAACCAGCCGCCACGCTTCGGCCGTGGGGAAGCAAGGCCTCCAGCACGTCTCCCATGCGGCAGCCCGCTCCAATCCAGACCGACTGATCCGCGGGTTGCCACTCCACACGTTGGAAATGGGTTTGCAGATCCAGGGTCCAGTGGTCGGCCACGGCGGCCCGAGATGTGGTGCCCCCGCCACAGAGACGCAGCGGCCGGGGACCCGACCAGTTCTGAATCAACTCCGCCAACTCCGCTGGTCGAGGGGAGACCAGACCGGATCGCCTCGCATCAGCCGCCTGCGCATTGAAGAAAACGGGACGGTCTGAATCCATTGCGATGCGACCGATATCGTCAAACCATTGGAACAGCAGAGCGACCTTTTGGCCGAACAGCACGCGGAAACCGGCAACGAGCGTCTTGGCGTTCTGATCTGCGGCCACGGGAGTCGCAACCGACTGGCCGTTGAAGAGTTCGCCCAGATGGTGGACGCCCTGCGGCCTCGGCTGGCCCCGATGCCGGTGGAACACGGCTACCTGGAATTTGCCCGCCCCATCCTTCGGGATGGTCTTGAAGCGCTCCGCGAGAAAGGCGTCACCAAGGTGCTGGCCATTCCCGCCATGCTTTTCGCAGCGGGGCATGCCAAGAACGACATCCCCTCCGTTCTGAACACGTACACAGCCGAAACGGGGTTACCGATCGATTACGGCCGGGAGCTGGGGGTGGACCGGTTGATGGTGTCGGCCGCCGGAGCTCGCGTTCAGGAGTGCCTGGATGCGGCGAAGCACGACGTTCCCCTGGCCGAAACCCTGCTCGTGGTGGTGGGCCGAGGCTCCTCGGATCCAGACGCCAACTCCAACGTGGCCAAGGTGACCCGGCTGTTGGTGGAGGGATTTGGTTTCGGCTGGGGAGAAACGGTGTATTCGGGCGTGACCTTCCCCCTGGTGGAACCTGGCCTGCGTCACGCCGTGAAGCTGGGCTTCCGCCGGGTGGTGGTGGTGCCCTATTTCCTCTTTTCAGGGGTTCTGGTGAGCCGAATCCGCCAACACACCGAGCTGGTAGCTGCTGATCATCCCGAGGTGGAGTTTCTCTCTGCGGGCTATCTGGGCGACCACACCCTGGTGGTGGACACCTTCAAAGAACGGGTTGAGGAGGTGCTGCGGGGAGACACCGCCATGAACTGCTCACTCTGCAAGTACCGCGCCCAGGTGCTGGGCTTCGAACAGGACGTGGGACGTGCCCAGGAAAGCCATCACCACCACGTGGAAGGCCTTGCGGAAAGCTGCACGCTCTGCGAACTGGAGTGCACGGGTGTCTGCCAACCCGACGGCATCCCGATTGGCCATGACCACAGTCACCCTTCAGACCACAGCCATGACCACCATCACCCCCCTTATCCCCATGCCGACCATCCGCTGGGGCCTACCACGTTGAAACGCAATACCGGGATCTCTAAAGATTGACTCCGTGGATCCAAAGAGAACCTGCAGCTGGCTTGTCACCAATGACACGGTTCTCGAAAGCGACAGCAGCGACGAAGTAAAGATCAGGCTTTCTTATCAAAATTGCTTCGCCAGGGTTCACCCTCTTTTTCCACACAAAAAAACGTCGTTTTCCACAGGCTGAAGTTGGCTCGCCGGCTGTGACGGTCAACCTGTGAATTTCCGAGGGAATCGCACCACCGGGTTGACAGACCGTCTATTCGGCCTAGAGCAACCGCGCATCGTCACTTCCCGTACTCCCAAACCCAGTCACAGACTGCCGTCTCATCTCGTCTCAGCCGCAATTCAACAAATGGCGACGGCTTTGACGCAAGCGCCGGTTGTGTGGCTTTCTTGGTGAGCGTTGGACAGGGACAAGCTGGACCGAATGGATCGAAATCACCTCGAGCGATGCCATGAAATGGGGATCACGGAGCACGGCTCTGCTTCAAAAGCCAGTTACGTGAGCCTTGAGACGGAAATTCCCGAGGTGCTCTATCGAGGCATGAAGGATTTCATCGTGGAGCACCCCACCTGGGACCAATACCGCGTGATGAGCTCTGCTCTTGCCCACTTCCTGTTTCAGAACGGCTGTGACGACCGCGCCGTGACCGAGCGCTATCTCGACGATCTGTTCATCCGCCCCGACCACTGAGGGCCAGCAGGCAGGCACGACGGCTCAAGGCCATCATCGTGAGCGTTGGGCTCTGCCAGGCCGACGTCGGCCAACAGGCGCCATCCACCACAAGAACGTTGGGCGCACGCCAAAGACGGTTGGACGAATCAACGACGCTGCTGGTCTCGCTTCCCCCCATCGCAGCCCCTCCCACCTCATGGATGTAATACCCCGGGGGGGCTGCACCTTCAGACAGAGCGACAGCACCCTCCAGGAAAGGTTCAACCAAGGGGAGGTGAAAGAGGTCTTTGATCGATTTGGCATCGCCTCCGGCGGCGGCGATGCAGGCCTGGATCGAGGTGCGCATGTGCCTCACCATGGCCAGTTCATTGCTGCTCCAACGGCAGGCAATCGAGGGGACACGCACACCCCAGCGATCCGTGCGCTCACTCAGGGTCACCCTGTTGTCAGCCCTGGGAAGAACTTCGCCGTGACCAATCAGGAACCCAGTGATGCTTGAAGGGCAACGCCGTAACCATCGCGGCGGATCAAACCGTCCAATGCCACCCCAGAGGCCATAGCCGCCCTGAAAATCAGCCGATGGCAGGTGTCGGCCAAACGGAACGAAAAAACTTCCAGCGCCCGTGAGCATGGGCTGTTCCCCCTGAACAGGCTCGGGGAAGGCAAAAAACTGCGATGTGGAGACATGGTCCATCAAGCGTGTGCCCAGTCGTCCTGAAGGGTCGTCCAAACCGTTGCTCTGTTCGCCACGACGGGAGCGCAACAGGATGGAGACGGTCTGAATCGTGGAAGCGGCCAAGACAACGAGATCCGCCTTCAACTCCCTGCGGTTGCCATTGGATTGGTCAACGGCAACCACTCCAATGGCTTTAGCTCCACTTGCATCCATCAGGAGATGCTCCACCAGATGCGCAGAGAGCAGCTGGGTGCGTCCTGTTGCCATGGCGCGAGGAAGGCTGCTGCCGCGACTGCTGGAGCGGGGCCAGGCGGGATCTTCTCCCTGCGGCGCCGGACCAAACCCCCTCGAGGGGATCACGGGATAGCCCAACCGTTGCTGCACAGCTTCGGCAAAACGCTTTTCTGCCGGCGTCGCCGCCAGAGCCGGTTGCGTTTCACCGTCCGGCAGATGCTGCAAACCATCACGCCCACCATGAACGCCCAGCCAGCGCTCCAGTTCGGCGTAGTGCGGTGTCAGTTCACCGCTGCGCAAGGGCCAACGGACCTGTTCACCCTCCACATCCACACCGGCCAGATCCTCATCCGAGAGACGCAGAGTGATGCCACCCCAGGTGAGGCTGCGGCCGCCAACCTGCAGGCCTCGCGTCCACAGAAACGGCTGATCCGCCGGGTGTTCATAGGGATGCAGATGCTCGTCGGCATACAGACGAGGGTTTGCTTTCCAGTAGCCGGGATGCTGGGACTGCTGGCGATGGCTGCCGCTGGTCAGGCCCACGATCCGACGCAGCAGATTTTCCGGTTCAGCCCCGAAGGCTTGCGTGCTGTTGAGGTCAGGTCCTGCCTCCACCACAAGCACCCGCGCTCCTTCTTCAGACAGGGTCATGGCAGCCACGCCGCCACTCGCTCCCGAGCCAACAACAATGGCGTCCCAGGGGCCATCGCAGTTCATGGAGCGACTGCTCATGGGGGTACGACAGACAAAAAAAATCTCCCGAAAGGGAGATTGTTGATTCAATCAGATTTGGTGGCGGGGGGGAGATTTGAACTCCCGACCTTCGGGTTATGAGCCCGACGAGCTACCAGACTGCTCTACCCCGCGGCGACCCAAAAATCATACATGTCGGTGTCGCAGGTGACAGCAAAGTCAGGACTGCAAGGCACCGGACACGCTGAGCTTGACGCTCGGGTTCACGACCAGCACCTGCTCATCGAGCTCGTCTAGCCCCATGGGTGTGAGCCACTCGAGTTGACGCAACAGATGCAGTGCAACCGCTTGCTTGGCACGACGGGAGCCGTCTTCCACCTTGATGGCTACTCCAAGACCTTCACCCACGCGGCTGAGGCATTGAATGCCCTCTGCACCGCCCTTGCTCAAGACCTGACCGTGGCTGCGCCGCATCAGCTCGGTGTCGAAACGACCCTCACCAGCCACAAGGTCGGGGTGACTCAGCATCGCCCGACTGATCTGCTCGAGTTCGGCATGTTGTGAGGCACCGAGGTGGGCATAGAGCAAGGCCATCTGAGCCAACTGCAACACCAGGGTGGGAGCGCCACAGTCATCCCGCTCGGCAACCAATTCCTCAGCAGGCAAGCCGATCAGTTCAGCGACCCTGCGGTTCACTTCGACCTGGAGAGGGTGGTCCTGCTGGAGATAGGTCTCGATCGGCCAGCCCATCTTTCGGCTTGTGGCCAGGAAGGCAGCGTGCTTGCCGGAACAGTTGTGCTGAAGAGGACTATCAGCCCCATTCGGCACAGGGCATTGAAGTGAAGCGCTGTCCAACTCCGCTTTCCAGAGCAACCGGAAGGCTTCCCGGGCGTGGGCATTGGTGCCCGCATGGGACGCGCAGCTGATGGCGATGCCCCGTTCATCAACATCCAGTTGGTCGGCGGTTCCACTGCTGAGAAACGGCAGGGCCTGAAAGGGCTTCAGAGCCGAACGAATGAAACTTTCCAAGCCGGGGTTTCCTGCCGACATCAACACCCGTCCTCGGCCATCACAAACCACGGCATGAACGCGATGCACCGATTCCGTGATCGATCCGCGCCTCAAAAAGACCTCGAGGGGGGCTATCCCGGTCCGGGCTGCAGGGCTGAAGCCCGAGGGCAAAGTCATCGGAACCCCGATTGGTTCAGAGAGCCTGACAGAGACTGGCACCGGCCAGCATCAAACCCGCTGAGGTGGCCATGGCCCGTCCCAGACGACCCAGGATCGGACGAACCTCATGCCGGGCCACCAGCAGGTCGCGTTCCCGCCAGGACAGAGGCTTTTCCCAGGTCTGCCCGTCGTACCAGCCGGATTCCTCGTAGTCGACGGACTCACGGAGAAGCCGCTGCATGACGTAGGTCCAGCCCAGCCATTGCCGCACCAGCAACAGCAGGGGAAGCACAAGAGCGGCCACAGCGGCTGCGGCCAGGAGCCGGGGCGGATCCTGCTTCAGGGTCCAACTACCACTGGCGATCAGGCTGCACACCGGCAACATCAGTAGCCAGAAGCCTGCAAGGCGTTGGCTCAGGCGAGGTTCCTGACCCGCTGGCCAAGAGAAGAACCATGACTCGCAGAGTTGTTGAAACTCCTCAAGAGGCCGCTGCTCCGGCGGAACGGGGCAGGACACCGCTTCTGGCATAGATCGAGCGGCTACTTCACCGACGGTAAGAAGGTTCGGCTTTCGCCGTGACTCCAGAACGCCTCAAGGTCGTAGTAGCCGCGCTCATCGGGCATCAGCACGTGAACGATCACATCGCCGTAATCAAGAAGCGCCCAGCGCCCCTCATTCAGCCCTTCCTTGCGCAAGGGGAGCAGGTCTGCCTCAGTTTCCAGGCGGTCTTCAACCGACCGGGCAATGGCACGCACCTGAACGTCGGACTGACCGCCTGCGATCACCATCCAATCCGCCAGACTCGACACCTCATCCACACGAATCAGACGGATGTCGGTGGCCTTGCGGTCATCGCAGGCATCGGCCACAAGTTCAGCAAGCTTTTCGCTATCCATAGACGTTCTCGCTGGTAACGGAGCTGCGTGAGCCCTCCTGTTGGGCCATTTCAGCTCTGGCCTTACTGGCACTCTTGCGCAGCGCCTCAAGCCGGTCTTCGTAGTAGCTGCGGCGGCGCTTCTTGCGGGTCTTTTCGACCAGCTCCTTCAACGCGCCCCCAAGACTGCGGTAGGCATTCGGCACGCTGTAACCAAATCGGCAGGCCAGATCGATGGCGCGCTCGTCGGCACTGATGGCGTCCTGCAGGCGTTTTTCGGAATTGTTCTTCAGATAAAGCCGATACCCCGCAAAACCGGACAAGCCGAGAGCCATCAACAGCAGCAGGCCGTCCTGAACCCACAATTCACCGATAGCACCTCCGAGACCGATGGCCAGAGCAGCCATCTCCCAACCGTCTCGGGGAATCGTGTCGTTCTGGATCCGACCAACTTCATGCCAGAACAGCAAATTGCGGTGATCCAACGCCAGGGCATCCCATTCGTCGAGATCCACCTGGATCTCCACTTCATCCCGGCCGATTTCCTCAAGGGTGATCAATGGAGGATCGACTGCAGCAGCTGATTCCACAAACACCCAGCTCTGCATTTCCGGTGGCAGCAGCCCCTTCAGGCGCTGGAGCTCACTCATTGCAACTCTGGTGCTGATCTCCCTTCACCGTAGCGAGGCCAAGTCCCCCGGTTGGGGCGGGGCCGCGTGAGAGGCTTGATTTGTTTGGCCAAGGACGATTTCCCATGCCGAGGCGGTCCGATCTGCGTCGCATTCTCTTGCTGGGATCTGGTCCGATCGTGATCGGCCAGGCATGTGAGTTCGATTACTCCGGAACCCAGGCCTGCAAGGCCCTCAGAGCCGAGGGATATGAAGTCATCCTGATCAACTCCAATCCGGCGTCGATCATGACCGACCCGGAGATGGCGGATCGCACCTACATCGAGCCGCTCACGCCGGACGTGGTGACCCGGGTGATCGAGAAGGAGCGCCCGGATGCTCTCCTGCCGACCATGGGCGGACAGACCGCCCTTAACCTGGCGGTTACCCTGGCGGAAAACGGCACCCTCGATCGCTTTGGCGTTGAGTTGATCGGTGCCGATCTCAAGGCGATCCAGAAGGCGGAAGACCGTCTGCTGTTCAAGCAGGCCATGGAGCGCATCGGGGTGAAGGTCTGCCCTTCGGGAATCGCCTCATCTCAAGAAGAAGCTGAAGCCGTCGGGGCCGCCATCGGCAGCTTCCCCCGGATCATCCGGCCCGCCTTCACCCTGGGGGGAAGTGGCGGGGGCATTGCCTACAACCCCGAGGAATACGCAGCAATCTGCAAGAGCGGGCTTGAAGCAAGTCCGGTGTCTCAGATTCTGATCGAGCAATCGCTCCTGGGCTGGAAGGAATTCGAGCTTGAGGTGATGCGTGATCTGGCAGACAACGTCGTGATCGTCTGCAGCATCGAAAACCTCGACCCCATGGGGGTGCACACCGGGGATTCGATCACGGTGGCTCCGGCCCAGACCCTCACGGACCGGGAATACCAGCGGTTGCGCGACCAATCGATCGCCATCATTCGGGAGATCGGTGTCGCGACGGGCGGCAGCAACATCCAGTTCGCGATCAATCCTGACAACGGCGACGTTGTGGTGATCGAGATGAATCCCAGGGTGAGCCGATCGTCGGCCTTGGCCAGCAAGGCCACCGGCTTCCCGATCGCCAAGATCGCCGCTCGCCTCGCCGTCGGTTACACCCTCGACGAAATCCTCAACGACATCACCGGCAAGACGCCTGCCTGCTTCGAACCGACGATCGATTACGTCGTCACCAAAATTCCACGCTTCGCCTTCGAAAAATTCCGAGGCAGTCCGGCGGTGCTCACCACCTCAATGAAATCGGTGGGCGAAGCGATGGCCATCGGCCGTTGCTTCGAAGAGTCGTTCCAGAAAGCCATGCGTTCCCTGGAAACGGGGTTCTCGGGCTGGGGAGGCGACCGGGAGGAACCGGAGCTCACGGATACTGAGCTAGATCGTCAGCTGAGGACCCCCTCTCCAGAGCGCATCCTCAGCGTGCGAACGGCGATGGTACGCGGACGCAGCGATGATGAGATTCATCGGATCAGCAGGATTGACCCCTGGTTCCTGGCCAAACTGCGGCGGATCATTGAGGCCGAGGCAAGGCTGATCAAGGGCAAAAGCCTGGATCAGCTGGATGCCGACAGCTTGTTTGAGGCCAAGCAGCTGGGTTTTTCAGACCGACAGATCGCCTGGCACACCAAAAGCGACGAATTGTCGGTGCGTCAGCGGCGCCATCAGCTCGATGTTCGCGCCGTCTTCAAAACCGTCGACACCTGCGCAGCGGAGTTCGCTTCCTCCACTCCTTATCACTACTCGACCTACGAGCGTCCCTTGCAGACCCTGCAGGCCGACGGATCCCTCAAGCCCCTTCCCGCTTCATCCGAAGTGAGTCGTCGTGAAGACGGCCGCAAGATGATGATCCTCGGCGGTGGACCCAACCGAATCGGGCAGGGCATCGAATTCGACTACTGCTGCTGCCATGCCTCCTTTGCCGGGCAGGATCAAGGGATCACCACGGTGATGGTGAACAGCAATCCGGAAACGGTGTCCACCGATTACGACACCAGCGACAGCCTGTACTTCGAACCGCTCACCCTGGAGGACGTTCTCAATGTGATCGAAGCGGAGCGTCCCGATGGCGTGGTGGTCCAATTCGGTGGACAAACGCCTCTGAAACTCGCGATTCCTCTGCTGCGCTGGCTGGACAGCGATGAGGGGCGCGCCACGGGCACCAGCATCTGGGGCACCTCCCCTGAATCGATCGACCGGGCCGAAGACCGTGAGCAGTTCGAAGCCATCCTCCGCGATCTGAACATCCGCCAACCCCGCAATGGCTTGGCACGCAGCGAAGAGGAAGCACGGGCCGTGGCCACCCGAGTGGGTTATCCGGTCGTTGTGCGTCCCTCTTACGTACTGGGCGGACGGGCCATGGAAGTGGTGTTCGACGAAGAGGAACTCAACCGCTACATGCGCGAAGCCGTGCAGGTGGAGCCAGACCATCCGGTGCTGATTGACCAGTACCTCGAAAACGCTGTTGAGGTGGACGTGGACGCCCTCTGCGATCACACCGGTGCTGTGATCGTGGGTGGTCTGATGGAGCACATCGAACCGGCGGGAATCCATTCCGGCGACTCAGCCTGCTGCTTGCCTGCGATTTCCCTCGGCGAGGCGGCACTGAACACAATTCGCGAGTGGAGTCGCTCCCTGGCGCAAACGCTCGAGGTGCGGGGTCTGATCAACCTTCAGTTCGCCGTGCAGCGCAACACCGATGGCTCGGAAGTGGTTTACATCATCGAAGCCAACCCCCGCGCCTCCAGAACGGTTCCCTTCGTCGCCAAGGCCACAGGTCAACCTCTTGCTCGCCTGGCAACCCGACTGATGGCGGGCGAAACCCTGGCCGACATCGGCATGACAAGCGAGCCGAAGCCGCCGCTTCAGTCGATCAAGGAGGCGGTGCTGCCGTTCCGGCGCTTCCCGGGGGCCGACACGGTGCTTGGGCCGGAAATGCGCTCCACGGGAGAGGTGATGGGATCCGCCGACAGTTTCGGCATGGCCTATGCCAAGGCTGAGCTCGGCGCTGGAGAAGCGCTGCCCACCCAGGGGACGGTGTTCCTCTCCACCCACGACCGCGACAAACAGGCGCTGGTGCCCATCGCCGCTCGGCTGATCGAACTCGGGTTCGATGTGACGGCCACATCAGGCACGGCTCAGGCGCTCGCCAACGCGGGATTAAAGGTGCAATCGGTGCTCAAAGTGCACGAGGGGCGCCCCAACATCGAGGATCAAATCCGCTCCAATCAGGTGCAGTTGGTGATCAACACACCGATTGGCCGACAGGCGGCCCACGACGACAAGTACCTGCGTCGGGCAGCGCTCGATTACGCCGTTCCAACGGTGACGACCCTGGCGGGAGCACGGGCGGCGGTGGAGGCGATCTCAGCACTCCAGCAACAGCCGAGGCTCAGCATCCATGCCCTGCAGGAGGTGCACGCCATGCAGCGTTAAGCCACCGGTAGGGTTGCTGGAGCCACCACACCGCTGTGACAGCCTCCGTTCACGTTAAGCCTGGAAGCGACCTGCGTGATGACTTCCGTCGCGCCTACGAGAACCGCTACACCTGGGCGCCTGGATTCTCCGGCTATCGCGGCCGCTGCATCTGGCAACAGGGCGATCAACGGGTCGAGGGCACGTTTGAGATCGGTGCCGATCTCAAAGCCAAGGTGGATGGCATTGAAAACGAAGAGATCCTCAAGGCGGTGAATTCCCAGCTCTGGGAAGTCGCGATCCATCGCTTGCGTCGCAGCTTCGAGCAGACCCACGGTGAGAACACCTTCACCGCCGGTGACACCAACGAAGTGGGAACCGAAGTGCTGGTCGGCGGCAAGGGTGCCGGGGACAAGTACCGCATCAAGGATGACGTGGTGACCATGGTTCACCGCCACATCCACGGCACCGTCGTGACGATCTACACCACTGATGTCACCGACACGGGTGCGGGCTACCTCAGCCACACATACACCAGTCAGTACGCCGACCCGGCAACGGGAGAAGTCCGGGGCGGCCGAAGCAGCTTCAAAGACAGCTTCGCTGCTCTTCCCGGAGATGGCCCCTGGGTGCTGACCGAGCGGGTCGTGACCACCGAAGCCCATGGCGATACCCCCGCCGGAAGCCAGACCTTCCGTTTTGAAGATCTCGAATCGCTCTGAGTTGATTGCCGGTGCAAGCCGGCTATGAGACCATCCGCCCAAACCTGTTGAAAGGCATGGGCGGAGTCGAGTCGACCATTCAGGCCATCAATGGCCCGATCAACAGCATCGTCTGGGGATGGCCCACCGTCCTTTTGATTGCCGCGACGGGCATTCTGTTGATGGTGGGCCTGCGGTTTATGCCGCTACAACGGCTGGGCTATGGCATCTCGATGATGCTTCGGCCAGCTGCATCACAAACGGAAGGGGAAATCACCCCCTTCCAGGCGCTGATGACCTCGTTATCGGCCACGATCGGCACGGGAAACATTGCCGGTGTGGCGGGGGCCATCGCCGTTGGTGGACCTGGTGCCGTCTTTTGGATGTGGATCATCGCGATCTTCGGCATCGCAACCAAGTACGCCGAAGCGGTGCTCGCGGTTCAGTTCCGCGAAACCGATGGAGACGGCAACCACGTGGGTGGGCCGATGTACTACATCCGCAACGGGCTCGGCAGCGGCTGGAGCTGGATGGCGGGCCTGTTTGCCCTCTTCGGCATGTTGGCGGGATTTGGAATCGGCAATGGGGTTCAGGCCTTTGAGGTGTCATCTGCCCTAAGCCTGATCGGCATCCCGAAGCTGGCCACCGGAGTCGTTTTGGCGGCCATGGTCTTTGCTGTCGTTATCGGAGGGATCAAGCGCATCGCCCAGGCGGCCTCCGCCATTGTTCCGTTGATGTCGATCCTCTACATCGCTGCATGCCTGCTGGTGTTGTTGGCCAATCTGGGCAGAGTGCCTGAAGCCTTCGCCACGATTTTCTCCAACGCCTTCTCCGGCCAAGCCGCTGCCGGTGGTGCCCTTGGTCAGGTGGTGCTGATGGGCTTCAAGCGGGGCATCTTCTCCAATGAAGCGGGCCTCGGCAGCGCTCCGATCGCTCACGCGGCCGCCAAAACCGATGATCCCGTGCGCCAGGGCACGGTGGCCATGCTGGGCACCTTCATCGACACCCTGATCATCTGCACGATGACCGCCCTGGTGATCATCACCACCAAAGCCAATCTGATCCTCGATGCAGCCGGCGACAAACTCAGTGGAGCAGACCTCTCCATCGCTGCCTTCAACACAGGCATCGCAGGCAGCGGTGTGGTGGTGACCCTGGGATTGGTGGTCTTCGCCTTCACCACAATTCTCGGCTGGAGCTTCTACGGCGAGCGCTGCACCACTTATATATTCGGCGATTCCGCCGTTCTGCCCTTTCGTCTGACTTGGGTGGCTGTTGTCGTGATTGGTGCTGTCGCCGGCGACCGTGGAGTGATCTGGTCGATTGCCGACACCCTGAACGGTCTAATGGCTCTCCCCAACCTCGTGGCCTTGATCCTGCTGTCCGGAACTGTGTTCAAACTCACCAAGGCCTACAGCTTCAGCGACTGAGCACAGCGGCGAGCAATAAAAAAGGGGGGCTGTTAAGCCCCCCCTTTTTTGTCGTCAGACGATCAACCCTGATCGGGCAACGGAGTGACGGACTTGAGCTTTTCATTGAGCTCAGTGGCCAGGCTCTGACGGCCCACCGCCAGAACCTTGAGGGTGTCTTCGTGCATCCGCAGCTGAGCGTCGGCAACCTGCATGCCACGCACAAGCTCCTTGAGCTCCTTGGGAAGCGTATTCAGGTCGTAGCGCTTGCCCTCAAAGGTCAAGACAGGGTTGTTGGCCGCGGAATCAGTCATCGTTCGTTGCCGGGATTGCGTGGAACCAGCGGCCAGATCGTAGAGGGCTTCAGGACATTTGCCGATCTCGAATGAACTGTCGTTCGCACAATTCGCGATATCGACCACCACGCTGCATCAACTCGTCGTGGGTTCCTCGATCGACAACCGCACCTTTTTCAAGAACCACAATGCGATCGGCCTCCTGCACCGTGGCCAGACGATGGGCGATCACCAACACGGTTCGCCCCTTCATCGCCTGCTTCAGGCCGAGTTGCACCGCGGCCTCAGCTTCAGCATCAAGGGCACTGGTGGCTTCATCAAGGAGCAACAGCGCAGGATTACCCAGCACCGCCCGGGCAATGGCAATCCGCTGGAGTTGGCCACCGGAAACATTGGTTCCCCGTTCTTCGAGCTGGGTGTCGTAGCCATCGGGCAAGGCACGGATGAAATCATCCGCATTGGCCAACCGCGCCGCATCGCGCACCTCGTTGTCCGTCGCACGACGGCCGAACCGAATCGCTTCGGCAATGGTTCCGGAAAACACGGTTGTGCGCTGCGGGACCAGGGCCACCTGCTGACGAAGCTCACGGGCGCGCATCAAGCTGATGTCGGTGCCATCGAGACGGATCTCGCCCTGTTGCGCTGTGTTGAACCGGAGCAAAAGCGACAGCAGGGTGCTCTTACCCGCACCGGAGGGGCCAACGATGGCCAGCACCTGGCCCGCATCCACCCGCAGATTCAGCTGACGCAACACCGGCTGGGCTGGGTCATAGCCAAAGCTCACCTGATCAAAAACCAGATCACCCTGAAGAGCACCGATGGCTTGCGCCTCAGCTGGATCCGCAGCCTCCTGGGGCTCTCGCTCGATCTCTCGCAGACGTCGCAGCGACGCCTGACCCTGCTGAAATTCGTTGAAGTTGTTGGTGACGTGGGCAATGGGATCGATCAGCACGATCAGCCCCGTCAGGTAGCTGCTCAGCCCGGGAATACTCAGATCACCGCTCTGGATTCGCCAGGCTCCGAGGGCCAGCACGGCAAACAGACCCACCACCTCGATGATGCCCACCACCGGATGCTGGAGCGCCACAAGGCTGTAGGTGCGGTGGCGGGCCTGCCGGTGTTGATCGATTTCCGTCTCGAAACGGTCCTGCAGCCAGGGCTCGGCGGCAAAAGCACGCACCAGGGGCAAACCTTCGATGGCCTCACCCAGCAGACCGGCCAGTTCACTCACCTTTTTCTGACTGCGTTCCGTGGCCGCCATCACGCGCGCACCAAACAGACTGATCAGCCAGACGATCACCGGCGCCAGCAGCAGGATGGCCAGCGTCAGCTTCCAGTCGAGCCAGAGCATCATCCCCAGCACCGCAACGAGCTGCAGCACGCTGGGGACCGTGTCGTGGATGGTCTTGTAAAGCACCTCGCTGACGCGATCGGCGTCTTCAGTGAAGCGGTAAGTGAGATCACCGGCCGAGAGCTTCTCCAGTGCCCCCAGCTCCACGGTCTGCAGGCGGCGGAACAGATCACGCCGTAAGTCCTGGCTCACCAGCAATGCAGGCCCGGCAAGAAGCGAGTCCTGACCGAACTGGGCGATCTTCTGAACAGCAAAGATCAGCAACGCCAGCCCGATCAGCTGAAGCACGCGAGCCAGGTCACCCGACCCCAGCGCGGGAAACAAGTCCCCGGCCAGCTGCACGAGCATTGGGAAGCTGCCCACGTAAATCGCCATGCAGCAGCCCCCCCAGAGCAGTTCCCGCAGGTGGGGGCGAAGCAACGGCAGCAGCCGGCGAAATCCGGCCTGAGATGGGGTCAGCATCGCGGCACAGTATCAATGGTGAGCTCAAAACTCTGCCCAATGAAGCTGGATCAGTTCCTGAAATGGAAGGGTTGGGTCTCCACCGGCGGTGAAGCGAAGCAACGCATCCAGATGGGTGAAGTGGAGGTGAATGGAAGCGTTGAAACCCGGCGGGGACGTCGGCTTTCCCCGGGAGATCGGGTTGTGCTTGATGATGAGGAGTCCGTTGTCGGGGATGAAAACGCGACCGGGCCGTAAGTTGGCTGCCACATTCCATGAGGAAGCAAGGCGTGCGCAGACCGGTGATCGCTGGCAACTGGAAGATGCACATGACCTGTGCCCAGTCGCGGGAGTTCATGGAAGCCTTCCTGCCACTGATTGCTGACACCCCGGACGACCGCGACCTGGTGCTGGCACCACCCTTCACGGCGCTGTCAACCATGGCGGAACTCAGCCAGAACTCCCGGGTCTGCCTGTCGAGCCAGAACGTGCACTGGGAAGGCCAGGGAGCCTTCACCGGGGAGATCTCCCCAGCCATGCTCAAGGAGCACGGGGTGACCCACACGATCGTGGGCCACAGCGAACCGCGGAAATACTTCAGTGAAAGCGACGAACAGATCAACCACCGGGCCCGCTCCTCACAATCCAACGGTCTGATTCCGATCGTTTGCGTTGGCGAAAGCGATGAGCAGCGCGAGCGGGGCGAAGCTGAACGGGTGATCCGCCGTCAGATCGAGCAGGGCCTGGAGGGTCTCGATGCCGAGAAACTGGTGGTGGCCTACGAACCAATCTGGGCGATTGGCACAGGCAAGACCTGCGCAGCCGAAGAAGCCAATCGCATCTGTGGTCTGATCCGTAGCTGGGTGGGCTCCCCCGATCTGGTGATTCAGTACGGCGGCTCCGTCAAACCCAGCAACATTGATGAGTTGATGGGCATGAGCGATATCGACGGGGTGCTGGTGGGGGGTGCTTCCTTGGAGCCCGAAAGCTTTGGACGGATTGCCAACTACCAATCGGCCTGATTCAGGCAGCTGGCCTCAGGGTTGGGGCCAACGCACAGCTGTGATGGGGGTGATCAACGTCACCCCGGATTCCTTCAGTGACGGAGGGAAATTTCTGGCGAGCGAACGGGCCCTTGCTGAAGCTCAGCGGCAGCTGAGCCGCGGTGCGGACGTATTGGATCTCGGGGCTCAAAGCACCCGACCTGGAGCGGAGGAGGTGGGCGCCGAAGAGGAGTTGCGGCGGCTTCTACCTGCACTGAAAGCCATCCGGCAACACTGCCCAGAGGCGCTGATCTCCATCGACACGTTTCTGGCGCCGGTGGCCGCCAAGGCACTGGAAGCGGGGGCCAACTGGATCAATGATGTGAGCGGTGGCCGGCGTGATCCCGACCTGCTGCGGGTGGTTGCCGATGCGGGCTCTCCGGTGGTGCTGATGCACAGCCGGGGTGACAGCCAAACCATGGATCAGCTCACGACCTATGCCGATGTCGTGGCAGATGTGAAAGAAGCGTTGATGGAGCGGAGTGAAGCTGCGATTCAAGCCGGCGTTGATGAAAGCCAAATCATCTGGGATCCGGGTCTCGGCTTCGCCAAGACCCACGAGCAGAACCTGCAGCTGCTGCGGGATCTGGAACAACTCACTGCAGGGCCGCGACCAGTGCTGATCGGCCCTTCACGCAAACGCTTCATCGGTGCCGTGCTGGATGAACCCAGACCGAAAGCGCGTCTCTGGGGAACAGCTGCCGTGGCCTGCCGCTGCGCCCAGGCGGGTGCTGCCGTGCTGCGGGTGCACGATGTGGGCCCCATCAGCCAGACGTTGCGGATGGCGGCTGAACTCTGGTGAGCTCCACGATCTTTGTTCAGATCGCGGCATACAGGGATCCAGATCTCCCGGCCACACTGCACAACCTGATTCAGCGGGCAGCCCAGCCAGAGCGCCTGCGCTTCGGCATCTGCCTGCAACTGGCGGCTGACGATCCGCCGCACTGGGGAACCAGCGCGTTTCCGGATCATCCAGAGCTGGAGATCATCCGGTTCGATGCCGCGGAAAGCCGTGGTGCCTGCTGGGCCCGTCGACAGGCCCAAAGTGTTTACGGCGGGGAAGACTTTCTGCTGCAGATCGACAGCCACATGCGGGCCGTGAAGCACTGGGATGACCTGTTGCTGACGACCTGGAGGGAATGCAGCGATGAGCGTGCCGTTCTCAGTGTTTACCCGAACGGCTTTCAACAGCCGTACCGTTTGCAGACATCAACCCTGCCTGTGATGGCAGCTGCCAGTTTCGATGCCTACGGCATTCTCAAACTGCGAGGCATCAGCCGATTCCAACTTCCAGAAGAACAACCTGATCGCCCCATCCCCGGGGCATTTATCGCCGGAGGCTTCCTGTTCGGCCCAGGCTCAATCGTGAGCGACGTGCCCTACGACCCCGATCTCTACTTCTATGGAGAAGAGATTGCCATGTCGGCACGACTATGGACTTCGGGTTTCAACATCTACGCCCCAAATCGCCTGCTGCTGTTTCATCTCTACAAGACAGAACATACAGATCAAGAGCATGCAGCCACCCATTGGGGAGATCACAGCAATTGGCACGATCACAATCTTCGTGCACTCAAACGTGTACACACACTGCTCGGCAGTCTCAACAACGCACCGGCATCAATCCGCTGCTTGAATGATGAGAATGGCGAACTTAAACCCTTTGGCTTAGGTAGAAAACGTAGCCTGCATATGTATCAACAATGGGCTGGAATTAATTTCCAAACGGCAGAGATCAGCCAAGCCGCAAGAGATGCAGAATTCAAGCCCCTGAATGCCTGATTTGCATAGCATTCATCACCAATAAAAAAGCCAGAGTCCGGCAGGAACTCTGGCCTTGATGTTCAACACTTGGTCGACGATCAGTCGGTGACAACACCCTCAATCCGATCCTCAACCTCCTGGTAGAGCTCCTGCAGCTGCTCGATGTTTTCATCCGAGGTCTCCCAGTATCCGCGGCCATGCACCTCAAGCAGGGTGCCCACGATCTGACGGAAGCTGTTGGGGTTGAGTTCCAGCAGACGCTTGCGCATCTCGGGATCGTTGATGAAGGTTTCGTTGGCTTCTTCGTAGACGAAGTTGTCAACGGCACCGCTGGTGGCACTCCAACCCAAGGTGAAGTTGAGGCGCTTGGCCACCTCTCGCACACCCTCGTAGCCAGAATCGAGCATGCCTTCGTACCACTTGGGATTCAGCAGCTTGGTGCGTGAATCCAGGCGGATCGTTTCACTCAGCGAACGCACCTGCGCGTTGGCCGTGGTGGTGTCAGCGATGTAGCTGGTGGGAGCTTTGCCGTCGTCACGCAGGCCAGCGATCAACTTGGTGGGATCGGAGTCGAAGTAGTGGCTCACATCGGTGAGGGAGATCTCAGCCGAATCGAGGTTCTGGAAGGTGACATCCGCCGTCTTCATCACGTTCTCGAACACCTCCCGCTTCTGGTTCATCTCACCGGGGTTGTCGGCATTGAAGGCAAAGGTCTTGCGGGAGAGGTACATCTCCTGCAGCTCACCTTCCTCCTCCCAGGTGCTGTTCTCAACTGCGAGGTTCACGTTGGAGCTGTAGCTACCGCTGGCATTGGAGAACACCCGGCAGGCCGCATCTCGCAAGCTCGTGCCTTCTTTTTCCGCCTGCTCGAGGGCGTGCTTGCGAACGAAGTTCTGCTCCAGAGGCTCATCGGCCTCGGCAGCCATCTTCACGGCCTGGTCGATCAGCGCCATCTGGTTGATGAACAGATCGCGGAACACACCGGAGCAGTTCACCACCACATCAACGCGGGGGCGGCCGAGTTCTTCCAGGGGAATCAGCTCAAGCTTGTTCACCCGACCCACGGAGTCCGGCATCGGCTTGACGCCAACGAACCAGAGGATCTGAGCCAGGGATTCGCCGTAGGTCTTGATGTTGTCGGTTCCCCAGAGCACGCAGGCGATTGTTTCGGGCCAGGTGCCCTGCTCCTCGCGCTGACGCTCAATCAACTTGTCGACAACACTCTTGGCTGCAGCCACCGCCGCACGGGTGGGGATCGCCTGCGGGTCGAGGGCGTGGATGTTCTTGCCACTAGGCAGCACACCAGGATTCCGAATCGGATCGCCACCGGGGCCCGGAAGGATGTATTCACCATCGAGAGCCTTGAGCAGACTTTCCATCTCCATGTCGGCACAGACCTGCTCAAGGCAGAAGCGCAGATAGGCAAAGAGCTTGTCGAGCTCGGTGGAATCGATCTGCACGAAGCCAGCGCTGCAGCAGGCCCGCAGCCAAGGCGAGGGGAGCTTGAAGCCGAACTTGGCCAGCAGGTCGTAGAACCAACCGAAGCTGTTGCGCAGGCTGACCCGACCATCACGGCCGGTGAGGGTGCGAACCATGGCGCCAATAGCAGCGCGGGATGTTTCCGTGATCGTGCGGTTGAGCTCGACATCGGCGAGAACGCCCTCGTCGTTGCCTTTGTAGATGTCTTCAATCGAGCGGCCCATCGCCTCAGCCAGCAGGCCGGGGAGTGAGCGCAGCCCATCCTCTTCACGCTCGAGAGCAGCGATGTTCACCAAGGTGGCAACGGCCTCCTCAGCAGTGGGGGGCTTGCCAATGGTGTGAAGGCCACAGGGAAGGAGACGGCTTTCGATCTCCATCAGCTGGCGGTAAACGGCGCCCACCAGGGCATCACGTCCCTCCAGTTCAAGGGTCGAGGCATCGTCCTCAGGAAGGTCGACATCCTTATCGAGGTTGCACTGACGTGCCGTCTCAATGATCGTGTTGACGATCTGAATGCCGCGGCCGCCCTCACGCAGCTGCTGGTAGGAGCCCACCAGCTCACCCAGTTCCTTCAGGCCCTTGTAAAGACCGGCATTTTCAGCCGGAGGGGTGAGGTAGCTGATGGTGGAGGCATAACCCCGCCGCTTGGCGATGGTGGCCTCGGAGGGGTTATTGGCGGCGTAGTAATAAAGATTGGGCAGCGCTCCGATCAGTGAATCGGGGTAGCAGGTTTCGCTCATACCCATCTGCTTGCCGGGCATGAACTCGAGGGAGCCGTGGGTGCCGAAGTGGAGCACCGCATCAGCCTTCCAGATCTTCTGGAGATAGGTGTAGTAAGCGGCGAAGCCGTGGTGGGGGCTGGCGCTGCGGGAATAGAGCAAACGCATCGGATCACCCTCGTAGCCGAAGGTGGGCTGAACGCCAACGAAAACGTTGCCGAAGTGGCGACCGAAAACCAGCAGGTTCTGGCCATCGCTGTTGAGATTGCCGGGAGGCTTGCCCCAGTTCTCTTCAAGCCGTTCGGAGTAGGGCGTCAGACGCTCGTATTCCTCAACGCTCATCCGATGGGCGATAGACAGCTCCGGAGAGCCCTGCATGGCATCGGCATCATTGATGACGGCCTCCAGCAGCTCGCGCGGGGTCGACGGCAGATCCTGCACGTCGTAACCCTTCGCCTTCATCTCCTGCATCACCCGATGGATGGAGCCGAAGACGTCGAGGTAAGCCGCCGTACCGACATTGCCTTTGTCGGGAGGGAAGCTGAACACGGTGATCGCCAGCTTCTTCTCGTTGCGGGGCTTGATCCGCAGCGAAGACCAGCGGATGGCCCGCTCAGCGATGGCATCAACACGGTCTTGAAGGGTGTGCGCCTTGCCGGTGGCATCGTCGCGACCGGAGAGAACGATGGGCTCGATGGCGCCATCCAACTCGGGGATGGCGATCTGCAGGGCCACCTGAACGGGGTGCAGGCCAAGGTCGCTCTGTTCCCACTCCTGGGTGGTCTGGAAGACGAGGGGGAGCGCCACCATGTAAGGACGGTTGAGCTTCTTCAGAGACTCAATCGCCTTGGGGTGGTCCTGACGGGCCGGACCTCCGACAAGCGCAAAACCGGTGAGGGAGACGATGCCGTCCACCAGGGGCTGCTCGGGATTGAGCGGGTCGTAAAAGAAAGCGTTGACCGGCTTGGAGAAGTCGAGACCACCGCAGAAGATCGGAATAACGCGAGCGCCACGGAACTCCAGCTCCTGGATGGTGGCCACGTAATGGGCATCATCACCGGTGACGATATGGCTGCGCTGCAGCACCAAGCCGATCACCGGTCCTTTGCGAGCTTCCTCAGAAAGGTCGGTGCGGCTGGAGGTCCAGTTCAGATATTCCTTGAGGTCCTCGAACATCGAGGGAGCCAGGGGGTGCCAGATGCCGAGGTCGGGGAACACTTCGGGCTCCGCCACCTCCATTGCGGGGCGCTCCTCGCCTTCTGCAGCTGGGAAGACGTACTTGTCAGCCAGCATCAACAGGAAGTTACGCAGGTTGTCGGGGGTACCGCCCAGCCAGTACTGGAAGCTGAGCATGAAGCTACGGGCATCCTGCGCTTTCTCAACCGGCAGGTACTTGAGAACGGTGGGCAGCGTGTTAAGCAGCTTGAGCATCGCGTCCTGGAAACCAGCACCTCCGGCTTCCTTCCGCTTCTTCATGAAGCCTGCGATGGCGCTCTTGCTCTGACCGAGCTGGGCCATCGAGAAGCTGCCCAGCTTGTTTAGCCGCATCACCTCCGGCATGGACGGGAAGACCACAGCCGCCTTGAGTCGGTCGCGGTGGGGGGCAACGGCGTCCACAACCTTCTGCGCCAGATCTTCGATGAAGATCAAGGAGGCCACAAAGACATCAGCCTCAGCCACGTCGGCACAGAAGCCGGCGTAGTTGTCGTCGTCGCGGAGTTCTTCAATCAGATAGCCGCTCAGCTCGATCCCGAGATCACCACCCGATGCATTGAGAGCCGTCGCTGCCTGGGTGAGGGCGTTTTGGTACTGGGGCTCCAGCACCACATAAACCGCCTTCATGACGGACTTGTGGTTCTGGCCCTCCACAGGAGCAACGCGGCGATCGGCGGAGCGGACCTGTGTGAACATCAGCGCGCTTTGAGCAATGTGAAGAACCTTACGGCGACTGGCCCATAGGGCGCGAGGATTTCTGATCGGCCGTTACACGAGCCGACCCATAGGCTTTTGAGCGTCTGCTGCGCTTTCATGACCGCTCCGATTCCCGTCGTTGTTGCCGGTGCCCTGGGGCGCATGGGCGCCGAGGTGATCAAGGCTGTGGTGGGAGCCGAAGACTGCAGCCTGGTTGGCGCCATCGACAACACCCCCGGCAAAGAGGGGGCAGACGTGGGTCTGGAGCTGGGCCTTGGCGAGCTGGAGGTGGCCATAACAGCTGATTTCGAAGGCTGTCTCTGCGCCGTGAGCCAATCGGTGCGGGACAGCGGCAGCGGCGCCGTATTGGTGGATTTCACCCACCCCTCCGTTGTTTATGAGCACACCCGCGCGGCGATCGCCTACGGCGTTCACCCCGTGATCGGAACCACAGGGCTCTCGCCGGAACAACTCAACGACCTCACCGAGTTCTCGGCCAAAGCGTCCGTGGGTGGGGCCGTGATCCCCAATTTCTCCGTGGGCATGGTGCTGTTGCAGCAAGCCGCAGCCGCAGCGGCACGGTTCTACGACCACGCGGAACTGACGGAACTGCACCACAACCTCAAGGCGGACGCCCCCAGCGGCACCTGCATCAAAACCGCTGAGCTGATGGAGGAGCTGGGCAAGTACTTCAATCCCGAGGAGGTGGATGAGCACGAATCCCTGGCGGGCTGCCGCGGCGGACAGCGGGACAGCGGCCTGCGGCTGCACTCCGTGCGGCTGCCGGGCCTGGTGGCTCACCAGGAAGTGATGTTCGGTGCCCCAGGGGAGACCTACACCCTGCGTCACGACACCATTAATCGTTCCGCCTACATGCCAGGGGTGCTGCTCACGGTGCGCAAGGTGGGCAGCCTCGGCAGCCTTGTGTACGGCCTTGAGCGCCTGATCTGAAGGCGACACCATGCTCATTCCCCTCCGCCCCGGTGAACTGCAACGGCTGATCCCCGCTGTTGCCACCGGCAACCAGTTCCGCTTTGCCCTCGGCAACCCCCAGGAGGTGCTGCAGCGCCTGATGATCGCCGCCATCGGTGGAGTGATCACATTCCTGATCTACAACCAGGCGCAGCTCGGCAGCCGCTGGGGCCCTGTCTGGCTGGTGATCAGCGTTGTGTTCTTTCTGTATGTGCTGTGGGGCCCGATAGTGCAGGCCGGCCAGCGCAACGCCACCCTGCGGCGCTATCCCGCGGCTGCCCTGTTTGAGGGCGAGGTGGCGGACGTGATCACGCGTGAGCGGGTGGAAAACCGCCACGAGCAGGCCGACAGTCGCGGGCGGCTGGAACTCGTGGAGAACCGACGCACCTGGATGCTGCTCGAACTCGAAGACGAGGAGGGTTACCTCGGCCGGGTGGCCTTTCCGATGGAGAAAAAGCACCAGTCAATCCGCCGCGGCAGCCTGATCCGCTGCCTGGTGCTGAGCGAGCGCAAGGATTTCTCAAAGATCGGAGCCCTCAGCGATGCCTGGCTGCCGGGCATGCGGATTTGGGTTGGCGAGTACCCCTTCCTGCTCCGTCCCGCCTTTGAGGAGCTCTGCCAACTCCGCCTCAACAGCCGGCGTTGAACAACAGGCATCGAGCAGCCGCTGCTGAACATTTCTTAAACCTGGTTTACACTTCTTATCAATCAAACGGCGGCATCCATGTCCCAGTCCTCTCCCACCACTCCTGTCGTGCGCGGTGCACAGGTCACCACGGAAGACGGCGGCCGCCTCAACGCCTTTGCCACGGAACCCCGCATGGAAGTGGTTGAAGCAACCCAGGGTTGGGGTTTCCACGATCGCGCCGAAAAACTGAACGGCCGCATGGCCATGCTCGGATTCATCGCTCTGCTGGCGACTGAACTGGCCCTGGGCGGCGAATCCTTCGTTCACGGGCTGCTCGGCCTGGGCTGATCGCCTAGCGCTGGATCGGGATGGCTGGCCAGACTCCCTGAATGGCTCCATTCATTCCAGAGATTCATGTTTTGGGCGCTGGTCCCACCGGCGCCCTCACTGCTCTCGCCCTCGGCCTCCGTGGTCAGCGCGTGGTCCTGTTTGACCCGCTGACGGCATCGGAACTTCAAGCCAGAAGCCGGGCGTACGCCATCACCCACTCCAGCCGCCGGCTGTTAACCAACCTGGGCCTATGGCACGACCTGCGCGACGCCTTGGTGCCTTTCCGTGACCTGGATTTGCGGGATGGGGCCACCAACGTCCGCGTTCTCTTCAGCGAGGACGACCTGGCATCAGCCAATCGACACCATGACGGCATCGGCTGGATCCTCGATCACCGGCCCTTGATGAAGCTGTTGCTGGCTCGTCTGGAGGCCAATGACAACGTGGCCATGCACCTGGCCGAACCAAGCCCTGATGCGAGCGCTGATGCCCTGATCGTGGCGGCTGACGGACCGCGCTCCCCCACACGGGAGGCCTGGGGCATCCGTCACTGGGGCATGCGCTATCGCCAGGGCTGCCTCACCGCCAAAGTTGCCCTGCGGGGACTCCCCCACGACAGGGCCTGCGAATTGTTTCGACCGGAAGGCCCTCTCGCCGTTCTGCCCTTGGGGCAGGGCACGTTCCAAGTGGTGTGGAGTGCACCCTGGCAGCGTTGCGAACAGCGCAGCACACTGCAGCGCAGTGCCTTTCTCGATCAGCTGGCCGCTGTTCTGCCGGAGGGCATTGAACCGGATTGCCTTCTGGATCAACCCCGAGCCTTCCCACAACAATGGCTCCTGGCTCGCCGATTTCATCGCGGACGGGGCGTGCTGATCGGCGAAGCGGGCCACCGCTGCCATCCCGTGGGAGGCCAGGGGCTCAATCTCTGCTGGCGTGATGTGGAAGGCTTGTTGCGCGCCGTGGAGCGGGGAGGAAGCGCCGCAACAATCGCTCGGCGCTACGGGACGAGCCGCTGGCTCGATGTGCTCCAGGTGGGTGTGGCGACGGATCTTCTGGTGCGGGTGTTCTCCAACCGCCAACCGCTGTTGCTTCCCCTGCGGCGTTTGGCCCTGCTGCTGCTGAAGCAGTTCTCTGGGCTGCGCCAACTCAGCCTGCGGGCCATGAGTGACGGCCCCATGCAGCTCTGGCGGGCCTTGCCAAACTGAGCTAAGCGCGGGTCGCGACCATGGTGATGTCCAGCCAGCGGCAACCCCCAGCAACAGACGCCTTGCTGCAGTTTCTTCAGCGGCGTTTGGGATTGAGTCCAAGCGCCCTGGAGCTGGGGCAACGCCAGGCGGAACTGGAACAAGCCCCCCTCCCGATCGTGCTATGGAGCTTCGGGTTGTTGAATTTGCAGCAGTTGGAAGACGTCTTCGACTGGCAGAACAGTCAGCCGTAGCGCAACAACGCTTCCACGGGCTGGCCTGCGGGCAAGGCCTGACGGCCTGCGAGCCCCTCCAGCTCGATCACAAAGGCAAAGCCCACCAAGCAACCGCCGGCCTGCTCCACCAGTTGTCCCGTTGCTGCAGCCGTTCCACCGGTGGCCAACAGATCGTCCACCACCAGCACCCGGGGTGAATTCTCAAATGCATCGGCTTGAATCTCCAGCCGATCGGTGCCGTACTCCAGGGCGTAGTCCAGGCCTACCACCTCACCGGGCAGCTTTCCGGGCTTGCGCACAGGCACGAAGCCAAGCTGTCGATCGCTGGCCAGGGGTGCCCCGAAGATGAATCCCCGGGATTCGATCCCCACGATCAAATCAGGCTTCACCTGGTCACACACCTGGCCCAGCTGACGGATCACCTCGGCCATTGCTTCTGGTGAGCGCAGCAGCGGGTTGATGTCTCGAAACAGAATTCCAGGCTTGGGAAAATCCGGAATTGAGCGAATGTGGGACTGAAGATCCAAATTCAGGTGACGCAATGGCGTTGCCCCTGGCATCATCGCAGCCATGAGGTTTGTCAAGGCCTAAAGCGTTGCAAACACTGGGTTGTAGCTGAATCCCAGCGGAGTAGTGCGACAGGGTTCTACGAGAGTTAAACAACAGCAGAGCGACAAAAGGGGGGCATGGGGGATGCAGCATCCGAGGCCATCAATAAATGGGCTTCAAATATTTCCGCTGGTTTTTGAAAGATATGGGGAAGAGGCCTAATGGACCTCGACTCCCCATTGGCGCGGAAGGAGGCCAAGTGGTCCTCGACTCCCTGCTGCAGACCCCTCTCGGCCTGCAGGATCAAGATGCACCTGCCGTCAGAAAGGCCTACAGAAGGATGCTGTTTTCTTCAGGCTGTTCAAGCTGCCTAAACCCAGCTGGCTGCACTAATACATCTGTATAGAGGAGTGCACGGACTGCGTTTGCACACGCAGAGGGTGGGGGTGGGCAACAAGCGCCAGCGCAAAGCAGCGTCCGCAGGAAATGGAGCAATAGCAGTAGTTAATGACAAACTCCTGCGAGGCAACGTGCGTAGTACATGTTTCTGAGAGCACAGCCAGCACTTCAACGATGCAATCGAAAACAGGAGTCGTTTTTCGGACGAGTCATACGAGATGCATTATTGGGAATCTTGGTGACGAGTTCAGTCCCGATACAAGCTGCAGAACCCATACGCGTGCCGGTCATCCCATATCGAGCAAGAAGCAAGGAGATACAAGTCCCACCGCTCTTGCCACCTCCGCCCCTCCTACTGGTTGAACCAGTTAAACCGCGAAAACGCAGGCCACATAGCGGAAGAGACAAAGCCTGGGACGATGATCTGGATTGGTTGATGGATTAGTCAAAAACATCGAGAGGCCAGCGCAAAAGGGAGCAGGTGATTTGACCAGCAATCAAACAGCGTCGGGGTGAGCCAAGCGATTATGTATATTTAGCAACTCCGCATGCTTGTCACTTGCGAGACAGTTACCTAATCACTAACAATTAATGATCCCACTCATAGCACTCACATCACTTCTTTTCGCGATGAGCGATGAAATCAAATATCCAGCGATCTGCAAGGACACTTATTTAAGCGACGAGAAAGCCCAAGACATCAAGAAAGTCGTAAAGTCGCTGTCTCGCAAGCCTGGATGCATGCACATAGGGAATGAAACAATTACCGAAGGAGACAGAACTGGAGAAGTTTTCCCCATCTATACATGCTGCACATCTATTGAAGCCGAGAAAAAATAACCAAAAGAAACACGCACTAGCGAAGCTATCGAGCTATTGTAATCCCAAATTCGCCTTTCCACTCTCTCAAGAGACGATCAACATTTGCAGCACTGTTGCCAGAACTGAAAGGCTTTCGCAAAATGGGGAAGCTGTTGAACTGCGCACAAGTGAAGCGATTTCTCCTAATCGGCACCTTGTTAGTCACCGCTCACACAATGCCAGCAATGGTGCGGACTGAAGCCAGGGAGTTGGTTCCAACAGCGTCAAAACGCGCCATTAACCTCGCTCGCGGGGCGGCTACAGCATCCAATGGGGGATTGCGCATCTATCACCCAGCTCGATGCATGTACCTAAATCCAACAAACAACCCCTGTCTGACGAAAAGAGATGCAGGCGGATATGAATTCCGATTCCAGGGAGGCCCACCTGGCTGGGAGGTAATTGGGATACCTCCATCGGTCAGTTCAATTGTGCTGATCGCACCCGACGGACGTTCTGTTATCGCCGAAAGCCATGAAAAGATCAAAGAAGTATCGCTGCCGGCTTTACCATGACGACAAAGGCCGTCCAAAAAATACTAACCATCCCCCTTCACGCAAGAATATGATGAGTACGTCTTTCGCAAGCAAATACCCATACCCCTAGGCATGGGCTTCACGATCTCACAATCACGTTTTCCCATTAATTCAAAATTCCTGGTCTTTGCTTCTTACTGATGCCAGAAACTGACAAAAATCCCCGACCTTCCCAAGAGGGAGTCAGATGCGTCAAAAGCTGGCGAACGATGCATATCTTTGTTTTACTAATCCTTCTTACATCAGGCCTAAGTACGCAGGCAGCAGATTATCGCCGATACATAAACAAAAGAACTAGACCCCTTCACGACCTCTTGTTAAAAAAACAATTCCTTATAATAGCCAACCCTCCGACATGCAGAACAAACCATCTAATGAGAGGATATTTTATCTCTAAGTATAGAGCAATTTATCTATGCGTAGATAATCTCCTAGAAGATCCAAGGCTTGGTGATATTTCCGGAAGAGACAAGTTTAATGATGCGAAGAAGCAACTGAGTACAACACTGACGCATGAGGCTGTTCATGCTGCCCAATGGTGCAAAGGCTCAAAGGACTGGACACTATTTAATCTAAGTGGGAGCGGTACACTTGGAGGATTCAGAGACTCAGCACTTGACTCATCAACAAAAATAAGAGGCAACAGAAAGTCAGAGAAAGAAGCTTATCTACTCGAGAGTAAACCAGATATCGTAATGGAAGCGTTCGATCTGTATTGCCAAGCGCTATCTCTTGGGGAGAGCGAAAAGAAACCATAAGCATTACTTCAAGGTCAAGTCAGTTCTTGACAAAAACTGCAAGTGATAGTGACAAATGGCAGCTGGCTAGCCAAACTCGTTGTATTCCAGGGCATTCTAAGTGAAGAAGATGCTCCTTATTTCGGTTCTGTGCCTAATGCCTAGTGCTCAGGCAATAGACTATGTCCAATGCGAAGCAATACAAAGGGCTGCTGCGCGCCTGAAATCTGCGATGGATGCCGAGGCACTAGCAGCTCAAAACGCAATCATTCTCCCAGCAATGGAGAAGGCTCAGGCTATATGTATGAAAAATTTTGTTAATAACGAGATCCTTAACTGCATGAACATAAGAATGGCCAACTACGAAGCAGACGGAGAAATAACTAGAGAGGAAGTTATCGAGAAATATGCCCCACGCATTGATCGGGTACTAGCCGACTATGAAGCCATGGGGTGCTACTGAAGTGAGTCCTCTATTCCTACTGGCTGGGTTGGGGCTTGGAGGTTATCTAGCCGTATGGCGTAACAAGCGAGCCTTAGAGGTCAGAACAGGAAGCAGACCTATACAGAGCGATCTAAGAAGACTGAAATTGAAGTGTGAGCGTCTTGCAAATGGATAAACGCCTGAAGGTTTCTGTTAGTGCAGTGCTCATCGCGGCAATGTTCGCTTTTGGGGCTGGTGGGAACTGGTTGGTTTTCCTTCTCTTAGCCGCCATGGCTGTCATCGTGACGTGGGAATTCAGCTAGAGCTCAGATGAAAAACCTCCTCCTGCTTTTGATTGTTGCGATATCCATCTGGGCTGGTGTTGCTTTGGATAGAGCTGGTTGGCGATACAGGAAACAGCTTTGGCAATTCCAAGGGGCCGCAACTGGCCTCGGTGTTGGATACCTGCTGGGACGTTCAAAGCTGATCTAAGGGCTCAGCGCCGTCGTTGTGAACGCAAATTCAGCACCGTGTTAATGGCCGCCAACGTGACGAGACAGGTAAGGCAAAACTCCTTGTAATCCATGCAAGCAATTCAAGAGCTCCGTAGACTCCACATCACCTTCTGCCCAAATCGTTCCGAGAGTCTGAGATCTGAGCGTCTACGCAGCAAAAGCCGATGGGCTGGCCTCCTGAGGATGGATGAATGCACAATGGGGTCATGGATACAAATAGAGCAACCACACTGTTGACCCGAGCTGCGTTAGGCGCAGTGATCGCTATACCAACTCTTTTACTAGTGGACTATTTGGAGAAGAAAGTGGCTTTCAAAGAATGCGTGATGGAAGAACTAATGGGGGAGCATGGCGATAGACAATCTGCCCAGTTCTCCTACAGCTTCAGAGGTGCAGGCGGCGATGACGACATCAACACCTCGCTGGCAATTGCTCGCCTAAGCTGCAGAAGCGGTCGTAAGCCCATCGTCTACTGATCAATCATCAATTCAGGCATTCGGCAACCCCTGACCCAACCGCACAGACAAGACATCACGCCAATTTGAAAGCAGGACGTGGGCTGGACTCCTGCGGCATAGCCCCAAGCGTATCCAGAGACTTTCAAGAAGATGACCTGGCCCCCCTCAGGGGTACGAATCAACTGCGAGCAGTACTTTCGTGGCTATGTTCCTCAATGACCTGTCACATAACTTGCTATGGGAACAGAACAGGCATACGGTTTATAAAGGACTAAAGCATTGCAAACACAGAGTTATGACTGGGTTCTGAGGTGAACACGACTAAGTTCTACAAAAGTTAAACGACGCAGAACGGCAAAAGGGGGGCATGGGGGATGCAGCATCAAAAGTTCTCCGTAAATGGGCTTCAGATATTTCTGTGAAATCTGAGTGTGAAGTTAGGTTCTAAGTGAAGTTTGTGTCTATTGATAGAGAGCAGGCAAGGAGAGCAAATGGTTGGTGACTTCATTCTTTACCTGGCATTGATCCAGCTGGGAGCTACAGCTGCAATTACGGCGATAGTCGTCGGGGCTCTGTATTTAATCTATCAATCGGTTCTGAATACGAGCCCTGACATTTGCGATGGTGTCGACAAGTAGCCCACTCAAGGAGGAGCAACTGACGAGATCAACACCTGGCGGCACAACTGAAAATCGGCTACGTGTGGTCGGCAGTCGTCAAGATTGCCCAAAAGCCGGATGCTGGCCTATTGAATCAAGGTCCTGCCACACCGAACGGTCGACACCACATCATCTGTGGCAGTGTCCACCACTCTGTATGTGCACATCTTTGCCTTCGACTTAGTGCGGGCAGTGAGATATGCCGTCAACTCAGTAGCGAGAGAAAGCTCCTTGACCCACTGCTCGGAAGCGACTTTCATCTGTACGCTAAACCGATTGGGCTCTCCAGGCGTATAGAGCGAGTACAACAGACGAAAGACTGGCCCGTTAGTGCTAGCAACATCTGTGTCACGTATTTTGGCCCTTAAGGATCAATTCAAGACCCCGAGCCAACTCTGCGCTGACAAATTCGGGCTATTGCGAGGGGTACGTCGGTTGATCGCGAGAGCGGCATCGCTACATCAAGGCTTGGGCCGGTGTTGCTCCGCGTCAACGCCTGAAATGGCTGCGATCATCACTGATGCCTATTAGAAGGAAGACAGTTCAGCGTTGAAATCGAGTTAGAAATTTGCACTACCAACAAGACAGGAGACAGTTCCCATTCTTCTAGATTACAAGGTGTGGTCTTATTGCTAAACATGGTCAGAATCATAGAACCCCCTCTTAAGGCCGTTCACATGAAGCGCGCAATTGCACTTGGGATAATCTCTTTGCTTGTGTCTGCTTGCAGTCCGAACAAACCGACTGAGCCTGGAGTTACTTCGGCGAAGCCTGTAATTAATGAGATTTTCACGGCATCTAAAACGCTTGAGGGAGCTTTTCTCAAATATCCTGATGGCAAGGCCGAAATGCGTCTTTATCGAGTTGAAATTCCAGTTGGTGGAAAGATTCCGCTGCACAAGCATCCAGCTCCAATGATGGTTTATGTGCAAGGAGTGAACTCCGGCTCATTGATGAATACTCGAGTGATGTCCGATGGGAGCGAAATCAAAACTATTTTCAAGCCCGGTCAAGCCTTTTTAAAAGGAGTTGACACGCCTCATTACAGTGAAAATGTCGGAAACAAGCCGACTATCCTTTGGGTAACAGTAACATCTGCTGAAGAAATGCCAACAACAGTGTTCCTTAATTGAATTCACCATCATGAAATGATTGGAATGCTAGCTGAACCCAGAATTAATACCCATCAGATTTTAGTTTCCAGATATCCTCATGCTGAAACACGCTGTTCCATGGGAGTAAAGTCCCATCCAATCGGTGACTGAATTGGATTGAGTTTTTTGTGCTCTTCGTATAGATCTTCGATCTCTTTGCAGGCCGAGCAATAAGCGGACCATCCAGCCATTCGGCGTGGATTCGCACGCCCGCGTTTGTCAATCGCTTGATCAACAGTGACTCCTTCTGTCTCTGCTTGTTCAAATGCACTTAACAAGGGAATTTGTACGTTGAGAACCTTGATGTCGAATCCTTCAAGACATTCTTTAGCGTTTTCAGCGGCAGCCTCTTTGCGTGAGTCAACTTTTACAAGAAGTGCAGCACAGGGGATCTTGTATTTGTTTATCATCTGCGCCATCTCAATTGTCAATTCGATTGATCTACTTTGTGTAGTAGTGGGCAGCAAAATGAAGTCAGCACCCTCTACCAAATTCTTCATCTCTTCCTCGTTGCTACTCGCTTGACCATCCGTAACAACAATCTCTGCTGACCGAGTGGCTTTTGCTGCTGCTTCAATTGGCACAATTGGGCAGGGCAAGAGTCCTCTAGCTCCATAGGCAGTGGCCGATCTGTTGCGGTCGGCATCAACAAGGACGACCCGTTTTTGCTGCTGGCTCCAGCTAGCTGCAATGTGAACGCTGCTACATGTTTTGGCGACACCACCTTTCTGACCAAAAACAGTGATGAACATCAGGCAGCAGCTAATGACTTAGCAGCAGGATCGCGTTTTTTTCCTGAAAGGCAATACTTGGGTGGTTACCGTTTCAACCCTGTCAGTGTCTCCCAGCTTCAGGGACCCTTTTCTCTTGGGGTTAGCCACTCAAGCAATACCCATCATTGGAGCCAGCCACTCGGCATGAAGTGCTGCGAGCACTGACATGTCAAAGGCGTGCACAGCTGGGTTGGTCTTATCTGCCACCCACAGGAGTCCAAAAGGCGCGTTGAGCGCCAGCTGAAGCCGCCACCGCCATGTGATGACTTTCCAAGCCTTCAAAAGGATCGGGTTCTTGATCACGGCTAAGCAGGGCCAAAGATCTGCGGACCCTATCCAGCTATGCGCCCAAAGCGCTGATGACCACATCTCTCTCTTCTGTCATCCCTGTGCTGATAGATGAGGCAGCAGGTAGATCATTAGCCTCCGCAACGCCAAGAATGCAGGTGCCAGCAAGGACACCCAAAGACAGAGCCGCCGTCGCTCAGAGAATTCATCATCCGGTCAAATCAGCGCTCAATCGAAGAGCAGCTCACAGCTCCCGCAGCGCTTTGGCGATGCAAGCCGAGCATGACTACTCAGAAGCGTCCATATCCCTTGAAGGAGCGGCGTCCCCTCTTGAGGTAGATGCGCTGATAACGGCCACCGCGCTTGATCGGGATGCTGCATCCATTACCTCGAAAGATTGGGCGATAGGCCTTTTTTGTCCACCAATGCAGTCCCTGATCACCTGCAATAAGACCCCAAAGTGCTCTAAGGGGTTTCCACAAAGCCCCGGCACCAAACGCCAGAAGGGCGACCAACAGTAGGAAGCCAATGACGTCCAAGCTCACGGCACATCAGCAGTACAGGAAACTTACGAGTCACATTTGGTCTCGTTGGTAACCCCAACGACAAAAAGCGCATTGATTGCGTGGACGGAGCCGCATCGCCTACGTCAAGCGATGAGAGAAGCAGCCCCGCCGCCGGTGATCCTTCATGACTATCACCGGCAATTCGTTTTATCTCTGCTGAAGGGATTGAAATCGAGTCACTTACTACCAATCGCAGACAGGGTGATCCGCCGGGCATGAAAAAGGAGAGCCATTCTTCCGCATCACCTGCCAGCACTTCATCTACAGAGTCGACCAGCACTGCGACACGATGCTCGGCTCCAACCCCTGGCAAAAGCAATTACACCAGGGCCAGCACCTGAAGAAGCACTGCAAGCCCTGGGCGCCGACTCAGCAGAAAGAGATGGGACGGCCGCCTGAAGCCGGCTAGTGATACTTGGCGCCGAACATCTATAAGGCCTGCTGACCAAGCGACCCAAAACTCATTTCAGTCGTCAGAGTTAGCTGGTTATTCAACACGAGCCCCCTTTTATAGAGCTGCGGGGGGCTCATTTTTTGAACAAGAGAAGCCACTGCCCTCGTAGAGATGGCCTCGCCGCTCTCAGAAGCGCAAATCAACTGCGAGCAACTCATTCGCAGCTCTTGCCGATTGGCAGCAAGTGCATCAAGGAATACAAAACACGCTAATATATATAGATTTAACGAAATAGCACCATGAAACGCCTTCTATTTATCTCAGCGACTCTTGTACTTACACTTTCCGCAAAAGCTGAAGTGCGAGGATATGGAGGTCTAACCCTTGATTTCACACGAGCAAAAAAGACGGAAAAGTCAATCATAGTTCCAGGAGAAAACGATCAAAAACAGAAAATTTATGTCGCAGTTGCATGCGAGAGGAGAGTTTTTAACTCTACCAACGATGAGATGAAATGGGGCAAATGGAGCGAGCCTAAAAATATTTTTGAATCTCGAATTGTGGCCGATATATGTAATTTCATTTGAGAAATCCTGATTTACCTCCCTCGTCAACAAAAGGTTTAGCGCTGCAAGATATTGGTACCCATATTGCAGAAGTAGATGGGCTGGACACACGAAACGGGGTAACGCAGATTCCTTGAAGAGGTGAATAGGGTTCGCAGAATTCCAGCCATAGCTCTCGTGAACCGTCATCCGAACATTGCATTCTTGGGTGGCACCGTGTTCATGAGGTGTTTAAAGGCCTAAAGCGTTGCAAGAACAGGGTTATGACAGGGTTCTGGCGGAGCATTACGACTTGGTTCTGCGACAGTTAAAAGTCAGCAGAACAGCGAAATGAGGGCATGGTGGGCCACAGCATCCTTGCTCCTGCGGATCCGCTCCACCTCACGAATCAGATCGTTCCAGACGAGCGGCACATTCTTCTCGTAGAGCGCCCTGAGCGAATGCTTGGGTGTTCTTGTCCAAGTAATCCCCTGTCGCCTCGTCTCGCTCCTGCTTGCCCGTTTATCCCACGGCGGCCGGTGGGATTTCGACGGTATCCGCTATATCAAGCAGGTACGCGAACTCCTTGGCTGCTCTCCACCTGGTCACGTCTTGCTGCCTGGCCTTGTGCTTAGCCTCGAGTTCTGCCATTGCTTGGCCTGCTCGGAGGTGAGCAACCTCAATTCCTCTGGTCTGCAAAGAACGCATCACACGACTGCCATCCAGGTGCAGCTGAACGCAATACACTCCGTTCGACCTTCTCTGTATTGGCTTCTTCGGTCTGCCCATGGCATCAGTACTGCGAGAGTTCTGCGACAGAGAACTGCGAGATAGTCGTAAAAGCCTCGAGACATCCTGTCTCCGACTGACTGCATTGTCATCGCAGCCATGACTGAAGCTCCAGCCCCCAGTGCACCCACCGACGGCGCACGTCTCAGCCGGCGGGGCGTTGAGCGTCTCGACCTGTTGCTGCTGACCATTGAGGCTCTTGATCTCAACGGTGGCGAGGCGATGGTCTGGACCAGCCAGCAGATGGGCCTCCAGGCGCAATTCCCCAACCGGGTTGAACTCTGGAAGCGGCGCTGTCACAACCCGCTTCGGCGCACCACCCGGCGAGACCAGCTTGACCCGGTGGACGCCGAATCCCTGATCTGCCTGGTGTGTGCCATGGCCGATCGGCTCTACCCCATGCTCCACCAACTCCTCTCGAGCCGCGAACCGGTACAGCTCACCCAACAGCGTTGGCAGTTGTTCCATGAGCGTCTGCACGACCTGATTGAAGAGCGGATGAATCAGCGCCGTGAAGCCGTTCTTCGCCTTCTCACAATGGAGCCGGCGGGCCCCCTGCACCGTCAGCTGATAAGCACCCTGGCGCTCTGCGCAGGCCCAGGAGGAATCGATCGTCTCCGCGCAACCCTGCTCGATCCCACGCCCTAGGCCAACCATGTTGAAAACGACATACCAATACGAACAGACCGCAGCACGACTGGTGGTGGAAGGCTTTCCCGACCTCTCCGCCGGACAGTCCAATGAGGCGATTGGCATCCTTTCGTCCTGGCGGCTGCAGTTGATCGGAGCACCGGAACTGGAAGGAACCCGCGATCATCTCGAGGCTCTGATGGCAGCGGTGATGCCCTACGCCAGACATCGCCTGTCTGGCGTGCAACGCCGCTTTGGCCTGGAGAGCGATTTTGTGAGCATCGCGCCGGATCAGACCAACCATCGGCTGGAACTGCGCAGCAGCCGAGAGGGCGTTGAGCCACTGCAGCTCAAGCTCGATGACGCCGAACTGGCCGATCTGGTGCGTTGTCTCGATCGCTTGCGGCTCGATAACCGGGTCAAGATGACCTGGACGTTCCCCGAAGACCGCCCTTTGAAGCGTCAGGAAATCGTCGATCGGATTCCTCTGCAAAAACGCCTCGGACCTCCCCTTCTGGCTGGGGTTGCTCTGGCGTGCACCATCGCCACCGCATGGCTTGTTCCTCTGCCTCAGGAGACCAAGGAGACATCGCCGGCACCGGCACCGGTGGACAAGCCTGAAACGCAGTCCGAACGTTGACGTGCAGAAAACACGCTTCAGAATCGCCGCAGTGACGGCACCCTGATTACACCGATGCCATGAGGAAGGCGCGCCGGAGCAGCAAACGCGATCAACGACGGGTCTTCCGCCCCCGTCGTCGCTTCCCCTATGGCCCCGTCTTGCGTCAGTTGACTGTCGTCGTGCTGATGCTGGCTGCTGCCGCAGGGATCGCTGTACTGCTGAATCAGCTGCCCCAGCAGGTGGACATCATGCTGCTGCTGAGCCGGGCCATCGATGACCTGATTGGCGGCGTTCAGCAACTGCTGGAAGCCATGCTCGGGCTCGCCGCCATCGTGCTGATCGCTGCCATTGCGCTCCTGGCGGGCATCCTCTTGCTTGGTGCGCTCTGGAGGTTGATTCGCATCATCCGCCTTGTGGTCTCTCCCCCCACTCAAGGCAGGCGCTGAAGACGAAGACACTAGACATTGCGTAAAAAGCCGGACCAGATCGACACCGCAGATTGCAGCGCTGACAGAACTGAATGGCGATCGATCTTTTCCCTCACATTCCGAAAAATACAGGGAGTGTCATCTGCAGCGGGCTTGAGTCCAGACAGCAGCACGCTTTAAGTTGATCGACCATCCAGTCCTGCAGGCTTTGCTCGGTTCCTGGCAAGTCCTAATGCGGTGTATCGCCAGCGCATTGTTCCTGGTGGCCCATGGACTGCTGGTGCTCGAGCACATCACTATTGGAACTGCACTGCATGGGATTGCTGAGTTGTTCCTTGCCCCCTGGGCCATCCGCCACAAAGCCTGGGACATCATCGTGATCGGACTGATTTTCTGCGTCTTCGACCTGTGGGGAACGCTGCGTCTGACAGGCGTGTTGATCTAAAGCCTTCAACCACTCAGCCGCTGGGACCAAAAACCAAACAGCTGCCACGACGACCAGAGGAACATTCCAAGGAAGACCCAGTTCAGCCAAGCCGGACGTCGGTCGTTTTCAAACATCTTTCAAGACAGCGAAAGGCGACAACTGACCTTATCGGTGTCAACCGAATCACTTCGCCGAAGAGCTCCAATCGGCGGAACGAAACGACACATTGGCGCCACCACTGCGTTTCAGGTCGTGCATGCCCTCCAGCTGGTTGTAGACCGACAAAAGCTGCCGCCGCATGTGGTCGGTATGGGGCAGATCAGCGATCAAACGCAGCACATCCTCCAGGGATCGCTTGGCATCGATCACCAAACGACAATCGGGGCTGCCAGGCTCGTCGCGCATGGAATCAGAAGCGATTTCATCCATTCAGCAGAAAATCTCTGCTTGCGGGTGTCTGATCCCCTACCAACGCGGCGATATTCAGCAGAAATTCAGAGTTTGGCCACAACCGGCAATCTGAGGCTGCTGAACCACGACAACAACACCAGCAGGGATGAAGCCCAGAGGCAGGCCTGCATGCCCGCGGCTTCGGTTCGGCCGAGCATGAACACTGCTCCCGAGAGCAACGTGCCCACCAAGCGTCCGGCCGCATTGGCCATGTAATAGAAGCCCACATTGAGGCTGACGCTCTCCGCATCGGTGTAAGCCAGCACCATGTAGGAGTGGATCGACGAATTCATCGCGAACACCACCCCAAAGGCGGCTAGGCCTGCGGTGATGGCGACCGCCACATCCACCTGGCGCCACAGCGCCACCGCGATCAGGGCGGGAATGGCGGTGAGCAGAGCACTCCAGAACTGCACAGCAGATGCTCCCGGGGATGTGGTCTGCCCCCAGAGCCGTCTCAGACCAGGCGCTGATCCCTGAACAATGCCGTAGCCAATCACCCAGAGACCAAGGAAGCCACCGATCTCCCAGAAACTCCAGCCCAGGGAGGCCTCAAGGAACACGGGCAAGGCCACCACGAACCAAACATCCCGGGCACCAAACAGAAAGAAGCGCGCCAGGGACAGCACGTTGATGCCCTGGGATTTGGAGAACAGCGACGAAAAGGCCGGCTTGGACTTCATCTTTCCGATCTCCCCGGGCAGCACCAGCGTGAGCAGGAAGGCCAGAGCCAAACCTGCCGCCATCCAGCCCACGGCAGCATTGAAGCCAAAGGCGGTGAGCAGCACCCCACCGAGGAAGAAGCCCACACCCTTGAGGGCGTTCTTGGATCCCGTGAGGATCGCCACCCACTTGAACAGCTGCTGCTGCCCCTGCTGCTGATCCTCCGGCGTTTCCGAAACCACCGTCTTGATGGCACTCTTGGCGCTCATCTTGTTGAGATCTTTGGCGATGCCGCTGATGGCCTGAGCGGTCATCACATAGATCACGCTCAACAGTTTCGGCCAACTTGCGGAGACGGGCATCAGCATCAACAACGCAAGAATCTGCAGCAGCGTTCCCACCCAGAGGGTGAGCCGAAGCCCATAGCGGGCACCGATCCAACCGCCGTAGAGGTTGGTGAGCACCCCAAACAGCTCATAAAAGAGAAACAGGAAGGCGATCTCGAGGGTGGTGTAGCCGAGTTGATGGAAGTGGAACACCACCAACATCCGCAGGGCTCCATCGGTGAGCGTGAAGGCCCAGTAGTTGGCGGTGACGATGCCGTATTGCTGCAGAGGGGAGAGCTTCATCCGTCCAGACCAACCACGTGGCAGGTGAGATCGGCCATGCGGCAGCTGTAGCCCCATTCGTTGTCGTACCAGGCAAACACCTTCACCTGGTTGCCATCGACAACCATCGTCGAGAGAGCATCGACAATCGAGCTGCGGTTGTCGTTGGTGTAATCGCAGGACACCAACGGGCGTTCCTCGTAACCCAGGATTCCCTTCAGAGGCCCTTCCGCAGCAGCTTTGAACGCAGCATTCACCTGCTCCACCGTGACGCTCTGCTTGAGCTCGAACACCGCATCGGTGAGCGATCCATTCAGCAGGGGAACACGAACCGCATGACCGTTGAGCTTGCCCTTCAGCTCAGGGAAAATCATCGCAATCGCCTTGGCCGAGCCGGTGGTGGTGGGAATGAGTGAGCTGAGCCCGGAGCGCGCCCGGCGCAAGTCGCTTTTGAACGAATCGATCGGCACCTGGGTGTTGGTGATGTCGTGAATGGTGGTGATCAGGCCGTGCTCGATGCCGAAGCTCTCGTGCACCACCTTCACCACAGGCGCCAGGCAGTTGGTGGTGCAGGAGGCGGCCGTCACCAACTTGTGGCGCGCCGGTTCATAGAGGTGGTGATTGATCCCGTAAACGATGTTGAGCGCGTCCTCACCGGCAACCACACCCTTCACGGGACAGGCAACCACCACCCGTTTGAGGCCCAGCTGATCGAAATAGGGATTGAGCGTCTCCGGCGTTTTGATCTTGCCGCTGGCTTCAAGCACCATCTCCACCCCCCGATCGCTCCAAGGCACGGCGGTGGGGTCCTTCTCGCTGGACCAGGTGAGGGCGGATCCCTCCACGCTGAATCCATCAGCACTGCTGGTGATGCCTCGATCCCAGCGACCATGCACAGAATCGAACTCCAGCAGGTGGGCCGCCGTTGCTGTATCGCCAGCGGGATCATTGACATGCACCAGTTCGATGCCGGGCCGTCCCCAGAGGGCCCGGAACACCAGGCGACCAATCCGTCCAAAGCCATTGATGCCGATCCGCATACCAGCTCCTTTGATCAATCAAATTATGTTGATCCAAACAGAGCGGGGGACACTGCTCTTGTGATCCAGAACACCCTCAACAGGGAGCAGTCGAGGCAGCTGCTCAAAGCACTGGCCGACCCGATCCGTCTCGACGTGATCCATGCGCTGGCACAGGGGGAACGATGCGTCTGTGACCTCACCGCTGAGCTCAACCTCTCCCAGTCGAAGCTCTCGTTCCATCTCAGGGTGCTGCGAGAGGCAGGGCTGCTGACGGATCGGCAGAGCGGCCGATGGATCTACTACCGCCTGCAACCGGACGCCCTGGCAGCCCTGGAAGCCTGGCTGGCCGACCTACGCCTCCACTGCAGCCAGAGCGCTGCCCCCTGCCCGAGCTGACGATGGACCAACGGCTTTTCTTCCCGGCCACGGAACGCAACCGCGGCCCCATCGGAGATCTGCTGAAGCAGCTCTTGCCTGGCTCAGGAGCCGTGCTGGAACTGGCCAGCGGCAGTGGTGAGCACGCCGTCTGCTTTCAGCAGCGCTTTCCCCATCTGCACTGGCAGGCCAGCGATCCGGATCCAGACCATCGCGCCAGCATCAACGCCTGGATCCAGCACCAGGGTCTGAGCCAGGTGATGCCAGCAGCCCTCAACCTCGATGTTGAACACCGCCCCTGGCCCCTGCCCCAGAACCTCCAAGGGGCCGTGAAGGCTGTTGTGTGCATCAACCTGCTGCACATCAGCCCAGCCAGCTGCACGGATGCCGTGCTCGAGGAATCAGCCCTGTTGCTGCCCAGCGGCGCCCACTTGATCATTTATGGCCCATTCAGGCGCAATGGTGCTCACACCAGTGCAAGCAATGCCGCCTTCGACCAATCCCTGAGAGAACGCAACCACCAATGGGGATTGCGGGAGCTGAATCACGTAACAGCCATGGCCGCCAAGGCTGGCTTCAACACCGAAAACGTGGTCTCCATGCCCGCCAACAATCTGACTTTGGTGTTTCAGCGCGCTTGAGCCCCATCTCGCTTGCCAGCGTCTGGAAGGCCACCGACAATCACGCGGTATCTCCGGTGTGAGCGATGGATCTGACTGATTTCCTAGCGAAGCTGCTGATCGGTTCAGCCATCACCTTGAGCCTGGCGTTCCTTTGTAAGACAGTTTTTCCTCGGTTCACCAAGCGAAGCAAAACCGACTTCGACGACTTTGTGCTCAATGCCTTCGCCGCTTCGGTGGTGCCTTTCGGCTTGGTGGTCATGCTGATCCTTGCTCAGGATGATTTGGGCTTGCCCAACAACATTGCCAGGGCCTACGACACATCGCTGCGCATTGTTGGCACGATCATTCTGATTCGGTTGGTCAACCGAATCGGAGCGCGATTCCTTTTCGGATTGGTGCGCCGTGCAGGCGCGGATGATCTTCAACAACTCCTCCAAAGCCTGCTCCCTCTGCTGAAAACAGTGGTGTGGGCGATCGGCACCTTGGTGTTGCTGCAGAGTCTGGGCGTGAAGATGACAGTGATCTGGGGTTTGCTTAGTGCCGGCGGCATCGGCATTGGCTTGGCCCTGAAAGAACCGGCCCAGGAATTGTTCGCCTACCTAATGATTCTTCTGGACAAGCCTTTCACCGTTGGGCAATTCATCACGGTGGGCTCCACCTCAGCAACGGTGGAACGCATCGGTGTTCGCTCCACCCATCTGCGCAGCCTGCGCGGCGAACAGGTGGTGATGAGCAACTCAACCCTTACAGGCTCCACCATCCTCAATTTCGCTGAAATGGCGCAACGCCGGATGATCTATTCGATTGGCGTCACCTACAGCACATCGCTCGAGCAGATGAAGGCAATCCCCACGATGGTTCAGGCCGTGATCGACGCTCAGGCCCACAGCACCTTCAACCGCTGCCACTTCACCGAATTTGCTGATTCAAGTTTGAATTTTGAACTGGTTTATTACATCGATACCCGCGATTTCACGGTCGCTCTGAACGAACAGCAAGCCATCAACCTCGGAATCATGGAGGCCTTCGCCCAAGCAGGCATCGACTTTGCCTTCCCAAGCAGGACGCTCTATTTGGAGGGAGACTCACTCGCCGGCAAAGCCTCCTGAGCCGTGGGCACAGCAGAGCGCCAAACAACACCACCGATCAACAGGGCCAAGGCCGCCACAGCAGCGGTAAAGGGGATCAGGCGACGACGATCAGGACTGGAAGCAAGGGCGATCTGGCTGGAGAGGTTGTCGCGTCGAGATGCCAGAAATGTCCCCTGCCGGCAGCGGGTGCACACCGTGTTGGTGACGCCTGCACTCTTCAACTTGAAGCCGTAACGACCCGGAATCTCAACGGGTGTTCCACAGCTGGAACAAGGGAGAGAAAAAACTGCCATGGGGAATCTGCCCTCAATTCAGATCTATCACCCCGGTTTCACTCCAACGGAACGTCACCCGTGGCACAAACAGAACCCCAGCAGAGGCTGTGGTCCGCCGTGCAGAAGGGCTGCACCTCCCGCCAGTCCTCGCCCTCACCAACCCGCATCATCATCTGGCCGCTGCCGTCATGGACAAATTCGACGCGCTGCTGATTCCAGGTCAACACCCAGCGCTCTCCAGGACTGGCGGCCACCCCCCGACAGGGACTCCAGGCCTGCTGCGCGATCCGGCAGCGCATAGAAGCCGCTGCTGCTGAGCCCCCAGCTGCAGAGCTGCCCATCAGCAGCAGAGCCGCGGTCCAGAGCTGAATGCGAAACACAGACACAGACTCGGCAGCACGCTGGCGAAAGGCCTCCTTTTCACCATGGGGCCGGGCGATGGTCACGCCGTTGAGGCGCACCGGATCTCTTCAGGGTTTGGTGTCTGTCAGGATTTGATCAGACCAGTTGCTGATCGTGCCGCGTTTTCAAGCCCGCGTCCTCGTGCGTCTGCGCCCCTCCGTACTCGATCCAGCCGGAGAAGCCGCGCGTGGTGCCGCTGAACGACTTGGGGTGGAAGGCCTCAGCAAGCTGCGGATCGGTAAAGCAGTCGAAATGGAGCTTGAGGCTCCTGATGAGGCCGAGGCCCGCCGCAGGTTGGAACTGCTCAGTGATCGCTTGCTGGCCAACCCGGTGATCGAAGACTGGAGCCTGGAGCTGGAGCAGTCATGAGCATCGGGGTCATCGTTTTTCCCGGCTCCAACTGCGACCGGGATGTGCAATGGGCAACCGAGGGTTGCCTTGGGATGAGCACGCGTCGGGTCTGGCATGAGGAGACAGACCTCAGCGGCTTTGACGCCATCGTTCTGCCGGGCGGTTTCAGCTACGGCGATTACCTGCGTTGCGGCGCCATTGCCCGCTTCGCACCAGCCCTGCAGTCCTTGATCGACTTTGCAGCCAAGGGCGGTCGCGTGCTCGGTATCTGCAACGGATTTCAGGTGCTCACGGAACTGGGCCTGCTCCCCGGCGCCCTCACCAGGAACCGCGATCTGCACTTCATCTGTGAAGACGCACCCCTCAAGGTGGTGAGCCAGCGCACGGCCTGGATGCAGGGGTACAACGATGGGGCCCTGACCCTGCCGATCGCCCACGGTGAAGGCCGCTACCAGTGCAGCGATGACACGCTCAAGCAACTTCAGGACGACGACGCCATCGCCCTGAGCTACGGCAACAACCCCAACGGGTCGGTGTCCGACATCGCAGGCATCACCAATGCCAGCGGCAGCGTTCTGGGCCTGATGCCCCACCCCGAGCGTGCCTGTGATCCGGCCACGGGAGGAACCGACGGCCGCCGCATGCTGGAAGCCCTGCTGGGCTGATGCCAACCCGCCGGACGCTGCTGATCTCAGGAGCATCCACGATCATCGCGGCCCTGCTCTCCCCCAGGGCCATGGCGGCCCAGCGCAGGCTGAAACCCTTGAAGCCTGGATCACGCATCCGCGCCGTGAATCCCGGCACCTGGATGGATCCGGACACAGATCTCCAAGCCTTGCGCGAACGCTGCGATCAACAGCAGTGGCACCTGGAGATTCCCGCGGCCGTCACCCGTCAATGGCGCTATTTCTCGGGAACCGACCAGGAACGGGTTGAGGATCTGAGGTCAGCCTGGAACGATCCAACTGTGGATGCCGTGATGACCCTTGGCGGGGGATGGGGGGCCGCCCGCGTGCTCGAAGCCGGTTTTCGTTTTCCGCGCCATCCCAAATGGAGCCTGGGGTTCTCCGACACCAGCTCCCTGCTGCTGGCCCAGTGGGCTGCTGGCCTGCCGGGGGCCATCCATGGATCCAGCGGCGGCACAGAGACGCAATGGCAACGCACGGTGGACTTGCTCTGCGGGCGTCCGGTGGCGCCCCTGCTGGGCGAGCCACGACGGCAGGGGATCGCCCGCGGACCCTTGGTGGTCACCAACCTGACCGTGGCGACCCATCTGATCGGCACAGCCTGGCTTCCCTCCCTGAAGGGGGCCATCCTGGTGCTGGAAGACGTGGGCGAAGCGCCCTACCGGGTGGATCGGATACTGACCCAGTGGCGCAGCGCAGGCCTGTTGCAGCAGTTGGCGGGGGTGTCCTGCGGCCGCTTCAGCTGGGCTGAAGACGACATCCTTCCCGGTGATTTCACGATGGACGAGATCCTGGAGGAACGCCTGGGCGATCTGGGCATTCCACTGGTGCTGAATCTGCCGCTGGGCCATGGCCGGCCCAACCAGGCCTTGCCCCTGGGAGCGCAGGCACAACTGGACGGCAACCACGGCCTGCTCAGCCTGATGGCCTGATGTGATGGCCTGGTCAAAACGTGACGCTGCTCACGAGCAGCACCACAAAAAAAGGGGGCCTTTCGGCCCCCAGCGAGTAATCGGTTGATCGTGATGATCAGGCAGCGACGGCAGCCTTGGGATCGAGAGCACCCTTGGCGTAGAGGCCGGAGTAGTAGGTGATGCTCTGCTGCTGGATCTTGCTGGCGTTGCCGGCAGCCCAGAACTGCTGGTAACGGTCCAGGCAGACCTGCTTCATGTACTTGCGAGCCGGCTTGTTGAAGTGGCGGGGGTCGAAGTTGGAAGGATCGGCCATGGCCGCTTCACGCACAGCAGCAGTGAAGGCGAGACGATTGTCGGTGTCGATGTTCACCTTGCGAACACCGTTGCGGATGCCTTCCTGGATTTCCTCGACGGGAACGCCATAGGTCTCGGGGATGGCACCACCGTGCTTGTTGATCATCTCCAGCCATTCCTGGGGAACGGAGGAGGAGCCGTGCATCACCAGGTGGGTGTTGGGGATGGCTTTGTGAATTTCAGCGATGCGGCTGATGGCCAGCACCTCACCCGTGGGCTTGCGGGTGAACTTGTAAGCGCCGTGGCTGGTGCCGATGGCGATGGCCAGGGCGTCGCACTTGGTCTTGGCAACGAAGTCGGCAGCCTCAGCGGGATCGGTGAGCAGCATGTCCTTGGACAGCTCGCCTTCGAAACCGTGGCCGTCTTCGGCTTCACCCTTGCCGGTTTCCAGGGAGCCCAGGCAACCCAGCTCACCCTCAACGCTCACACCCACGGAGTGGGCGAAATCCACCACCTGCTTGGTGACGTTGACGTTGTAGTCGTAGCTGGCGGGAGTCTTGGCGTCGGCTTCCAGGGAACCGTCCATCATCACGGAGGTGAAACCGTTGATGGCAGCGGAGTAGCAGGTGTCAGGGGCGTTGCCGTGGTCCTGGTGCATCACCACGGGGATGTGGGGATAGGTCTCGGTTGCGGCCAGGATCAGGTGACGCAGGAAGATCTCACCGGCGTAGCTGCGGGCGCCGCGGGAGGCCTGGAGGATCACAGGGCTGTCGGTCTCGTCAGCCGCTTCCATGATGGCCTGGACCTGCTCCAGATTGTTCACGTTGAACGCAGGAATGCCGTAGCCGTTCTCAGCGGCGTGGTCGAGCAGGAGCCGAAGCGGAACGAGCGCCATGGATAAATCCTCGGAGGGTTGGGGTCGTCAAAGACGAATCGCCGGCAATTTTACCGCGTGTTACGCAAGATCCAATGTGCCGCCTGCTGCTTGATCGCAGGCCACACGACTGGCCACGCCCTCGGCCAGTCCAGGAAGCATCGGTTGCCCACGGCGAATGCTCTCGGCCCACCAGCCCAGCACCCTGGCCACAGGGGCGATGCGGCCATCCGACCAGGTTTCAGGGAAGGCGAAATCGGCATCGGCTTCCACGGCGCGGAAGGGCTCACCGAGCGGGGCGTGCTGGAGCTCAAAGCCATGGACGTAGTCCTTCTGGTTGGTGCTGCTGAGCAGCAGCGATCCCGAGGACCCCACCACATCCAGGCAGAACCCGCGACCATTGCGCGACACGGAACTGAGGCTGACCTGAGCCGGCACCAGCAGGTCCTGCCTTCCCTGCCAATGGGCCACGGTCTGCAGCAGCGACACATCGGGGGCATCCACAGCGGCCAGACCACCATCGGGGTGGGGGCGTTGCTTGATCGAAACGCTGTTCAGGGCCTGGACGGCCCCCAGGGGACCGATCAGCCAGGCAAGCATATCCATGGCATGGGTTCCGAGGGCTCCGATCACGCCGCCGCCCTGATCCGCCTGGGCATACCAGTTCCAGCCGCGCTGGGGATCGGCACGACTGCCCATCAACCAGTCGAGCTTCACCAGCCAGGGCGTGCCGACGGCACCGGCCTGCAGAAGGCGTGCAGCCTGCATGAACAGGGGAACAGCCCGGTATTCGTAGTCCACAGCTACAGAGAGCCCCCTTGCCAGGGCCAGCCGTTGCAGCTCGCGGGCTTGATCGGCATTCAGCGCGATGGGCTTTTCCAGCAGCAGATGCTTGCCCGCCTCCAGGGCCCGGCGGGCCAGGTCAAAGCGAGGTGCCGGTGGGGTGGCGATGATCACCGCGTCCACCGCGGGATCGGCCAGCAGGGCATCCCAGTCACTGAATCCCTTCAAGCCATGGGCGGCTGTGGCGGCATCCAAGCGCTCCTGGCGAGGGTGCCAAAGCGCCACTGCCTCGAGATCAGTCGCAGCCGCAAGGGCCGGCAGGTGCACCTTCTCCCCGAAGCCGAGACCGGCGACGGCAACACCAAGGGGTTGTGGGGACATCTCAGCTGGAGAGGGGTTCGGTGCAGACAGCCTCAATCACGGAGGTGATCAGCCCGTCATCGCCGGCAGGCTGCCACTGGGCACGAAAACGCGGCAAACCATTCACCTGTTTGTCGCGATACAGCTCCTGGGAGCAGTCCAGCTGCATCACATAGAGCTCACCGGAGGGCTGATCTCCATCTTCAGTGGCCGCTGGGGTGAACCGGCTGAGCACGGTTCGGTATCCATCCCGATCGATCCGCACACTGCCGCGATCCCACCACTGCTGGCCCGCGTCGGTGGCAGGCACCTCAATCCATTCCACGGGGCCCGCCAGAACGGGGGCGACCCAACAAACCAAGGCCAGGATCAGAACACAACCAGCTCGGATCATGCGCTGGTGAGCTCCATCGGTTTGCAGCCGTGCAGGCGCAGAAGATTGGCCAGGGTGGAGCGCAGCTGGGTGCGGGGAACGATCGTGTCCACGAAGCCGTGCTCCTGCAGATATTCAGCCGTCTGGAAATTGTCGGGCAGCTTCTCCCGCAGGGTTTGCTCGATCACCCGGCGCCCAGCAAAACCAATCAACGCTTTCGGTTCCGCCAGGATCAGGTCGCCCAGCATGGCGAAACTGGCGGTCACACCCCCCGTGGTGGGGTGGGTGAGCAAGGGCATGTAGAGCAGCTCGGCTTCGCGGTGGCGTTCCAACGCTCCGGAGATCTTCGCCATCTGCATCAGGCTGAGCATCCCCTCCTGCATCCGGGCACCGCCGGAGGCACAAACGATCAGCAGCGGCAGCTTGCGGGCGGTGGACTCCTCGATCAGACGGGTGATTTTCTCCCCGACCACCGAGCCCATCGATCCCCCCATGAAGCGGAAGTCCATCGCTGCCAAGCCCATGGGGATGCCTTCCACCCGGCAAAGCCCGGTGACGACACCATCCCGTAGCCCCGTCGAGGCCTGACTTTCCCGCAGCCGGTCGGCGTAGGCGCGCCGGTCTTTGAAACCGAGGGGATCCACCGGTGACAGATCCGCATTCAGCACTTGGAAGCTGTCGGGGTCCGCAATCAGTGCGATGCGTTCAGCACTGTCGATCCGGTGGTGATGGCCGCAGTTGGCGCAAACACTGGCGTTGAGTTTCAGGTCTTTGAGATAAACGACCTGACCACACTCCGGGCATTTGCTCCACAGCCCATCGCCTTCATCGGGTTCCTGCTTGACGTTGGCGACGTACTGACCCTTGCGGCGATCAGCAAACCAATCGAACAGAGACACACAGGGCCGTCAGCTCACACCATTAAAAGCCGGACTGGGAATCGACGCTGGGGAATCAAGCGCCCAACAGCATCACCCAGGTGCTCCAGCACCACTGCGGACCGGTCAACCAGACCAGCCAGATGCCCAGGGCAATGAAGGGACCAAAGGGGAACGGTTCCCTGGGGCCCAACCGGCCACTGAGGCGAGCGGCGCTTCCGACCAAAGCTCCCGAGACAACCGCAAGGGCCATCGCCGCTGCGATGCCCCCGGGGCCCAGCCATGCCCCACCTAGCGCCGCCAACTTGGCATCGCCCAGGCCCAGCGCAGGCTGTCCCAACAACCGTTCGGCCAGGGCGCTGAGACCTTCCAACAGCAGCAGGGCCAGCACCGCAGCGATCAAATGGCTGGCCAGAACAGGAATGCCAGCAGCCGTGCTGACGAGCAGGCCCAGCACCACCCCCCACCAGCACTAGGCCACACAAACAGCGCCGAGATCCAGAGGCCGGCACGCAGGGCCTCCACGGCGGAGTAACGCCAGCTGATCGCTGCATCACAGTCGCGGCAGCGGCCCCTCAGCAGCAGCCAACCGAGCACCGGGAGATTGTCATGCCAGCAGGTGGCATGGCCGCATTTGGGGCAATGGCTGCCGGGAAAGACCACCGATTCCTGGCGGGGCAAGCGCCAGGCCACCACGTTGGTGAAGCTGCCGACGCAGGCGCCCAGCAGGCCGGTCCAAGCCAGGATCAACCCTTCCATCGGGTCCGACCACGGCTCGTGCGCCCTCGGATCAGATCGATGGCAATGAACTCTTCGTCCGGCAGAAGAACAGGGGTCTCGAAGACCACGCGGCCGTCGGGTTCCTGCGGATCCACCACCACACCGAGAGGCTCCTGCCCCGCAGGGGTGCAGGAGAGATAGGTGAAATAAATACGACGGGCCTTGGCGATCAGCGAGCGGCTGTCAATGCGATCCCAGCGGGGAGACGAGGGCGCCCCCGATGCTCCGCGGATTTCAAAGGAGGGCGTTGACAAAGAAATAGAGCCCACCTGATCACTCAGATGGACCCATTGTAGAGACGATTGTTGGTAGGAGAAGCGATCAGCTGAGCTTGTTCTTCTCTTCGATCATGCGGTGAATGATCGGAGTGAGGATCAGTTCCATGGCGAAGCCCATCTTGCCGCCGTTCACCACGATGCTGGTGGGGCTGGACATGAAGGAATCGTGGATCATGTTCAGCAGGTAACCGAAGTCGATCCCCCACTTCTCACGAGCACCCTTACGGAAGTGGATGATCACGAAGCTTTCATCCGGGGTAGGAATGTTCCGGCAGATGAAGGGGTTGGAGGTGTCCACGGTGGGAACACGCTGGAAGTTGATGTCGGTCTGGCTGAACTGCGGGCAGATGTGATTGATGTAATCAGGCATCCGGCGCAGGATCGTGTCAACGATCGCTTCAGCGGAATAACCACGCTCAGCGTTGTCGCGGTGAATCTTCTGAATCCACTCAAGGTTGGTGATCGGCACCACACCCACCAGGAGGTCGGCCAGGGCGGCCACGTCGTAGCCCTCGCCCTTCACACCGCCATGGAGGCCTTCGTAGAACAGCACGTCAGTGCCAGTCGGGATGTCTTCCCAAGGCGTGAACTGACCCGGCTCGAGGTTGACGCCAAGACGGGCGTTGTGTTCAGCCGCTTCTTCAACGCTGTGGAGGTAATAGCGCTTCTGACCAGCACCGGTTTCGCCGTAGGTGCGGAAAAGTTCCTCGAGCTTGTCGAAGAGGTTGGCCTCAGGGCCGAAGTGGGAGAAGTTCTCACCCTTGGCCAGGGCATCCGCCATGGCCTGTTTCATGGGCATCCGCTCGTAGCGGTGGTAGCTGTCGCCTTCCACCACTGCAGGGGTAATGCCTTCCCTCGCAAAGATGTGCTCGAAGGCGCGCTTGACGGTGCTGGTTCCAGCTCCGGAAGAACCGGTAACAGCGACAACCGGATGACGCTTCGACATCGACGCAGGGACTATGGACCCGGCGATCCTGCCAGATCAGGGCCCGATTGCACCAATCTCTGGCTTACAGAGCTTTGAGCAATTGCTCACCCATGGCGCGACAACCCAGCTGGGTGCAGCCTTCTGCCATGAGATCACCCGTGCGGAAGCCACCGGCCAGAACGGCATCCACAGCGGCCTCAAGATCATCGGCAGCCGCGGCCTGTTTGAGGCCGATGCGCAGCATCATTGCGGCCGACAGCACCATGGCCATGGGATTGGCCTTGTCCTGACCGGCGATGTCGGGAGCTGAACCGTGCACAGGCTCAAACAAACCAGGGCCCTTACTGCCGAGGGAGGCTGAGGGCAGCATGCCGATGGAGCCGGTGAGCATCGCCGCCTCGTCGCTGAGGATGTCGCCGAAGAGGTTGCCGGTGAGCAGCACATCGAACTGGCGAGGATCACGCACCAGCTGCATCGCCGCGTTGTCCACATACATGTGGCTCACCTCCACAGCGCCATAGCTGGGCGCCATGGCATCAACACGATCCCGCCAAAGCTGGCTCACATCGAGCACATTCGCCTTGTCCACCGAGCAGAGCCGGCCCCGCCGCTCCTGGGCTATCTCAAAGGCCACCTTTGCGATCCGATCCACCTCCGAGGCGGAGTAGGTCATGGTGTTGAAGCCGCGCTCGTCCCCCTCGGTCTCAATGCGTCCCTTGGGCTGACCGAAGTAGATCCCCCCGGTGAGTTCCCGCACCACCATCAGGTCCACCCCCTCGATCACCTCACGCTTGAGGCTGCTGGCATCAATGAGGGCCGGAACAATCTTCACCGGCCGCAGATTGGCGAACAGCTCCATGCCGGCGCGCAGGCCGAGCAGGCCGGTTTCCGGCCGTTTCTCGCGGGGAAGGCTGTCGAAGCGGGGGCTGCCGATGGCGGCCAGCAACACCGCATCGGCTGCCTTGCAGGCTTCGAGGGTGCTGGCTGGCAGCGGCTCACCGGTGGCATCAATGGCGCTGCCGCCAATGGGCTGCTCCTCAAAGCTCAACGAAAAGCCATGGCGCTGGCTCACCACCTCCAGCAGCTGGCGGGCGACAGCGGTGATCTCGGGGCCGATGCCATCACCGGGCAGGAGAACAACGCGGTGCTGAGCCATGACGGTGCGGTGCGGCAGGTCGACCGCTGAGGTTACTGAGGGGTGTCCCGCTTGAGCTCCCGCAGGGTCTTGGCCATCTCCGGCAGCTTGCTGAAGGTGGAGGCACATCGCAGCCAGAGGCGATTCGGAATCGCGGGAAAACCACTCACCACCTCTCCGGGGGCCACATCAGCGTGAATGCCGGTCTTGGAGCTAGCGATGACGCGATCGCCCACGACAACACGATTGGCGACCCCCACCTGGCCCGCCAGGATGACCCCCTGGCCGATGTGGGCGCCACCGGCGATGCCAACCTGGGAGGCGAAGGCACAGCCACGGCCAGTGGTGACGCCGTGGCCGATCTGCACAAGGTTGTCGATCTTGGTGCCGGCACCAATGCGGGTCTCGCCAACGGAAGGGCGATCAATGGTGGTGCCGCTACCCACCTCAACGCCGTCTTCGAGAACCACCTGGCCGGTTTGCGGCATTTTTCGCCAACCCTTGGCAGTCGGCACGAAGCCGAATCCCTCAGAGCCGACAACGGCATTGGAGTTCACCACACAGCCACGCCCGAGACGGCTGCCGGGGTGGAGCACGGCATTGGCGTGCAGCTCGCAGCCATCACCCACCACCACGTTGTCGTAGATCACCACCCCGGGGTGAACGATGCAGTCGGCACCAAGACGGCTTCCCTCCCCGATGCAGACCCGCGGGCCCACCGCTGTACCGGGGCCCACCACAGCCCGTTCATCGATCACCGCCGAAGGGTGAATCTCCGCCAAGGGCCGGCGGCGGGGATGCAACTGATCGAGGGCTTCAGCAAAGGCCAGACGCGGATCCGCGAAGACCGCAAAGGCGATGCCACGCTGCGAAGCCAGATCAATCAGATCCTGTTGGTCGGGCAGCAACAGGGCACCCACGCCGCTGGCGCCCAAGGCCGCGGTGAGGGCGTTGCCCTTCTCCAGAAAGCTGAGCTGCGCGGCTGAGGCCTGATCGAGTGAAGCGGCACCCTCAAGCCATGGGTCCAAGCCCGGCTGGCTCCAGCGCAGACCTGCATCACCGGTCTGCAGAACCTTGATCAGGGTGCTGAAACGCATGGAGGCCAGGGCAGTCCGGCGGATCGTAGACGTGGTTAACGGCTGCGAAGCACCAGACCATCGCGATGCACCACCACCGGGGAGGACTCCCCCGGCGATGGGTCATTCATCGCGGCCCGCAGCTGGTCGCTGTCCATCGAACAGAGGCCACGGCCCAGGTCCTCTCCATCGGGGTCCAGCAACTGAACGGGTTGATTGGCGGCGAACTCACCCCGCACCGCCGTCACACCCACCAGCAGCAGGGACGCACCACGGTGCTGCAGCGCTGCACAGGCCCCCGCATCCAGCTGCAGTTCACCCTCAGGCCGAAGCACGTGGGCCAGCCAACTGCGTCGGTTGCCCAGGGGTTCGGGGTGGGGATGGAACACCGTTCCCCCCCGTTCGCCCAACAGCAAAGCCTCGAGACGCGCGGGGTCGCGGCCATCGGCGAGCTGAACGGTGATGCCACTGGCGGTGGCGATGCGGGCTGCCGACAACTTCGTGGTCATGCCGCCGGTGCCCCAGCGCCCCCCGTCGCCGGCCCCCTGTTCCAAGGATTCCAGCTCCCGAGGGTGGCGAACATCCGAGATCGGTTCGGCGTTGGCATCCACCCGCGGATCCGAGGAATAGAGGCGATCAACATCCGTGAGCAGGATCAGTTGCTGGGCTTCAACGGCGGCGGCCACCAACGCCGAGAGGGTGTCGTTGTCGCCGAAGCGCAACTCCGCCGGCGAAAGGGCATCGTTCTCATTGATCACTGGCAGCACCCCCCAGCTCAGCAGCTGCCGCAAGGTGCCCGAAGCGTTCTGATACCGACGGCGATCGGCCAGGTCGGAGCGGGTCAACAGCACCTGCGCCACGGAACGACCATGACGTTCCATGGCCCGTTCGTACAGCGCCATCAGCGCGCCCTGGCCGATGGCTGCAGCCGCCTGCAGGGCCACCACCGTGTCGGGTCGGTTGGTGAGGGCCAACTTCTGGCAGCCCAGGCCGACGGCACCACTGGTGACCAGCACCACCTGGTCACCGCGGTCCATGGCCCCTGCGAAGCAGCGGGCGTAGCCATCAATCGTGGTGGCGGTCTCCCCCCGAAGCAGGCTGGTGCCGATTTTCACGACCCACAGGGTCATGCTGAAGGCGCCCCCATCACGCGGGCCATGGCGCGTTCAAACCGCTGCACCCGGTCATAGCGGCAGGGCTTGCCGTCGTCTCGAACCGGTCGAACCAACACCGTGTAAAGCCCCATCCGGTTGCCGCAGAGCACATCCGTGAACAGGCGGTCGCCGATCATCGCGATCGCCTCCGGGGGCAGCGCGAGATCACGAACCACGCTGCGCAGGGCGCCACGGCGGGGCTTGCCGGCACCAAAGGTGAAGCTGACCTGCAGCTGATCAGCCACGGCAGCAATCCGATCGCGGGAGGGGTTGTTGCTGAACAGATGCAATTGCAGGCGGCGGCCGGCATCCACCAGCCAGTCGCGCACCGGCCCTGGCAGGGTCACGTCACGACCGGGCAGAAGGGTGCGGTCAACGTCGATCACGGCAGCCTTCAGGCCGTGGGCCGTGAGGTGAGGCAGCGAAAGCTGGGCAATGGTGAGGTGGGGATCCCAATCGGGGGTCAACCAGTGCTGTGCCGTCAATCCGGCCATTCACGCTCCTCCAGTTCCGCCTCAATCAGGGGTTGAACGCGGTCGAGCTCATCGTCGCTCAGCAGCACCGCCTGGCCATCCACCATCCGCACTAACACCAGGAACGGATCAAGGGGGATGTAGAGGCCGTATTCCTCCGCGTCGACCATGAAGCTCACCAGCAGCTCAAAGGTCTCGGCGTCCTCATCAACGTCGTCGTCCTCTTCTAGCTCGTCGAGCTCGTCCTGATCCGGCTCCTCCAGTTCACCACTGACGGTGAGGGTGATCGCCGATCGCACCAGAACCAGGTCGTGCTCCTGGAGCACCACATCAGCCACCGAGAGAATCGGCTCGCTGCTGGCAACTTCCGTAATCGGCACCGGCTCTGCATCGTCATTGAGCCGAAACAGCGACACCGGTGTGTCGACCGGCGAGAGCAGGGCGTAGTCCTGCCCCTCGATGGGGATCAGATGCTCGAGGAAGCACAGCAGGTCATGGCCCTCGCGGTCGCGGACCAGCAGGGTGGGGTGATCGCTGCTCTTACCGGGGCCCGACTCAGACATCGACGCGGCTCTGACTGGGCTCAGGATCCACCATCGCCCGCCCCGGCGCCCGACCTTGACGCACTCTGTTGGGCCGGTTTGAGCTCCGGACCCTCCGCCAGCCATTGCTCCAGCAGCAGGGCAGCAGCTGCACTGTCCAGACGTCCGCTGCGATCGCCCGTCAGCCCGAACTGTTCACCGGCCGCCCAGGTGCTGCTGTGTTCATTCACCCAGGCCAGGGGCAGATCGAGGGCGGCAGCCAGGCGCAGGCCGTAACGCTGGCAATGCTCCGCCTGGGCCGTGGGCTGGCCCGCGGCATCCAGAGGCAAACCCACCACAAGCCCCTGCACCGACCGTTCACGGCAGTGGGCCCGCAGAACGACCAGATCCGCATCAAAGCGACCACGACGCAGGGCAGCGAGGGGCGTGACACTGATGCCCAGGGCATCGCAGCCGGCCAGGCCGATGCGCCGCCGGCCCACATCGAGGCTGAGGATCGAACAGGGACGCGGCCGCATCAGTGCCGATCACCCAGGCTTGGTGTGGGCAAGGGTGTGCCCTGGGGCCGCAATCGGCCCAGCACCTGATCGAGCGATCGGGTCAGCTGCAGGTTGCGCTGGGGTGACTGACGCCGCCACATGCTGCGTCCGAGCAGCAGCTGCTCGTCGCCGCGGGTCCAGCCCTCCGCCTCCAGGATCCGGCTGAGGGGGGCATCGTCAAAGGCCGTGAGCAGCCCGCGGGGGCGGCCGCGCTGAAGGATCCCGTTCAAAACCTGGGGAAGGACCTGATCCAGCCGGGGATCCCAGGCGACATCGCGCATCAGTTCCAGTAACCCTGCCTCTCCCGCATCGGGAAGGCGGATGCAGCCCGCCAACACAGCATCTCCAGCCATCAGCACGCCGCAGCCGGGGCCGTTGCGGTCCAGCAGATCCAGCCAATGGCGGTCGGTGATCTGACGCAGATGGCTGTGGCTGCCGCCCTGCTCGATCGGCCAGAGCAACTGGGCGGTGCGGCGGTTCAAGGCCGCCCAGCGCAGACCCCCTGGCAACTGATCGGTGCCATTTGAATCAACCCCAGCCCCTGGTGGACACCAGCACTGATACGGACGAAGCGGTTGAAAGCCCAGCTCCCGCAGCAGGGCAATGGCATCGGCATCGGTGGCCGGGCAGCGGATCACCCAGCTGCAGATCTGGGCCGTCCAGGACTGCAGAGCCTGCTGAAGCAGGGACTGCTGAATGGTGCGCTGGCTGTGATCGTCCAGCGGGCCCAGCAGCTCCGGCAGATGAAGGATCCAGCAGCTGCCGCGGCGGTTGAACGGCCGGGCCACCACACTGGCCACCGGGCGATCCCCCGCGAGGGCCATCAGGCAACGGGGCGAACGGCTGGGGAGCAGATCGGGAAAGCGTTGCTCGACTCTGGAGAGCCATTCACCGATCAGAAAACCCTGAAAACGTGAGAGCTGATCGATCGGCGCATCCTGAACCCACTGGGCCAGGTGAGCTGGGTTAAGGGGCTCAATGCGGATGGAGGTGGTCTTGGGTTCTGTCACCGGACACCCTCCGACCCCAACTGCTCACAATGTATCGCTCATTCCAGGCCTGGCCGCACCAACACCAGGGGGGTGCGCTCATTGGCGTTGCCAGCAGGATTGGGACGCAGGGCCCGGCCCAGCAAGCCCTCATCACAGCCGGGGCTGGAGGCCAGCACCTTCACACGGCCGAGGTCGTTGACATCGACGATGGCAACGTCGACCGCGAGTTCGGTCGAGGCATCACGACAGAACTGCTCAGCCCGGGATGGCCCCAGAACAATGGTCTGGTCATAGGGCGGTGTGGTGCCGGTGATGTCGTCGATCAAGCGGGCCTGGTCCCCGGCGAGGCGATAGAAGCCACCGGGGATGCCCACCAGCTTCATCAGCAGCCCCCCCAGCCAGGCGGCCAGCACCCGGGTGGGCCCCACCAGATCGATCAAGGTCTGCATGCCGCAGGCCGTGGCCAGGCTGCTGGTGGGATGAAACACACGGCAGGCCAGGCGCGCCACCATGCCGGGTTCCACCTCACTGGGATGGCGGTAGCGACCCTGGATCACAGCCACGGGGGTCTCGCCGATGGTGAGGATGTCGCCGGGCTGCACCAGATCAGCGGCGTAGGTGCGCAGGACGTCGATGGCGTCGTCCAGGGGGCCGAGCAGGTGGGTGCGCAGCGGCAAGACGCGGCAGCCTTCCCCCTGGCGGAAGTGGGCTTGATCGGGCTGCAGGGGTTGAGGACGGCTCAAGGGCACCAGCACGCCCTGACGGCGCTGCAGGCGACCGAAGGGTCCGTAATTCACCCAGTGGGCATCCACCCAGAGGCTGTCGACCCGAGCCGATGGGGTCGGGCCGGTGATCTCGATCGAGACCCGGGCACGCGTGGTTTTGCGTCCTTTGACGATGTAGGCCGCCCAGTAGCCGTCTGCGCGGGTCTCCTCGTCGGGATGGTCGGCAATGATCCGCGTTTTCACCTCCAGGCCGGCGGGATCAGAGGACCCCAGCAGCACGGGCTCGACCCGCAGCTCCGGCACAAAAATCTCCATGCGGGGATGAGGGTTGCTGATCTCCAGCACACCCTCGACACGAAGCCGCCCGCCCAGATCATCAACCCGCCAGTCGCGCGGGGTCATCCGCAACGGTGAGGCGGGTCTGAGGCGATGGCGGAGCTCCAGCCAGGCCACAGCAAGTCCTAAGCCGAGCGGAGCAAGCAGCAGCGACACAGCGGATCCGGCTCAGCGACCGGGACAACTGGCCGGCAGCGTAGGCGCCACGGCGGTGGGCGTCTCAGTTGGCGGTGACTTCGATGTTCACTTCGTTGAAGCTGCCTTCCTGGTCAATGCGTCCCAGATCAGGAGCGGGAAGACCGGTGGAGGCGCTGATGGCGTCGTTGATCGCCGCCAGAGGAACCTGACCGTTCTGGTCGAGCACCACCCGGCCATCGGTGCCGATCACCACCACCTGCGGAATGGTTCCCGACCAATAGGTGGCTGGATCACCCGCACCCAGGGATTCACGGCCCTGCAGAGGATCGGTGGAAAGCGGCAGCAGATCGATGCTGCGGCCCCAAAGCCGTTGCAGTTCCGACACCACCGGAGCGAAGCGTTTGCTCACGGCGCTGTCATCCAGGTAGTAGACGATCACGGCTGTGCGCCCCTCAGCGAGGGACTCCTCCAAGGTGCTGGCGGGAGGCACCAACGAGCCATTGCCGGCGTAGAGGGCATAGATGTTGCCGTCGTAGCTGTCGCTGTTCAACACAGCGGCGGCTGGTGCGACATGGAGCAGCAGCGCGATCGAAACGGTGATCAGACAGCGCACCAAAGCAAGCATCAAGCCGAAGCAGCGGATCGCCATTGTGGACCCAGGGGCCTAACCGCGGCCGAAGCTGCGTCCCATGCCCTGGGCAATGCCCCGCCCCACCAGACCGATAGCGCGCCCAAGCACCTGGGTGAGCAGGATCACGGCAAGGTCGCCGATGCGGCGCACTAGGGCCTGCACCTGGGGTGCGAGGGCATCCCGGGCTTCCAGGAGCAAGGCCACCTGCCGCTGCCACCAACCCAGCTGATTGAGCTCCTTGTCGCGGGGCTCCGTCAGCAGCAGCGGTTCGATGCGACCGGAGCGCAACTGAAACAGGGTGCGCTGGCTTTCGTAGAGCTGAATGGGGCGCTCCACCCAATCCGCCCAGCGCAGCTGGGTGTTCAAGCGGTTCCTGAGCCGGTCGAGTTCCCGGGTCGCCAGGAGGGGATCCCGCAGCAGGTAACGGCGCAGCTCCGGCCAGTCACCACAGGCATCGAGCAATTCGGCACCAATCAGTTCCGCCGTTCTCACCAGCCAGTTGCTCACCAGGGTTTCCAGTTGCAGGAAGGCCCTGGGGTCATCGGCCGGCAGCAGCAGGCCGTTCACCAGCATCGGTTGATCGGCCACCAGCGGCGCCAGCATTCCGGTTGGATCGGGCAGCTCGCCGTCGGCGCCGGTGAGATCAGCACGGTTGAGCAGCGAAGCCACCACCGGCTGCAGCTCGCCATCGCAGGGGATCTGGACGTAACTGCCGGCCAGGGCAGTGAGGGCCTGCTGTCGCAACTCGGGCTGCAATGAATCCCAGGCCTGAGCGATCGCCGTGCCGTCCTGGCGGCTGCGCAGGCGCTGCAAGACCTGATCAAGCTGTTGCAACAGGGCCAGCAGCAACTCCCGGCGGCGATCCGGGTGCAGACCCTCAATCGCCAGCAAACGTCCGGTGGAATTGGTCAATCCAGCCTGAACCGATGCATCGATGCGGTCGCGGATGGCATCCCAAACGGCAACGGCGTTGCGCTCGCGCAGGCTGATCGCCGTGGTGGTGGCTGATCCAGCTCTGGAGACAGAGGGGCCCAGGGGTTCTGCATGCTCGAGGCCCATCTGCAGTGGCCCCCAGAGCCAGAGCAGCAAGCCCTTGGCGAAGCGCAATTCACGGCGGCGCCCCTGCAGCAGCAGGAACAGCAAGGGCTGCTCCGGGGGCGGATTGAGCAGGGCCTCCACCCGTTGCAGCTCGCGGCTCACCTGCTGCAGGCCACTCACCAGCAACCACTGGCCCAGACCCATGGTCTGCTGCTGGCTTGGCGTCTCCGGCGCAGCCTCCAGGCGAATGTCCCTGCCGCCCTGCAGCAGGGTTTCGATGGCGTTCTGCAGGCCCTGGGCATCGACGTTCTGCAGCAGGCCGGCCGCTGGCAGCTCCAGCAGCTGCTCCCGCGACAGGCGTAGTTCGCTGGGCAGCAGCAGCAGAACCGGGGCTGGCTGCCAACGCTCCTGCAGGGCGAACAACTCCTGCTGAAGCGACGCCAATGAGGCCACGGTGTCGATCGACCAGATCACCAACGCCGGGGCACCCGTCAGGCGCTCAGGGCGAAGCATCACCTCCCATTCCTCCCGGGCGCAGGTGAGTTTCAACGCCAGCGACTCCCCGAGCAGATCCGGAGCGAGCAGCAACATCCGCACCGGCGAAGGGGAGACCAAGAGTGGAACCCGAAACAGTTGGGCTTAAGGTAACGAGCTTCTGCTCAGTTCTCCAGGGTGCGCCGGCCGTTCAATTGCAGGGTGTACGACTCGATGCGAAAGCCGGTGCGCTGTTCGATCTGACGCAACAGGTCGTCGGGGAGAACAACGTCGATGTCTTCGATCGAACCGCTGTCCAGACAGGTGAGATGGCTGTGGGGATCGCTGCGGTAGCCATAGAGGCGACCACTGGCGCGGTCGAGACACTCGATCACCCCAGCCGACTGCAGGGCTTCGAGGTTCTGATACACCGAGGTATGGCCGATGCTGCGGCCCCTCAGATTCAGTTGTTCAAAGATGTCGCGGGCACTGAGGTGGCTCTTCTCGCTCCAGAGCAGATCGAGCACCATGCGCCGCTGACGGCTGAGACGCATCCCCAGCCGCCGGCACTGCTCAAACACCTCCTGCAAGCTGCCCGCGGGGGACGGCGTGCTGCTCTTGCCAGCGGCTGCTCTTACCACAGAAGGTGCCTGCTCCTTTAACCATAAAGCCCTAGGCCAGCTCAGGCGATGTCTGCCGCCACGGCGGTGACGTCTTGAAGCCTTGCCTCGCCCAACGCGGCGATGGCCTCCGCCAGGTCGACACGGCCGTCGTAGAGGGCTCGGCCAACGATCACCCCAGTCACACCAAGGGGCTCCAGGGGCAGGAGCGAGAGGAGGTCGCCCATGCAGCCGATGCCGCCGGAGGCGATCACCGGAACGGCGCTGCACTGCGCCATGGTTCGCAGGGCCTCCAGGTTGGGGCCGGCGAGGGTGCCATCGGTGGCGATGTCGGTGGTGATGATCGCCGCGATGCCGGCGGCACTGAACTGCTTAGCCAGATCGGTGGCCAGAACATCGCTCTGCTCGATCCAGCCCCGGGTGGCCACCCGGCCATCGTTGGCATCAATGCCCACCACGATTCGGCCGGGATGGCGTTGGGCCAACTCCTGAACCAACTCCGGCTTTTCAATCGCCACCGTGCCGAGGATGACCCGATCCAGGCCACAGGCGATCAACTCTTCGGCGCGCTCGAGCGAGCGCACACCACCCCCGAGCTGAACAGGGATGTCGAGGGCGGCGGTGATGGCCCGCACAGCTGCGTCATTGATCGGCTCACCCCGTTTGGCGCCATCGAGATCCACCAGGTGCAAACGGGTTGCCCCCTGGCTCTGCCAGCTGAGGGCCTGCGCCACAGGATCCTCACTGAATCGGGTCACCTGGTCGTAATCCCCCTGGTGAAGCCGGACGCAGGCTCCATCGAGCAAATCAATGGCGGGAATGATCTCCATCGGGGTCGGACCAGAGACCCTCCATCCTGCAGCGCCACGCTTCAATGGCTGCGCTTTTCGGGCCCAAGTGCATGAAGATCCTGGTGATGGGGGGAACCCGCTTCGTGGGCCGGCCCCTGGTGGCCCGCCTGCAGGCCCAGGGCCATGCACTCACCCTGTTCACCCGCGGCAAGAACCCCGTACCCGCCGGCGTGGAACACCTGTGTGGCGATCGCAGCAGCGATGAAGGTCTCAGCGCGCTGCAGGGCCGCAGCTTCGATGTGATCGTCGACAGCTCCGGACGCAAGCAGGAGGACAGCAGCCGGGTGGTGGCCATCACCGGGGCCCCCAGCCATCGCTTTGTGTATGTGAGTTCAGCCGGGGTGTACGCCGATTCGGAGCAGTGGCCCCTGGATGAATCCAGCCCCACCGATCCGCAGAGCCGTCACGCCGGCAAGGCCGACACCGAAGCCTGGCTGCGCAAGGAAGGCATCCCCTTCACCAGCTTCCGGCCCACCTACATCTATGGCCCGGGCAACTACAACCCGGTGGAACGCTGGTTCTTCGATCGCATCGTTCACAACCGCCCAATTCCGCTGCCCGGTGACGGCAGCACGATCACCCAACTGGGCCACGTGGAGGATCTGGCGGAGGCGATGGCCCGTTGCATCGAGGTGGATGCTGCCGCCAATCGCATCTACAACTGCTCCGGCAAGCAGGGCATCAGCTTCCGGGGCCTGATCCGCGCCGCCGCCGTGGCCTGCGGCCGCGATCCCGATGGCCTCGAGCTGCGCAGCTTCAACCCCAGCGATCTAGATCCCAAGGCCCGCAAGGCCTTCCCGCTGCGGCTCAATCACTTCCTCACCGACATCACCCGGGTGGAACGCGAACTGGCCTGGCAACCCAGCTTCGACCTGGCCAAGGGCCTGGCCGACAGCTACGCCAACGACTACGCCCTGAACCCAACCTCAGCGCCAGACTTCAGTTCTGACGAGGCGCTGATCGGGGCGTGATGTAGCCCAAAGCTGAGCTCAGAGCCAGGGCGAGGGAGGGCCAGAACAGCCACCAGCCCAGGCTCTGAAGCCCGGCAGCAGCGATCCAGCCGGAGGGCCAGAGCATCAGCAACAGGCTTAGGAACTGGAGGATCGTCTTGGCTTTGCCTGACAGCGAAGCCGGCCCGCCATCACTGGCCTGGGAGCGCCAGCCCGAGATCAGCAATTCACGGGCCAGCAACAACCAGACCGCCCAGAGCGGAAGCACAGCGGACGACGCCAGCCAGAGCAACGGTGCCGCGATCAGCACCTTGTCGGTGAGGGGGTCGAGGCGGGCGCCCCAGCTGCTGCCACCCCCGGCGCGCCGGGCCAGCCAACCATCGGCCGCATCACTGAGCCCGGCCAGCAGCAGCAACCACCAGGCCCAGCCCTGCCAGCCGAACTGCAGGGCAAGGATCAGCGGGAAACCGGCAACGGCTCGCGCCACGGTGAGCCCGTTGGCAATCGAACGCAAAGACAGAACCAACGCTCAGAATGTGAGGAGCTGAACCTTGATCATGGTCCTGCAGCTGACGGTGGCTGATGTGATGACCCAGCCGGTTCTGACGGTCACGCCCGACACCCCGTTGCAGCAGGCCGTGCAGATGATCAGCGACCACCATGTGAGTGGTTTGCCGGTGGTGAATGCAGAGGGTCGACTGATCGGCGAGCTTACGGAGCAGGATCTGATGGTGCGGGAGAGCGGTATTGATGCAGGCCCCTACGTGATGCTGTTGGATAGCGTGATCTACCTGCGCAATCCCTTGAACTGGGACAAGCAGGTGCACCAGGTGCTCGGCACCAAGGTGAGCGATCTGATGCGCAAGGACTCCCACAGCTGCGATACAGCGTTAGCGCTGCCCAAGGCGGCATCCCAGCTGCATGAACGGGGCACGCAACGCCTGTTCGTGCTGGACGGCAAGCAATGTCCCGTCGGCGTGATCACCCGGGGAGACGTGGTGCGTGCCCTCGCCTCCCATCAAGACGGCTGATTCAACTCATCCTTCGTTCCCCCTTTCCAGGCCGATGCTGCGCTCCTTACTCATGGCCTGTGTGCTGGTGGTTGTTCCCCTGCATGGCTACGCCAACCCCACGGCCGAGACCGAGGAAATGGATTTCCTTGATCTGGTGGATGGCGAGGGCAACGTGCTGATCCAGGCCCGAGGCGTTAAAGCCGTTAACGCCGAAGCCCGGGCCCAAAGCCTGGCTTTTCCAGCTCTGGGGTACTGGTCTGTTGAGGGGCACTGCTTTGTGAAACCTGCTCCAGGCGACTGCAACGGCGTGTTCAAGCGCTAAGGGCGTTCCGCTGGTTGCGATACCGGAGCAGGCGGCACGCGGTTGTCCACGCGCAACGGCGAAAACAACACGAGGTTGCCCGCCACCAGGCCGGCGGTGACAACAACAGCCGCGAGAACCTCTAAGCCTTCCGATGTTTTGGCTTGCATGGCTCAAGCATGCGCCGCCGGGTTGCCCATGGCGAGGCCTTGTTTGGCTTTCAACGTGTGCGAACAAACAGAGTCAGTTGATACGTCAAGCATCGAACCAGGAGAGTTACGACGGAGCAGTTGATGCGCCCAATCATGTGTCGCTCATCTCACGATTTCACGACGACACAGGTGATGTGCCTCCAATCAAGTTCGAGACCGGGCATCAGGGTAAAGAGGCAAAACGCCTGACACGATTCCTCTGGAATCAAGTGATTCAATTGCTGCTGGCTGGCAAGGAATGGGAAGCCAACTCGCTGTTGGAAGAATTTGATGAACCACCCCTTTGGGACGACCCACTCGACTGATAAGCCATGGGAACGCCACTCACGCAATGGCTTCAGCTGGTGGGCTGGGTGCTGCTCGCCACAACCCTGATTTGCTTGAGTGCAACCGGGGTTTTCTGAGTTGAGCGATTAAATCAAAACACCCTCAACAGCAATCAACCTGACCTGCAAAATTAGTGATCAAGAACATCGGAATCAATCCGGTATGACTTGCTACATCGATCCCGAAGTCTTCCTTGAATGCATCAGCAAAGGCATCCAATTTGATTTTTGATTGATGCATGCGTTGATTGAAACCAATGGCTTCGTATCAAATCACGATCACCACATCGGAAGGCTCCTCGAGCTTTGCCTGTGCCGACGATCAGTACATCCTTGATGCCGCTGAAGAAGCGGGTGCGGATCTGCCCTATTCATGCCGAGCTGGCGCCTGCTCCACCTGCGCAGGCAAGCTCTCGAGTGGCTCTCTGGATCAGTCGGATCAGAGCTTTTTGGACGACGAACAAATCGCCAAAGGATTTGCCCTGCTTTGCGTGGCTTACCCAACAAGTGATTGTCAGATCAAAGGAGAAGCCGAAGAAGACCTCTGAGTTGACCAAGCCGATCTTCGAGATTCAAGTCCGAAAACTCCCACCGGGGAACAATCAACACCTGTTCCCCTTTTTTGGGCCAGCACCATTCATTCCATTCAGTAAGCACCTGATTCGCCCAGGCTGAAGTCACCAGGGAATCGCGCCCAATGCCGTCATGGTTCTCCTGTTGATTTACTCCTGCAAGGAGCGGCGAAGCCAGCTTCCAAGGGCGTGGCTTCGCTTGCCAAAGCAAGGCTCGTCGCCAGGCTTAGACACCAAAGAAAGCAAGGACTGCTTCTAAGGCTCCGAGACCCAACAGGAAAACACCAGCGAGCAAGGCAAAGTCTTTTTTGGAGTTAGCCACAGATGCAACGGTTGCTCCGACGAACGCCAACAGGACAAACCTAAAGAGAATCGGAAGGGCAGACATTGCGGAGGATGTACATCTCCGATGAGTTTTGTAAACCCGCTGCGGTGCAGTGATTTGACGGCTCGATACCAACGTTGAGTTACTTAATTCCTCTCAAAGGAGGCAATCAGGACCACGAAAGGCAACCCTCCTAAAAACTGCTCTGGCTCTGCCCAGCGAAGCGGCCGGCATAGTGCTCTTCACCATCCATGCGCTGAAAGATGAACTGACAGATCAGCGTGCCCGGCACCACCGCCAGTGGAGCCGGACCAAAGTTGCTCATTTCCAGCACCTGCTGACTGTCGATCCCAGGCCCCATGAACGGTGCACTGATGTGCACCATCAGCCCCAGGCGAGCAAAGCGGCTGCGGCCCTCAAGCCAACCGCAAAGGCCTGGGCCAAGCCTGACCCGTTCACGGGTGATCCCCAGCACGGTCTCCCCCGGCATGATCAGGATGTGCCCGCCTTCAGGGATCTCCAGTTTGTCGGTGCATTCGCGGTAGTCGGTGTGATCGCGAACCTCGATCACTTCATGCACCTTGCGGAACACGCGGAACGTGGAACCGAGGGTGAGATCCACCGATGCCGGCCCAACATGATCGGCGTTGAAGGGCGTGATCGCGATCAGGCCATCGTCAATCGCCTGAAGAATGGCCTGACGCCCAAGCACCGCCATAGGTCGATCCCCTACTGGGCCATGAGTATGGACGCCTCAGACGCCGGGGTGCTCAAACAAAACCGTCGACCGTTCTGACTCGCTCAGCTCGGCAGCGTCAGGCTTCTGAGGCTGCTCAAGCGGTGGAGCGTCGGGAAGCCGGAAGGCTTTTTCGAGGTCTGTCTTGATGACACCAAAGGGGTAGGTCATAAAAAAAGAGGACCGCCCACAGCCCCTCGGAACGACTTGACGACGCATCCCTGCGCCTCCGTTACATTAGTCAACAAAGATTTGCAACGAGAGCCGTGACCTTCACCACGCAAGACCTGCTCATCGCTTTCGGCAGCTTCGGAATGGCCCTCTTCGCCTTGAACCTCTACAAGTTGACCAAGCCGGCCAACGGCTGATCAGACCGGACACTTGAAAACCTTCAGCCGGCGCCCCTCATCGGTTTGAACGTACCCTGACCGGACGCAACCCAGCTCTGCTGGGGGCAGCCGCGAACCGATGTGGGTCGTGAAACGCTCGGTGCTCTTCGCCCCAATCGCCAACACCAGAGCGCAAGCAACGAGTGAGAGGAGAGCCGTGAGCAGCACTCGCATCCGCATGCAGAACAAGGAGTTTCAGTCTGCTCGGGTGAACCCGTCGGTGGTGGGCCGCGGAGAAGAAACGCCTTCTTAGGCTTGGCGAGGGAGCGCGAACCGATGGACAACACCAGAGAGCCGGCTGGTCATCTCAGCGCGATCATCGGGATTGGCCTATTGCTGATTGGCCTCGTTGTCTTTGGAGTGGTCCAACAGAAAGCCTGGAGCCATCAAGCGGAACTCACAAAGAGCTTTGAAGCATGCATGGAGAGCGCTCCCTTCAAACAGGCTCTAAAGGTGCCGCGGCCAGAGGCTGTGCTCACGGACGAGCAACTGCAAAGCCACTTTGACGCCTTTGATCAGCTGCTCAAAGAAACAGGTTTACCGCCCATCTGGAATGGCAAAACCTTGGTTCCCTGGAAGGAGTTCCACAAAAACTCGATTGAATTTGCAAGCCAATGCCATGGCCAGCTGGGCATCGATCAGCCTCAACAACAATTGAAGGGCACCTACGCCAAACCCGTCTGGGATCCGAACTCTTCCATCTGGCGGCAGGCTGATTGATGAGCAACCGTCGGTTCAAAGGGCTCTACCTGCAAGCCACCGGTGATCCATGCTGCTTTTCATTTGTGACCTACACACCACAAACCAGAGAACAAATGCTGGATCGTGGAGACCTGAACGCAAGCGAAGAATATTTCAACCCCGTGATTTTCGATTTTCTGTTGTTCGCCTCAGAGGCTGCCCTTGGAGCACCAGCTGGCAACCCCTTCCCCATCACCTACGACGACGTTTCGATCATCACATCAAGGCAAAGAGGCTCAGGTATTCAGCACGAATATCTGATCAGACTCTCAGACCAGGACTGGAATGATGCAAAGCAGCTTGCGGTTGATCAACTCCAAGAGGTGTTATCGAGTGCGCGATGGAATGGAGCTCGGCTCACGGATTGGCGCGATTGAAACAGCATCAAACCACCGTGGGAGAGCCGAGCCCTTTAGCTTGCCGGCTTCAACAACCCTTCCCATGATCCCAGAGCCCCACGAGCCCTTTGACATCAACCGCAAGGAGGACTCGATCTTCCTGCTGGGTTCCATGTTCACGGTGATCTTCCTCTTCCTTCTTTAAAACACAAAAGGCTGATCCTCAGCATCATCAAAAAGCACCTGCTCGAATCGAACAGGTGCTTTTTGCTATTGATTTCATATAAAAGAACCGTTGATTGTCAGTGCAATCTCAGCGGCGCGGCAGGCTCACTTGATACATCGTGTCGTCAGCAGGCTTCCACTGCACAAGGTGGAGCCGGTCGATCTTGTTGTTGTCCAAACAATCCCAGATTGTGGCCCCAGACAATGTTGCCATCGACCACACATCGCCCTGACTCTTCATCTGCTTGCGGTTGCGATCTTTCCATTCCGTCCAGTTGATTTTTGGGTAGGAGCCAACCTGCTCACTCAGAATCACCACCGTGAATTCCACCGAACGCGAACCAAAACCGGCCGGAACTCTAAGTTGCTGAACCGCAATTCCCTGGTTCAGCCCACGGGTTTGCGCCAGATCCGCCACACCAGCCAGCCCGTCACCCCGAGCCAGAGGAACGCCACAGCCGAAAGGATCGGCACGACGATCAGGTAGCTCCACACCCCCAGGGCCACCCAGGCGAGCAGAGACGTAATCAAAGCCTTCTGAAAGTTGTTGGCCTTGGCGAGACGTTGCTGCAAAAGAGATCTCACGCTGTTGCTCGATGCTCCATCCCTTCCTCTAGCCACGGATGCCCTCAGCGACCGCAACGCTGAAGCCCTCCTGGGTCCAGAGGCGGAGGGAATAAGGCGAACCATGCAGCCATGCCGCGGCCCCGTCCGAAGCGATGGTCACGTTGGCGAGTCCGCCGCCCAGCCCCAGACCCGCTGCCTTCAACACAGCCTCCTTCGCCGTCCAGGCCTGAATCAGCGTCCAATGCTCCAGGCAGTCCGTCGCTTCAGCGGCCGAGGCAAACATGCGCCGCGTCAGGAGATCAGAGGCCACACGCAACGGCCGGTCCAGCGCTTCCACATCAATGCCAATCGGAGCCGGCCCCACCACGCCGATGCTGAGGGATCCGGTGTTGGAAATGCTGTGGTGCAGCGGGGAATTGCGCAGCTGCGGCTTGCCGTAGATCGTGCGGCCGATGTCATCCGCAGCAACCATCTGGCCTGCATCGGCGAACAACCGGCAGGTGAGGCTGTCGCTCAAGGTCCGCTGCTCAGCGCGCGTCGGCGGCTGAGCGAGATGGGCCACCAACACCCGACGTTGCGTGCTGGGGATCGACCACCAGGACCAAACGGCGTCTAAGCTCAATTCTGAACAGGCGGCACGGGCACCGGCGGCAGGGGCGGCAAAGCTGGCGGCGACATCACCGATGGGGTTGGCTCATCCAACAGAACCTCGGCGGGGTTGAGAATCGGCTCATCGAGCACAATCGGCGGCGGCAGATCGGGGGGCAACGGCACAAACAGCTGTGGCTCTGTCCAGCTGTCATCGGAGCTGGCATCTGAGCTGTCATCGGAACCGAGTTCAGCCGGCTCAGGCTCCCGGATCACAGCGGACGGCTCGCGCAACACCAAAGGATCCGCCGTGATCGGGGGTTCCCTGAGGGGCGCACGGTCCAGATCGACGCTGCGGTCGTCGGCATCCGCGGGCAAACCCGGCTTGGTGAGGTTGTTAGCGGGCCCCCAGATCATCCGGGCCAGGGGTTCCACGCCCTGTTCCATCACCCGGTTCAAGCCCGCCAGGGCGCGATCGGCGAGGTGATTGCCGAAGGACGACACACAGTCGAGCGGGCCATCGCAACCTTTATCCAGCGCCAGCTTGGGCGTCAGCGCCGCGATCAGATTGCCCTGCAGGGGGATCTGGCGGGGGCTCAACCGCAGCAGGTAGGGCACATGCACAAAGCTGGTGGCACCGCCGCTGATCCAGTTGGCGTCTTCTTCGGTGAAGCCCTTAACCCCAGGGATGATCAAACGACTCTTCGAGGCATGGTCGGGCATGTAGGCCGCCAGATAGCCCCGGCGACGGGCGAGGTCTTTGGTCTGCTCGAGGGTGAGGCCATCACGGCTCATCAGCACCTCCATGTGGCCGTCCTGACGCAGGCCCATCACCATGCGGATCCGCGGCAGGTAGTAGCGGATGCGCTGGCCCATGCTGATGCTGTAGGCCCCCTTATAGCTCTCCGGCGGAGCCTCGATGTCGTTGTAGAGGCTGTGCAGGCCGCCGATGAAGGTGTCGTAGGTGCGGCTGCGCTCATCGGTGAGCTCCCCGTAGCCGAAATCAATGCTGCCGTCGTAGCGGATGCCGACGAAGGCCCGTTGGCGTGAAGCCGAACGGTTACGACCGCGCCAGACCTGCTTGCCGAATTTCAGATCCCCCAAGGGGACCGTGATCTCGCGGCCATCGTCGTTCACATGGCGCTCGTACATCGGTCCGGACACGTAGGCCAGGGCAGCGCTGTCCTGGTAGGCGTCCTGTTCGCGATCCCAACCCTCCAACAGCCCGAAGCGCACCCGCCGTGGGTCGAGATCCAACGCGTAGACCTCATCATCGGGGATATATCGGAACGGCTTGGCATCCCGACCGCGCTGCTGGGCCGAACGAACAGCTTGCTCCTGCAGCTCGGAGCGCTCAGGAGCCACAGGCGCCAAGGCGATCAGGCCGCCGAACACCACAAACGGCATGGCCAGCAAGAGCCAGCGCTTGCGCAGACGGATCCTGCGCTTGGGTCGGGGTCTGGGCCGCGTCGCAGCAGGCTGAGTCACGCGACCCTTCGCTCTCGGTTGTTGGGGGTTGGGTCGAACCAAGGAACGATGGAGCCTTCGGCCACCAGCCATTGCTGGTAACGCTCGCTGCAGTCATGGCCTCCCGTCAACTGCCCGAAGGAAGGAATCACCAGACGCGGCCCATCCGGATCAAAGGCGAAGCAGGGCAAACGCAACTGATCGGAACGGCTGCGAATCCGGGTGGTGGGGTGCAGGTGACCGCACACGTTCAACAACCCCGGCTCCGGCACCCGTTCGGGCATGTGGCTCAGCCAGAGATGGCCCAGACGCTGAGAAGGCTGCTGGGGTAAGCCTTCAATCCAGCTGTCCTGGTCATGGTTGCCACCGATCAGCACCACCGGACAACCACAGAGATCGGGCAGCGCCAGCAGGGTTTCGCGCAGGGAAGCGGTGATGCCGATCCGGGCATGCACCAGATCACCCAGCACGAACAGGCGCTGCGGTGACCTGGCATGGCAGAGCTCCAGCAGCGGATTCAGGGTGCCTTGATCCCCATCGCTGGGCATGGGGATGCCGTGGGCCTGGAACACTTCGGCCTTGCCGAGATGCAGGTCGGCAACAAACAGCTCCCGCCCCTCAGCCCGCCACAGGGCCCGCTGGGGCAGAAACGTGAGTGGGCTGTCGCCCCAGGACCACTCCAATGCGCTCATGAACGGTGTAGATCGCAGATCTGTAGCGCTGGCTGCATTGGGTGGCTGACGTTGTGCCGCAAGCTTCGGGGGCCTCCAGAAGACTCATTGTGGCGCGGAGCAATGGCCTCCACCAGGTCGCGAGTTCAACCCTGCGCACGCTCGAACAACGTTTGAGCCTGCTGGAAGAGGAAGGCCGTTTCGAATGTGCCTACGCCCTGAGGATGGAAGTGGCCGACTGGCTGCTTGGGGCGAGGGATGCCAACCTGAGCGCACCATCGTTGTCCTGACGTTCCCATGACCATTGCCCTGCTGATCGCGCTGGCGGGTTCCCTGGCGGCAATGGCCGTGATCGTGCGTCGTCTGGAACAGCGTTGATGCGAGGGGTCCGGCGCTGGTCCGTCGTCCTCGCGCTGGCCTGCTTCGGCAGCGCACTTCCCCTGCAGTCCAATCAACTGAAGGTGGGGATCAGTGGATCGGCCCCCTTCGTGATCAAGAACGGCGATCAGCTCAGCGGCATCAGCCTCAACATCTGGCGCCGCGTCGCCGAAGACAACAACCTCAGCTACGAGCTGGTGGAGCAGTCATCCCCCAAAGCCGGGATTGAGGCGGTGGATGACGGTGAAATCGACGTGCTGGTGGGCCCGATCAGCATCACCTCACGCCGCCTGGCCATGCCGGGCATTGACTTCACCCAGCCCTACTACCTGGGCAAATCCGGGGTGTTACTGCCGATGCGTCCGCCCTCGATCCTGAGCCGCGTTCAGGTGTTCTTCGGCTGGGCGGTGATCTCCTCGGTGCTGGTGCTGATCAGCGTTCTGCTGGTGGTGGGCAGCCTGATCTGGCTGGCGGAACGCAACCGCAACAGTGAGCAGTTTCCGCGGAACTGGCTACCGGGCATCAGCAGCGGCATGTGGTTCGCCCTGGTGACCTTGACCACGGTGGGCTACGGCGACAAGGCGCCGATCACACGAACCGGCCGAGGCATCACCAGCGCCTGGATGGTGATCTCCCTGATCGCGGTGTCGTCTCTCACCGCCAGCCTTGCCTCGGCGTTCACCCTGTTCCTCTCCGGTGCCACCGAAACGGCCATCAGCGTTCCTGCACAACTGAACGGACGTCGGGTTGCTGTGGTGGAGGGCACCAGTGGCATGGAGCTGGCCCAACGCGGCGACATGCGGATCGTTAGCGCGGCCAACCTCAACAGCGCCGTTCAACTTTTGGTGGATCAGAAAGCCGATGCCTTGATCTTTGATCGACCGGCCATTCGCTACCACCTCAAAAACAATCCCGACCTCGCCCTGCGCCTCGCCTCCTTCACCCTGTCGGAAGAGACCTACGGCTTTGTGATCAAACCGGACAGCCCCCTGCGCACGCCCATGAACGTCTCCATCCTCAAATTGCAACGGCAGGGGAAGGTTGCCGCCATTGCCAACCGGCTGCTGGATTGAAACGGAAGCCTCAGCCCACTCAGCCCAGAGGGCGATGACGACGCAGGGCCTCCTCCAAAAGATAGGCGGCCAGATTGCCGCAACTGCGCCCTTCAGCGAGGGCATGACGCTTGAGGTCATCCATCACCCCGCGGGGCAGAGTGACGTTGATGCGCTCGGAGCCGGCAGCATCCGCCACCGCAGCCGTGCTGGGAGCCGCGGCCTGGCCCTCGATCCGCTGCTGCAACTCCTGAACCAGATCCTGAAGGAGAGACACGATTTCGTGAAAATATGCTCACATTTAGTAAACGATATCGTGCTAGACAAGATTGCGTAATCTTGGACACACTTTTTGAGGCGCCATGCAACCCCTGCCGCTGAAGCTTGCTCCCGGCAGTGATCTGCGCCTCAGCCTCGAAGAACTGGCCCAGCGGGACGGCATCAGCGGATTTGTTCTCGGCGTGGTCGGCAACCTGACCAAGGCGTCGTTCCAGTGCCCCGGCCAGGCGGAGCCCACCGTGCTGGAGGGCGATCTTGAGGTGATCACCCTCAATGGAACCTTTTCCCCTGAGGGCGTGCACCTGCACCTGAGCCTCTCGGATGGGGCCTGTCAGGTGTGGGGAGGCCACCTGGAGCCCGGCACGATCGTGCAGAAGGGCGTTGATCTGCTGATTGGCGTGCTGGAGCAACGCGAAGGCCGCCCCGCGCGTCAGACGGCAGCAGCAGCTCCAAGGATCGAAATCGCCGTGCTGCCGGGATGCCCCTGGTGCAGCCGCGCCCTGCGCATCCTGAGAACCCTGGATCTGCCCCACACCGTCACCACCATCAACGACGACGCAGCCTTCCTGGCCGTGCAGCAGCGCAGTGGGATGACCACCTTCCCCCAGGTGTTCATCGACGGATCGGTGATTGGTGGCTACGACGATCTCGCCGCCATGCAAGCCGCCGGTGAACTCGACGCCCTCCGCTGAGCCGCCGGAGCGGAAGCCTCAGGGACAGACACTCTCAGAACAGCCACCGTTCTGGTCGCTGAAACCCTTATGGTGCCAGCCCTGGTCAATCATCTCCACGGGCGTGCTGATGGTCGGCGGGTCCTGGGTGCTGCTGCACCGCCTTTGGATCAGCCTTCCCCTGGCCCTGAGCGTGCTGGCCTGGTGGCTGCTGTTTCTGGTGCTCGTGCCCGCCGCCTACCGGTCGGCGGCTGAGCCGAATCAATAACATTCTCGCCCTTTCGCCGCATCGACCCGCCCGCGATCATCCGTCGGCCAACTTGATGTCCCGCAGACGGGCATCAATCGATGCGAGAAGTTGCACCGCAAACATCGGCGTCTCCTGAACCGCAAACAGGAACTTGTCGCGGTTCATGGCAATCAAACGGCAATCACTGGTGGCCGTGGCGGTGCTCAGACGCTCATGGTCCTCCATCACCAAGGCCCCTGCGCCGAACACATGACCCACAGGGATGTCTTCATGTCCCTCATGGCCTGCTGAATCGATCCAGGTGAGCCGCACCGATCCCTCCAGCAGGCCGTACATGCAGGTGCCGGTTTCGCCGGCACGAAACAGCACGTCACCCTGGTTGAGATGAATCACTTCGGCCTTACTGGCCAAAGCACGCATGGTGTCGAGGGCATGCATGGAACCAGCGCGACTCAGACAGAGGTCAGAGTCAGAGCTGCGCCAAAGCCTTGGCGAACGTCCTCCTGGGAGATCAGACCGTCGTGGTCCTGATCCAGGGCATCAAAGATGGCATCACTTCCGAGCCATTCGTCACGGGTGATCGAGCCATCACCATTCATGTCGTTGAGCATGAAGATCTCGGAAACAGCGTGGCGGAAGGCGGATCCACCCTCCAGTTCAGCCAGCCGATGAGCCAGTTGATGCTCCAGCGTTTCAATGGCTTTGCTGAAGCCTTTAATGCCCTCGGTGAGTTTGTCGCTGGCCATCCGATCGTCCTGCATCAGTGCATCAAAACTGGCGCGATCGACGTGGATCTTGGCTTCGCCATTGGTGGGATGGGTGGCATCCAATTTCTGGGTCAGCACAGCATCAGTCTCACGGAGCTGATCCAACAACTTCGGTGAAATCGTGAGCAGATCACAACCAGCCAACTCCGTGATCTCATCGATGTTGCGGAAGCTCGCCCCCATCACCTCCGTGCCGTAGCCGTGGGTCTTGTAGTAGTTGAAGATCTTGGTCACCGAAATCACACCCGGATCCTCAGGTCCGGGGTAAGAGTCGCGCCCGGTTTCAGCCTTGTACCAATCCAGGATGCGCCCCACGAAGGGGGAGATCAGAGTGACGCCGGCTTCAGCACAGGCAACGGCCTGACCGAAACCAAACAGGAGCGTGAGGTTGCAGTGAATCCCCTCTTTCTCCAGCACCTCGGCAGCTTTGATGCCTTCCCAGGTGGAGGCAATTTTGATCAGAACCCGATCGTTGCTGATGCCGGCATCGTTGTACAGACGAATCAGCTTGCGCCCTTTTTCAATCGTGGCGTCGGTGTCAAAACTCAGGCGAGCATCCACCTCCGTTGACACACGACGGGGAACAATCTTCAGGATCTCCTTGCCGAAGATCACACTGATCTCATCGAGCGCTTCCCGCACCACGTCTTCCACCGCTGCATCACTGCCCATCAACTTGCGCGATGACCGCAAAGCCTCATCAATCAGGCTCTGATAGGCCGGAATCTGTGCAGCAGCCAGGATCAACGACGGGTTGGTTGTCGCATCCCGAGGGGTGAACTTGCGGATCGCCTCCAGATCACCCGTGTCGGCAACGACCACGGTCATTTGTGAAAGCTGATCGAGCAGGCTGGCCATGATGTACGACGGCTCAATACCCGTAAAGTAGCCGCGCTTTTTGATGCGTCAGCTGTTCAAAAGCTTGTTCAATTCAGCAGGTTTTGAGGGGGCGATGCGCTCCACAACCAGCAAGGCATCAATGATCTGTTTGGCGACAGGAACGGCCACGGTGGAGCCATAGGCGTGTTCACCTTGGGGCTCATCCACCACCACAAACACCACATAACGGGGATCCTCAATCGGCAAGGTCGCCACAAAGCTGCAGATCTTGGCTCCTGGGAGATAGATCCCATTCAGGGCCTTCTGCGCCGTTCCTGTTTTGCCACCAATTCGGTAGCCGGGCGTTTTCACACCCTTGCCACTGCCCTGATCCACCACAGATTCCATCCACTGGAGCACCGTGCGGGTGACCTCCGGGTTCAGCAACTGCTGACCACTGGGTGCCGCCGCCAGAGCCAGGGCATCACCCGAGCGGAAGCCACGGGTGATGTGGGGACTGATCAACTTGCCACCGTTGGCCAGCATCCCGTGGAGCTGCACCAGCTTGAGCGGTGTGAGCGAAAACCCCTGACCAAAGGCCGTCGTCGCCGGCTCAATCGGCTGACTGGTGAACTGCTTCTTGCTCTTGAGCTGACCAGCCACCGCTCCGGGCAGGTCGGTGTCAGGACGCTGATTGATGCCAAGACGCTCCATCCAGTTCCAGTAGGCGTCGTCGTCGAGACGGCGCATGGCTTGGACCATGCCGACGTTGCTTGACACCTGCAGCACGGTGGCGAAATCCACCAAACCATGGGCTTTTTTGTCGTGGTTGTTGATTGGCCAACCACCAACCATCAACTTGCCCACATCATTCACCCGATCCGTGGCCTGAATGGCACCGTCCTGAAGGGCTAGGGCCAGGTTGATCGGCTTGAACGTTGAGCCTGGTTCATAGAGATCCTGAACGGACCATTCACGAAACCGCCCCGTGGGGAAGTCCCAGTAGCGGTTGGGGTCATAGGTGGGTGTCGATGCCAACACCAACAACTCACCGTTGGTGGCATCCATCACGATTGCGGCGCCCTTCTGGGCTTTCCACTTGGCAACCTGCTCAGCAAGAGCTTTGAGGGCCACCTGCTGGAGCCTGGAATCCAGCGTCAGCTGCAGGCGTAAATCATCGCCATAGAAGGCTCCCGGGGCGAGGTTGGCCGGCAATGGCGTGCCATCAGCGCCGCGGCGGAGGTATCGGGTTTGCTCATGGCGAGCCAGATCACCATTACGACTCTGCTCAAGACCCGCTTGAGGTTGCCGCTCCGCATTGAGAAAGCCCACCACGTTCGCGAACAACGACGCCTGGGGGTACACCCGCTGGGGATAGGCCTCCAGATCCAGGCCGCTGATTCCAAGGCCGCGGATGCGATCGGCCGTTTCCGGATCCAGCTCCTCAGCCAATTTGATCCCCGAGGCCTGGGTTCCCATGGCCCTCAGCAGCGCAGGCGCAGGACGAGCCAAGGGATCGGCCAACACCGCCGCCACATCTTCGGCAGGGCGAACAAGGTTGGGGGCATCTCCCGGCATGTTGAAGTAGCGGGGATGGGCCCAGAGCCGGAACCGCTTTTCATCCATCGCGACCAAACGGCCGGTGCGATCGACGATCGGACGGCGTTGCCCCAAGGGTTGGGTGCGCTGGGTTTGCAGCTGACGGGCACGCTGCTCCAGGTCGGGGGCTTGCACCAACTGCAGCCAGGCCATGCGACCCACCAGCCCCAGCAAGCCTGCCGCCAGGATCCAGAAGATGATCCAGAGCCGCTTGGGGGGAACCTGGGTCAGGGGAACGACCCGCGCGCGGGAGCGGCGCGAACGAATGGGTCGACGCCCTGACACCCGCGTCATCAGTAGCCCGCCCGGATGGGCTGATTCCCCAGGGCCTGGAGCGATGCCATGGGAGAGGAGGCGGACGCTTGCAACGCGCCCAGATCAGGGCGATCAAGATGCACCAGATTGGCCACCTGCGTTGGCACCAGGCGGTTGGGCTGGTGAGACCGCAGCAACAGATGCTGTTCCATCACAGCGGTTGATTCGGTCAACCGGTGCGCCTGGGTTCGGGTTGCCTCCAGCAGGCGAAAGGCCACAGTCCAGCGATGCTGCCAGTGCAGCGTGAGACCAGCAAGAACGGCAACCGCCGCAATCAACCCCAGCAGCGTGCCGTCCATAAGGCGATGGAGCCCCCCAAGAAGAGGCGAGCGTCGTGCAATGCGTCCGGAGGACAGTGACCCTTGAATCAGCTCGAAAGCTGTGGTCGATGCACGCTGTTCCGGAGCGGCAACCACCGGGATCACAGGCGAATAGGCCAGTGAACCACCTGCAGAAAGGCGGGGCAAGGTTCAGAGCAGCAGCAGGTTCAGGAACGTCACGGCGTTCCAGAGCCCATGCATCAGCACCGAGGGCCACAGGCGTCCGCTGCGCAGCCGCACCAAACCAAGCCCAATCCCCAACACCGTAAGCGGCGCCAACTCGCCAACACTGATGTGGGCCATGGCAAACAACAGGCCACTGAGCAGGACCCCCGGGAGGGGACCGAGTCGCATCGCCAACACCGGCAGCAAGGAACCGCGGAAAATCGTCTCCTCAAACAGCGGAGCCAGCACAACCGCAGTGAGCGCAAGCAAGGCCAGGGCAAGCGGATCACGGCTGCCGAGCACCAACTCCAACAGCGGATTGCTGCCCCCGGGATCACCGACCAGGCGCACGAGCAACCACCCCGTGAGCATCACCACCGGCGTCACCATCAACCAGCCCGCCAGGGCATCCCGCAGAGCTGAAAGCAGCGGACGCACGCGCCACTGCATCCACCCCCCCAGCGGCGCCCTTTCCATGGGCAACGAGCGCAGTTGCCGCCACAGGATCAGCAGGCTCGGCAGGGCCATCACGCCGTAGTTGATCACCACACTGACGGCTTCACGACGAGGGCTGCCCAGCCCCGCCGTCAGTGCACCCACCAAGGGAAACGCCACCAGCGGAACGCCAACGGCACTGATCACCACAAAGCCACCGGCCACCAGCAGGGCCATATCAACCAGGGTCAGCTCCGGCCCCTGAACATCGGGCCAGGCCATCAGCCGACCTCGCAGCAGACGCCAGGCCTGACCAAGCAGCAACAGTCCACCGAGCAGGGCTGTCACCAGGGGCAGCACCGTGCTAACGGCCAAACGGAACGCCGCTTGCCCCGCGGCTGCAGCATCGATACAGAGCGTCGGGTCAGAGGCGCCCGCTTCGCAATGCAGCTGCTGGAGCAACGGGTCGTCGCCTTGGCGATCGAGCTCCGCTGATGCGGAACCTTGGCCCTTCAACAACAGAAGCATCTGTTGCTGCCGCTCATTGCGCTCCTCTGGGCTGATGCCCTCCAGGGCCTTGAGCAGCGCATCCCGCGGCGACTCCCCCAGGAGAGCGCCCCGCAACGGGGGCGGCACCGCTGGTTCAGCAAGAAGCGTCAGCTCCTGCTGCTGAAGGCTCAGGGCCGGTGCCACCGAAGGTCGCGAGAGGCTGTCCATCAAGCCCGACAACCAGATGAAACCAGCCAAAGCGAGGGACAAGGCCGCCAGAAGTCCCTTCCAGCGCGGGGAAACCGGTTGTGGGGAACTGGGCACCAGCGGGCTTCAACTGCCCACGATTGTCCCCCCGAAAGGCCGCTTCCATACGATGGCCGCGCCCTGACGCTGAACCGTGCCCCTTCGTCTTCTTTTGGTCCGCCACGGTCTCAGCAGTTTCAACAAGGAACGGCGGATCCAGGGCCGCGATGATCTCTCGAACCTCAGCGAGGAGGGGCATGAGCAGGCCCGGGCCCTGGGCCGCTCGCTTCAGGACGTGAGCATCCAGGCCGTCTACAGCTCTCCTTTGCAGCGGGCGGCTGCGACGACGGCGAGCCTGCTGGAGACCCAAGGCGGCCAGACCCCAGATCCCGTCTTTGATAACGGACTGCTGGAAGTGGATCTTGAGCCCTGGTCCGGCCAGACCATCGACGAGCTGATGCAAGGCTCAACGGAGGCCTACAAGATCTGGAAGCAGCGGCCCATGGAGCTGGAGCTCCAGCGCCGTGATGGTTCGAGCTACAAGCCACTGCCTGAACTGATGGAACAGGCGCGGGGCTTCATCAGCACGCTGTTGGAGCACCATCCCGCCACCGGCAACGACACGGTGCTGGTGGTGGCCCACAACGCCATCCTGCGCTGCCTGATGCTGGTGTTGCTGGGGGAACCCGACCACGGCTTCCGGCGTCTCCGCGTCGACAACACCTCCCTTTCAGTCTTCAACATCCGGCCAGGAGACAACGGCCCCCAGGTGCAGATCGAATGCCTGAACAGCACCACGCACCTGCAACCGCTGCCGGAGAAGGGTAAAAACGCCAGGCTGATTTTGGTGCGCCACGGCGAAACCGACTGGAACAAAGCCGGGCGCTTCCAAGGGCAGATCGATATTCCGCTGAATGAGAACGGTCGCCGTCAAGCCGCGGCCGCCCGCGATTTCCTCAAAGACATCCCCATCGATCGGGCCTGGAGCAGCAAGCTGTCGCGTCCAACCGAAACGGCCCAGATCATTCTCGAGGCGCATCCCGATGTGCCCCTGACCCAGATCGACGGACTGGTGGAGATCGGACACGGAGTCTGGGAAGGCAAGCTCGAATCCGAAATCCGAGAGGACTGGTCGGAGCTGCTGGACACCTGGAAACGGGCTCCGGAAACCGTTCAGATGCCTGAAGGGGAAACCATTCAGGACGTATGGGCCCGTTCCGTCCGGAGCTGGGGAGAGATCGCTGGCGAGCTGAAGCCTGAGGAAACGGTGCTGGTGGTAGCCCACGACGCCGTCAACAAAACGATCCTCTGCGACCTGTTGGGGCTTACCCCGGCCGACATCTGGGCCGTCAAACAAGGCAACGGTGGTGTCACGGTGGTCGACATCGCCGCCGATCCAGGCCAGCCTGCAGTGGTGACCTGCCTCAACCTCACCTCCCACTTCGGAAGCGTGATTGACCGCACGGCAGCAGGCGCTCTCTGACGTCATGAACGACACCTTGCTGCTGGATCCGGTGCGCGTCCTGCGTGGCCCCGGACATTCAGTGCAGCTCGGTGCAGTCCTGATCCACCAGGGGGTGCTCGTCGGCTTTGACAACGAGGCCCGGCAGCAGGCCCTGGGCCTGGGCATCAAGGCCAGCCCAGCACCGGATCAACTGGTCGCCCCCTGCCTGGTGGATCCCCATTCGATCCTTGAGACCCCCTTCAGTGGGGATCAAGAAACAGCCGTGAGCCTGCGCCACTGTGCCGCCGCAGGGGGCTATGGCCAGATTGGCCTGCTTCCCCGCAGCAGCAGCTGGCGCGATTGTCCGGAGCGGCTCCAGGGATTCAGCCTCGAGCAGGATCAAACAGCAACGGTTCGTCTGCACCTTTGGGGAGGCTTCAGCCGCGGCGGCAAAGCGGATGAACTCGCCCCCCACGGCGATCTTCTCGAACACGGTGCCATCGGACTGGCGGATGATGACGCCGTGGTTCCAACCCCGTTGCTGGAACGGGGACTGCTGCTCGGAGAGATGGGGGGATGCCCAGTGCTCGTGGCACCCCGGGATCCCGCGCTGCAGGGGGAGGGGCTGGTGCGGGAAGGCGTGGAGACGCTGCGAGCCGGGTGGCCAGCGGATCCAATCACCAGCGAGACCGTTCCCCTCAGCCAGTTGCTGCTGCTGCATCAACGCCATCCGGAACGACAGCTGCGGCTGATGAACCTCTCCACAGCAGCAGCGGTGCAGCAGCTTTCAGGCTGCGAGTTCCCGCCCCTGAGCAGCGTGAGCTGGTGGCATCTCCTCACCGACCGCAGCATGCTGGCCAGCAGCGATCCGGGCTGGCGCGTCTGCCCCTCCCTCGGTGGCCCGGACGATCGCGAGCAGTTGATCCAGGCCGTTCAGCAGCGAACGATCACTGCCGTTTCTGTGCATGCTGTTCCTCTGGATGCTGAGGACATGCTGTTGCCGGGCGACCAGCGCCCCGCAGGCCTCAGCGGCCACCATGTGGTGCTTGCTGCCCTGTGGAATGCCCTGGTGCGACCGGGCCGCTGGACCACGGAAGATCTTTGGCAGGCCCTCAGCTTTGGGCCTTCGGCTCTGATCGACCAGCCGCCTGAACAGCTTGAGCAGGGCAGCCGGCGCTGGCTGCTGTTCGATCCCGATCAACGCTGGAGCATCAGCAGCAACACTCCCGGCGCACCGCGTGCCGCCAACATTCCCTGGCTGGGCCGCGAGCTTCAGGGACGCGTTGTGGCCTGTGGCCTCAATTGCTGAGCGAACCGATGCGCGAAGGGGGCCAGAAGCGGAAGACGGCACGGCCAATGATCTGATCGTCTGGCAAAAATGGGCCGCCTGGCCAACGACGGGCGTCCTGGCTGTTGCGGCGGTTGTCGCCCAGAACAACAACGTTGCCTTCGGGGACCACGGCATAGAGGCCCTTGCAGCCAATCATTCTGTCGCGATCGGAGCAGAAGTTGGTGACGTAGGGCTCGTTGAAGGCCGTGCCGTTGATGCTCACGGCACCACGGCTGTTCACCTCCACGACATCACCAGGAACACCCACCACCCGCTTGATCCAGGCCTCACATTCGGGATAACGCTGCAACAGCACACGATCCACAACCCAGCTGATGCCCGGGAAGGTGACGAAGCCGCACTTCAGTGGATTGGGTTGCCCCCCCTCCAATTTCCAAACGGAATCAAAGGCACTGGGGGAATTGAACACAACGATCTCCCCCCGCTGAGGAGGTCGGGAGCGGTAGGACAGCTTCTCGACGATCAACTTGTCGCCAACCTGAAGCCCTGGCAGCATCGACCCCGAAGGGATGTAGCGGGCTTCAAAGGCGAACTGCCGGAGCAGGAGATAAAGCGAAACCGTGAACAGAAAAGGGGCCCAGAACTCCCAGATCGCGCTGACTCTGCCCTTCACATCGGAAGGTTCTCTCTCCGCGTTCAATGTGGGCAGGCTCAATCTTTCGACCCACGATAGGGGGAGCCTGCAGGCCCCATGATCCGTCCACGCTGGCAAGCCCTCAAGCCCCAACACGGCCTGTTCAGCTGGCGCCGGTGGGACCAGGCCATTGCTGTCATTGCCGCAGTCAATCTCACCTGGGTCGCCATCGACCTCACCTACATCCCCCTGCGCAACTTCTGGCTGCAACGCAATCTTTATCCGGTGCCATCGCTTCCCCTGGTGGTTCCCCTGCCCTGGCTGCCGGACATCACTCCGTGGCTGGATCCCCTCAAGGGCATCGAACCCCATCGCGACACCGAGGCTTACCTCAAGGCCTTCACCGCCCTGGACCGGGCCCTGCAGCAAAACGGCCCGCGCACGGCGGAAAGCAACGATCTGCTGCAGCACCAGGTGGTGCTCACCACAGCGCTGATGGACAGCAATCCGTTCATCAGTTCAGGCCAAGCCGGCGCCCTTGAAAAATTCAAGAACCGACTGCGCGCTCGCACCGGCCTGGAATCAGCCCGTGACTCCGCCAACCTTCTCCTGAGCCCCGAACATCTGGAACGCTCCCCCTGGAGCCAGGAGCGTCAGTTCTGGAGCCAGCAGATCCTGCCGCTGGTGGAGAGCAACTACTGGCGAAGCATCGATGAAAACGGGCGCCCCAGCGATTTGAGCTGGCGCATCGACACGCCATTTCAACTGCTGTTTCTGCTCGACATTCTTCTGCGTGCCTGGCGCCTGAAACAGCGCTATCCAGCGATCCGCTGGCGCGATGCCCTATTACGCCGCTGGATCGACCTGCCCCTGCTGCTGCCGTTTGCGCGCTGGCTCCGGGTGGTTCCGGTCACAGAACGGCTTTGCGGAGCGGGCCTCCTGCAACTCGAACCGCTGCGTGCCGTTATCAGCCGCGGCGTGGTGGCCCTGTTGGCTGTGGAGCTGTTTGAAGTGATCGCCGTCAGGGTGGTCGATGCTCTGCAGCAACTGATTCGATCACCACAGCTGCCGGAGAGGGTTCGCGGACTCTGCAGCTACCAGAGCAGTGATCTGAACGATGAGTGGGAGGTGATCGAGCTGCTGCGGTTGTGGCTTCCCCTTCTGCTCACCCGCATTGGCCCGGCCATGCGACCGCAACTGCAAGCCGTGATCAGCCATCTGGTGCAGCAGAGCTTGGACCGAAACGTGGTGCCGGATGCCCTGCGGCGACTGCCTGGACTGCAAAACGCCGAATCGGAATTCAGCCGCCAGCTGGCAGAAAGCATGGTGACCTCCGTGCTCGACCTGTCCAAGGGAGCCGGAAACCGCATCGGTCAGCGGGACCCTGTTCTGGAATCGCTTGGATCCGAAGCCTTGGATCGGCTCTGGGAGGAGCTGGCCCACACCCTGGAACAGGGGCCTGTGCTCAGCCGCAGCCAGGATCTGCTGGTCGCCCTCCTGGAAGAGATCAAACGCTCAAGCTTCCGTCAGATCCGCGACCAAGGCGATGTGGACGCCCTGATCAGCGAATTGGATGGCTTGAACTTCAACCCTGGAAGGCCGACTTCCAAAGATCAGGCTTGAAGCCGGTGAGGTAAGTGGAGGAATTCACCTCCACGAACGGTCGTTTAATCAACTTTCCATCAGCAGCCAAAGCCTCGAGAGCCTCGTCATCCGACAGAGCCTTCACTGCTGCCGCGCCCATGGCGCGATAGCTCTGGCCGCTGGTATTGAAAAGCAGTTTCCTGTCACCGAGGGATTGGTGAGCGGCCACCAACATCTCCTTCGACGGTGGAGTCAGGGTGATGTCGTGCACCTCATGGGCAATGCCTCGCTCAGTGAGCCAGGCCAATGCCTTTCGACAGGTGCTGCAGCGGTTGTAGCTGTAAACCTGAAGGGTTCCGGCCAAGGCTCAGCGGCCGAACAGGGATTTGATCGCACCAACGAGGCTGTTGGAGCCGCGGCCCACACCTTCAGCGGGGCGGGTGCGAACGGTGACATCACCAAACACTGTGGTACGGCAGCTCAAGCGGAAGTTGGCAGGACGATCGGCCAGATAGACCTCTTCAACATCGCTGCGGGGGGACAGGTTGGCTTGCCCTTCAACCACCTCCATCACGCAGGTGCCGCACTGACCAACGCCACTGCAGTTGTTGAGGTTATTGAGGCTCTTATAGGGATTGACGCCCGCATCAAGTGCAGCCTTACGCAGATTTGCGCCCTCGATGCAGCCAACCTGCTGGCCTTCCTGCTCGAATCGGATGGTGGGCACGGTTTCCGCAAATCTCAGTGCGAACCAACTTACAAGCATCCGGCCTGATCAAGGGGCTCTTGCCTGAGATCAATCGGCTGCATTGATGCAGGAATCAAGCAATGGCTGAACCGCATCGAGGTCGCGCCATCCATCAATCGATACGACGCTGCCCTGCAACGTGCGGTAAGTCCTGAAGAATTCCGCGACATCCTCAAGCTGGGAGGCAGCGATCTGACGAATGCTACGGATCTCGTCCTGACGGGGGTCTGCGTCCGGGACACAGAGAATCTTCCCGTCATAAACATCCTTGTCGAGGAGGTCCAAAACGCCGATGGGGCGAGCCTTAATCAGGCAACCAGCGAACGTGGGTTCAGCCATGATCACCATGGCGTCGAGTGGAGATCCATCCTCCGCCAGCGTGTTGGGGATGAAGCCGTAATCAAAGGGGTAACGCACCGAGGAGTGCATCACCCGATCCAGAACCATCACGCCGGCTTCGGCGGAGTACTCGTATTTGTTTCTGCTTCCTGCCGGAATCTCAACGATGAGATTCACCAAGCCTGGCGAAGGTGACGGGGGAAGCTGATGGAGATCCATGCCGATCCGAGGCGGTGGGGATCAGTCGCGGAGAAGGAAAGGTTCGGTCCGTGATCACAGCCACAAGGGGAGCACTGAAACTGACAACAGCAATCAGCAGTCCTTTGATGGCCGTCAACGAGGCGCGACGACTGAACGGCTCATCCGCCTCCGAAGACGCGATGGCGTCGTCGTGAGACGGGTGGGGAACATCTGAGGCCATAAAACGGGGGGCTTGAAAAGCTCCCTCTTCCGATCACAACATTGTTGAACTCATTCTGTCACTGCAAAAAGCAGGACGCACCGTTCATTAAGCAGCGGGCCGGTCCTGCTGGTCGCGTAGTGCGCTCAGATCAGAAGGGGATGCCCCACTCGCCTCGAGATGGGTACGGATCAGCCGAAGCTCCTCAAGGATCGATCCCAGGATTTGCTGCGTCGCCGTTGATGGAGAGTTCAGCACCTCAACAGTTACTTCTTTGATGCGAAGAACATCTTTGGCGAAGCGCGCCACCTCATTGGGGTGGAACATCAGCGGATCTTTCTGATCGCTGCGGTACTCCGGGTTCAGCTTGCGGGGGTTGAACGGAGGGTTGAGGTTGCGTGGGTCTGTGTTGGTGTAGCGATACACCGAAGCGCGGGAGCGGTTCAGGGATTTCTGAACATCGTCGATCCCCACCAGGGCCTCGGCTTGAGCTGACGCATGGGCCGGATCCATGGAAAGTTCGGTCGCTTGTTGAACGCTTGTCGCCACAGATTCAACGGACCGAGGAAACATGAGACGGGCCTAGGACAGGCTGGATTGAGCTGGACGGTAGCAGTCGAGACTCAGGGCGCCCAGGGGAATTCCAGCAAAACAGACACTTCCGCGATCGGCATGCCTCCGAAGCGGTGATAACTTCCAAATCCCATTTTGTTGCGATTGATGCGCGTCTCCCGCCTGCTGCTGGTGACGCTTCGGGATGTTCCCGCCGAAGCGGAGATCACCTCGCATCAGTTGCTTCTCAGGGCCGGGTATATCCGTCGCGTGGGATCAGGGATCTACGCCTACCTCCCCTTGATGTGGAGGGTGCTGCAAAAGATCACCACCGTGGTGCGCGAGGAGATGAACCGCGCCGGCGCCCAGGAAACCCTGCTGCCGCAGCTGCACCCTGCTGAGCTCTGGCAGAAGAGCGGGCGTTGGCAGGGCTACACCGCTGGCGAGGGGATCATGTTCCACCTCGAAGACCGCCAGGGCAGAGAACTGGGACTTGGTCCTACCCATGAAGAGGTGATCACCAGCCTGGCAGGGGAGCTGCTGAGGTCCTACCGGCAGCTCCCGGTCAACCTCTATCAAATCCAGACCAAATTTCGCGACGAGATCCGTCCTCGCTTTGGACTGATGCGAGGCCGCGAATTCATCATGAAGGACGCGTACTCCTTCCATGCCAGCGAAGCGGATCTTCGCGAGACCTATGGCGTGATGGATCAGGCCTACCGCCGCATCTTTGAACGTTGTGGCCTGGATGCCGTCCCTGTCGATGCCGATAGCGGCGCGATCGGCGGCGCCGCCTCCCAGGAGTTCATGGTGACGGCGGATGCCGGGGAAGACCTGATCCTGATCAGCGATGACGGCCAATACGCCGCCAACCAAGAAAAGGCTGTTTCGATCCCATCCGCCGCAACTCCTCTTCCCGACGGCCCGGAGGAATCGATTCCAACCCCTGGCTTGGGCAGCATCGAAAGCCTCTGCGACGCCAAAGGCTGGGATCCGAGCCAGGTGGTGAAGGTGCTGCTGTTGGTGGCGACCCTGGACGATGAGACCCTCCAACCGCTGTTGGTGAGCCTCCGTGGTGACCAGGAGCTCAATCCCACCAAGGTCGTGAACGCGGTCAGCCGAACCCTCAACAAGGGTGTTCTCGATTGCCGCCCGATCACACCAGAGGACAACAACCGTCAGCAGATTGATCCGCTCCCCTTTGGATCGATCGGGCCCGACCTCTCCGATGACGTTCTGAAGGGAGCCAAGACCTGGGAGCCAACATTTCTGCGCCTGGCGGATGAAACCGCGAGCGAACTCAGCAGCTTCATCTGTGGTGCCAACACGCCCGATCTGCACCGTTTCAACACCAGCTGGACCGCCATCGGTCAGAAGCCAACCAGCCTGGATCTGCGTAATGCTCGAGCCGGCGACGTCTGCCAACACAACCCGGAATCACGCCTGACGGAAAAAAGAGGCATCGAAGTCGGCCACATTTTTCAGTTGGGCCGAAAATATTCTGAGGCCATGGAGAGCCGTTTCACCAACGAAAACGGCAAGACCGAACCGTTCTGGATGGGTTGCTACGGCATCGGCGTTTCGCGATTGGCGCAGGCTGCCGTCGAGCAGCATCACGATGACAGCGGCATCTGCTGGCCGACGGCCATCGCCCCCTTCGAGGCGATCGTGGTCGTGGCCAACATCCAGGACGAGACCCAGGCCCAGCTGGGGGAAGCGCTGTACTCGGAACTTCAGAACGCTGGGGTGGATGTGCTGATCGACGACCGCAAAGAACGCGCCGGCGTCAAGTTCAAAGACGCCGATTTGATCGGCATACCTTGGCGGATCGTGGTGGGACGCGACGCCAGCGAAGGCACCGTTGAACTGGTGTGCCGCAGCAGCCGCGGTGTGCAAAAGCTTCCCCACGCTGAGGCTGTGAACTGCCTGATCAAGGCACTCCACCCCTAAAGTCGAATCACACTGAAGGGTTTCATGCTCTCCGCACTGACACGCCTGCTTCGCCCCCTAAGCCGGGCCGCCGTAGCCCTTGGCCTCGGGTTGTGCCTCCTCCTGACGGCCTGCAGTGGGGACGCTGAAGCTCGTCTGAGCGGCGACTACGTGGAGGACACCGTGGCGGTCTCCCGCACTCTGCTGACGGTGATCGACCTGCCTCAGGACGATCCCACCCACGCCGAAGCTGAGGCCGACGCCCGGGCCCTGATCAACGACTACATGTCCCGTTATCGGCCTCAGCCCCGTGTGAACGGACTCAGCTCTTTCACCACGATGCAGACCGCGCTGAATTCGCTGGCTGGTCATTACGCCTCCTACGCCAATCGCCCCCTGCCGGAAGCGCTGCATGACCGCATCGCCAAGGAACTCAACAAGGCTGAGAAATCAGTGGTCCGGGGCAGCTGAGCCCCCCGAAACCAGCTGGGTTTTGACGAGGCCACCCGAGATCTGAGATACTCGCGGATTGTGCAGATCTGCGGCTTCGGGCCGCCGTGTTCTTGGCCAACGTTGTCGTCATCGGAGCGCAGTGGGGTGACGAGGGAAAAGGAAAGATCACCGATCTCCTGAGCCGCTCCGCCGATGTGGTGGTTCGCTATCAGGGTGGTGTGAATGCAGGCCACACGATCGTTGTTGACGATCGTGTGCTCAAGCTGCACCTGATTCCCTCTGGAATCCTCTATCCCGACACGATCTGTCTGATCGGATCCGGCACGGTGGTGGATCCCAAGGTGATGCTCGGTGAGCTGGACATGCTCATCGCCAACGACATTGATATTTCAGGGCTTCGCCTGGCATCCACAGCCCACGTGACGATGCCCTACCACCGCCTGCTCGACCAGGCCATGGAGAAGCAGCGGGGAGCACGACGGATCGGAACCACAGGCCGTGGAATCGGTCCCACCTACGCCGACAAGTCGCAGCGCAGTGGCATCCGTGTGATCGACCTGCTGGACGAACAGCGGCTGAGGGATCGCCTTGAAGGCCCACTGCAGGAGAAGAATGAACTTCTTCGGACCATTTACGGCGTTGAACCCCTGAACGCCGAAGACGTCATCCAGGAATATCTGGGATACGGCAAGCGCCTCGCCCCCCACGTGGTGGAGTGCACCCAGACGATTCATCAGGCAGCGCGAGATCGCAAGAACATCCTGTTCGAAGGTGCCCAGGGCACGCTGCTGGACCTCGACCACGGCACCTACCCCTACGTCACATCCTCCAACCCCGTTTCCGGCGGGGCCTGCATCGGTGCAGGCGTGGGCCCAACCCTGATTGACCGCGTCATCGGCGTTGCCAAGGCCTACACCACCCGCGTGGGTGAAGGCCCCTTCCCCACCGAGCTGAGCGGAAGCCTGAATGACCAGCTCACGGAGCGGGGTGGCGAATTCGGTACCACCACGGGCCGCCAGAGGCGCTGTGGCTGGTTTGACGGCGTGATCGGTCGCTACGCCGTGCAGGTCAACGGCTTGGACTGTCTGGCCGTGACCAAGCTGGATGTACTGGACGAACTGGACGAAATTCAGGTCTGCGTGGCCTATGAACTCAACGGCGAGCGAATCGAGCACTTCCCCAGCAGCGCCGATGACTTCGCCCAGTGCAAACCCATCTTCGAAACACTGCCTGGCTGGCAGTGCTCCACCGAAGAATGCCGCAGCCTTGAGGATCTCCCCAAGCCAGCCATGGATTACCTGCGCTTCCTCGCTGATCTGATGGAAGTGCCGATCGCCATTGTCTCCCTGGGGGCCAGCCGTGATCAGACCATCGTTGTCGAAGATCCGATCCATGGCCCCAAACGAGCCCTGTTGAGCGCCTGAGCCGCTGACGTTCATACTTCGGGGCTGCTTTCCACGCCCCGATGTCATCAGAGACCCGTTTCCCCAGCGACTGCAGTCTCGATGTCGTTGGCATCGGCAACGCCATCGTTGACGTTCTGGTGCAGACGGACGACGGTTTCATCGCTGAACACGGCCTCCAGAAAGGGGGCATGGCGCTGATCGATGAACAACAGGCCGAAGCTCTCTACAAGGCCAGTGGAACGGGCCTCGAGACCTCCGGTGGATCGGTCGCCAACACGATGGTGGGCATCGCGCAGCTCGGCGGACGCGCTGGTTTCATCGGCCGCGTCCGGGATGACCAGCTCGGCAGCATTTTCAGCCATGACATCAGGGCCGTTGGGGCACGCTTTGAGACCCCAGCAGCCACCAGTGGAGCCACAACGGCGCGCTGCCTGATTTACGTCACGCCCGATGCCGAGCGCACCATGTGCACCTTCCTGGGGGCGTCCACCCAACTGGAGCCCGAGGATCTCGACCTCTCCATGGTCAAACAGGCCAAGGTGCTTTACCTGGAGGGCTACCTCTGGGACAGTCCAGCCGCCAAACGGGCCTTCATCGCCGCAGCCGAAGCCTGCCGTGAAGCAGGCGGAAAGGTGGCTCTTTCTCTCTCAGACGGCTTCTGTGTGGATCGGCACAGAGCGAGTTTTCTCGAGCTGGTGAATGGCCACGTCGATGTGCTGTTCGCCAATGACGTTGAAATTCAGTCGCTCTACGAGACCGACGATTTCGACCAGGCCCTCGAGCGGGTGCGCGGCTGCTGCTCAGTGATTGCGATCACCCGTGGTGCCCAGGGGTCCGTCGTGCTGAGTGGAGACCAGCGCTGGGATATGGGCATCTTCGGCCTGGGAGATCTAGTGGACACCACAGGAGCAGGCGACCTCTATGCCGGGGGATTTCTGCATGGCTTCACCCAGGGCGAGTCACTGGAGCGCTGTGGTGAGCTCGGAGCCCTCTGCGCCGGCCAGATTGTGACCCAACTGGGGGCTCGCTCCCAGGTCTCCCTCAAGCAGCTGGCGGAGACGCATCTGAACTGAGCTCAGCGATGGCCCAGGCCCCATAGGCCGGTGATGCCGTCACCGGCCAGCACAACCACTCGGGCGTGTCGTAGCTGTGCAGCTCGAAGACGGCCAAGCGCAGCGCGTCCACATGCTGAGCGGAGGTCTTCATCAGCAGCTGGACCTCATGGGACGTCTGCAGCGACCCCTCCCAGCGATAGAACGACTGAACGGGGTGGATGGACACACAGGCCACGAGATGGCGCTCCAGCAAGGCCTCTGCCAGCTGTTGGGCGCGCTCAGCGTTCGCTTCCGTGGTGAGGGCCAGCACGAGCCCACTCGCTTCAATCACGCTTAAGCCGATCCATCAGGCTGCTGACATCCTCGACGCATTCCATCCCGTCGGGGGGGAAGGGACGCCGCAACAGCAGCAATCTCAGCCCCAGATCTGTGGTGAGTTGATGCCAGAGCTGTTCCGTCACACCACCGGACTGGCGGCAGAGCACCACGCCAATGCCCCAGCGACGGCAAAGAGACCGCTCGATCGCCCCCGGCACCTCCCCTTGCAGAGGGCGCACCACGGCCAGGTGATCCGGGGGCAGACCTGCCCGCAAGGCGGCGCGCACTCCATCGGGGGATGGAAGCGCACGGCCATAGGGGATGGCGCCGGCGCGGCACACAGCAGCAGTTAAGGCCGGAAGATGACGGCCTCCAATGGCCAGCAGCAGGCGTTGGCCCTGGAGCCGTTGGGCCGCCAATGCATCGGCATTAGCCAGGAGAGAGGCCGCTCCCAGCGGTTCAAGGCGACGCTCATAACGCAGCAGCGGTTGGCCGAGATCTGCACAGGCCGTGACCAGGTCATGGCTGATTCGAGCCGCAAAGGGATGCGTGGCATCCACCACCCAACGGAAAGGGCCGGCCTGATGCAGGGCTGCCTTGATCACACCAACGCCCTGCAGAGCACCAATTGAGATGCGCTCCACCGGCAATCCCGCGTAGGCCTTCGCTGCAGTTGCCGTCACCACACTCACGCTCACACGCCAATGGCGGCGGGAGAGCTCCTTCACCAAGCGCGGCCCATCACCGGTTCCAGCCAGCAGCAGGACACGACGCTGGTCATTCGCGGGGCCTTGCATCAGGATGTGCGCCGACACCAGCTCAAGCCATGAACCATTGCGTGCTCGAAGTTGAGGTGATCGACGCACCGACGGTTCGATACACCCAGGACAACCAGACTCCCATTGCGGAGATGGCCGTGCGCTTTGACCCCCTTCGGGAGGGTGATCCGCCAGGTGAATTGAAAGTGGTGGGCTGGGGCAACCTGGCCCAGGAGCTGCAGAACCGTGTGCAGACCGGGCAGCGGCTGCTGATAGAAGGCCGGCTGCGGATGAACACCATGCCCCGGGGCGATGGCATGAAGGAAAAACGGGCTGAATTCACCCTGGCTCGGCTTCATCCGATCGGCGCGGCAGCCACGGGTGCAGCTCCTTCCGGCAACCCCTCAGCCCCGGCCCCCAGCCGCCAGGCCGCCGCTGCTGCACCGACCAAGGTGGCAAAAGAGCCCGAACCGGCCAGCTGGAATGCGGCGCCCCTGGTTCCCGACACCGACGACATCCCCTTCTGAATCAGAGGACAATCGCGGGTCGTCGCCGCTTAACGGCCCTCTTCGTCCTGCAGCTCTGAAGCTCGGGTGATCAGTTGCCCGAGCTCCCGTTCAAGGGCGGCAAGATCCAGCCGCAGCTCGGGCCAGCGGCCCCCATCGATCTGCTGCAGCAACCAGCTGCGATCACGGTCGAGCTGCTGGAGCAGATCATCGATCCCGGTCGACGATGGATCTGGCATCTGGCTCGGGGTAGTGGATCTCCATCCTGATGGCCTAGAGGTCAAAATGACGATCAAGCCAAGGCCTTCATGAAGGATTTCTTCTCCCCCGGCAGCCTCGTAACCATCGCCGGAGGCGTGCTGACCGTGGTCGGTGCCACCGCTTACGCCACCGGAAGCGCCAACCTCAGCCTGCCCACGATTTTCTACGGAATCCCGATCTTGTTGGGGGGGCTGGCCCTGAAATCGTCGGAGCTCCCACCCGCCATCCGGGTGACACCGGTCAAGACGTTTCAAAAGGAACGTGAAGCTGCAGCCCCAGAACTGGGCAAATTGCTCGGCGATGTGACGCGCTGGCGCTACGGCCAGAAGGCCCACCTGGAGTCGTCGCTGGAAGCGCTCAAACTCTGGGATGAAGACACCCCACCGCAGTTGGAAGAGATCGAAGAGCTGCATTCCGACAGCGGCTATGGCCTACGGATGCGTTTCCTGCTGGGAGCCGTTCCCCTCGAACGCTGGCAAGAGCGGCAGGAGCGGCTGGGGCGTTTCTTCGCCAAGGGGATGCGAGCGGAACTCAAGGAACTGGATGAACAACGGCTGGACGTTGTTCTGCTGCCAGCGGGTGAGGCCTAAGCCATGGCCCAATCCACCCAGAACAACGATGACGCCCTCAGGGTGTCGGTGCTCAGCGAAGCCCTCCCCTACATCCAGCGCTTCGCCGGTCGGCGCATCGTGATCAAGTACGGCGGGGCCGCCATGGCCCATGCCGAGCTGCGGGCGGCTGTATTTCGCGACCTGGCTCTGCTGGCCTGCGTCGGCGTCCAACCCGTGGTGGTTCACGGCGGCGGGCCCGAAATCAACCAGTGGCTTCAACGTCTGGAAATCCCCGCCGAATTCCGCGACGGATTGCGTGTCACCGACGCCGACACCATGGACGTGGTGGAGATGGTGCTGGTGGGCCGCGTCAACAAGCAGATCGTGAATGGCCTCAATCAGCTCGGCACCCGTGCGGTTGGTTTGAGCGGAAGTGACGGAAGTCTTGTGGAGGCACGCCCCTGGGGGAATGGCAGCCATGGGCTGGTGGGGGATGTTGCCCGCGTCAATCCCGATGTGCTCGAACCGCTGCTGGAGAAGGGTTATGTACCCGTCATTTCCAGCGTTGCCGCAACCCCCGATGACGGGCGAGCCCACAACATCAATGCCGACACGGTGGCGGGAGAGCTGGCGGCGGCCCTGGAAGCCGAAAAACTGATCCTGCTGACCGACACCCCCGGCATCCTTGAAGATCGCGATGACCCCGACTCGCTGATCCGCAAACTGCGCCTCTCAGAGGCGCGACAGCTGATCGAGGACGGCGTGGTCGCAGGGGGCATGACGCCCAAAACGGAATGTTGCATCCGCGCCCTGGCCCAGGGCGTGTCAGCCGCCCACATCATTGATGGCCGGGTTCCCCATGCCCTCCTGCTCGAAGTCTTCACCGACGCCGGCATCGGCACCATGGTGGTGGGACGCGGCTAGAGGGTGAGCGAGCAGGACGCAGCACTGGACCTCTCTGAAGCGGAGGCAGCCCTGGAGCGAGGGGACTACGGCCAGGGCCTGGAGCTGCTTCTTCCCCTGGCGGAGCAACACCCGCTCAACAGCCCGGAGGGGCCGGGCATTCGGCTCCTGATGATCACCGCCTGGATGGGCCAGGGGCAGGACGAGCAAGCCATCGCCACCTGCAGGCTGCTGAGTCGCTGCCGCGATGCCAAGTTGCGCCAGCAGGCCAAACAACTGCTCGGGGTTCTTGAAGCCCCAAGCCTGGATCGTCCAGAACGCTGGTCGATGCGCATGCCGCAACTGGAGCTGAATGGCTCTGGCAGCGGGCAGACCTCCACCATGCGGCGGCGGCGGTCGCGGCGTCCCGAACCCCCGCCACCACCACCCACGGGGCCGACGCGTTCACCGGCGGCTGGTTTCGCCGTGCTGGTGATGGCGGTTCTGCTGGGGATCACGCTGTTGCTGAGTGGTTGCGTCCGCATCGAGGCTGATCTCGACCTTCGCGGCCCGGATCGACTGGCCCTCACCTGGGACGTGCGGAGCACCCAGCAACGCCCGCTGCCCTGGCAAGAGCAATTCGAGCGAGACCTGCAACAGGAAGTGCCCTGGCTGAAGATCGAACAAACAAGCCCAGGACGTCAACAGATCAGCAGCCGTGTTGCCTCATCGCACGAGCTGGCGCAACAGATGGCGGCCGTGGTTGCCGTGGCTGGTCGCGCGGCTGGAGTCTCACTCCCGCCACCGACGCTCAAGCTCGAAGAACGCAACTGGCTGCTAGGGGTGCAGCAGCACGTGCAGCTGATGGTGGATCTCAGCGATCTGCCCGAGATCCCCGGGCTCGACGTTCATCTGAGCCTGAACCAAGGGCAGGTGGAGCGCACGGCTCTTTCCGGCACCACCACCGAAGTCAGCTGGCAGGGCTGGCGCTGGAATCCGCTTGGCCTGGGGGGAGTGGTGATCCTGATGCTGCTGATCAGCAGCATGGTGCTGCAGGTGGTGCGTCGGAAGCTGGGCTTTGGCTTCCCTGAACTGCCCTCCTGATCAAAGCTGCTGCGGGTCGGGATCCACAGTGAGCGCCACACCCTTGGGCAAGCCATCCCAGAGGGCCTGTCCCGGAGGCAGCGGAAGCGGGGAGCCCGCCGGACCGTGAAGCAACAGCTGCCATCGGCTTCGGCCAGCAACCCGGGCCACAGGCGCCGGGGCCGGACCCAACAACCACCAGCTCTGGAGCTGACAAATCGGCCGGATCCGCTCCGCCAGCACCGCTGCCGCCGTTGCTGTTTTGCTGGGGGAATCTCCAGACAGTCGTAGCAGACAAGCGCGACTGAAGGGCACCAGACCCGCTTCCTTACGGAGCGCCACCTCCTGGGAGAGGAACGCTTCATAGCGACCATCCACCAGGTGTTGAATCACCGGATGCTCTGGGGTGTAGGTCTGCACCAACACCTGCCCCGGTCGCTCACCTCTCCCGGCACGGCCCGCCAACTGCAACAGCAACTGCAGGGCCTGCTCTCCTGCGCGGAGATCGGGGCGGTGCAGAAGCCCATCCGCCGCGAGCACTGCCGCCAGGGTGACCCGCGGCAGATCCATGCCCTTGGCCAGCATCTGCGTGCCGATCAAGACGTCGGCCTCTCCGGCAGCGAAACGGTCCAACAGGCGTCGATGGCCATCCCGCCCCCCGGTGGAATCGCGGTCAAAGCGGAGCAAACGAAGGCCTTCGAGCTCCTGAGAGAGCAGTTCCAACACCTTCTGCGTCCCGGCCCCAAATGGCTTGAAGGCCGTGGAACCACAGTGACTGCAACGGTTCTCCAGGTCTTCACGATGGTCACACCAGTGGCAACGCAGCCACTGACGTCCGGCCTTGCTGCGGTGAACGGTGAGCGCCACATCGCAGTGGGGGCACATCACCACCTCGCCGCAACTGCGGCAGCTCAAAAAGGGGCTATATCCCCGACGAGGCACCAAAACCACAGCCTGTTCGCCCTGCTCCGGCAGCGCCGCAAGACGAGCCATCAAGGCGCGACTGACCAGACGCTTGTGTCCTTCGGCCAGCTCATGGCGCATGTCGATCACATGCACAGGCGGTAGGGACTGCCGGGAAATTCGCTGGGTCAGGCGCACAAGGGTCAAGGCACCTTCGGGCCCCGTTTGAATCCAGCTCTCGAGCGACGGCGTGGCGCTGCCCAGCACAAGCCGTGCCTGTTGCATCACAACCCGGTCCAAAGCCAGGTCCCTGGCGTGATAGCAGGGCATGGGTGCGTCTTGCTTGTAAGAGCTGTCGTGCTCCTCATCCAGAACGACCAGCCCCAGCGGCTTCAACGGCACGAACACCGCGGAGCGGGTTCCCACCACCACCAACGGCTGTTCGGCAGCAAGACAGCGGCGCCAGGTTCGAACCCGTTCGGCGTCACCACAACCGCTGTGGTACTCCACGACGCGCGAGCCGAAGCGTTTGCGGCAACGGTCAACGAGTTGGGGGATCAATCCGATCTCGGGTGTGAGCAGCAGCACGTGCCGGCCCCGCTCCAGCTCCTGGGCAGCCAGTTGGAGGTACACCTCGGTTTTGCCGGAGCCGGTGATTCCCCAGAGCAGCAGTCCTCTCCCCAGGGATAGCTGTTGGTAGGCCTTCACCACGTCCTGCTGCTCAGCCGTCAAGGCCTGGGGAAGCTCCTGGGGGCCAGAACCAGCTGAGGAACCCTTGTCCTCACAACGACGCTGCTCACGCACCAGGTAGCCCTGCTGGATCAGCGGCGGCAGCAATTGCGCCCCAAACCCACTGGCCACCAGGTCCCGTTGCCAAGCACCTTCGCCCTGGCCCTCCAACCAGCCCAGAAGCTCCCGCTGGCGAGGGGTGGGTGGGTTCGCTGCAACAGGGGGGACCTGGGCCTGGATCCACCACATCTGACGCCCGCCGGCCAGGGAACGCTGGCCGGCCTGACCAATCCAGCCCGATGGCAAAGCCGCCTTCAAGGTGCGGAAGACACTGAGATGGCAACGGTCCGCCACCCGCTCCAGCCAGCTGTACCAATCCGAATCGACAGCAGCTCGCTGCAGGAGCGATTCCACCGGTTGCAGCTCCAGAGGATCCTGCTCAGCCCACTCCCGCTCCGCCACCACCAGTCCATGCATGGCTCGACCCCGGAGGCGCACCCGCACCAGATCTCCCGGCATCAATCCCATGCTGGGATCTGCGGCGTAACTGAAGGAGCGTCCTTCCCGCCCAGCCTCCAGCCAGACCTCAACGCATCGCCGCGAATGCGACAGGACCTTGCAAACTTCGGAAGACTTCATTAACGTGGACAGGTTGGAGAGTTTCTGCCAACCCTGCGCTCGATCCAGAGGGAAGACACAGAGTCTGAAGTCAAGGCCTTGTTCCTTGCCACTTTGACCGGTCTGAGACCACCCCGGACAGCACAGACACAATCAGTCCAAGCGTTTCGTCGACTCGCGGACACCACCATCAGCCCATGAACTCCATCTCAGCGTCAGCTGTGTTGTTTTCTTTCGCTTGAACGGAAGTTCCATGTTCCGGCCATTGCCGTTGGTGCGTTGTTGCCGCTGTTGCATCTCCCCTCTATCCGACTTCGACTAACACCATGACCCCTGCTGCCACCAAAGCTGCCAAGCCGGACATCGTTCTTCTGGCCAATGCTGACGGCAAGGTGAAGGAAGTCGCCAAGAGTTCCGACGAAAAAGAGGCCAAGAAAACCCCTGCACGCCGACGAACCAGCAAGGCGAGCGCCAAGGACCTGAGCGCCGCAGCCGACGAACTGCTCGCCGCTGCAGATCAAGCCAAGGCCTCGGGAACCACCAAAAAGGCTGCAGCGAAAACCACCAAAGCCAAAACCACAACGAAAAAGGCCACCACAACCAAGAAGGCAGCCACCACCGAGAAGACCGCGACTAAATCTTCAACAGCCAAGGCATCAAAAACCAAAGCAGCGGCAGCGAAGCCAACCGCAGAGGAGAAAGCCAAAACCGCAGCTGCTGAGAAGGAAGCCAAGGCCAAAGCCCTGGCCAGCATCAAGATCGGCCCCAAAGGCGTTTACACCGAAGACTCCATCCGGGTTTATCTGCAGGAAATCGGTCGGATCCGCCTGCTGCGTCCCGACGAAGAGATCGAACTGGCCCGCAAAATCGCCGATCTTCTCTATCTCGAGGATCTGGCCGCTCAATTTGAAAGCGACAACGGCCGGGAACCTGACAACAAAGAGTGGGCGGCCTTGGTGGAAATGCCGCTCATCCGCTTCCGCCGGCGCTTGATGCTGGGCCGACGGGCCAAGGAAAAGATGGTGCAATCCAACTTGCGCCTGGTGGTCTCGATTGCCAAGAAGTACATGAATCGGGGCCTGAGCTTCCAAGACCTGATTCAGGAAGGAAGCCTTGGCCTGATTCGTGCAGCCGAGAAGTTCGACCACGAAAAGGGCTACAAGTTCTCCACCTACGCCACCTGGTGGATTCGCCAGGCCATCACACGCGCCATCGCCGACCAGAGCCGCACCATCCGCCTGCCGGTGCACCTCTACGAAACGATCTCCAGGATCAAGAAGACCACCAAGGTTCTCTCCCAGGAATTCGGCCGCAAGCCAACGGAAGAGGAAATCGCGGAATCGATGGAAATGACCATCGAAAAACTGCGCTTCATCGCCAAGAGCGCCCAGCTGCCGATCTCCCTGGAGACCCCCATCGGCAAGGAAGAGGATTCCCGCCTGGGTGATTTCATCGAAGCCGACATCGAAAATCCCGAGCAGGACGTTGCCAAGAACCTGCTTCGTGAAGACCTGGAAGGTGTGTTGGCCACCCTCAGCCCCCGCGAGCGCGATGTGCTGCGCCTGCGCTATGGCCTGGACGACGGGCGGATGAAGACCCTCGAGGAAATTGGTCAGATTTTTGATGTGACCCGTGAACGGATCCGTCAGATCGAAGCCAAGGCCCTGCGCAAATTGCGCCACCCCAACCGCAATGGGGTGCTCAAGGAATACATCAAGTAAGCCAGCACTGGGCCCGTGACCAAACGGTCACGGGAGTAATACATAAGTACATTCCCCCTAGCTGAATGGAGCAGAGGGCTCCTATAAGAGTGCTTGAGGGAATTGAGACGCCCTCCTCACACGGAAGAGATCAAACCCCAGTCCATGACTGGGGTTTTCCTTTAGTAAATAGAAAGAGACCGTGCGACAGGTTCAGGGGTTTGCATCGAAGGTCTCCGTGAATTCCTGAAAAGCACGCTTCAGGCGCTCCACCGGAGTTTCCTCCAAAGGACACTCCTGGCGAGTTTCAAGTGCATAGGCCTGGAGCAGGCGAGCATCCGGTTCAAGCACGGAAGCAACCGCCCCCTTGAACAGCACCAGATTGTGCTGCGACGTCAGCCCCTCCAGGTAAGGCTGAAGCAACCAACTGGGCTGAGCATCGTGTGAGGCATCTGCGGCTGAACGCACCAGACGGGGCCGCAGCAGTTGATACGCGTGATCTCCATCGCGATCGGTGGTGTGGCGCAGCCGCGCCATCAGCACATCGCCACTGCACAACAGGATCAGCCGGATGGAACCCTCAGCCACCAGGGGGAGCATGGCCTCCTGCTCTTGCGAGTCGGGGGCAACAGAGCCAATTGCTCCGGCCTGACGAACGCCATTGACGACGGGTCCGGGCATGACTGTGCTGCAACGCCCGCAAATGTTAAGCGTTCTTCATAAAGAGATCTTCCCTTTCAAAGCTTCACAACCTCGTGAAGGCAAACCAAAGAATCCAAGGCCAAAAGCGTAGGCTGGGCGGCTGATTCGCCCTTTCCATGGCCCTCACCGAACTGCGCATCGCCTCACGACGCAGCCAGCTGGCCATGGTGCAAACCAACTGGGTGAAAGCGGAACTGGAGAAGGCCCATCCCGGCCTGAAGATCACGGTGGAAGCCATGGCCACCCAGGGCGACAAGATCCTGGACGTCGCCCTGGCCAAAATCGGCGACAAAGGCCTGTTCACCAAGGAACTGGAAGCCCAGATGCTGGTGGACCGTGCGGACATCGCCGTCCATTCCCTGAAAGACCTGCCCACCAACCTTCCTGAGGGGCTGATGCTCGGCTGCATCACCGAACGGGAAGACCCGGCCGATGCCCTGGTGGTGAACACCAAGAACCAGGCGTACAAACTCGACACCCTGCCCGAAGGCTCTGTGGTGGGCACGAGTTCCCTGCGCCGCCTGGCTCAACTGCGTCACCACTACCCCCACCTGATCTTCAAGGACGTTCGGGGGAACGTGATCACCCGCCTGGAAAAATTGGACAGCGGCGATTACGACTGTCTGATCCTGGCTGCGGCAGGCCTGGGCCGGCTTGGCTTCGGCGATCGGATCCACCAGCTGATCCCCGGCGACATCTCTCTGCATGCCGTTGGTCAGGGCGCCCTCGGGATTGAATGCGTGGAGGGCAAGCCCGAAGTGCTTGAGGCGATCAAAGTGCTGGAGCACACCCCCACCTCCCAGCGCTGCCTGGCCGAACGTGCTTTCCTGCGGGAACTGGAAGGTGGCTGCCAGGTGCCCATCGGCGTGAACACCCGCTTCGAAGGTGATCAACTCATCCTCACCGGGATGGTGGCCAGCCTTGATGGAAAACGTCTGATCCGCGACCAGGCAAGTGGCGCAGCAAGCGACGCTGAAGCCATCGGCATCTCTCTGGCCAACACCCTCAAAGGTCAGGGTGCTGGCGAGATCCTCAAAGAGATCTTCGACACCGTCCGCCCAGAAGCCTGATCAACTGCGAACTTCCAGACGCGTTCCCACGTCCACAGCATCAAACAGCTGACGGATGTGGCTGTTGAGCATGCGCACGCAGCCCAGGCTGACGGCAGCGCGAATCTGAACCCAGTGCGGCCACGCCGTTCCATGGATCCCAAACTCGCCGCGGCCATTGCGGTGAAAAACCATGTAGCGATCCCCAATCGGCCTGCTGGGTCCGCGCAGCTCCCCCCGCTGACCCGACTTATGGGTCACATAGATCGGATTGACCTTCTTGTTGAGGATGGCGAATTCCCCTTTTGGGGTGGGGGTTTTGGGATCTCCGATCGCCACAGGTCAGGCCCCAAGCTGCTGCTCGCCCCGCATGAGGGTGATCTGTCGCTTGCTGAGGTCAAGCACGATGCGCGACGCATGAGCAGGTTTACGCAAGGCCAGCTCAAAAGGTTCAGCAGCAAGGCATGGAGCAACAGACCCCGCCAACAGGCCAGCCAACAGCGTCGGCATCAACGACCACTTTATGAGATGCACAAGACCCACTGGTCTCAACGTGTTCATTGCTGCGAGAAAAAACAGCAGCAGCCTTGGAACTGAACTCTTCAGAATCTCTTTGGTCTCATGGTCGAGACCAAAGACCCGACTTCGTCCTCCTTCAGCTCTGTTGTCTCACGAGAGGTGTCCATCCCAATCGAAGGATCTTCGATGCTGCTGAGCCGGACGCTGAGCCATGAAAAAGGCGGGGGAGTGTCCCCCGCCTGATCAGCAGTCGATCGCCGACGCGTTCAGTCGACCAACTTGGGATCAATCTCAGCCATGTAGCGAGCCTCGCAGCTCTTGATGATCTCAACGGCCTTTTCAGTGCCGAAGAAACCGTTCACCGAGCAGGTGCCAGGCTTCTTCAGATCCTTGTAGTGCTCCCAGTAGTAGGTGGTCTCTTTCTTCCAGTGCTCACCGAGATCTTCCCAGCTCTTGATGTGATCCATGCGCTTGTCGTCGGCAAGCACAGCGATCACCTTGTCGTCGACTTCACCACCGTCGTCGAAGGTCATCACGCCGATGATGCGGGCTTCCACAATCGAACCAGGAATCAGGGGCTCGGTGACACCAACGATTTCGATGTCGAGGGGATCGCCATCTTCATCCCAGGTGCGGGGAATGCATCCGTAAGCGAACGGGTAAGCCAGCGAGGAGTAACCAACGCGGTCCAGCTTGAGATGGCCGGTTTCGGTGATCAGCTCGTACTTGTTGATCGTGTTGGAGTTGAGCTCCACGATCGTGTTGAGACGAAGTTCGGCTTCATCAGCGAAGGCCGGCAGCACGTGCAGCAGGTTGGGCATGCTGCGGCTGGGTGCCTGATCGAGGTTGGCCATAAACGGCGATGGACAGCGCGGCGCATCCTACGGGCCGCCTCAGCCCGTCGAGTTGCACGCGGCTAGGGGGCCGGTTGAAGCCGATCAAGCTTGTTCTCCAGATAGTCAAGGAAGGCATCGGTGCTCAGGGGCCGACCGGTGACCCTTTCCACCAGTTGATCGGCATTCACACTGCGTCCGAGCGGGTGAACGTGCTCACGCAGCCAAGCCAGCAAGGGCGTGACATCGCCGCGCTCCACATGCTCCTCCGGAGACCCGATGGCCTCCGCCATCGCTTCGCTCAACTGTGCACTGATCAAGTGCCCCAACAGATACGAGGGGAAATAGCCAAACAGGCCTTCACTCCAGTGCACATCTTGAAGGCATCCCTCGGCATCGTTCATCGGCCGCACCCCCAGGAGTTCCTGATAGCGCCGGTTCCATTCGTCTGGGAGATCGTTCACCGCCAAACCCTGCTCCAGCAGAGCAATCTCGAGATCCGTGCGGATCAGGATGTGCAAGCCATAGCTGAGTTCATCAGCCTCCACCCGGTTCAAACCAGGCGCCATCGGATTCATCGCCTGCCACATGTCCTGGGTTCCGCTGAAGGGAGCCCCCACCTGCGCAAAACGCTTCCACCACTGCTCTGCGAACGGACGGCTCCGGGCAACACGGTTCTCCCAGAACAGCGACTGACTTTCATGCACCGCCATCGAGGTGGCCTGTCCCAGAGGCCAGGCGAACCATTGGTGGCTCTGGTCCGGCAACCCCTGTTCATAGAGGGAATGGCCCCATTCATGGGCCGTAGCCAGGAAGCACGACAAGGGCTGGCCTGGCACCACACGCGTGGTGATGCGGTAATCCGCCGGTCCCAACGTGATCGAGAAGGGGTGAGGCGAACGTGCCAAGCAGGTGATGGCGGGATTGCGGCCCCAGGCACCGAGCAGCTCATCACAGAGATCTTGCTGGCTGGACTCCTCGAGATCCCAGTCCGCTGATCGTGGGCGTGGCCGGGTGGATGCCTGAGCAACCAATTGCGGCAACCGTTGTCGTAACGGAGCAAACAAGGCCTCGAGACGCTCCAGACGCAGATCCGGTTCGAAGGGTTGCGCCAGGGTCTCCCAACAGGAGCGCGGCTCATCCAGCTGTTTGGCCTGCTCCTGACGCAAATCAATCAGGGTCTGAAGCGCCGGTGCGAAGAGGCTGAAATCAGAGGCCGATCGAGCCTGCTGCCACCGGTTGTAACCCTCGGCCTTGGCCTTGGCCAAGGCGGCGACGAGGGCTGGATCGAGGGACTGCTGCCGCTGCAGGTCCTGTTCCAGCAGATCCAGATTGCGGCCCTGCTCAGGGCATCGCTCAGCGGAATTCCAATGCTGACGCGCTGCGGCCAGCAGTTCCGCATAGGCCGCAGAGCTCTGACGAGCATGAAGCTGGGTCGCCAGCAGCGTGAGCTGCTCACCTCGCCAGGACGCCCCGGCAGAAGGCATGCGGGTGTTCTGGTCCCAATACAGGGTGCTCTGAATCGAGCCAAGCAGCTGCGTCTCTCTCAGATGGGCGCCCAGCTGCCCCCAAGCCGTTGCGGCAGAAGCCATCTCGCCCCCTTTTCCATCACCCTAACGACACTTGGAGTGGCATCGAAGCAGCGATGCAGGCCATGGTGAAGCGGTTCAGACGTTCTGGACCCATGCGCCGATTGATGCTGCAGCTGGCCCTGGGGATCGCCCTGCCCATGGCTCTCTGGCCGCTCAAGCTGATCTACCGACAACCACAGACCGTTCGGTAATAACCGGTCAGTTCAGCTCACAGCGGCCTTGGCACAGGGTCTCAAGGTCGGCGCGCCCGGTGATCTGAAGCCGCCGGGCGGCCCAAATCCCATAGACCCAATCGACCACGCTGCCGATCAAAGGCCAGCGGGTCGGTGCGTAAAGCCACCCCAGACCAATCAGGCGATACGCCTCACGGAAGACGGCCACATCCCGCAGCACCTCCCCGGAGCCTGTGATGGCATGAATGCGGCCCATGGCCACCCGGTAACTGATGCCGGCATGGGCCGCTGCGTCGTAATCAGAGGCATCAATGTCGACAAAAGCCAGCCGGGCCTGACGGTCACGCTGCTGCAGAAAGCGAACTTCGCGCACACACAACGGACAACCTCCGTCAAACAGCAGGGTCAGATCGGGGGCAGATGGGCTGGCCATGGACTCAGACGGTGCTGCAGCACGCAAAGTAAGGAAAGAACGCTGGAGAGCGGTGGGCGTGCAGCAGATCCTGCATCAGATGACAGTGGCAACCCCGGGACGAGGATTCACCCGACTGGACGGGCGGTTGAACACCTGGATCCGCAGCACGGGTCTGGACCAGGGCGTTCTGCATCTCACCTGCCTGCACACCAGCGCCAGCCTCACCATCAACGAGAACGCCGATCCACGGGTGCTGCAGGACCTGGATGCATGGATGGCCGATGCCGTTCCAGAACACCGCCGTTATCTCCATGACGACGAAGGAGCTGATGACATGCCGGCCCACATCCGAACCGCGCTCACCAGCCAAACCCTGAACCTGAGCGTCAGCAGGGGGCAACTGCTGCTGGGCACCTGGCAAGCCGTTTACCTCTGGGAGCACCGCAGCGCTGCTCACACCAGAACGATCGCCTGCCACTTGTTCGGTGAATCCTCCAGCCGCCCCACCCCTGGAAGCACCACGCAGAACACTTCAGCCACGCCGCAAACCCTGCTGAGCCTGCGCAATGGCGAACGAATCAATCAAGCCATTCAGGCCCGCCACAACCCCAACGCCTGGGAAACCGACGACGGCGTCGATACCGACACCGATCTGATGATTGATCGATTGCATGACCTGAGCGACTGACAACCGGCTCCAGCCACGATGGAGGGGTGATTCAGGGCTTCCATGCCAGTTGAACCTCTCGATGCCGCCCAGAAGTCGGCACTCAGCACAACCCTGCCCAATTGGGTTGTGAACGGAGACAGGCTGCACCGCGATCTGCAGTTCAACAGCTTCGTGGAGGCCTTCGGATTCATGGCACAGGTGGCCTTGCTGGCCGAATCCAAAAATCACCATCCGAACTGGAGCAACGTCTACAACCGCGTTTCAATCGACCTGACCACCCATGATCTCGGCGGCCTCAGCAGCCTGGATGTGGAGCTGGCCAGCGCCATTGACGCTCTGCTGCCAGCATGAGTAGAGAGGGTCCTTGCGCATGACCACCGCACCAGCCAGTCCCGGCGTCCCGGTCACCATCCTCAGCGGCTTCCTCGGAGCGGGAAAAACCACGCTGCTGAATCACATCCTGAGCAATCAGCAGGGGGTGAAGACCGCGGTGCTGGTGAACGAGTTCGGTGAAATCGGTATCGACAACGATCTGATCGTCACCACCGATGAAGACATGGTGGAGCTGAGCAACGGTTGCATCTGCTGCTCGATCAACGACGAGCTGATGGAGGCGGTGGAACGGGTGATTGAACGGCCCGAGCCACTCGATTACATCGTCGTGGAAACCACCGGTCTGGCCGATCCCCTGCCGGTGGCCATGACCTTCATTGGCAGTGAGCTGCGGGACCAAACCCGCCTGGATTCGATCATCACCTTGATCGATGCAGAAAACTTCGACGACGTCGTTCTGGACACGGAAGTTGGCCGGGCCCAGGTGATTTATGGCGACATCCTGCTGCTGAACAAGTGCGACCTCGTCTCAGAGGAGCGGCTTGAGAGCGTCGAACAGCAACTCAGAGCCGTCAAGAACGATGCGCGGATCCTGCGGTCGGTGAAAGGGGAGGTGCCTCTTGCCCTGTTGCTCAGCGTTGGACTGTTCGAATCCGACAAGGTGAGTTCTCCCGCCGACGATCCGAGCCTGGATCACAGCGACTGCGACCACGACCATGGCCACTGCAGCCATGACCATGAGCATGACCACAGCCATGGGCACGATCACAGGCATGGGCATGACCACGGTCACGGCCACAGCCATGGGGACGGTCATGACCACGGACATCATCACCACAGCCATGAGCAGGGTGACCACCAGGACATCGAGGGCTTCACCTCCCTGTCGTTCCAGAGTGATGGGCCCTTTGCATTGCGCAAGTTCCAAAACTTCCTCGACAACCAGATGCCCCAGGAGGTGTTCCGGGCCAAAGGAGTCTTGTGGTTCAACGAAAGCGAACGCCGCCATGTGTTCCATCTGGCAGGCAAACGCTTTTCCATCGACGACACCGACTGGACCGGTGATCGCAAAAATCAATTGGTGCTGATCGGCCGCAACATCGACCACAACAAACTGCGGAAGCAACTCAAGGCCTGTGTGGCACCGGATGCAGGAAAAGGTTTCAGCTGATTCAGCAGAACCCAGGAATGGTGCTTATTGTGCGTGCCATGGGAGAAACCTCAATGGTCGAACCACTGCTGCTTGGAACGTTTTTTGTTCTTGCCAGCCTGCTGCTGTGGCTTCTGGCTGATTCCGATGATGACAACGGCGGTGGCGGCTTACGTCAGCCGGTGCTTGTGCCCATCCCGGTGCGTCATCACCAACGCTGAAACCATCAATTCTTTTTCCCCAATCCTCCGCTGCGGCGGGGGATTTTTTATGCCAGCGCATGGCCAAGCGGAAGCAGCGTGACTCTGGCCCCATCCCTGAAGCTGAGGCGACAACGGGTGTGGGGAGGATGCTCCTGTTCAATCGGACAGTGGGCCCGCACCAGCACATCCGTGACACGGATTCGGTACTCCCATGCATCCCCCAGAAATTCACGGCCCAGGACGCTGGCCTCTCCTTCGGCATCGGCGACGACAGTGATGTCGTGCGGATCCACGAGCACACAACAGTCACCGGAGGCTTCGCGGTCCGCCTGGACCCATGGGGCCGATGCATCCAGATCTCCCAGTAGACAAGACAACTGGCCTTGGCCATGGGCCTGCACTGGAATCAAATTGCGCTGAAGCACAAAGGATCCAACAAAAGGCGTCGCCGGTGACCTCACGATCTCGGGGGGCGATGCACATTGATGCAGCACGCCGTCCCGCATGACGGCAACGCGATCGCAGATCGCCAGAGCTTCTCCAGGGTCATGGGTGACGATCACGCCGCTCGCACCGCAGGCGTCCAGTACGGAGGAGAGCTCACTGCGCAGGCGGAGCCTCACCTCCACATCCAGGCTTGAAAAAGGCTCATCAAGCAGAACCACCCTGGGCGCTGGGGCCAGAGCGCGTGCCAACGCCAGCCGCTGCCGCTGGCCACCGGAGAGCTGGTGCGGGTAGCGCTGCTCGAGCCCCTTCAGCCCCAGCAACGCGAACAACCAGGCCACGCGCTCACGGTTGGGATTCCGCCGGGGCAAACCGAAACTGGCGTTCTGCCAAGCGTTCAGGTGAGGGAAGAGGGCGTAATCCTGGAACACCATGCCAACGCCCCGACGTTCCGGTTCCATCCAGATCCCATCTCCAGCCACCATGCGCTGATCCAGCTGCACCGTGCCGCGCCGGGGGCGTTCGAAGCCGGCAATCAAGCGAAGCAGGGTGGTTTTGCCACAGCCGGAGGGACCCAGCAGGCCCAGCAGCTCCCCTGGCGCCACCTGAAGATTCACCCCCTTCAGGGTCCAGCCGTCAGAGGCGTCGCCGTAGCTGTGCCAGACCCCGTTTAAAGCAACCGTTGGCTCCATCGGGAGCAGCTGTTCCACAGATCAGATGAAGCTTGGGAACCGACCGAGCTTATGAGTGTGACAAATGATCGAAGCCGGTGTGCGGTTTGCACGCTCTCGATCAGATCCCCATCGTTCATCGCCAGACTCGTTCCATGGCAATGTCACAACACCACGTCGCGACAACGGTGTCCGGCCCATCGCTGAAGTGAAGTTGCTGCCCAACCGGAGTGTTGTTCCAAGCCCAACCCGGCTGGCCCTGATCCTGATCGCCTCCATCACTGGCCTGGTTGCGATCTGGCCGGTGTTGACGCTGGTGAGGGAGGCCCTGACGTCTTTGCACAGCGGCTTCAGCGATCTTGGCCCCGATGGCATGCGCCAGATCGTTGGCACAATCCAGCTGCTGCTCGGAACAGCAACGCTGGGCACCTTGCTTGGCACTGCGAACGGTTGGCTGCTGTGCAACTGCCGTTTTCCCGGTCGGGCATGGCTGCGCATCGCCCAGCTGATTCCCCTGGCAACGCCGGCCTATCTCCTCTCGGCGATCCTCGTTGATCTGGGCAGTCGCTACAGCTGGACCATTCACGGCATGGGGTGGGGCATTGCTGTGATGGCCCTGACGACATACCCCTATGTGTTCCTGCTGAGCACGGAAAGTTTCTCCGTCAGCGGTCAGCGTCAGCTGGAGGCATGCCGGAGCCTGGGGGTTGGTCCCTGGTCAGCCTTCCGGCGTGTGGCCTTGCCCATTGCACTGCCCGCGATCGGAGCCGGCGTCGCTCTCATGGGCATGGAAGTGGTCAATGAGCTGGGTGCCGTGCAGCTGCTCGGCATCCCGAGTCTCTCCGCGGGCATCCTGGAAACCTGGCAGTCCAACGGCGATCCCGCAGGCGCAATCAGCTTGGCCTTGATCACGCTGGTGATCGTGTTGACGTTGGTGGTGTGTGAACGCAGCCTGCGCAGGCGCAGTCGGCGCTGGAGCGATGGCGTGGCCGGCGGGGATGCAACCGCTTGGCACCTGCATGGATTCCGCGCTGGGGTGGCACAACTGCTCGCCGTGATCCCTCCGATCGTGAGCCTGGGCACCCCACTGCTGTGGGCCGCCAGCAACTTGGACCAGCTCCAAACCAGCTGGAACGACGATCTGATCAGTCTGAGCGGCCGCAGTCTTTTGCTGGCTCTGGTCGCTGCTGTTTTGGCGGTAACGGCAGCGCTGGTGCTGGCCATCGCCAAACGCTGGTCCAGCGCCCCATGGCTGAAAAGCCTCACCTTCCTGGCCGGAACGGGCTACGCCATCCCCGGCACCGTCCTGGCTCTGGCCCTTTTGCTCACGGGCGGCCCTTGGCAGGTCGCCCCCTTGCTCCTGCTGCTGTGGGGCTACAGCGATCGATTTCTGGCGGTGGCGAAAGGAGGCCTGGATGCAGCCCTGGAACGGATCAGCCCGAGCCTCGATGAGGCGGCGACGGGGATGGGATCACCTTGGCAGCGCGTGCTCCAACGGGTGCATCTGCCTCTCTTGCGCGGACCGATCACCGTCGGACTGCTGCTGGTGTTCGTGGACACGGTGAAAGAGCTTCCCCTCACCTTTGCCCTGCGGCCTTTTGACTTCGACACGCTCTCGGTGCGCGTGTTCCAGTACGCCGGCGATGAACGGCTGGCCGAAGCGATGTTGCCGGCCCTGATGATCCTCGTTCTGGGGCTGGTCGCCGCCATGGCCTTGGTGCCAACCCTGGATCATGCCTCCAGACGAGAGGGCTCGTCACCCCCGCAGCAAACGCTCTGATGCGTTGCGCTGGAGCAAGCCAGCGCGGGTGTTGAGACGGAGCGGGAGTGTTGACCAGGAGATCGGCCGTCCCGTGGACACGGCATAGGTGGTCTCCCGCAGGGTGCCCATACCCCCATCGATCTCCAACAAGGTGAAGCTCTGCTGTGCTGGCGCTTCACCACGCAACAGGCGCCGGGGGCCGCTGCCCAAGGCGCCGAGCTGGATCAGATCGAGCTGTCCACGACGGCTGGAGAACCAGGTGTGGTGATGACCACTGATGTAGGCCTGCACGCCGGCGGCATCCATCAAGGCCTGAAGTGCACCTCCCCGCTCCAACACCTCACCGGGGCGATCCTTGCCCAGACCAACCCCAGCCAGGGGGAGATGACCCACCACAAACCGAGCACGAGCTTTTTGTGCCTCGGTGCTGGCCAACTGCTGTTGTGCCCAGATCAGCTGATCCTCAGGAACACGGGCTGAGCTGGCATCCCAGACCAGCCAGAAGATCCCGTCCTGCAGCACCGAGTAGCGAAACGGGAACTGCGAGGCATCCACAAACACCAATCCCATTCGTGAACGGATCGGGGTCCAGAACCGACCCACAGCAGCACGATCCATGGGGAAACCCGGTGAACCGTCATGGTTCCCGATCGCTGGCAGCAGTGGAATGTCCGCCGCCTGAAGCCGCTGCAGAACCGACGTCTCAAAGCCCCGCCACATGGCATCCAGCTGCTGACCAGTGAGGCCTCGCATCTGACCCGCGACCATGTCGCCAGCACACACCACCAGATCCGGCTGCAGGCCAATGAGCTGATCCAGCCCTTGATCCACGGCAGGGATGTAGCGGGTGGAGCCATAGCTGCTGTTGAGATCGCTGATCAGCCCAACCCGTTGAACAGCTCCCCTTGCGGCGCTCAAGGGCAGGGCCGCTGCCGTAAGACCGGTGCCAAGCACCAACTGCAGCATCCGGCGACGACTCAGCAACACAACAGCAAGGGGTCAGCGGTGGCGTTTCAAACGTTGGCCCAGCATCCGATCGGCCACCAGGGCCCCGCTGGCAACAACATCAGCCAGGGTGGAGAGGAGTCGGTAGCTGAGAACCACCGCGAGCAACTGCGCCTCTGGTAGGGCAGCACCCAAACGCAGCAGCAGGGTGGCCTCAAACACCCCGAGCCCCCCGGGGGCACCAGGCACCACCAGCCCAACGGCGTAGGCCAGACCAAAGGCCGCAAGCCAGGTGAACGGTGCCGGACTTTGAATACCGAAGGCCTGCACGCTGCACCAGAACCCGGCAAAGCGGCAGAACACAAACAGCAGCTGAAGGCTGAGGGGCCGCCAGGGATAGCCGCCGCGGCCGCTTCCCTCACTTTCCAGTGCCCCACTGCCAAGCGACTGCAATTGCGCTGCCTTGGAACGCTCCAGTCGACGCAGAAGGGGCTCGCGCCAGCGGGACATCATCAACAGTGCTGGCCATGGAGCCAGCAGGGCAAGGCCCTGCTGCCATCCACCAGCAACCACAACAAGAACGGACGCCGCCACGATCAGGAGTGGATCAAGGATCACCCCAGCCAGGGCAGGGCCGCCACCAATCGCCAGACGCAGCACGCGGACCCGCTCCACCAAATGCCAGATCCCTCCCGGCAGGTACTTGAGAAGGTTGCTCCGGACAAACAGCGGCACCACCGCAACCCCCTGGGGAGGATGTCTCAACCAGATCAGAAGGTCGCGCCAGGCCAAACCATTGATCAGGATGCTGAGCCAGGTGAGGCCCAGCCCCAGCACCAGCCACCACCAACCGTTGGCCACCAAGCTCAGCTGGCGAAGTTGGCCCGCCTGCTGGGCCAAAGCCACAGCGATGAAGATCAGGCTGACCAGCGTGATCCAGAGCTTGGGTTGCCGGAGAACCTTGCCCATTAGGCCCAATCGTCCGTGCTGACGAACGGCGCTACTGCAACAGCAGCCCGCAGCTCATCAAAGGAACACCCAGTGCTGGCCTGAAGAGCCTCAAGGGCATCCGCCTCGGCTTTGACGGTGCAACGGCCATCGGGGCGACGCACCTGTTTGGCAGCGACGGGACCCCAGGGCGTTTCGAGCACACCCTGCCGCCTCGGCAACACCCAGCGTCCCTGGCGCCGCTCCCGCAGGCCGATGCTGCTGCCAGCACTGAGCCAGAGGCTGCGGAGCTGGTCGGCATCCCCATCCCGCACCAGCGACGTGAGCAACTGACCACTGCGGCCCTTTTTCATCAGCAACGGCTGCACCGCCACATCAATCGCTCCCGCATCACGCAAGCGATTCATCAACACCGCAATCTCCTCTGGAGTGGCGTCATCGATCCAGGCTTCCTGCACCACCAACGACTCCCAACGGGGACCTTCCTCCGCAGTAACGGCTGGGGTGTGCAGCACAAGGCGTACCAGGTTGGGGCGATCCAGTTGGCGGTGGCCGAGGCCAACACCAACCTTGTCAGCCACCAAACGTTCAGGAGCGACAAACTGATCCGCCAGAACCGACACCAGGGCGAGGCCCGTGGGCGTCACCAACTCTCCTGTGGGCAGATCTCCGCCCTGAAGCAGAGGAATGCGGTGACGTCGTGCCAGTTCAAGCACGGCGGGCACGGGCACGGGCAATAGGCCATGGGCGGTTGCCACCGTTCCGCTCCCCGCAGGCAACGGAGAACAGACGATCCTGGCTGGATTGAGGTCGTCAATCGCCGCACAGACACCCACCACATCCACGAGGGCATCGATGGCTCCAACCTCATGGAAGTGAACGGCCTCCACCGGAGTTCCATGCACGGTGGCTTCGGCTTCCGCCAGACGGGTGAACACGGCGAGCACCCGTTGCTTCAGCGATGGCGCTAGAGCAGCTGCATTGATCTGATCACGGATCCCCGACCAATGGCGGTGGGGCGGCTGATCCTCAAGACCCTCCACATCGACGCGGATGCCTCGGAGACCAGCACTGCGCGCCTCCTGCTGGGTGAGGCGATAGCGCCCCGTCAAACCGAGGGCCGCCAGAGGCGACTCCACCACGGCCTGGTCCACACCCAGATCCAACAGTGCGGCCAGGAGCATGTCCCCTGCCAACCCTGTTGGTGCATCAATCCAAAGCGCGCTCATCGCCCTAGACGCGGAGCCGCCTCCAACAGAACAACGGCCTGCTGATCAAGCACCTCCCGCTGCTGACGCAACTGCTGCTCAATCTCCCTCCGGGCGCGGCGCTGCTCCCGCTGGGCGGTGGCCACGTCATGGCCCGACAGTCCCCAAAGCCGTCCCAGCAAAGCGCGGTCATCGGCCCCACCACGGGCCTTGCCGAAAACCACAGTCTCAGCAGCGATGCCGGCCTGAAGCACCCGACTCCAACGGCGTAGATCCTCAAGCGGCATGCGGACGCTGTCCGGCACGGCGAACTCCGTGGCGCCGCTGCTGCGCAGTCCTGCACGCACACAGGCCAGGGTTCCCACCAGCACCTGCTGAACCGGAAGTTGCTCCGCTTCCGCGATCAGAACATGGCCCGCCTCATGCACCGCAATCCGACGCAGACGCTCCTGCCCACCGGGCAAAGCTTCGGCAAGGATGTGTCCGCCCATGCCTTCCCAGGTGGCGGCATCAACGCTGAGGGTGACCAGGGCACCCCCAACCGCCACAACGATCCAGGCAGCAGACAGACCCAGGGCAGGACCAAAAGCGCCGAGGGCAGTGATGCCGGCAACGGCAATGCCGGCCCGAAGTGCCCCCGTGGAGCCCTGCCCCCCCTCGGCCATCAGCTGCGAGCGCGGGAGGTGGCACGACCACGACCTCCCTTGGATTTGCCGCCACGCGTCGGCATCGGAGCAATCACGTCGTGATTTTCGAGGTGCAGTTCCTGGCCCTGGCGGCGCAGGTCAAGGCTGACGAAGTGACGCAGGTTTTCGAGGGGGAGCTCTCCCTTGATCTGGAGCTTGAAGGGAAGTGGACGGTGGCCGTCGGCACGGGCCTGCTGCCGCACCTTCACCACCATTTCGCCGGTTTCCGGCTTGGTGAAGATCAACTCGCCTCGAACTGAAAAGAAGTCGTCCCCTTCCGGCAGGGTGTCGGAGGCATCGGCTTGGTCTGGAGCCAGGGTGCTGGGTTCCCAGACCCCAGCTATCTGCAGATGCAGATGATCACTTTCACGGCTTCTGGGATACACGACCCAAAGGTGGGGTTGATCCAGGGGCAGATGCCGCCGCATCAGGGTGAGCACACGACCGAGCACGACGGTTTCCAGGGGGACCCCCTGGGCATCGGTCAAGGTGCCACGGGTGAGTTGCTCGGGGTCGGTTGGGGCGTAAGTGCCGCGCACAAGACCGATGGCCCGGTACTGCAACGGCTCTGTGACCGGGGGAATCGGATGGGCGCGCATTGATGCTGAACCGGGCGGAGTCAAAAGCCCTTGTAAAGACTGTAGCCAGCCCACTGCAATCTCCTCAGACTGAAGTGGCTGATTCGAGATCGGATGCCCAGCCCGCGCCGGATTCTGTTGCTGCTGGCGTCCATGGTGGGGGCTGCACTGGTCGGTTAGGTCGCCGCGGCCTCCATGGCCCCGGAAACGCGAGCACGCAGCACTCGCCAGGCTGAAGATCTGCAGGTTGAGCGGCTGATGCAACAGCTCCAGAACCAGGAGGAAGTCAGTGAAGCCAAACGAGGCCTGCTGTTGGAACGCTTGTTGACACTGGAGCGCCTGCAAGAGGCCGAAGTGGTGCTGCAACCGTGGCTGTCTGGCCGCTCGACGCCGCGCGAACTAACCATGTTCAAAGCCGATCTGCAACGTCGCAATGGCCAGCCCGAGGCCGCCCGACGCAGCCTCCAACATCTGCTGCGGCTGCATCCGAATGTTCTGCAGGTTCTGCAGCTGCTGGTGCTCCTGGACCAAGAGCAGGGACGTCAGCGTCAGGTGACAGCAGAGCTCACGGCCCGGTTCAAGGGCCTGGAACCTGGCCAGCGTTTGGAGATCGGTTTGCTTTTGGCTGATCTGCTGCGACAAAGCGGATCCGACCAGACCGCGATGAGGTTGTACGGCCAACTGGCCACGGAGAACAAGACAGATGCAAGGCCCCTGCTGGCCTTGGCCCTAGTGCGGCAAGAGCAAGGCAATTCAGAGGCGGGTCAAACCCTGCTCAAGCAGGCCCGAGAAGGCGGGATGCCAATGGGAGGCTCCATCCCTTGATCGATGTTGTGGCAGCACAGCTGGGATTGAGCGCAGCCCGCAGCACCGGATCAGAACCCTCCAGCGCTACGGCGTCGCTGGAGGGTTCTGATAGGCCTTAAGGGCCGCATCAATGGCGTCGGATGGTGGCGTGGCGTCGTCCATGGCGGTCGCCCGTCGGATCTGGTTCAACAAATCCATGGGGTTGGCGGCATCAAGAATTGAGCCGCTGCCATTGGTGTCGCCGTAGATCTCGCGTTCCTCGCGGTTCTGAAAGGGAGCTTCAACCTGGGCCCCTGCACCCATCGGAATCGTTGTCACCACCAGGGAAGACAACACAGCCTGAGCGACAGCCGCAAGACGGCGAGACATCAGCGGAATCCGGAGTTGGCTGATGCTAAGGGTCTTTGACGCCACTGGATCAGCCGTGCAGATCGCCACCTGGAACGTGAACTCGGTCCGCACACGATTGGATCAGGTGCTCAGCTGGCTGGAGAGCGAGCAACCGGATCTGCTCTGTCTCCAGGAAACCAAGGTGGATGACCCCCTGTTCCCGCTGGAAGCCTTCAAATCTGCTGGTTGGCACGTGCACATCCATGGCCAGAAGGCCTACAACGGCGTCGCCCTGATCAGCCGCGAGCCCTTGGAGGATGTGCGTTGCGGCTTTGTCGGGGAGCTCCCGGATGATGCGGAAGCGAACGAGCTCGGCGCGCAGAAGCGCGTGATCAGCGCACTGCTGAATGGCGTTCGCGTGCTCAACCTTTATGTCCCGAATGGATCAAGCCTGAAGTCGGAGAAATACCCCTACAAATTGGCCTGGCTCGGCTGCCTGAAGCGTTATCTCGATGCTCAGGAGCAACGCGGCGAACCGCTCTGCATGGTCGGCGACTTCAACATCGGCCTCGAAGCACGCGATCTTCCTGACCCCGACCGCCAGACCGGCGGAATCATGGCGAGCGATGCCGAACGCCAGGCCCTTCGTGACGCCCTCGGTAAACGGCTTCAGGACGTGTTCCGCGTGTTCGAACCGGATTCCGGTCACTGGAGCTGGTGGGATTACCGGAGCGGTGCCTGGGATCGGGACCGCGGTTGGCGCATCGACCACATCTACCTATGTGACGAGCTGCTGGGACTCGCCTGCAGCTGCGTCATCCACAAAGGCATGCGCGGCAACCAACAACCCAGCGACCACGCCCCTGTCAGCGTTGACTTGGACTGGCCTCCAACCGACGACGACGGGGATGAACCGTTCTTCTGACCCTGTTCAGTAGACCTCGACGCCGGCGGGGAGCGTCACCATCCGTTTGGCCGATTCACCGCAGGTGCGCGGCGTGGGCAGCACCTTGCCGGGATTCGCACGGTTGTCTGGATCAAAGGCAGACCGCAACAGCCGCATCGTTTCCAGGTCGTCCGAGCTGAACATCCAGTCGAGATAGCAGCGCTTGTCGGCGCCGACGCCGTGCTCTCCGCTGATGCTGCCACCGGCATCAAGACACACCCGCAGGATGGCGGCACCGAGCTCCTTCACGCTCCGCTCCACATTGGGCTGGTCCAGTGAATACAGGATCAGTGGATGAAGGTTGCCATCGCCGGCATGGAAAACATTGGCCACCGGTAGGCCGTGCTCCTGGCTGAGCCGTTCAATCGCCGCAAGCACTGACGGAAGGCTGCTGCGGGGAACGACACCATCTTGCACGTAATAGGTCGGCGTGATTTTTCCCACCGCTGAAAACGCAGATTTGCGGCCTTTCCAGAGCACCGCGCATTCCGTGGGGTCTTGGGCCCGACGCAGCCCACGGGCTCCTGCCGCGCGACAAAGCGCCTCAGCCCGCTCAGAAGAGGCCTGAACCTCAGCCTCCTGCCCATCAAGCTCAATCAGCAGAACGGCCGCTGCATCACGGGGGTACTCGTCGTAGCCGAAGAAATCATTGACGGCGTTGATGGTGACGTTGTCCATGATTTCCATCCCCGCCGGCAGAAGGCCGCTCGCGGTGACCGATCTCACCGCTTCCCCTGCCGCTTCCATCGTGGCGAAATCCGCCAAGAGCACGTTTACGCACTCGGGAGCCCGAAGCAGGCGAAGGGTGATGGCCGTCGCGATGCCCAGCGTTCCTTCGCTGCCGATGAACGCACCACGTAGGTCCAATTCGGAGGATTCGGCCAGCCCGTTGCCCAACTGCGTGATGGTTCCGTCGGGCAGGACCACCTCAAGCCCCAGAACGTGATTGCTGGTCACGCCGTATTTGAGGCAGTGCACCCCGCCCGAATTTTCCGCCACATTGCCGCCGATGCTGCAAACCACCTGGCTGGAGGGATCCGGGGCGTAATAGAACCCGTCTCCTGCAACGGCGCGCGTCACCCAGCTGTTGATGACCCCGGGCTGCACCGTGACGCGCTGATTGGCCAGATCAAGGTCGAGCACTCGACGCATGCGACTGGTCACCACCAGAAGCGCCTGCTGATCCACCAACGCTCCCCCCGAGAGGCCGGTGCCGCTTCCGCGAGCCACAAACGGCACACCGTGTTGATGGCAGCACTGCAACACCGCAGCGACCTGTTCGGTGGTCTCCGGCAGCACCGCCAGAGGCGGACAGTGGCGCTCAAGCGTCAGTCCGTCACAGTCGTAACTGAGCAGTTCCTGACGCTTCGCCACGATGGCCCGAGGGGGCAGACATCGGCGCAGATCCCTCTCCAGCACTGACCAGTCGTGGGCCACATCGATCTCGATCTGATCAAAGACTACGCATCAAAATGCGTGCGAAGTGGGCAATTAAGAAACACAGCAAACGGAACCGGTCGTTCCTGAGTCAGGATGTTGCACGGTTTGCATCAGCCCTTTGGCGTCGGTTCCAGTGACAGCTCCCGCGTTGAACACCAGCCACTCCCAGGCCATTTTCGGCGCAGCACAGGCCCTGATGCCCGGAGGTGTCAGCTCCCCTGTGCGGGCGTTCAAGTCGGTTGGCGGTCAGCCGATCGTGTTCGATCGGGTGAAGGGTCCTTATGCCTGGGACGTGGATGGCAATAAGTACATCGACTACATCGGCAGCTGGGGACCGGCCATCTGCGGCCACGCCCACCCCGAGGTGATCGCAGCACTGCAGGAAGCGATCGAGAAGGGCACCAGCTTCGGAGCACCTTGTGCCCTGGAAAACACCCTGGCCGAAATGGTGATCAACGCTGTACCCAGCGTTGAGATGGTGCGCTTCGTCAACAGCGGCACCGAGGCCTGCATGGCTGTGTTGCGCCTGATCCGTGCCTATACCGGCCGCGACAAGGTGATCAAGTTCGAGGGCTGCTACCACGGCCATGCGGACATGTTCCTGGTGAAAGCCGGTTCCGGTGTGGCCACACTCGGGCTGCCCGACTCCCCCGGTGTCCCGCGCAGCACCACGGCCAACACCCTCACGGCGCCTTACAACGACCTCGAAGCCGTTAAGGCCCTGTTCGCAGAGAACCCCGACGCCATCGCGGGCGTGATCCTTGAGCCGATCGTCGGCAACGCCGGTTTCATCCAACCCGAACCCGGCTTCCTTGAAGGTTTGCGGGAACTCACCAAAGAGCACGGCGCTCTGCTGGTGTTCGACGAGGTGATGACCGGCTTCCGAATCAGCTACGGCGGTGCCCAGGCACATTTCGGCGTCACCCCAGATCTCACTACCATGGGCAAGGTGATCGGTGGCGGCCTTCCTGTGGGCGCCTACGGCGGCCGTGCCGACATCATGGGAATGGTGGCCCCGGCTGGACCCATGTATCAGGCCGGAACCCTCAGTGGAAACCCCCTGGCGATGACCGCCGGCATCAAGACCCTGGAACTGCTCAAGCAGCCCGGCACTTACGAGAAGCTGACAGCCACAACCCAGAAGCTTGTGGCGGGCATCAAGGACGCCGCCCAATCCGCTGGCATGCCGATCACAGCGGCCAGCGTCAGCGCCATGTTCGGCTTCTTCCTCTGCGAAGGCCCCGTGCGCAACTTCGAAGAAGCCAAGAGCACGGATTCGGAACGCTTCGGCAAACTGCATCGTGCCATGCTCGAGCGGGGCATTTACCTCGCACCGTCAGCCTTCGAAGCAGGTTTCACGTCCCTGGCTCACTCCGACGCCGACATCGAAGCGACGATTAACGCCTTCCGCGAAAGCTTCGCGGCTGTGGCCTGATCATTCCGTGCTGGCCTCAGCACCACCTCCACTGGTCTGCACCATTCAGACCGTGGAGCTACGGTGGTCTGGCCGCCCGATTGCAGGCATCCGACAGCTCAAGCAGCAGGAGTTTCGGGTTGAACAGGGTGAGAACCCTGCGATTGAACAGCGGACAGTGATCGACAGCAGACTCACCCCCCTGGTGGAGCGCTTCAGCAGTTCCGGTGTTGAACAGATCGCGGGCTCTCGCAGGACCTATCACTGGTCCTATGAAGCCTCGTTAGGAGCACTCACATTCAATGACTCCGGCGCCTCCAGCGGTCTTGCCCAGGAGAGTCGTGTCGCTGTGAGCGGAGATCTGGTCATTGATGATCAAAAGGGATTCGAACTCAGCCAGCAATCCCGACTGACCCAATCAGCTGGGACGAAAACCCTGAGCAGCCTTTTTGAAACGGCCCATGGCTCCTGCCGAGAACAACGCTGAGTTTCTACTGGCGCGAGCGCGCCGGGCCGCCAGCCGTGCCCATTGCCCCTACTCGAACTTCCACGTGGGGGCCGCAGTGCGGTGTGATGACGGCAGTGTGATCGACGGCTGCAATGTGGAAAATGCCAGTTATGGCCTGAGCGTCTGCGCAGAGCGGGTCGCCCTTTTCACGGCGATCAGCCAAGGCAAACAACCGATTGAACTAGCCGTGAGCTGCATCGATGCCCAGAGAGATGCAGCCACTGAATCCCGGATGCCATGCGGCGCCTGCCGTCAGGTGATGCAGGAACTGCTGCCAAGCAAGGCCAAGGTGAGCATCGATGGTGTGGGCACAAGGCAACTCGAACAACTCCTTCCTGCTCCCTTTGAGCTGAGGCAAGCAAACATCAACTGATCAACACCATCACAGCCCTGAAGCGCTCCTCCAAGAGCGAGCAGCATCAACAGACCACGATTCACCCGAACATCAGGATCGCGCCCAACAGGCCAAGGCTTTGTCGGGATTATTGATGTCAGACACATCGATGTAGACGTACTTCTGCCACTCCCGCTCAGGGAGACCAGCAAAAACCATCAGGTTGAGCGGATACTGCTCGGAATCGGTGCACCTGCGGAAATCATCCCGAAACAGGAAGGTGGGTTTACCCAGGGCAATGGCGGCACCAAGTTCCACCATGACCCCCTCATCGGGAGGCGTTCCATTCACGATGGCGAACAGCGCATCGGCATCACGCACATCCTGCAGATCCCGCTGCGCGACGCGATAGGCCCATCCCGGTTCCGCCAGATTCACCTGACCATTGCGAGCAAAGGGCTCCCAGACCTCCAATCCCAGGGCTTCCAATTCCCCGATGAACTCCGGCAACAACAGCCGCTTCCATTGCTCCGAGAAGCCATAAGGGGACGCCAGATAAATCGTGCGCGCGCTGTTGTTCATCACAGGCCCCGGGAGGCGCGGTACGCCTGCTCATCGGCACGGGCCTGTTCAAGGTTCTCCCAAGGAAACACCAGCCATTCCGACGACGCGGCAACCTCGGCTGCCACCCACCAATCAGGACGCACCTTGCTGACCCAAACAGCAAAGGATGCCTGCGGCACCTCACCTTTCAACGCCTGCAAGGTGCGTCCAGTTTCATAGACATCATCCACAATCAGGGCTGATGGCTCAGGTGCTGAGAGCAAGGGACGATCGATGGCATGGCTGAGCGCTACTGCAAGACACAGGCCCCCACGGGGGACCCCATAAACGCCGGTCACTGCAGAACCGGCAAAGCGTGAAGCCAACTGCTGCACCGCCTGATCGAATTGGGCCCAGCTCAGTACCTGCATAGCCGGAGAATGACACATCCACGCTGTGATGCCCCTTGAGCCGAGACATCCCGCCCCAGGAACAAAATCGCAAATGGTTTCGCAGCCATCTGCTCAGCCGGGAACTGGAATTACAGGAGCTCTATGACCTGCCGCAGGGAGAGCTGGATCTCGTGATGGCCGAGACCGCTGAAATCCGTTCGGACCCTGAAAACCGATCCCGCAGCCATGGGCGCTGGTGCACCGCCGGCTATGTGCTGGAACTGGCAAAGATCATCGATGCCCGACGGGCCCGGGACCAGAGCGCTTAAACGTCGCCCCTCAGCGAAAAAAGTCCCAACCATGAGCAACGAGGCTGAAATTCTTACCGGAGAATTTCAAAACTCGTTGTTGATCACCGACCAGTCTTTCTTTTAATCAGCGATAGTTCTCAAACTGCAGAGGAACATCAAGATCATCTTCCTTACTCTTGACTAGCTGAATCGCGGCTTGCAAATCATCTTTGCTCTTACCGGTGATCCGCACACTTTCACCCTGGATCGCCACCGTCACCTTTTTGAGCTCATCGCGCACCATCTTGCTCAACTTCTTCGCAATCTCCTGACTGAGGCCCTTACGCAGCTTCACCACCTGCTTCACCCGGTTGCCTCCGACGGTTTCAGGTGTTTGAAAATCGAAAATCTTGAGGGAGAGGTTGCGTTTGGTCGCTTTGGTTCGCAGCACATCCTCCACCGCCTGAAGCGTCATATCACTGGCAGTGGTGATCACCAGCTCCGTTTCCTCAAGATCGATCTCGGTGCCGGAATCCTTGAGGTCATAACGGTTGCCAACATCACGACGAACCTGATCAAGGGTGTTCACCAGCTCCTGACGATCAAAGTCAGAGACCACATCGAAGGAATAAGTGCTGGCCATGTCGCAAACCTGTCGATCCTCCATTTTAGAAACCCATCGATCTCCAGCTGGGTGTGGCCCACCTGAGCCCGTTAGGGTCCCGAGGATTGATTGGATGTCATGACTCCTGCGTTTGCCTGGGCCCTTTGCCTGATGGGAGCCGTCGTGATGGTGAGCATCGTGCTCACCGGTGCCGGACGGGCCAAAGCCGACTTCACCATGGCGGATCTTCAGGCGCCTCGGGCGATGTTTGAACGGCTGCCCGCCTTCGGGCAGCGCGCCGTGTGGGCACAGGAGAACAGCTGGGAAGCACTGACCCTGGGGGCACCGGCCATGCTGTTGTGTCTGATTAGCGGAGTCAGCAGCCCCACGGCCATCGCAGCAGCGTGGATCTGGCCAGGCATCCGATTTGTTTATCTGTTTGCCTACGTCGGCAACGTCCCACCCCTGAGGGGACTCTGCTGGGCTACGGGGGTGACTGCAGTTGGCATCTGCTACGTGGAGGGACTGCGGGCCGTGATCAGCGCCGCCGGCTGATCAGTCGAAATACAGAAGGCTCACCACCTTCCCCATGTCCTCAGCAGTTCGTGCACTCGCCAGCAGGGTTTCACTGTCGTGAAATGCGAGACAGATCAACTGATCACAGCGGTTGATGATCTCTTGATTGCACAAACTGCTGGCCATCGGCAAGGGCAGGTCGTCCTGCTCGGGCTTGTCCACAAGGTGCAACACCCGATCCAGGAGATCTCGGATTTCAGGAACCTGCCGATCGAGGCTCTGGGGCAAAAGCACAGTGAGCTTGGAGGGATCCACCTCAAGACACCCGCGAATCACTGCAGCATTCACCCCCTGAGATCCGGATGTGATCAGAGAATGGCCTTCCTGCACCAATGAGCGAGCCACCAATTCGATCAGGTGAACCGCCACAACAGGCACATGGCGGCTACCGAGAATGGCGATCCTTCGTTGGCTTTTGTCCTGCAGCAGAGCGAGTTCCTGCGCAAGCGTGTCAACCCGATCAAGAGCCGGCAGATCCAGTGACTGACCCAAGGAAAACTTGCCGCCTGATTTCATCGGAAGTTAGCAACCATCAGGCGTGCTGAACCGTCAGATTCAATGCATTGAAGAGCTGATCAAGCTTGCAATGCTCCTCCACAAGACGGAAGGCATAGGTGGCCTTCACGGCTTCATGCAGGCGCACATGGCCGAAGGCCTGCTCAATCACCCCCACCGTGGCCAAGGTGTCGTGCTCCACCTTGAGCAAGGGCACGTCCAATTCTTCGGCGCGATTGATCAATTGAGGAAGAGGTTCCCCAGCCCCGGTGAGAATCAAACATTGGGTTGAAGCCTCAAGGGCGGCCAGCTGGATGTCGGTGCGATCAGCACCCGTCACAACAGCCATGTTGCGTCGTTTGCGGAAGAACTCCATGGCGGAATTCACATTCATCGCGCCGATGCTCAGGGTTTCCACCAGCAGTTCCTGCCGTTCCTGGCAACAGATCACCCGGGCATTGAGGCGCCGCACCAACTCGCCGACCGTGACGCTGCGCAGCAAAGGAGAACGGGGCATAACGCCAAACACCTGCAAGCCCAGGCCCTGCAAGGCAGGAACCACCTGTCGCTCCAAGCTGTCGACCTCTTCTGGAGTGACGGCGTTAAGCACCACTCCAACCAGACGGTCACCCAGGGTCTGCTTGGCCGCGAGCAGCGCATCCACACTGCGGCTGTCCTGCCAGAGGTGCACCAGAACGACCTTGGCATCGAGACCTGTGGCTAGCTGCGGAAGGCTGAGGCCGTACAGCAAACCCTCCTGGAGGCTTCCCGCACATTCCAAGAGTGTGAGTCCATCGTCAGACTGAATGCACTGGAGCAGCTCCGCAAAACCTTGGCCAGCGTCCAACTCGCCTTGGTCAAGCCGCTGTGCAGCTGTTGTCGGAGATAGCAGATGCATCGAAGGGATCAAACGCTCCGGCGGCAGATTCAGCGTTTCACCAACAAATCGAACGTCGTCGTCGATGAGTGGTTGAGGCAACGGCCCCTGGTTCGGATCCCAGTCCAGGCTTGTGGCCAGGGGCTTTCCGAACCTGATCTGCTGTCCGGCACGGGCGAGCTGCTGGGCAATTCCAAGAACAAGGGCCGACTTCCCACTGAACGGCTCACACGATCCGATCAACAGTGTCGTTCCCATGGAGGTGATGCCTGACACCACTGAATCTAGGCCTGTTCAGGAGCATCTCCGCGCTCGATCAACAACCACTGCCAGAACCCATTGGGCAAATTGGGCTCCGATGGCTGCAGATGGGAACAATCCATCAACCAGACCACCAGCTGATGGGTGGTGACGGCGAAATCAAAATCTCCCTCGGGATGACCGGGAAAACGAAGCTGACAGTCCAGCCTCTCCATCGGTGCAGCGACCCCATTCCAGCGGAGTTCGTAGGGGTGTCCATCGCTTCCGACCACCGGACGCCGCCCCTGCAGTGCGCCCCGCCCCAGGATCTGCAGGGCTGCGGATAGATCCTGCTCGCGACTGACGCCACCGCAGTAGGGAGCGAACAGAACCAGTTGGGCGGCATCTGACACAGCTGGTGCTTGATTCGTGCTCCGCTCGTTTCAAGGATGCCCCAAGCTGGCCCCATGGCCCAGTCCCCCTTTCTCGGCAAACGGATCGGCATCACAGGCGCTCGTGGAGCCCTCGGCGCAGCCCTGGCCCGTTGCTTCCGTTCCGCAGGCGCCCACGTCGTCGGTTTCACCCACGGATCCATACCTCCAGAGCAAGCGGACGGCCCACACCGTTGGGTGAGCTGGAACTGCGGAGATGAAGCCAGCTTAGACGCCGATTTGGAGGAGCTCGATGTTCTGGTGCTGAACCACGGGATCAATCCTCAAGGCGGCCAAAGCCCTCAAGTGATCAATCAGGCGCTGGAGATCAACACGTTGAGCAGCTGGAGGCTGATGCAGCGATTTGAGGCCATCAGCAGAGCATCGCCGCAGGCTGATCCGAGGGAGGTGTGGATCAACACCTCAGAGGCTGAAATTCAGCCTGCCGTCAGTCCCGTGTATGAACTCACCAAGCGAATGCTGGGGCAACTTGTGAGCATCCGCGGCGCAGTGCTTGATGCCACCGGACGCGAAGCCCTGATCCTGCGCAAGCTTGTGCTCGGCCCCTTTCGCTCGTCGCTCAACCCGATTGGAGTGATGGGCGCCGATTTCGTCGCCACCCAGGTACTGCGCCAGGCGAGCTGGGGGTTTCGCCTGGTGATCGTGACACCAAACCCACTGACGTATCTCTTGATGCCTCTGACCGAGCTTGGACGGCGGGCTTACAGCCGGATCCTCAGTCGCCCCGATCCGTAAGGATCTCGCATCCATCACTGGTTACCAGAACGGTGTGCTCCCACTGCGCCGAGAGGGAGCCATCGCGGGTCACGACAGTCCACTGATCCCGCAAGGTGCGGCAGGCCTTGCTGCCGGCATTGAGGATGGGCTCAATCGCCAGGGTCATGCCAGGACGCAGGGTGACGTTGGGGAGCTCGTCGGTGCGGAAATTGAACACGGAAGGTTCTTCGTGCAGGTTCCGGCCGACACCGTGGCCGGTGTAATCCTCCACAACGCTGAAACCGTTGGCCTTGACGTGGTCTTCAACGGCTCCAGCGATATCCAGCAGGGTGTTACCTGCTTTGACCTGGCTCAGACCAGCCATCAAGGCTTCCTTGGCAACACGGCTCAAGGTCTGTGCTTCTTGGGGTGCATCTCCCACGCAGATCGTGATGCAGCTGTCGCCGTGGTAGCCCTCGAAATAGGCGCCGGTATCCACCTTCAGCAGATCGCCCTGGCGGATCACACGCTTCGGACTGGGGATGCCATGCACCACTTCGTTGTTGATGCTGGCGCAGATGCTCGCCGGAAAACCGTGGTAGCCCTTGAAACTTGGGGTCGCCCCCATCTCTCGAATGCGTTTTTCTGCATAGGCATCAATATCTCCCGTCGTCTGACCTGGCTCCACCATTCCCATCACCTCCCGCAGCACGGTGGCGACGATGTGGCTGGCCTGGCGCATGATCTTCACTTCACGGGCTGATTTGATCTCAACGCCGCGACGCTTCTGAATGCGCGGGCCCGTCGCCGTCACTTGCCCCTGCGCTGCCTGGGTGGATGCCAGAAGATCAGCAAAGAGATTCATGGCTCAGCCCAATATCCGTCACGCTATCAACAGCAACCGAATTGATGCCGGTCATGTCGCTGCTTGCGCGCTTGCGGGAACTGCATCGAAGCGTTGCACCCTTCGTTCTGGCGCCATTGCTGGTGACGGTGTTCTCCGGTGTCAGTTATCGCCTGGCCCGGGACTGGTTCGGAGCCAGCCGAGACCAGGTTCACTGGTTAATGGTCGTGCACGAGGGTGAATGGCTTGGTTCCACCCTGGAACCGGTCGTCGTTCTTCTCAACGCCATCGGCCTGCTGTGGATGCTGATCACAGGCATGGGGCTCCTGATGGAGCGATGGCGTCGAAAGGTACACTCATAGTTTGGCGATTCAACGCGGAGCTGGGATGGCAGCCGATTCGAAGGACACAGCGGTGACCGACGACAACACCGAAACGGCTGTGGAAACAGCACCTGAGGCAGCGGCGAAGGCCAGCAAAGCTTCCGGTGCCCCTGCCAAGAAACTGAGCCCTGAAGCTCTGATTCGCTCCTTTGAGTCGTCTCAGCAGAAGGATGATCTCCCTGAGATCTATGTGGGCGACACCGTGCGCGTTGGTGTTCGCATCAGCGAGGGCAACAAGGAGCGTGTTCAGCCCTACGAAGGTGTGGTGATCTCCAAGCGCCATGGTGGCCTCAACCAGACCATCACCGTGCGCCGGATTTTCCAGGGCATCGGCGTTGAGCGGGTGTTCATGCTGCACAGCCCCCAGGTGGCTTCCATCAAGGTGGAACGGCGCGGTAAAGTGCGCAGGGCGAAGCTTTTCTATCTGCGGGAACGGGTGGGCAAGGCCACCCGCGTGAAGCAGCGCTTCGATCGCTGAGGTTTCGACCTCGTTCAATCAGTTGCCAACTTCAACGTTGGCTGAGGGGTACATCGCCTTGCGCCGTTAGTTCAGTTGGTAGAACGCAGGTCTCCAAAACCTGATGTCGGGGGTTCGAGTCCTCCACGGCGCGTCCGATGTTCCCCTCGTGCAGTTTCCCGGTTCTGAGCATGGAGTTGGATCTTCAACCTGGTGATGTTGTGAAGGTGTTGGAGTCAGCCGCCCTCGGCTGGGTCCGTGCCCGAGTGATACGCGTCAAGTCCGGCGGCCGTGTGGTCGTTCAGAGTGATCAAGGGCGTGAATTCACAGCCCGCGGCAATCAGGTTCGGCTCATCGAACCTGCAGGATTCCGTCCTTGAATCGTTGGTCGTTCGGCGTTGAGCCGATGTCTTCCCTCATGTCCCGGCGACTTTGTCGTCGGGATTTTTTCTATGGCGGCGCCCGGATGACAAAACCAGGCTGATCCATGGCTCAGTTGTTGACGGAGGGCAGGGCGACAGTTGATACTTATCAGGTCGCGCAAGCGACACAGATCAGATTCTTCGGAGCGCGTCTCGCGAGTTCTGAATCAAATCTGGGACCGTAGTTCAACCGGTTAGAGCACCGCCCTGTCACGGCGGAAGTTGCGGGTTCGAATCCCGTCGGTCCCGTTCTCACCACCAAGAGCCACGATGGTGCGCGTTCGATTGGCCCCCAGCCCGACGGGCACGCTCCATATTGGAACGGCGCGAACCGCTGTTTTCAATTGGCTCTACGCCAAGCACGAGCAAGGCGCGTTCGTGCTGCGCATTGAAGACACCGACAAGGAGCGGTCCAAGCCCGAGTACACCCAGAACATTCTCGAAGGCTTGCAGTGGCTAGGGATCAATTGGGACGAGGAACCCGTCATCCAGAGCGAACGGGTGGGTCAGCACCGTGATGCCATACAGACCCTGCTCGATCGGGGATTGGCCTACCGCTGCTACGCCAGCGAAACGGAACTCACGGCCATGCGCGATGCGCAGAAAGCGGCCAATCAAGCGCCGCGCTACGACAACCGCCACAGGTCTCTGACCCCTGAGCAAGAGCAGGCGTTTCAGGCAGAAGGCCGTGAAGCGGTGATTCGCTTTCGCATCGATGACGCTGCCGAAATTCGCTGGAATGATCTGGTGCGTGGTGCCATGAGCTGGCGAGGCTCAGACCTTGGCGGAGACATGGTGATTGCCCGTCGCGCCCCGGCGGATCAAATCGGCGACCCCCTCTACAACCTTGTTGTGGTGGTGGATGACGCCGCGATGGACATCACCCATGTGATCCGCGGTGAAGATCACATTGCCAACACCGCCAAGCAACTGCTCCTCTACGAAGCGCTGGGCCTGCCCTTGCCGACCTTTGCCCACGCTCCTCTCATCCTCAATGCCGAGGGACGCAAGCTCTCAAAGCGGGATGGGGTGACCTCCATCAACGACTTCCGCGCCATGGGTTACACCCCTGACGCCATCGCCAACTACATGACCTTGTTGGGGTGGTCCGTACCGGAGGGCATGGAGGAACGGTTCAGCTTGCGTGAAGCCGCAGCCGTTTTTGGTTTCGACCGTGTCAATAAAGCCGGGGCGCGTTTCGACTGGGACAAGCTCAACTGGCTGAATGCCCAGGTTCTGCACGGCTGGACAGCGGACCATCTTCTGGAGGAACTGACGCCGCTTTGGACCGAACGGGGTTGGACCGCTCCTAGCGACAAGAGCTGGTGCCTGGACCTCTGCGCCTTGCTGGGGCCATCCCTCACCCTGCTCAACGATGGCGTCGATCAGGCGGAATCGTTCTTTGATCGTCCGGAACTCCAAGACGATGCGCTCGAGCAACTCTCGATCGAAGGAGCCAAAGCGGCCATTGCGGACCTGCTTCAGCGACTCGAGAACAACCCTTGGGACGGCAGCGAGGTGGATCAAGCCAAGGCTTGGCTAGGGGATGCCGCCAAAGCAGCCGGTGTGAAGAAAGGGGTTGTGATGAAGTCACTGCGCGCCGCTCTGCTGGGGCGTCTTCAAGGCCCCGATCTGATCACCACCTGGTCATTGCTGGCCCGAATCGGTGAGGACCTGCCGCGTCTGCGCCGCTGCCTCGGCTGAGGCAGGCTCGTCATCCTCAGCTTTGACTAGGCCAAGAGCCTGAGCCAACGGCTGAGCCGTGAGGCCCTGAAGACCAACGGTCATCAGGATGGTGAGGAACACCAACCCCTGAAGGCGTCCTGCCCCCAGGATGCCGGCCTGCTCCAAGCGAATCGCGAAGAGAGAGGCCACCGCTGCGGTGACGATGCCTCGCGGAGCGAGCCAACCCAGGAATAGCCGTTGTTCAAGCTCGTAGGGCAACCCGATGGTGGCCAGACCTACGCCGATCGGACGCACCACGAGCATCAACGACAGCACACAGAGGATGCCGCCCCAACCCAGCGGACTGAGTTCAGCCCAGGAGACGTCAGCAGCCAGCAGCGGAAACAGCATCGTGATCGCCAACTGCGCCAGTTCCTGAATCAAACCATCCAATTCAGCGGTGTGGGGGCCTGGACGTCGACCGACAACGATGCCCGCCGCCACCGAAGCAGGCAGGGCGGATTCCGGCAGAAGCCACTCACTGACGCCATACATCAGAAACAGCAAACCCAGACTGAGCTGAAGCGGGAGCCCCTTCAACTGATCGGGTTTGAGCCGTCGCAGCAGTTCTGACAGCAGCCAGCCGACGCTCGCGCCAATCAGCACACCACCGCCCAATCGATACAGCAGGCCGAGCATCACCTCCCGCCAGCCATGCAGGTTGCCAAGAACAAGCTCCAACAGCAGCAGGGCTAAAACGGCGCCAATCGGCTCAAGCACCAGTCCCTCAGCCTCCAGGACTTCGCCCAGAGGAGGTGCGAGCCGAATTTGACGCACCAGGGGTGTGACCACCGTTGGCCCCGTGGCCAGCACGATGGCACTGAACACAGCCGCAAGCGACCAGCTGAGGCCCGCAAGCCAATGGGCCGCCAACAGACCGCCTCCCAGGGAGATCAACAGACGCAGGGCTGCGATGCGCTGCACCGTGGCCTTGATCGTGTCTCCAGGCAGACGCAGATTCAGTCCGCCATCGAACAGCACCAGGCTGACAAGAAGACCCACCACGGTTCCAAGCCCGGAGCCGAGATCAAGGGGTTCCACCCAACCCAGACCCGAGCGACCGATCAGCAGCCCCGACAAGAGCAGCAACACCACCCCAGGAAATTCCGACTTGGCCGCCAGAAAACGGGCTGCAGCGCCCGAGGAAACCGTGACGCCCCAGAGGAGGCCCAGACGCTCAGGCGTCATCGACAGAGGAGAACTGAGGTTCCACGCGCAAGCCGATCACCGCTTGGGGGCGTACGACCAGATACTCGCCCTCCAGATCACTGAGGGGAACGTTGACGAAACCGCCCTGGTTCTCGGCATTAACCACCCCTTGGTACCACTCCTGGAAGGTCTCGAGTTTCGGAAAAAACACCCGTTCGGTTTGCCCTCCCACAAGGTGGAGATGGACGGCGTAGCGGCGGGGCGTACGGGACATCAGCGCGGAAAGACATCCATCACGGTCCCCACAGGATGACGGATCGGTTCCGGGTCTGCCCAGAGAAGAGGGCGAAGACAGGCGTTACGCGGGGCATAAAGCGGATGGCGCGGTTGCCCCGAGGCCGTCTGTCCCAGCATCAGAGGATGCGGCGAGTCGGGAACGGAGCGTCGGCGGTGCGGCAGCAAACGCTGAATGGTTCCAAGAACCAGCTGAGCCCGGTCCCATCGCGCCCCATTCGCCCCCCATCCACACCAGAGATCAACCCCAGATGTTCGGGACCAGTGGTTGAACCAGCGGTTCAAGATCGCGTCGTTCTGCTCACCGATGGGGTCCTTCACCCGCAGCAGCGCCGCCGGAGACGGCGACATCCGGGCGAACAGATTCAGCACCAGCAACTCCCGATATCCCCATTGCCTGGCGAAGCCGATCAAACGGCGCAGGGTCGGATCATCACGCTGGCCATCAGCTCTCGAGGGATTCAGACCCACGAAAAGGAGGCACCCTTCGCCGGCACCCAGGCAGCGCCGCAGCCACCAGCGGTAACAGCCATCGCTGCTGAGGGACGCTTCAGACCCCGAGCTTTCGCCGACAGCGTTCAAGGATGCGTTCGCTGGCGTGACCATCGCCGAAGGGGTTAACGGCGCGGGACATCTCTTGATAGGCCGTGGCATCCCCAAGCAGCCGCGAGGTCTCCTCCAGGATCACATCGGGATCGGTGCCCACCAGCCGGGCGGTGCCCGCATCAACGGCCTCCGGCCGCTCTGTGGTTCGCCGCAGAACCAGCACGGGTTTGCCGAGCGCAGGGGCCTCCTCCTGGAGACCACCGGAATCGGTGAGCAACAGGCAGCAACCTTTCATCGCTGCAACGAGACGGTCGTAGTCCAGAGGTTCGGTCAGAACGACACGGGGATGGCTCCCAAGCAGGGACTGCAGCGGTTCACGCACCGTCGGGTTGCGGTGCATCGGCAGCAGAAGCGCCGTGTCGGGGTAGCGCTCAAGCACCTGCAGCATTCCTGCAGCGATGTCGTGCAGCCGCTCACCCCAGTTTTCACGGCGATGCACCGTGGCGAGGATCACCCTCTGTTGATCCCAGTTGAGGCCATCAAACTGAACATCCGGGGCTGATTCCGCCATCAACAACAAGGCATCGATCACGGTGTTGCCGGTCACGGCGATCTCCCCGACCACCCCGGATGCTTTCAGGTTGGATTCGGCCTTGAGCGTCGGCGCGAAATGAAGGGTTGCGATCTGGGAAAGGAGCCGACGGTTGGCTTCTTCCGGGAAGGGATCCAGAAGATTGTCAGTGCGCAGGCCGGCCTCCACATGACCAACCGGGATCTGCTCGTAAAACGCAGCCAAACCAGCGGCAAACGCCGTGGTGGTGTCGCCCTGCACCAGAACCAACTGCGGGGGGTAAGCCTGAAAGTCTTCCCGCAGCCCCTGCAGCGCAGCACAGGTGACATGGGTCAGGGTCTGACGGGGTGCCATCAGATTGAGATCCTGATCCGCCTGGAGATTGAACAGATCCATCACCTGGCCCACCATTTCGCGGTGCTGACCGGTCAGGACGACACGGGTCTGCAATGCATCACAGGCTTGGAACGTCCGGATGACCGGAGCCAGCTTGATCGCCTCCGGACGCGTTCCCAGAACGAGCGTGACGCGGGGCTGTTCAGCCATTCCATCCAGACGGACCGCTGGAGTTTACGGGCGTTAACCCGGAGAGAACAGCGAGAAATCCTTGCCAGTTCCAGCATCGAGACGATCCTGAAAACAGATCCCTTGCCATCAACGTGGCTCAGCCGGTTTCCCCCCCAGCTTCGCGCCGCGCCCAACCGCATCCCGTAGCCCAGAAGGACTTCGGGAGGGTCACAACCCGGCACCCCGATCCGCTGCAGATGGCTCTCCAAGCCTCGAAGAGATCGTGCGCATCGCCCATGATGCCGGCCATTCCGATGTCCACCTGGGGGTTGGGAAAGTGCCGCGCTACCGGGCCCGGGGAGACATGCAGGGCACGGATTGGCCGGTCACCCGCGCCGAGGTCTTTCAGGGATGGCTCCAGGAAATCCTGACGCCACAGCAGATCGATGGCTTCAACCGCGACAAGGAATTTGACGGCTCCCATGCCTTCACCTTCGTGCGCGTGCGCATCAACCTGATGGATTCACTGCGGGGGCCGGCGATGGTGCTGCGCCTAATTCCGCAGACGATCCTCACCATGGAGCAGCTGAATCTCCCCTGCGTGCTGGAGAGCCTCGCGGCCCGTCCGAAGGGACTGATCCTGGTGACCGGACCGACAGGGTCCGGCAAAAGCACAACCTTGGCGGCCATGATCGATTGGATCAACCGCAACGAGGCGCGCCACATCCTAACGATCGAGGATCCCGTCGAGTTCGTGCACGAGAGCCGCAAGTCCCTCATCCGGCACCGGCAAGTGGGGTTGCACACTCTCAGATTCCACAACGCCCTAAGGGCTGCTCAGCGGGAAGACCCCGATGTGATTCTGGTGGGCGAAATCCGGGATCAGGAAACCCTTTCCACGGCCCTGGAAGCGGCCCAGACCGGCCACCTGGTGTTCGGAACGCTGCACACCAATTCAGCGGTGAAGACCGTGGAACGGGTTCTCGGCATGTATCCGCCTGAAGAGAGCAGGAGAGTGTTCGCCGTTCGTTGTCCGAGTCGTTGCTAGGGGTGATCGCCCAGGGCTTGATCAAGACAACAGATGCAAAACGGACGGCGTATCACGACATTCTGATCAACACCGACGCCTGCAAGGACTACATCCAGCGGGGGGCGCTCGATGAGGTGGAGGAGATCATGGAGCGCAGCGGATTCGATGGGATGGTGACCACCATTCAATCGCTGCTGGCCCTGGTGGAGTCGGGTCGCATTGACGGTGATCAAGCGGTTGCCGTCAGCCTCAAACCCAACGAGCTGGCTCATGCCCTGCGGGGCCGAAGCTGATCAGCCACCGCTGAACACACGCACCAAAAGAACAACAGCTATCCCTGCGGAGAGGCCGATCATCGCCAGACGGCCGTTCCAGATTTCGGCCTGTGGAGTGAAGCCACGCTTCCAGGCGTTCAGCTCATCAGCCTCCACGGGTTCCGGAGCATCTGACCTGGTTTCCGGTTGGTCCACGACGCAGAGACCGAGCAGCGCCCTTCAAGCCTAAAGGCTTCCTAAAAAGGTGGGTCTGGTGTGTAAAGCGCATTGGCCTGATCCAAGGGCCAGCGGGCTGCAACCCCGGATTCAAGAGACGTGCATTCCGTGTTCTGGCCCAGACGCAGCAAGGCCGCGGCTCCGATCATGGCGGCGTTGTCGGTGCAGAAGGCCAGCGGAGCGATGGAGACCGTTATGCCCCGCTGCTTCCCCTGTTCGAGCATGCTCTGGCGCAAGCGACGGTTCGCTGCGACGCCCCCAACCATCACCAGTTGCTGAACACCATGGTCTTCAGCACAGCGAAGACTGCGCTGCACCAAAACATCGGCCACCACCTGTTCAAAACTGGCCGCCAGGTCGGCAAGAGGCAGCGGATCAGGGTTTTGCCGCAAAGTTTCCACAGTGCGGAGCATGGCGGTCTTCAGACCACTGAAGGAAAAGTCGTAGGGGTGAAAACCGCCGCCCGGCAATGAAATCCGCCCCTTGGGCAGGCGAAAGCGCGTTGCATCACCCGTTTCGGCTACAGCCTGGATGGCAGGGCCTCCGGGGTATCCCAGACCAAGCAGGCGGGCCACCTTGTCGAAAGCTTCTCCAGCGGCATCGTCGTGGCTTCGGCCGAGCCGCGTCATCCCGCCGTCGTAAGCCACCAGGATCAGCTCCGTGTGGCCCCCGCTCACAAGCAACACCAGATAAGGAGCCTGCGGTGGGGCATCTCCAAGCATCACCGAAGCCAGATGGCCCTCCAGGTGATGGACGCCGAGAAAGGGGCGCTGATGCAGCGCAGCAAGGGTGCGACCCGTCACCGAGGCCACCATCAGAGCCCCGGCCAGACCTGGAGTGATCGTGGCCGCGATGGCATCCAGCTGCCCCAGAGCGACACCCGCTTCGTCAACAACGGCCTCCACCAACCCCGGCAGGGCCTCAACGTGGCGGCGCGAAGCGATTTCGGGCACAACACCACCCCAACGGGCATGCTCTTCAACCTGAGATGCAATCCGCGACGCCAGAACGTCAATTCGCCCATCCCCGTGACGGCGCAGGACCGCTGCAGCGGACTCGTCACAACTTGTTTCGAGGGCAAGCACTGCATGCATCGAAGCGATGCGCCTCCCCTACTGTCCGACTTGTGACATCTTGCCCTTTCGGGGCACCGTTCAGAGGAATTGTTCCGATGCGTCGTCTCTTCGCCGTCGTGCTTTCAGCACTCCTGGTGTTCGGCTTCGCCCCCGTCGCCAAGGCGGATGTGGCTGGCCTCACCCCCTGCTCAGAAAGCGCCCGCTTCCAGCAGCGTGCTGCCGCTGCCACCACGCCTCAGGCCAAAGCTCGCTTCGAGATGTACAGCCAGGCCTCCTGTGGTGAGGATGGCCTTCCTCACCTGATCGTCGATGGCCGCTGGAGCCACGCCGGTGATTTTGTGTATCCCGGGATCATGTTCCTGTACGTCGCCGGCTGCATCGGCTGGGCCGGTCGTGAGTACCTGAAAGCAACTCGCGGCAAGAATGCTGCCCAATACGAAATCTTCATCGATCGCAGCATCGCCATCAAGAGCCTTCTGGCTGCTGCCACCTGGCCTCTGGCTGCCTTCGGTGAATTCACCAGCGGCAAGCTGCTCGAAGACGACAGCAAGGTGACTGTTTCACCACGCTGATTTAAACGACTTCAACCATTGCTCCCTCAACAATGAACAAGTTTCTGACCGCAGCTCCAGTGGTTGCAGCCATTTGGTTCACCGCCACCGCAGGAATCCTGATCGAGTGGAACCGCTTCTTCCCCGATCTTCTCTTCCACCCGATGTAAATCTGGGTTGATTTTCAAGAGGCAAGGGAACCTTCGGGTTCCCTTTTTTTGTGCCTGCCCCCGTTGCGAAAGTCAGGGTTGCAACGATCAGCGTTGCAAAAAGCAGCTCTGCTTTATCCCAGACCCATCAGCGTCTCCACCTGGTTCAACGCTGATTCGAGCTCGTCATTGATCACGACAGCATCGAATTCCTGTTGGGCCTCGAGTTCCTCGCGAGCGCGAGTCAAGCGGCGCTGAATGGCATCCTCCGCATCGGTTCCGCGCCCACGGATCCGGCGCTCCAATTCTTCAAAGCTGGGGGGAGCCAGAAAAATCTGAAAACCGTCCGGAAAACTGCGACGCACCTGGCGGGAACCTTCCAACTCAATCTCCAGAAGCACGGGGCGCCCCGCCGCCATCTGTTCTTCCACAGGACCTCGGGGGGTGCCGTAGCAATTCCCCGCGAATTCCGCCCACTCGAGAAAACCTCCCTGCTCCACCAAGGCCTCAAACCCCGCACGGCTGTGGAAGAAGTAGTTGATGCCGTTCTGCTCCCCCTGGCGCGGAGAACGGGTGGTGGCCGACACCGACAGCCAGATCTGGGGGTGCCGTTCCAGCAGCTGGTTCACCAGCGTTCCCTTGCCGACTCCACTGGGGCCGGTGATCAAGGTGAGCTTTCCACTGGTGGACATCGCGGCGTCTGCGTGGGTCAGCAGAGTAGGAAGCCCCAATGCCCCACCCGGTGCTCCAGGTGATCGCCTCCACCAGCCTGCAGCCAATGGATCTCACCACGCTGCGCGCGGTGCTCTGGGATCTGCGCCCAAAGCTGGTGCCCAGCCGCTTCGAGAAGGCTCAACAACCGGACCCGGCAACGATTCAACTGGGATGCCGCAGCCTCAAGGGGATGGTGTGGCTGGAACTGAGCTGGCAAGCCGAGGCCCCTCGGCTGGTGGAGGTCAACCCTCCCCCGCGCAGCGGCAGCGGCAGCACCTTCGCCCAACAGTTGCAACACAGCCTCCGCCAGCTGGCTCTGGTGGAGCTCCACCAGAGCGGTTTTGAACGGGTGGTGGAATTCCGGTTTGCCCAACGCCCTGGGGAACCGATCCAGCGGGTGCTCGTGCTGGAGCTGATGGGACGGCACAGCAACCTGCTGCTGCTGGATGAGCAGCGCCGGATCATTGCCCTGGGGCGACAGGTCCGGGACCATCAGTCCCGCGTGCGCCCTCTCTCCACCGGTGATTGCTACAGCCCACCCCCGATGCTGCAGGGGTTGGCACCGGATCCAACGGAGGGCTTTGAACGCTGGAAGGAGCGGCTCTCTCTCGTTCCGATCGCCCTTCGCAAGGCCCTCCAGCAGACCTATCAGGGGATCAGCCCAGCCCTTGCTCTACAGCTCGCCGGCGACCATCTGAACACCCCGGTGGACAGCCTGGATGCACGCCACTGGTGCCACTTGTTTGAACGCTGGTCGCTCTGGTTGGACCAGCTCGAGCGTGAGCAGTTCGCCCTGGTGGTGGAGAACGACGGTCGTTACCGGGTCTGGGGAGCTCCCCAGGGTGAAGTGCAGCCACAGTCCGCTCTGGCGCTCACCCTGGGATCCCTGCACCAGCAATCCCAAGAGCAACGGGCCCTGGCACGGGTCAGCCAAGATCTGCGTCAACGCCTGGAGCGTTGGCGCAGCAAAGAACAGGCAGCTCAGCAGGACCAACACCAGCGCCTGAAGGCCACCGAAGGGCACGAGGCTCTTCAACGCCAGGCGGACGCTCTCCTCTGCCTCGGAAACCCAAGCCGCGACCAGGTCGATGAAGCCCAGTCGCTCTATCGCAGGGCCAAAAAACTGCGGAGATCGCGCCCGATCCTTGAGCAGCGGCTGGAGCACCATCAGCAACGGCTTGAGCTGATCAGCGCGAGCGAAACCTTCATCGAAGATCAACTGAGTGCCACCTGGCAGGACGGCCCGGCACGCCTCGCCGCCCTGAATGATCTGCGGGAGGAACTCGATGAGCTGTTGCAGCCCAAGGAACGCCGTCGCAGCACGCGACAGCAGCGTCAACGGGACCAGCCCAAGCCGCTGGAACTGAACACTCCCGGAGGTCTCAAGGTGCAGGTGGGGCGGAATCACCGCCAGAACGACTGGATCTCGCTGCGCCAGGCCCGCAGTGGTGACCTCTGGTTTCACGCCCAGGAATGCCCAGGCAGTCACGTGGTGTTGAAGAGCTCCAACGGGCTGGCTGAGGAATCCGACCTGGCGATGGCAACGGATCTGGCGGCCTATTTCAGCCGCGCGCGGGGCAACACGCGAGTGGCGGTGGTGATGGTGCCCACCGATCAGCTGCAGCGCATTCCCGGTGCCGGCCCGGGCACCGTGCGCCATGGACAAGCTGAAATCCGCTGGGGGGATCCCCAGGGCGCGGAAGAGCGGCTGCTTGCCCCTAGCCTGAGCCCACATTCGGGCTGACCTGTTGCGCCGCCCGTCCTGCGTCCGTGTCTGAGCGCCCCGAAGGTCCCCCAGCTCTGCAGCCACCACCGCCCATTCGCATTGGGAGGGCACCTGGCGATGCCGATCTGCCGAATGAGGTGGAGATGCCTCTGGTGGATCACCTTGAGGAACTACGTCAACGGGTTCTGCGCAGCTTGCTGGCCGTTGTTGTTGCAGCGCTGACCTGCCTGCTGGGGGTTAAACCTCTGGTGCGCCTGCTGGAAGCGCCAGCCAGCGGAATTCATTTCCTTCAACTGGCACCGGGCGAGTTTTTATTCGTCTCGCTGAAGGTAGCCGGCTACGCCGGCCTCACCCTGGCCCTGCCCTATGTGCTGTTTCAGATCCTGGCCTTTGTGCTGCCGGGCCTGACGATCCGCGAACGACGCCTGATCGCCCCTGCCGTCGCTGGCTCCGCGGTTCTGTTCATGGCGGGCCTGGCCTTTGCCTGGTGGGCCCTGGTGCCAGCCGCCCTTCGTTTTCTGGTGAGCTACGGCGCCGATGTGGTGGAGCCGCTCTGGTCGATCGAGCGTTATCTGGATTTTGTTCTGCTGCTGATGCTGGCCACCGGGCTGGCGTTTCAGCTCCCTGTTCTGCAACTGCTCCTCGGGGCCCTGGGGCTGGTGCGCTGGAGGCCGATGCTTGGGGCCTGGCGCTGGGTTGTGCTGGGTTCAGCCCTGGCTGGAGCGGTGCTGACGCCATCCACCGATCCGATCACGATGCTGCTGCTGGCTGGAGCGATCACGGCACTGTTCCTGATCGGCGTCGGCCTGGTGGCCCTGACCGAATCCTTCAGACCAGAAACTCCTTGATCAGCGTTTCCGCTTCCGGCCCTGTCGCCTCCAGCGGAAGACTCAACGCCTTACCAAGACGGGGTTTGTCGCGGGTGAAACCGAGCCATTGGCGCACCTCACCCGCCAAACCAAGACGATTCACAACATCCAGCACCTCACCGAGATGCTGCCGATAGGCCTCAAGGTCCATCGGAAACGACTGTTGCTCGAGATAAGCCCACATCACCTGGAGGTACAAACGACGGCGTCGAACCACCAGCTGAAGGTCGTAAGTCGCCCGCCAGCGCTGGCGTAGACAGGCCATCACCTCGTCAACACTGAGCGGCGGCTCGGGCATGGAGTTGGCGATATCAAGCACAGAAGCAGGGGCGGCAGGGACAGGTAGACGCCTGTCGTTGCAAAGCTTGACAGGCACTTAAGCATCCATAATGGTCGCCAATCCGAGCTGGATGAACGTCCGCCATGACCCAACTCTCCTCGAGCGATGTGCCCGGAATGGGTCGTCGGCAGTTCATGAATCTGCTGACGTTCGGCTCCGTCACCGGTGTGGCCCTGGGAGCCCTCTACCCGGTAGCGAATTACTTCATCCCCCCCAAGGCCGCGGGCAGTGGCGGTGGCACCAGCGCCAAGGATGAGCTGGGCAACCCGATCACAGCCAGCGGCTGGCTCTCCAGCCACCCCGAGGGCGATCGCAGCCTGGTGCAGGGCCTCAAAGGCGATCCCACCTATTTGATCGTTGAAGGCGAAGACGCCATCGGCAGCTACGGCATCAACGCCATCTGCACCCACCTCGGTTGCGTTGTTCCCTGGAACAGCGGCGCCAACAAGTTCATGTGCCCCTGTCACGGCAGTCAGTACGACGCCACCGGCAAAGTCGTCCGTGGCCCTGCCCCTCTCTCCCTGGCCCTGGCGAACGTCAGCGTAGAGAACGACAACGTGTTCGTGAGCCAGTGGACCGAGACCGACTTCCGAACTGGTGATAAGCCCTGGTGGGCCTGATTTTTCCTTTCCCTACGCCTGCATCCCCTCACCGTCCCATGCGTCGTCACCTCTCGCTTTTCCTTGGATCGCTGGTCATCGGACTGGCTCTGCTGATCGCTCCGGCTGCCAGCTGGGCGTATCCCTTCTGGGCTCAACAGAATTACGACAGCCCCAGGGAAGCCACCGGCAAGATTGTTTGCGCCAACTGCCACCTGGCCAAAAAGCTGACCCAGGCTGAAGTTCCTCAATCGGTCCTCCCCGATAGCGTCTTCACCGCCAGCGTCAAGGTTCCTTACGAAAAGGGCCTGCAGGAGATCGGTGCCGACGGCAGCGATGTGGGTCTGCAGGTAGGCGCTGTTGTGATGCTTCCTGATGGCTTCACCCTGGCTCCTCAGGACCGCTGGACCGACGAGATCAAGGAAGAAACAGAAGGCGTCTATTTCACCCAGTACAGCGACGACCAGCCCAACATCCTGCTGGTGGGACCTATTCCTGGTGATGAGCACCAAGAGATCGTCTTCCCTGTGCTGTCTCCTGATCCGGCCACCGACAGCAACATCCACTTCGGCAAGTACCAGATCCACGTGGGTGGCAACCGTGGCCGTGGCCAGGTGTATCCCACCGGTGAGAAGAGCAACAACACCGTCTACACGGCTCCTGCCAGCGGCACCATTGCCTCCATCGAACCCGGCGACAACGGCGCCAGCGTGGTCAGCATCAAGGCTGCTGACGGCAGCAGCGTGAGCGAGACCATTCCGGTTGGTCCTGAAGTTCTGGTCAGCGTTGGTGACAGCATCGAAGCCGGTGCTGCCCTTACCAACGACCCCAACGTGGGCGGCTTCGGCCAGGTGGACGCAGAGATTGTTCTGCAGAACCCCGTTCGGATCTACGGCCTGCTCGCCTTCTTCGCGGCGGTGGCTCTGGCTCAGATCATGCTGGTGCTGAAGAAGAAGCAGATCGAAAAGGTTCAGGCCGCTGAAGGCAACTTCTGATCGCTATGGCTGTTGAAGCCCTGTTTCCCCTGGCGACCTTCCAGTCGCCAGGGGAATTTTTGCCTCACACCCAAAACTGGTTCCTTCCCCTGCGTTGGTACGGACTGCTGATTGCAACAGCCGTCTTGATTGGACTGAACCTCTCCAGCCGACTGGCCAAGCTTCGACAGCTGGAGAACGGCCTGGTCAGCGATCTGCTGCCCGTGCTCGTGTTGTTTGCCGTGATCGGAGCACGGATTTACTACGTGGCCTTCGAGTGGCACAACTACGCCTCCAACCCGCTCAAGGCCCTGGCCATCTGGGAAGGAGGGATCGCCATCCACGGTGCTTTGCTGGCGGGAACAATCACGCTGATCCTGTTCTGCCGCTGGCGCCGGCAACCCTTTTGGGATGTGCTGGATGTGTTGGTTCCCTCCGTGGCCTTGGGACAGGCCATCGGTCGCTGGGGGAATTTCTTCAATTCCGAGGCCTTCGGGGTTCCAACTGACCTGCCGTGGAAGCTGTTCATCCCGGCGCAGAGCCGCCCCGTGATGTACAGCACGTCGGAATTTTTCCACCCGACGTTCCTCTACGAATCGATCTGGAACCTGCTGCTCTTCGGACTGTTGATGCTGCTCTTTCGCCGCGGACTCAAAGCTCCTGGGATGCTCCCATCGGGCGCCATGAGTTGTGTGTACTTGGTGGGCTACAGCCTTGGCCGTGTCTGGATCGAAGGTCTGCGCATTGATCCTCTCTGCATCGGTTCGCTTCCACCGGCTTGCGACGGGGGAATCCGCATCGCTCAATTGATGAGTTGCACCCTGGTCGCATTCGGCGTACTGGGGCTTTGGTGGCTATATCAACGGAAGCGACCCCTGCCTGATCCATCAGGCCAACGCAGTTGAGTCACGTTGTCAGTTTCGTCGGCGCAGGCCCCGGTGCTCCAGACCTGCTCACTCTTCGCGCGGCTGACCGTCTGAACAAAGCCGACGTGCTGATCTGGACAGATTCACTGGTCTGTCCAGCCATTGCCGATCTGGCGCCGGCGGATTGCGAACGCATCCGCACCAGCACGACCACGCTTGAAGAGCTGATCCCACTGCTCATCGACCGGCAGCGCCAGGGCAAACGGGTGGTGCGGCTCCACGATGGAGATACGGCGCTCTACAGCGCGATCAATGAACAGATCTGCGCCCTAAGCGACGCCGAAATCCCTGTGGAAGTGATTCCCGGGATAAGCGCCTACCAAGCGGCAGCCGCCGGACTCGCCAGCGAACTCACCCTCCCAGGCGTGGTGCAAACCATTGTTCTCAGTCGCGCTGGGGGTCGCACCGGCGTGCCGGAACGGGAACAGCTGGATCGGCTGGCCGCCCTGCGCGCCAGCCTTTGCATCTATTTGAGTGCACGACACGTTGAAGAGGTGCAAACCACCCTTCTGGAGCACTACCCCGCCGACACGCCCGTGGCCATCGGACATCGGGTGAGTTGGCCTGATCAGATGCTCACCGTTGTCCCTCTCAGGGAGATGGGTGCGTTGAGTCGGGAACGCAATCTGATTCGCACAACGCTTTATGTGGTGAGTCCTGCCCTTGCCGGTGGTCCCCAGCGCTCACGGCTTTACTCGCCTGACCACGACCACCTGTTCCGTCCGAAACCCCAATAGGCGGTGGTTTAGGATCGTTTTGTGCGGGCGATTAGCACAGTGGTAGCGCACTTCCTTCACACGGAAGGGGTCACTGGTTCGAATCCAGTATCGCCCATATTTTTTGATGGGATTTAATCCCTTAGTTGCTGACTGCACTGTGGGATCGGCCTAAGTTCAGCTTTGAACGAGGTCGATCGACCCATTGATGAACGAGCGGAGTCTTGCGGACGACCAGGGCAAAGCCACGGGCCTGGTTGAAGCAGGGCGACAGTTGGCCGAGGCGCGGGCTGCTGCGAGCCTGAGCCAGAACCAACTCGCCAGCCAGCTGCACATGGGCGAGGAGCAACTGGCAGCACTGGAACGGGGCGATCAAACCGAACTGCCTGAACCCGTGTTCATCAAGGCCATGGTGCGCCGGATCAGTTCGCATCTGGGTTTGGATGCTGATGCCATGGTTCAAACCCTCGGCCCCCTCACCACCAAACCGCCCAAACGGGCGACTCCCTGGACAACACCGCGGGGCATCGCTCCTCAGAACCGAAGAACATTCAATCCACTTCCCCTCGTGGCCCTCGCCGGGCTTGCTGGCCTTGGCTTTGTTGTGTGGAGCAACGCCTCCGAGTTGACGCGCTTCGCCCAGGGGTTGAAACCTGCCAATCCAACCCTTGAGCCAAGCGAAACCGATCTGGAGGTGACCAAGGTTGCAGATGAGCGCGATGCCCTCATCGTTTCAGCGCCACCAACGGCCGACCTGGGCCTCACGATCAGCAGCAGCGAACCCAGCTGGATCGCCCTACGGCGTGAGGGAGTTGTGAAATTCGAAGGGCTGCTGAACGGTGAGCGCAGGATTGACAATCCTGACCTGGTGGAGATCTACGCCGGCCGGCCTGATCTGGTGCAGCTCAGTTCTCCCGACGCCGAGACACGCACCCTTGGCGCTGTGGATGACATCCGCTGGATCCCGCTCAGCCCTGCACCCTGACGCGCAGATTCACGCCAACCGCCTCCTTCACCACCTCAGCGCAGCCCTCCAAGCTCCACTGTTCAAGGCTGACGTTCTGGTTGACCCGCTCAGGGACGATCTCCAGATCCAGACTTCCCTTCACCGCATGAATACGGAGTGCTGAGATCACCGGCTCAGGCCTGCGATCCAGAGCCGCGGCCAAGCGCAGCAGCAGGGCCATCTGATGAACACAGCGACGGTTGTCTCGGGTGGCCACAAGCTGCCAGGACTCATGGCGTTTCTTCGGCAGGCTGCGGCGGTGATAGCGGGCAATGGCCGCCACCATCAAGTGCTCCGCCTCGGAATAGCCCAGCAGCTCACCATGACGAATCAAGTACCAGGTGTGCTTGTGGTAAGCGCTGATGTTGATGTGCTGGCCACAGGTATGGAGCATGGCGGCAGCCCAAAGCAATTCACGCCCTTCGCCACTGTCGTCATGCATCACGCCTCGCGTGGCGTCGTAGAGGCTTAGGGCATGGCTGGCAACCCGTTCAGCCCTGCTCTGGTTCACCGCAAAGCGCTGCACCTGATGGAGCACAGTGCGCTGCCGAATGCTGCTCTGAAAGCTGAAGCGGTCTTCCAGAAGACCCTGGCGAAGCATCCAATCAACGATCAAACCTTCCCTGAGCGCCCGCTCACTGAGCACGAACTCCGCCACACCGAGCATCTTCATGGTGGTTTGCAGGATCAGCGCACCGGGAACGATGATTTCGGCCCGACGATCGTTGATGGGAGCCAACTCCCGTCGCTGCGCAGGAGTCATCGTGATCAAACGATCAACCACCTGCTTCAGGCTCTGCCGGGTGACGCGGTACCCATGCAATTTGCGGGGTGGGCGCTCCTCTTCACTCGCCGCAAGGGAGCCAATCGCCATCGCCGTGCCGCTGGTGGCTACCAAAACAGGAGTTTCACCGGGTTTGATCCTGCGACGCACTTTGTCGACAGCAGGTTCAAGCGACCCCTGAATGAAGGCCTGCAGGAATGACCGCCGTTGAGGGGGCATCGGATCATCCCGAACAAAGTCCCGCTGGAGTCGCACAGCCCCCACACGAGTGCTGGTCAGGGCGCGGGCATCACGACCATCGGCAAGGATCAGTTCCGTGGAGCCACCGCCGATATCGAGCAGAAGATGCGGACGGTCTCCAAACGGCATTCCTGAGAGGACGCCCAGATAGATCAACCGTGCCTCCTCGGGGCCGCTGACCAAATCCACCTCCATCCCCAGATCGTCGAGGATGGTCTGGAGGAAATCGCGACCATTGGGTGCTTCTCGAACGGCACTCGTCGCCGCTGTGACGATCTGCTCAACCCGGTGACTGGCGGCGAGATCTCTGAACTGGCGAAGGGTTTCCAGCCCCCGTTTCATAGCTGCCGCGGTCAGCTCACCGGTCTCGGGATCACGCTCCCCCAGACGCGTGGTGGCCTTTTCGGCCTGGATGATCCGAAACGTGCGCAGCTTCGGATCAACGGCTGCCACCAGAAGATGAAAGGAATTGGTCCCGATATCGATGGCGGCGATCCGACGCTGATCAGCGTTCACTGCCTGCGACGCGCCATTGTTCTGTTCCGTTGGCTGGGCTGGGGCCTTGGCATCCAGCATCAACGTCAGAGCGGCAATGAAATCCACTCTGACACTGACGGCCGAGGCCATCGGGCCCTGACTAGGGTTCTTCAAATCCCGTTGATTGTGATCAGCAGCTCTGCCCGTCTTCAGCCCTGGATCGAACTGCTCCGCTGGAACAAACCCACCGGCCGGCTGATTCTGCTGATCCCAGCAGGCTGGGCCCTCTGGCTGAATCCAAGCGCTCCTCCCAGTGTTGTGCTGATCCTGCAGATCCTTCTGGGGGGCCTGGCGGTGAGCGGAGCAGGCTGCATCGCCAATGACCTGTGGGACCAGCGCTTCGACGGCCAGGTGGAACGCACACAACATCGGCCTCTGGCCAAAGGTGCGCTGCAGCGAGGGCCAGCCTTCGCTCTGCTGCTGATCTTGCTGGGCCTCAGCCTGGCTGTTGTGCTGAGTCTGCCGGCCGCCAGCCTCGGGCTCTGTCTCGCCTTGGCCAGCACGGCCGTGCTGCCGATCCTCGGCTATCCATCGGCAAAGCGGTGGTTCGCCTTCCCCCAGGCGGTCTTGGCGCTGTGCTGGGGCTTCGCGGTGCTGATCCCCTGGGCCGCAGCAACGGCCTCCTTGAGCGGGAGTCCTGCCCTGGTGTGCAGTTGGCTGGCAACCGTGGTCTGGACCTTCGGCTTCGACACGGTCTATGCCATGGCCGACCGACGTGACGATGCCCGCCTCGGCCTGCGCAGCAGCGCCCTGAGCCTCGGATCCCGCGTGGTTCCTGTGGTGCGGGGCTGCTACCTCGTTACAGCCATCACCCTTGCCATAGCGGCATGGTCGGCTCAGATCCCAGCACCGTTCTGGCCTCTCTGGTTGCTTGCCGCCGTCTTCATGCAGCTCAGCTGCAACCCCTTGAAGAAACAAGATGCCTCCATGGGCACCTACGGGAAGCACTTTGCCCAGCAGGTGCAGGCAGGGACGCTGCTCTGGCTCGGCCTGGTTCTGGCCAGGGGATGGGGAGCCTGATGCGCATCACCCCGGCTCCTCCGCTCCGCACTGGAGACCGTGTGGCCTGTGTGGCCGCCAGTTCAGCCCTGCAGGACGACATCAAGCTGCAGGAGGGCATTGCGGTCCTTCAGAGCTGGGGCCTCGATGTTCAACCCCAGACCTTGGCCAGCCGACGTTGGGGCTACTTCGCAGGGCGCGATGACACGCGCCATGCCGATCTGCATCCGGCAGAACCGGCAGCGCTGCTCGCCTGTGCCCGCGGTGGATGGGGGGCTGCTCGGCTCCTGGAGCAGCCCATCCGCTGGCAGAGCGGCTGGCTGTTGGGCTTTTCCGACGTGACAGCTCTGCTCTGGGCCCGCCAGGCAGCAGGGTTTGCGGGGGGCATCCATGGCCCCTTGCTCACAACACTTGCGGAGGAACCGCAATGGAGCCGAGACCGCTTGCGCTACCTGCTCTTCGGCAACACCGTTCCTGACCTGCAAGGTCGGGGTGGTGGCGGCGGGGTGGGAAGCGGTCCCCTGCTCGTGGCCAATCTGACCGTGGCCACCCACCTGTTGGGAAGCCGTTTCGTGCCCCCCCTCAAGGGAGCCGTTCTGGTGCTGGAGGACGTGGGTGAAGCGCCTTACCGCATTGATCGGATGCTGACTCAGTGGAGGCTGAATGGCAGCTTGCAGGGCCTGGCGGGTCTGGCATTTGGCAATTTCGAAGGGTGCGCCGATGAAACCAGAGACGCCTCCGAAAGCTTCAACCTTGAGCAGGTTCTTGAGGAACGCACGGCCGATCTCGGCATTCCCAGAGTGATGGACCTGCCCGTTGGTCACCGATCCGGAAACGCAGCCCTGCCCATGGGGGCGATGGCACGCCTGGACGGCAAAAAAGGCCGGCTCAGCCTGCTGACCTGAGGGCGAGCACGGCCTCCGCCACGGTGAGGTCAAACGGTGTGGTGACCTTGATGTTGGCGGGGCCGGCATCCAAGACCTGCACAGGCCACCCCAGACGCTCATACAACGACGCATCGTCGGTGACCGTCCAGCCCTGGGCAACCGCCTCAGCGTGGCCGCGACGCAGCTGATCAACGGCAAAGCCCTGCGGCGTCTGCGCAGCCCAAAGCTCCGATCGATCAGGCGTCTCACAAATCACACCATCAGATCCCACGCGCTTGATCGTGTCGCTCACCGGCGTTGCAGCAATCAGCGCCGTGCCGGCCTCCACCACAGCTGCACAGCGATCAAACAACTCCGGTTCAGCCAAACAGCGGGCGCCGTCATGAATCAAGACGTGCCGAGCCTGCTCCGGCAACCCCGCCAAACCACAAAGCACCGACTCCTGCCGCGTGCTGCCGCCCTGGATCCAGTGCACCGGCTTGCTGGGTGCATCCAGCACCGCAAGGATGGCCTCTCGATCGACCTCCTGGCCGACGATCCCGATCCATTCGATCCGCTCGGAACGCAGGGCCGCCTCCAGGGTCCAGGCAATGACGGGGCGTCCGGCCAACGGCAGCAGCAGCTTGTTGCGATCCGCACCCATGCGCCGACCGCTTCCCGCCGCAGCAATCAACAGATGCACAATCGACTCCTGCCCCAGACAGGCGTAAACGACCTCCATACAATCAGCTCGCACCATGGATGGCGGCGCTGCATGCGAGTTCTTGCCCTGAGCCCGGGTTCGCTCGAAGACCAGCTGGACCGTCTACCGGCTCTGGCCGACATCTGCCAGAAGCTCAACGCCAACCTGCAGGTGGCCTGTGACCCCCAGCAGGCAGCTCCATGGAAGCTTCTGCCGTGCCTGGACAAGCTGTTGCCGTTCAGCTTCGAGGCCAACCCCACCCTTGCGGACTGGGCCAACCTGCTCGGTTGTGTTCGCGAACCCGACTTTCAGATCTGCATCAACTTCGCTGAAGGGCAGCAGGTGAACCTGATGCTGTCGATGAGCCATATCCCCAAACGGTTGGCGGTTGAGGGATTTGCCTGCACCGACCAAGTCAGCGTCGGTCCCGGCTGGACGGCGCAGCGTCTCAACCCCTTCCTTCAGGCCCTGGGCCTTGATCTCGAGGCCGATCAGTTCCGCCTACCCCTGGCGGCAGAGGCTCTTAAGGAAGCCCGTGAAGCACTGCCCAGCGGTGACGGCCCCCTGCTGCTGCTGTCTCCATCCGGCCAGGGGAATGACTGGCCTGCGGCGGAATGGCACAAGCTGCCTGAAACGATCAAAAGCCGCTTACCGGCGCTGCGCAGCATGGTGCTGCCAGCCGAGCTCAGCCTGAACAAACGGGCGGCCTTTGTGGCCAATGCCGATGTCGTGCTCAGCAGCTGCCCAGTGTCCCAGCGCCTGGCGGCCTATTGCGGAACCCCCCTGGTTGCCCTCGGAGCCGAGGCCGCAGACCTTCCCGAGCGCCAGGAGATCCGCTGCCTCGGCGGCCCTCAGGAGCTCACCACGCTGCAGAGCAGTGATGTGCTGACGGCCCTCGGTTTCTGAGGAGACGTCCGATGAGGCGGCGCCGAGCCAGGGGACAGCTGAAGCTGATCACGGCTCCATGGAGGGGGCCCATCAGTGCCCTGAGTGCTGTGATCTTCGCGGGTGCCCTCGGTTATCGGATCACGGAGGGATGGGACTGGGGCGATTGCCTCTGGATGGTGCTGATCACCATCAGCACCATCGGCTTTGGAGAAGTTGCCCCCCTTTCGCCTCCAGGCCGCTTGGTCACCGTCTTGATCGTGGTGGGTGGCTTGGTGGTTGTGCAACTGGCCATCCAACGCGTTCTCGGGCTGAAGGAATCGGGATATTTCCGCAGACTGCGGGAATTCCGCTTTCTCCGCATGCTGGAAGGCCTTCACGACCACGTGATTCTCTGCGGCTACGGCCGGATCGGGCAGGAGATTGCAGCCCAACTGCAACGGGATGCGGTGCCCCTCGTGGTGATCGAAACCGATCCAGAGCGAAAGGCAGTGGCAGACGAGAATGGCCTCTGGGTGCTTCAGGCCGATGCAACCCTCGATGAAACCCTGCTGGAAGCAGGTCTGGAACGCTGCTGCAGCCTCGTGGCAGCCCTACCCAGCGATGCCTCCAATCTGTACGTGATCCTCAGCGCCAAGGACCTACGACCGGATTGCCGCTTGATTGCCCGAGCCAACAGCGATGAAGCCGCCTCAAAGCTGCGGCTGGCGGGCGCCGCTGTGGTGGTCAGTCCCTATGTGGCCGGTGGTCGGGTGATGGCCGCTTCAGCGCTGCGACCGCTGGCCCTCAACTTCATGGAGCTGTTGGCGGGTTCCGACTATGAAATCGAGGAATTCCAGCTGAGTCACGACCCTCTTCACCTGAGGGAGATCCGCGGACGGAGCCTGGCGGAACTGGAGCTGGGCCGTCGCAGCGGGGCCATGGTGCTGGCGATCCGGGAGAACGGAAAGCTGATCGCCAATCCAGGCGGCGACACCCAAATGGCACCGGGGCAACTTCTGATTGTGCTGGGAAGCAAAACCCAGCTCGCCACCTTTCAGTCGTTGCTTGGGGAGGCCGTCGACACGATTGAAACCATGCCGGGTTGAGTTGGATGACGACGGCTCCGTACGATCCTCCGATCAACGGTGCCCCCATGTCTCCCAGCGCTTCTCTTGCCGGACAGACCGCCCTGGTGACGGGAGGAGGTCGCGGCATCGGCCGGGCCATCGCCCTGGCCCTGGGCGAATCTGGTGCAGAGGTGGTTGTGAATTACTCCAATTCCGCCGCCGCAGCCGATGAAGTTGTCGCTGCCATCACCACAGCAGGGGGCAAGGCCTATGCCCTGCAAGCAAACGTGTCGGTTGAGGCTGAGGTGGATGGCCTGATCAAGACGGTGCTGGAGCGCAGCGGCCGTTTGGATGTGTTGGTGAACAACGCCGGCATCACGCGGGACGGCCTGCTGATGCGGATGAAAACCGACGATTGGCAATCGGTGATCGACCTCAACCTCAGTGGTGTGTTCCTCTGCACGCGAGCCGTGGCACGCCCGATGCTCAAACAGAAGAGCGGTCGGATCATCAACATCACCTCCGTTGTGGGGCTGATGGGGAACGCAGGGCAGGCCAACTACGCCGCCGCCAAAGCGGGCGTCATCGGTCTCACCCGCAGCACCGCCAAAGAGCTCGCCAGCCGTGGCATCACCGTGAACGCTGTGGCTCCGGGTTTCATTGCCACAGACATGACCAAGGACCTCGATGCGGAGGCCATCCTCAAAGACATCCCCCTGGGAACCTTTGGCACCCAGGAGCAGGTGGCCGGTGCCGTGCGCTTCCTTGCCGCCGACCCAGCCGCGGCCTACATCACAGGCCAGGTGCTGCAGGTGGATGGCGGCATGGTGATGGCCTGACCCTCAGGATCAGGAATCAAGGGGTTGGGCCAACTCATCCCGCAGGCGGCGGATGCGCTGGAGCAGACGTAACCGACGGCTGCGGGCAGTGGCGGTGAGAAAGATGCGCAGGGGCACGTAAACCAGGGCCATCGAACCGGCCAGCCCCGCCATCAGAACAAAAAAGAGCGCTCCGGATTCACCCATAAGCGGACCCTAATCAGTTCATTTGACAGCGGCATCCCGGCAGACCCCAACCATTCGGCTTTCCCCACCACAACGCCTCTCCACGAGGGCCACATCGCTGTGGGACAGTGACCAACGGCGTGCCCGCGACTATGGCCAAACTCCTTTCCTTCTCTGACGAATCCCGCAGCGCCCTCGAGCGGGGTGTTGACGCACTCGCCAATGCAGTGCGCGTCACGATCGGCCCCCGCGGTCGCAACGTTGTGCTCGAGCAGAAATTCGGCGCACCCGACATCGTCAATGACGGCGACTCAATCGCACGCGTCATCGAACTGGACGACCCGTTCGAAAACCTCGGCGCCAAGCTGATGCAGCAGGTGTCCTCGAAGACCAAGGACAAGGCCGGTGACGGCACCACGACTGCAACCATTTTGGCTCAGGCCATGGTGAAGGAAGGTCTGCGCAACACCGCTGCGGGAGCAAGCCCCGTGGAACTTCGCCGTGGCATCGAGAAAGCCGCAGCACAGATCGTGGCGGGACTGGGCAAGCGGAGCCAACCTGTCGCCGGCGATGCCATTCGTCAGGTGGCCACAGTGAGCTCCGGCGGTGACGACGAAGTCGGTCGGATGATCGCGGAGGCGATGCACAAGGTGAGCACCGATGGGGTGATCACCGTTGAGGAATCGAAGTCTCTGGCAACGGAACTGGAAATCACCGAAGGCATGGCCTTCGACCGGGGCTACAGCTCCCCCTACTTCGTGACGGATGCCGAGCGTCAGGTCTGTGAATTTGAAAACCCCCTGATCCTGCTGACGGATCGCAAGATCAGCACGATCACGGATCTGGTCCCCGTTCTGGAAACCGTTCAGAAGAGTGGTTCCCCCCTGCTGATCCTGTCTGAGGAAGTGGAAGGCGAAGCCCTCGCCACCCTGGTGATGAACAAGAGCCGTGGGGTTCTGCAGGTAGCAGCTGTTCGGGCACCCTCCTTTGGCGAACGCCGCAAGGCAGCCCTCGCCGATATCGCCATCCTCACGGGCGGGACGCTGATCAGCGAAGACAAGGCGATGACCCTCGACAAAGTGACCCTTGAGGATCTCGGCAAAGCCCGCCGCGTCACCATCAGCAAGGAGAGCACCACTATCGTCGCCACCGACGACCATCGCCAGGCGGTGAGCGAGCGCGTCGGCGCGATCCGACGTGAGCTGGAGGCCACTGAATCCGACTACGACCGCGAAAAACTCCAGGAGAGAATCGCCAAGCTGGCCGGCGGCGTGGCTGTGATCAAGGTCGGTGCACCGACGGAAACGGAACTGAAGAACCGCAAACTGCGGATCGAGGATGCCCTGAATGCCACCCGTGCCGCCGTCGAGGAGGGCATCGTTGCCGGAGGCGGCAGCACGTTGCTGCAACTCTCCGACAGCCTGGACGCCCTGGCTTCATCGCTGAACGGCGACCAGCGCACCGGCGTTGAGATCGTGCAGCGGGCACTGACGGCGCCGATTCATCAGATCGCCACCAATGCCGGTCAGAACGGTGACGTTGTGATCGCGGGCATGCGCAGCAGCGGCCAGGGATTCAATGCCCTCAGTGGTGCCTACGAAGACCTGATGGCTGCTGGCATCGTTGATGCCGCCAAGGTGGTGCGCTTGGCCGTGCAAGATTCGATTTCGATCGCTTCTCTGCTGATCACCACCGAGGTTGTGATTGCCGACAAGCCGGAACCCCCTGCACCAGCTCCCGCCGGAGACGGAGACCCCATGGGTGGCATGGGCGGAATGGGTGGCATGGGCATGCCCGGAATGGGCGGCATGGGCATGCCCGGGATGATGTGATCAGCTGATCATTCCCTGGCGATAGGCGATCACCTGGAGGTCCACTCCGGTGATCGCCGTCCCCACCACAACGGTGTCGGCTCCGGCCTGCAATGCCAACCGTGCATCCGCTGGAGAGGCAATCCCCCCCTCACAGATCAGACGAACCGAGCTGGCAAGTTCAGCGCGAAGTGGGGGGAGCAGATCAAACGCAGGGGGGCACTGCTGTGCCGTGTCTTCTGTGTAGCCATAGAGCGTGGTCCCAACCCAGTCACAGCCCAGCTCGGCTGCGCGCAGACCGTTCTCGAGCGAATCCACATCAGCCATCAGCGGAGCTCTCAGCTCATCACGGCTGCGCTGGATCAACGCGGCCAGGTCCTGCCCTGCAGGCCGCGGACGGGCTGTGGCATCAATCGCGATCACATCGGCCCCCGCAGACCACACCGCCTGAATTTCTTTCCAGCCAGGGGTGATGTACACAGAGCTGTCCGGGAACGTGCATTTCCAGAGGCCGATGATCAAGGCATCCGGACAGCGCCGACGCACAGCACCGATGTGTTCAGGGCTTTCCAAGCGCACACCCACAGCACCATTGCGCAGGGCTGCATCCGCCATGGCTGCGATCACATCGGGATCGCGCATCGGCGAACCCTGGGGGGCCTGCACCGAAACGATCAGGCCCTGATCCAGGGATTCAGGGTTAGGAATCATGCTGTTCAGGACGCCTTGGGGAAAGCGTCATCCTCCCGGCGGGGAAGCCAACGCCGCAGCGAACGGGGCGTGCTGATCGGCGGGGCAGGCACAGGCGCCGCCGCAAAGCTGCGTTGAAGCGGCTTTTCTTCAGCTGCACTCTCGTCCTCTTCGACGATCGGTTCTTCTTCAGCGACCACCCCGTTCGGCATCCCCTCGTTCTCAATCAACACGTCGTCTTCAGCCGCAATCTGCTCCTCTTCTTCAACGACCACCTCGTCCTCAGCAACCACTTCGACCTGACCATCCACCTCGTTCTCAACCAAAACGTCGTCTTCAGGAGCAATCTCCTCCTCTGCGACAGGCATCGGCGCGGAACTGAACCCATGCTTCGAAGCTGAAGGTTCCGGCAAACTCAGATCAAGCTCAGCTGCTCCGTCAAACCCATAACGGTGAACCCACTGACTGATCAGACCCGCGAGCAAGGCCTGATCACCTGAGGTTCGGGCCTCCTGGATCTGTTGGGCCAGAGCGTTCTGTCGAGGTGATGGCTGCTGGAACGGAGAAGAGAGCACGGATTCAGGAAAGTTTGCGGTTGAGTAGAGGGCGAATCGCAAGAAACAGCCCGATGGTGAGGACCAGAAGGATCAGCAGGCAACTGGTGCCGGTGACATCCCCATAGGGGGCCTCCAGCAGAACGGCCGAAAGATCCAGAGGACCCTGGTAAGCCGCTCGAATGGGTTCTATCGCGAAGGTAAGGGGATTCAAGGCCGCAAGCCAGCCCAGCCAGGTGGGCATGAATGACAACGGGGCCAAGGCCGTGCTGGCAAACAGCAACGGCAGGTTGGCCACAAAAATCACAGCGATCAACTCGATGTGCCCCGGCAAAGCGAAGGCCAGTCCGAGGCTGAGGGCCGTCACAGCGAAAACCAGAAGCAGCAGCGTCACCAGCACCAGGGCCAGGCCACTGATGCCGGGCCATCCGTAACCGAGCACTGCTGCCGTACCCATGATCGCCAGACTCTGCAACAGGCTCAACGCCGTGATGTAGATCACCGACGCCAGCACGATTGAACTGCGGCTTCGCAGCGGTGCCACCAGCAGCCGATTGAGGAAACCGAATTCACGATCAAACATCACCGGCAGGCCGGCATTCAAAGCACCGCTGAAGGCTGTGAAGACAATCACTCCAGCACCAAGAAAACGGCCGTAGCTCATGCCCCCTGGCAACAGCCCCTCGGGGGCATTGGCGAACAATGCACCGAAGAGAATCAACCAGATCAGGGGTTGCAGAACCCCGGCGATCAAGGTTGAAGGGCGACGCATCAACTGAAGAAACAAGCGCCGGGTGAGGGCCAATGTTTCCTGGCTGAGCTCAGCGAGGGCTCCGGATTGCTGCTGCTGGAGAGCAACAGATGCTGTTGGGGAAGTCATCGTTGGCACTCAACGCATGGATTGACGCTTTTCCTGTTTGACGTCGCGCTGGCCTGCGATGGCCAGTTCAGCGTCCATCAGGGTGCGTCCTGTGGCCTGAAGGTAGACATCATCCAGGCTGGGACGACTCTGGGCCAGGGCAAACACAGGCAAACCTGCAGCCTCGAGGGTCTGACGCAGCTGATCGATCACGGCCCCTCCCTCAATCACCAGATTGAGGGAAAAGCCTTGGGAGCGGTTCACCACCACCTGACGCACCCCATCCAAGGGTTCGAGAAGGGCACGCACCTGGGTCGCCTCATCGGCATTGCTGAACTCTCGGATTCGCAGAGTCACGCGATCACCCCCCAGCCGTTGTTTGAGCTGATCAGGGCTGCCTTCGGCAATCACACGGCCGGCGTCGATGATCGCCAACTGATCCGCCAGAGCCTCCACTTCTTCGAGGTAGTGACTGCTCAGCAGAACAGTGGTGCCCTCATCAACCAGCCGACGCAGCAGCTGCCAGATGGCACTGCGGCTCTCGATATCCAGTCCCACGGTGGGTTCATCGAGCACGAGCAACCGGGGGCGGTGCAGCAGACCGGCGGCTAGATCCAGACGCCGCCTCATGCCACCGGAGTAGGTGCCGCAGCGGCGGTCAATCCAGTCGCCCATCGCGAGGCGGTCAATCAGATCGGCGATGCGGCTGTCGCGATCGTTCCGCGGCAGGTGGTGGAGATCACCTTGCAATTGCAGCAGTTCCCGGCCACTCAGGATCTTGTCGATGGCCACCTCCTGGGCCACATAGCCCATGAGCTGGCGCACTTCTCGTGGCTGCACCAGACCGTCAACACCCCCAACAACAACGGAGCCGCTGTCGGGGGAGAGCAGGGTGGCCAGAATGCGCATGGCCGTTGTTTTGCCGGCACCGTTCGGGCCAAGCAGCCCGTACAGGCATCCTTCAGGAACGGTGAGATCAAGCTCACGCAGAGCCGGTACCGAGCCGTAGGCCTTGGAGATCTTGCGCAGTTCAATCAACGCCATCAGGCACCGTCAGGGACTTGCTCGGCCAATTCAGGGAATCTAGAGAGTGCTCATTGCACCGCCGTTGACAGGGAGAGAAGTTGCATCACCTGTTGAGCAAAGCCTGAGGCCAGATCCGTCCGGCTGAGAATGAGAAGCAGGCAAAGACCAAACAGATAAAGGATCGACCAACGGAACAGGGCCTTGGCATTCACAAGGCTGTCGGGATCCAGGGACAGCCGATCGACGAGCTGCAGCAATCGGCCGTTGTAGGGCAGCAGCATCACGCCATAGAAGGCGCCACCTGAAGGCAAAGCAAAAACGCCCAAACCGCTGAGCAGAACAGTGATCCAGCCGTAGGTCTTGATCGCCCGTGCCGTCACCACAGGACCCTTCACCACGGGCAGCATCGGGATCCCGACAGCGCGATAGTCCTCGCGCAACAGCAGGGCCAAAGCCCAGAAATGGGCTGGCGTCCAGACCATCACCAGAGCGAACAACCACCAGCCCCCGAGGCCAACATGGCCCGTGGCGGCCGCCGCCCCAACCAGGGGCGGAATGGCCCCGGCGACCCCACCGATGACGATGTTCTGGGACGTCCGCGGCTTGAGCAAGGCTGTGTAGAGCAGCACGTAACTGCAGAGGCCGAGCAGGGACAATCCAGCGGCGAGACAGTTCACACCGCTGACGAGAAGCATCGCCGCCGCGAGGGTGCAGGCGATGGCTCCGATGAATGCACTGGTAGGAGACAGCCGACCGGAGGGGAGTGCGCGACCGCTGGTGCGGGCCATCCGGCCATCAAGATCCTGCTCCCACAAGCAGTTCAGAACCCCTGCAGCAGCGGAGGCAAGCGCCCCTCCCCCCAGAGTGCAGACGAGCCGAGGCGATGCAAGAGGCCAGCCTTCACTGAGAGCCATTCCACCCAGGGTGGTAGCCAGCAGCAGAGGGATAAGGCGGGGCTTGGCGACTTCCAGCCAAGCCGGAAGTTTCACCCGCTTGCGGGAGGGAACGACCTCCTCACGGGTCGGACGAACGGTTGCAGTGATTTCAGCCATGACAGGCCTCCAACGAGGTGTCGTCGAGGACGACGGAACGGGACGGTGAGGGGAGGTCCGGAGAACGAACCAGAAGCGCCGCCAGCAGAGCAATCAGCAGTGCAGCCACGAGTTGATGCGCAACGGTCACTGCCGGTTGCGACAAACCAAGACGAAGGGTGAGGACGCCAAGGGCCACCTGAACCAGCACCAGAAGCACGACCCCACCCAGCCAGGGCCACTGCTGACGAGCCCAACCACCTGCCAGCACGGCTGCCCCGGCGAAGCCGAGCAGAACAACGGCCACCGGCATCGCCGTCAGGCGATGGGAAAGCACCAGCTGGCAGGCCTCTCCTCCAGCAAGGCATCGCTGCCCTGCCCACGCGGTGGCCATGCGACCACCGAGCAGGCACTGCACAAAGACCGACAACAGGCCAAGCGATGCCCCGATGCGCCACCAGAGCGGAGCGACGGCAGCAGCGGGATGAAGCAAGCGTTGGGTCAGCCCACTCAGGAGCGCCACGAGGGTTAGTGCGAGTGCCAGGTGGGCTGTCACCACGGCAGAGGGGAGCAGTTGGGTCACCGTCAGCGCACCCAAACCTCCCTGCATCGCCACCAAAACCATCAGACCGATGGCCAGCCAGGGCAGCCATCGCGGCAGTTGGCGGCGCTGAAGCGTCGTCGCCACAGCCATCACCACCAGGGCAATGCCAATGACGAAGGCATCGAGGCGGTGGAACCACTCAAGGAACACCTGAACATTCATCTGGCGACCCGGCAACAACGAGCCGAAGCACAGGGGCCAGTCCGGGCAGGCCAAGCCGGCTTCCATCACCCGGGTTGCTCCACCGATCACCACCAAAGCGATCACGGCAACCACAAGGTGAGCCGACAACAACCCAAGACGTCGACGCAATGTCGACATTGAGGAAAGCATCATCGAACAAGCTCCATCCGATGCCCCAAAAGGGATTGCTTGGACCGTAGCGATGCAGAAGATGACGTCACGCTGTGTGGACGTCTGCAACAGAAAAGATCAAAAAGTCATCCCCTTTCCCTGACAGAAATGAGGCCTTAACAATCACTTCATGGAGAACCGCAGCCAGCCCCATACGCTGTTGAAAACCTGGGATTGATCAGGTGCAGATCCCATCCGCCATTCTCACGTTGGTGATCGGGATGGTCCTTGCTCTGGGCGGCCTGTGGATCGGCCAGAACATCAACCTTCTCCCCATCGATGCGAGCGCCAACGCGCCGATTTACGACGATCTTTTTAAGGTTCTATTCACGATTGGCAGCATTCTGTTTATCGGAATCGTTGGCCTTCTCGTGTTCAGCCTGATTCGCTTTCGGCGACGCAGCGGCCAGCTCGGCGACGGCCTTGCCATCGAAGGAAACCTGCCACTTGAAATCTTCTGGACAGCTGTTCCTGCTGTTGTGGTGCTGTTTGTTGGTCTGTACAGCTACGACATTTACGACCGGATGGGGGGCATGGTGCCTCTGGCCCATGACCACATGGGCGGAGCCCACGACGAACAGATCTGGGGAGGCATCAGTTCAGGCTCGATTGAATCAGCAGCCGCAACAAATGCTTTACCCGTTGAAGTGACAGCCATGCAATTTGCCTTCCTCTTTCATTACCCAGAGGGAGACATTACATCAGGTGAACTGCATGTTCCGGCCGATCGGCCGATCACTCTTCGGATGGAAGCCAAAGATGTGATTCACGCCTTCTGGGTGCCTGAATTTCGCTTGAAGCAGGACGTTATTCCCGGCCAACCAACCCAGCTGAGTTTCACACCCACACGCACCGGCCGTTATCCGATCGTGTGCGCCGAACTCTGTGGGCCCTACCACGGTGGAATGCGCTCCACCGTTGTGGTGGAAAGCCCGGAGGACTGGGACAGCTGGTACCGGGACAACGCCAAAGCCGCACCTGAAAACGAAACCCTCACCATCGCTAACGCCTGAGATGACCATCAGCTTGCCCCCGGAAACGTCCAGCCCTCCACGGCTTCAACCCAGCGGCTGGTTGCGGTATTTCAGCTTCAGCGTTGATCACAAGGTGATCGGGCTGCAGTACCTCGTCTGCGGCTTTGTTTTTTATCTGATTGGCGGCGCCCTAGCCGGTGCCATTCGCACGGAACTCACCAGCCCCGTGTCCGACTTCATGGCACGTGATGTCTACAACCAGGTACTGACGCTCCACGGCACGGTGATGATCTTTCTCTGGATTGTCCCCGTGGTGAATGGTGCTTTTGGGAACTATTTGATCCCCTTTTATGTGGGTGCAAGGGACATGGCCTTCCCGCGACTGAATGCCGTGGCGTTCTGGCTGATCCCTCCAGCCGGTTTGATGCTGATCACCAGCTATTTCCTCACGGGGGCTGCGCAATCGGGCTGGACGGCCTATCCACCTCTGAGCATCACCACACCAGCAACGGGCCAAATCATCTGGATCTTGAGCGTGCTGCTCCTGGGCGGAAGTTCGATCTTCGGAGGCATCAACTTCATCGCCACCATTCTCAAACTGCGTCGCCCCGGTTTGAAACTAATGCAGCTCCCCATGTATTGCTGGGCGATGCTGGGCACCAGCATTCTTGTGGTTCTCTCAACACCGGTTCTGGCGGGAACGTTGGTGTTGCTGAGTTTCGACATTGTTGCCCATACAGGCTTCTTCAACCCCACCCTTGGGGGAAACGTGGTGGTTTACCAGCATCTGTTCTGGTTCTATTCGCACCCAGCCGTTTACATCATGGTCTTGCCGGCCTTCGGCCTGGTGAGCGAAATCCTGCCGGTTCATGCCCGCAAGCCGCTGTTCGGCTACGTGACGATGGTGTATTCGATCATGGCCATCGTTGTGTTGGGCCTGATTGTGTGGGCGCACCACATGTTCACCAGCGGCACACCTCCCTGGATGCGCCTGTTCTTCACCATTGCAACCGCATTCATCGCCGTTCCCACCGGCATCAAATTCTTCAACTGGTTGGCAACGCTTTGGGGCGGCCGCATCAGCCTCAACAGCGCCATGCTGTTTTCCTGCGGTTTCATCGTGAACTTCGTGCTCGGAGGCATCACAGGGGTCGCCCTGGCGCAGGTGCCGTTCGACATTCATGTGCACGACACCTACTTCGTCGTCGCGCACTTCCACTACATCGTCTTCGGTGGATCGGTGTTCGTGATCTTCGCCTCGATCTACCACTGGTATCCCAAGTTCACCGGCCGGATGCTCAATGAAGATCTCGGCCGCCTGCACTGTGCTCTCACGTTCATCGGCTTCAACCTGTGCTTCGGCCCTCAGCACTGGCTGGGCCTCAATGGGATGCCGCGACGCGTTGCTGAATACGACCCCCAATTCACCCTGATCAATCAGATCAGCTCCGGCGGAGCCCTGCTGATGGCCATCAGCACCCTGCCTTTCCTCTGGAATGTGATCCACAGCGCCCTCAGCGGTCCTGTCGCAGGCGACAACCCCTGGAAAGCACTCACGCCCGAATGGCTGACCAGTTCTCCGCCACCGGTCGAAAACTGGATTGGTGAGGCCCCTCTGGTGGAAGAGCCCTACGGCTACGGCGTCCCACCGGACGAGCTGGACCTGACCGCAACCAGCGGTCGTGATCTCTGGAGCAGCGGCAAATGACCACCACAGTTCCCACGAAGGATCAAAACCACAGCCATGGGGAGCATGCCGAGCATCCCGATCACCGCATGTTCGGCCTGGCCACATTTCTTGTGGCGGACGCCATGACCTTCGCCGGCTTCTTTGCGGCCTACCTCACCTTCAAAGCGGTCAATCCCCTACCGGATGGAGCCATCTATGAACTGGAGCTCCCCCTGCCCATCCTCAACACCGTTCTGCTCCTGGTGAGCAGTGCCACCTTCCACCGGGCCGGCCAGGCGATCCGACAGGACGACCACGGCCGCTGTCGACGCTGGCTGCTGATCACCGCAGGCCTGGGCCTGGCCTTTCTGGTGAGCCAGATGGTGGAGTACTTCACACTCCCCTTCGGTCTCACCGACAACCTTTACGCCAGCACCTTCTTCGCCGCCACGGGATTTCATGGTCTCCACGTGACCCTCGGCGCCCTGATGATCCTGATCGTCTGGTGGCAGGCGAGGCAGCCGCAGGGCCGTGTGACTGCAGCCGACCACTTCCCCCTGGAAGCAGCGGAGTTGTACTGGCACTTTGTTGATGGGATCTGGGTGATTCTTTTCGTGATCCTTTATCTGCTCTGATCCCTTGCCTTGATTGGCGAGCGTGGCCAGAATTCAGTTGAATTAATTCCTGAAATGCTGGTCGGCAAGGAACTGCTGGACAAGGCCAGATCGCTCAGCAATCGGCCGGAAGATGACATCGCCCGCGGCTGCGGCTACGTCGGCCCCAGCGGACGACTGCTGAAAAAGAGTTTCTATCGAGCTCTGGTGGAGGCCAAAGCGGCGGCCCAGGGATGGCAATTGCCGAAAAGCAGCAGCAGTTCCTCAGGCGGAAGCCGAGGTCGCCAGGCCGAATTCCGAACCCGTGTGCATGGCAACGGCAACCTGCTGATCGGCCACGCTTACACCCGTCGGCTCGGCCTGGAACCCGGCCAGGAGTTCAAGATCGAGCTGCAGCGGGACTCCGGAATGATCGTTCTGCAGCAGATGGATCAAGACCAGCCGTGAGCCGCCAGCCAGCTGGCTGACAGATTCTCGGTCTTGTCTTGGCCAACGGTGTTTCCGTCATCGGCAGCAGCGGCATGCAGCAGCCGCTCGGCGTAACGGGCCAGTTGATCGGCCTCTAGGTTCACGGTGTCCCCGACAGCCAGGTGTTTCAGGGTCGTCGCCTCCCAGGTGTGGGGGATGACGGCGAGGCTGAATGTCGTTCCATCGGCTGAACAGTCAGCCACCGTGAGGCTGATCCCATCCACCGCGATGCTGGCCTTCTCACAGACATAACGGCCGAATCGGGGATCCGACCAGCGGATCGACAGGGCCCAGGAGTGGGGGAGGGTCTCCACGCAGGTGACTTGTCCGGTCGCATCCACATGACCGCTCACCAGATGACCTCCAAGGCGGTCGCTCAGTCGAAGCGCTGGCTCGAGGTTCACCGCACCACCACGGTCCGCTTTGCGTCCCAACGTTGTGCGGCGCAGGGTTTCCTCACTCACATCGGCGCGGAAACCATCCGCGATCAGCTCTGCTGCCGTGAGGCAAACGCCATCCACAGCAACGCTGTCGCCAAGGGCCAACGGGGCAAAAGGAGCGCAGCCCCAAACCACCACCGCCCCGGCACGGCGCTCGATCCTTCCAACTGACTGCACCAGCCCCGTGAACATCGCCCGCAGCGGCTCTCTGGCCATAATCGGATAGAGCTGCGCCGCCGACATGGTCGAAATGAGCGTCGCCGGAATCGCCCTCGATGCTGCCAGCCGCACACCCATGGTGCTGCTGCGGGATCCCAGTGGCCGCCGTCAGGTGCCGATCTGGATCGATCAGGCGCAAGCCCACAACATCATGGCCGGACTGCAGGGGGGAGAACCACCACGCCCCCTCAGCCATGACCTGATGGCAGCACTGTTGGTGGCTGGGGGGCTCGAACTGGAACGCGTGATCGTCCACGCGATTGAAGACAGCACCTTTCATGCGGTGTTGAAGCTGCGACCCGATCTGGACGAAGCCGAGTTGGCTGAAAACGAAGTGCTGGAACTGATCGAAGTGGATGCCCGACCCAGCGACGCCATTGCGCTGGCGATCCGCACGGGCAGCGGCATCTGGATGCTGGAAGAGGTGGTGGCGGAAGCCTCGATACCGGTGGATGCGGAGGCGGATGCGGAAGATCAAAGTGCCTTCAGCCGTTTCGTCGACGACCTCAGCCCTGCGGCCTTGGTGCGCCATCTGCGCAACCAAGACAGCGAGACGCCCTCGGAGGAGTGAACACCCGCGCCTTCGGCAGCGGCCGCCCCGTCAGCCTGTTCACCCTCGGCACGATGCGTGCCCTGAACTCGGCGGCCCAGATGGCCGAGGTGCTTGACGCGGCGGCGGCAGCTGGGATCAACCATCTGGAAACCGCCCCGGCCTACGGACCTGCGGAACGTTTTCTGGGAGAGGCCCTTCGCCAGAACAGCCGCACAGACTCTGACCACTGGGTGATCACCAGCAAACTGCTGCCAGGGCTGAGCTTCGAGGAAGGACAACGCCGCCTTGATCAGATTCTGGAGCGGCTGGGCTGTCCACTGCTCGACAACCTCGCCATCCATGGCATCAACCGGGAGGAGCACCTGGACTGGGCCCTGGTGGGTGATGGGTCCAGGCTTCTGGACTGGGCCGTCAGCAGTGGACGCGTCAGCCAGGTGGGCTTCAGTAGCCATGGCAGCAACCCGCTGATCGATCGGGCGCTGCGCAGCCAGCGCTTCAGTTTCTGCAGCCTGCACCTGCATTGGCTGGATCCCCAGCGCCTGCCACTGGCCCGTTGGGCCCTTGCGCACGGCCTCGGAGTGATGGCGATCTCCCCTGCCGACAAAGGTGGTCGTCTCCAGGCCCCCAGCCCAACACTGGTGGAGGACTGCACCCCCTTTGCCCCCCTCGAGCTGGCCTACCGATTCCTGCTGGCACAGGGCATCAGCACCCTGACCGTTGGGGCCTCAGCTGCAGGGGATCTTCAACTCGCCGCAACCCTGGCGCAGGGGGATGGGCCCCTCAGCCAGGCCGAGCAACAGGCTCTGGTCAGGGCAGAGCGGCGGCAGCAGGAACGGCTTGGCCAGGAGCATTGCAAACAGTGCCAAGCCTGCCTTCCCTGTCCGAACGAGGTTCCGATCCCCGAACTCTTGCGGCTGCGCAATCTGGCCATTGGCCATGGGCTCACCGAATTTGCGCAGGAGCGCTACAACCTCATCGGCCGTGCCGGTCACTGGTGGGAAGAGCACGACGCCTCCGCCTGTGAACGCTGTGGGGAGTGCCTTCCCCGTTGCCCGCATCACTTGCCCATTCCTGATCTACTGGCGGACACCCACCAACGCTTAAAGGCTTCACCGCGACGGCGGCTCTGGAGCTGAATCACGCCAGCGCTCTTCCAGGGCGCTCCGGTCTTCGGGCAACAGCGGTGGCAGCGACCAGCAGCGCGACCAGGTGTCTGCGGACGGAAAGAGCAGAGGCCGCAGACGCGCCGATAGGGCGTTCTGGTCCACCATCAGCCCTGGCGATGCAATCGGAGCCCGCCATCCCTGCTGCACCAAGCGGCGATGCAGGGGATCCCGCCATCCCTGCTCGACCCAGCGCTGGGGAACCGGTTCACGACTGGCCTCCGGCCTGAGCAGAACAGTCCAGTGCAAGGGGGCGCCGGAGGCAGGCAGGATCGCCCGAAGACGGGGATCCCGCCCCAACAGAGCGATGCAGCGGCTCAGGGGAAGAACCACCACCTTGGCCTCACCCTTGAGCAACCAGTTGGTGGCTTGACGGTCGTCATAGGTGAGGGCCTGGCGACGCAGCGCAGGCAAAGCCTGGCCTCCGCCCAAATGGTCCGCCAGGCTCATGACCAAGCGGGGGCTGGCGGGAAGCACCACACGCCCTGCCATGGCGGAATCCAGCAACAGGGGCCACCCCTCCTGGGACATGGCCGGGTCATCCCGCAGCAGCATCACCCAGGGGCTGACAGCCAGCGGCAACACCCGATCCTGAAGAGCACCGAGGCTGGCCAGCAGAGCCTTGGCCTGACCATCCAACTGACTCAGGAGCGGTTCAGAGGCAATGGGCTGAAGCGTGTCCGCTGGATGGGCATCAAGCCATCCATCACCGATCACCAACACATCGGCACGCGCCTGATCCGCCGGCCTCCAGTCCTGCTGGGCTGGAGCCAGCGTCAGGCTCCAGGGCTTGGGCAAGGCATCAGCCCACGGTTTCGGCAAAACCCCAGCCGGAGCCATCAGGGTTGGCGCGGATGTCGCCGGACGACAGCCCGCCAGCAGCACGGTTCCCGTCGCCCCGATCATCTGGAGCACTTGGCGCCGGCGCAGGGGACCCAACCGCTCTCTCCAGACGTTCATGGGCTTGACGTTACGGGGCGACTGAGCAGCTGCTCCAGGGCGTGCTCACAATCCAGAATCAGATCGGCACAAGAGCATCCACGCAGCTGGGCGAGCAGCAAAAGAGCGCCGGCCCCCACCCCTTCTTTCACATAGCCCCGTTCGTAGTCCCGTAAGGGTTGATGGGTGCTGCTGTGAAAACGCACGCCGCAGGCCAGAACGGAGAGGGCAGCAGCCAGGTGGCTCGCAGTGGCATCCACCAACCCGCCGAAGGGGGACTGACCTGCCAGATCCGCACCCTCATCAGCGAGCCAACCGGTGGTGCCGATCAGCACCTGGGCCGCCAGCTGGTCCTGCTGACGGGCGGGCAAAGCCTGCATCGCCAAGGCCAGAACAGCCAGCATCTGGCAACCGCCCCCCAGCAGCAACGGTTGTCCCGCGGACACCGCACCCACCAACACCCCTGCGGTGAAGGCCTGAAAAGGGTCACCAACAGCGGCCAGGATCTGCTCGGCCGAAGGATGCGCACCAAGCGAAGCCCGCTGAAGCCCTCGGACAACGAGGTCTTTCTTGAGTTGCTGCGGCGGATGAAGAGCACTACCGCTGATCAGATGGGCAACCTCCACGCCGAGGGCCGTCAACACCGCTTGAGCGGTTGTGGTGCCACCTGGAACACACTCCGCCACCACCAGGGGGCGTTGCAACCGCCGCCCCAGCAGCTCTCCCTGTCGCCACAAATGCTGCACCCGCGGCAATGGCATCGCCGCACCACTGGACAGGCAGGCCGAGGGGCCTTGGTCCAGGGGCTCGATGTGCAGGTGAGGGAAATCGGGTTTCTGGGCCAAGCCGAGGGCCGCCACCTGCGGCCTCAACGTCAAGCGTCGCGCCGCGACATGGCTGAGCAGGGCGGGGGAGACGCCAGCGGGCAGAGGCGGCAGAGGCCAACGGCGCTGTCGCGCCGGCCCGTGAATCAGAAGCTCCGCATCAGCCAGGGCGGTGTAGCGCCGCGAAGCCACGGTGGAGCCAGCGGCGGAAATCCCTTCATGCTCAGCAGTTTGTGTGGCCGCCAGAACGAGCAAAAGATCCAGCGGTTGATCGTTGGAGGTCCAGGGACGAAGTGCCGCTGCGTCCAACGTTCGTGCACCGAGACCTCCCAGCTGCTGGCAGCCCTCAGGCAACACCGAGGCTTCAGAGGGGATCGAGGGCAATGAGTCCATGCAGCAGCCTCGGAGGCTCCGGAATCGGTGATTTCAGGCGGGGAAAGATCCAGTACGCCAAAGCATGAAGAGACAGCACATAGATGACCTCCTGAACCACCACCAACAGCAACGCCATCAACTGCACCTGGGTGAGATCCGGTGTGATCGGCAGATGCAGTACCGCGATCAAGCGCTCGAGCAGAGCGGAACCGGCCCGGGTGATCACGACCCAGAGGTTTTCTCCCACCAGCAACGAAAGCACCAGAACTCGCACCAAAAACCCTGCTGTTCCAAGAACAACGCCCCCCGACCAGCTCAGCCACCAGTTGATCCCCCGGCACCAGCTCCAGCCCAGCCAGAGCGACAAAAGGCCGTAGGGAAACAGCAGCAGCGGTCCACGCAAAGGGCCCATCAAGGCGGTGAGCAGAAGCAAAGAGAGCAGCAGACCCTCTGCACCGGAACGGTTGCCACGACGCAATTGCAGCAGGATCAGGGGCAAGGGAAGGGCCAGACGGAACAGCGCACCACCCACCGGCAAGTAGTACAGAGCCAACCAGATCAGCCCAGTCGCTGCCGCGAGATATGCCCCCTCAACCAGCCTCAGAGCCTGCTGGCGGCTCAACCGGGGGGTCACGTCGGTCATGGTTCAACCCGCTCAATCCGTTCCACCGCAAAGCCAACATCCGCCTCACGCAGGGCGCGGGTGACGGCTTCAGCAGGAGCGGCAGGGTCGGCTCCGGCCAAACGGATGGTGATCCGGTAGGGCGCCTGGGGCAGACGTTGGGATGACACCGTCCGCGGTTTTGGCTGTGGAACGGGATCAGGAGCATCCGTTGCCTCAGGCAGGGAAACAGCCTCGGCCGCCGGCGTGGAGGGAGTCGCAGCAGTAGGGCTGGCAACCGATGGGCTGACAACTGTTGGGCTGGTCTTCACAACCGGTACGGGCGCAGCTGCCTGGGCCGGCCTGGCTTCAGTCACCGCGAAGGAGCGTTCCAACTGTTCAGCGACCGGTGTGCCGGCACAGGCCTGCAGGAGCCCCACAGGCAGCAGCCAAAGCAGACGGGCCATCAGTTGTCAGCCGGCTTGATCACCCGCACCGCACTGGCTCTGAGCCGACCGGTCTTGGTGGTGGCGGGGGGTTTCTTGGCCGCTGGTTTCTTGGCGGCTGGTTTCTTGGCAGCTGTTTTTTTCGCGGCGGTTTTACGACCGCCCTTATTCGATGCTGCCTTGGCGGCAAGCAGTTCCACCGCCTCCTCAAGGGTCACATCGTCAGCGCCCTTGCCTTCCGGCAGCGAGGCATTCACCTTGCCCTGTTTGACATACAGGCCGTAAGGACCGTCATAGACCTGAATCGTTTCATCACTGCCCTCCGGCTTACCGAGGTCCTTGAGGGCGGTGCGTCCACCCCGACCCCGTTTGGGCATGGCCAGCAGCTCAAGGGCACGGCTCAGCCCCACCGCCAGAACATCGTCATCCCCCTTGAGCGATCGGTAATCCTTTTCGCCCTTGCCCTTGTCCCAGACGACGTACGGGCCAAAGCGGCCCAGCCCCGCCTGAATACGCCCACCATCAGGATGTTCTCCGAGAAGACGCGGCAAGCGGAGCAATCCGAGGGCATCCTCCAGGGTGAGATCCTCCGGCTTCTGCCCCTTGGGCAGAGAGGCACGTTTGGGCTTGGGGTTCTCATCACTCACCTGGCCCCGCTGCACATAAGGCCCGTACTGGCCGAAGAGCAGGTAGACCAGATCCCCCGTTTCCGGATCCTCACCGATGGCTTCGGGGCCGTCGGCCTTCTGTTTGAGGATCAGCTCGGCCTGCTCTTCATCCAGATCAGCCGGAGTGATCTCCCGGGGCAAGGTGGCCTTGATCAGCTCTTCCTCACCGTCGTCGCTGACCCGTTTGGCCTCCAGGTAGGCGCCAAAACGGCCGATGCGAACCACGGAGGACAAGCCCTCCAGATCGATGGTGCGGGATGCACCGGGGTCAATGTCCCCTTCCCGTTGCTGCACCTGGTTTTCCAGGCCCTCATCACCCTTGTAGAAGCCCTCCAGGTAAGGCAACCACTGCACCTTGCCGTGGGAGATCTCATCGAGGGTGTTCTCCATCCGCGCGGTGAAGCTGGTGTCCACCAGTTCAGGGAAATGCTCCTCGAGCAACGCCGTCACAGCAAAGGCGGTGAAGCTGGGGGTCAGGGCGTTGCCCAACAGCGTGGCGTAGCCGCGATCCACGATCGTTCCAATGATCGAGGCGTAGGTCGACGGCCGGCCGATGCCCTCCTTTTCCAGCATCTTCACCAGCGATGCCTCGCTGAACCGTGCCGGTGGCTGGGTTTGATGGCCAAGGGGCTCAACGGTCTTCGGCTCCGGTGCATCGCCAACGCTCAACGCCGGCAGCAACACTTCCTGACCCTCAAGGGCCGCATCGGGATCATCACTGCCTTCCACGTAGGCGCGGAAGAAACCGGGGAAGTCGATGCGCTTGCCGCTGGCCCGGAAACTGGCCTCGCCTGAGCTGAGATCCACTGAGAGCATCGTGAGCCTGGCTTCAGCCATCTGGCTGGCCACGGTGCGCTTCCAGATCAGCTCATATACCGCCAGATCTCGTCCATCCAGACCAGTCTCACCAGGGGTTCGGAAGCTTTCGCCGGATGGACGAATCGCTTCATGGGCCTCCTGGGCATTGCGGGCTTTGGTGCTGAACTGCCGCGGCCCTTTGCTCAGATACTCCTTGCCGTAGAGGCTCTCCACGCAGTTGCGGGATGCGTTGATCGCCTGATCCGACAAATGAACCGAGTCGGTTCTCATGTAGGTGATGAAACCGCGTTCGTAGAGCCCCTGGGCACAGCGCATGGTTTCCCGGGCGGAGAGGCGAAGCTTGCGATTCGCCTCCTGCTGGAGGGTGCTGGTGGTGAAAGGAGGCACCGGCTTGCGCACGGTGGGCTTCTCCTCCACCGCATCCACAGTCCAGGCACTGGATCGAACGGCTTCAGCCAACGCCTTGGCCTCGCTCTCGCTGAGCAGCCGCACAGCACTGCCCGCCTTCAGCCCGCCAGTGCTCTCGTCGAAGTCGTTGCCAGTGGCGATCCGCTGGCCACCCACGTGGGTCAGCTTGGCCTCAAAGGCACTGCCCGACTGCTCGAGTTGGGCCTTGAGATCCCAGTAACTGCCGCTGCGGAAGGCGCGGCGGGCCCGTTCCCGTTGGACCAGGAGCCGAACCGCAACGGACTGCACCCGCCCGGCGGACAGTCCCCAGGCCACCTTTTTCCAAAGCAGGGGCGACAGGGTGTAACCCACGAGGCGATCCAAAATGCGCCGGGTTTCCTGGGCATGGACCAGCTCCATGTCCAGGTCGCGGGTCTGATCCAGGGCCTTGCCAATGGCCTCCTTGGTGATCTCGTGAAACACCATGCGCTTCACCGGCACCTTCGGCGCCAGCAGCTGGAGAAGGTGCCAACTGATGCTTTCGCCCTCCCGGTCTTCGTCCGTCGCCAGCAGCAGCTGATCAGCACCCTTGAGAGCGTCCTTGAGTTCGCGAACCGTCTTTTTCTTGTCCTTTGGGACCACATACAGCGGCTCGAAATCCGCGTCGGTGTTCACGCCGAGGTTGGCCCATTTCTGCCCCTTGGCCGATGCCGGAATCTCGCTGGCGTTGTTGGGAAGATCTCGAACATGCCCCATGGAGGCTTCAACTTTGAATCCCTTGGGAAGGAAGCCACGGATGGTCTTGGCCTTCGTGGGGCTTTCAACGATGACGAGGGTGTGCGCCACTAGCGGCAGGTGAACCGTTCCCCTTCTTTATCGCACCGAGCAACGCTCTGCATGACCGTCGGCGCGTCGAGCGCCGCTACAGTCGCCGCAGCGCAACAGTTCCAGGCCGCCATGCCCGACATGGGTGCTTTCCTTCTCGCCACCCAGGCCATGGCTGCCCCTGGTGAGCTGCTAAATCTCTCTCTCAACGCCTCCGCCGTACTGCCCGAAGCTGCAGTTCTGCTGGCGATGATCGCCACCCTCTTGGTGGACCTGGCCGGCGAAAAGGTCGCCACACGTTGGGTGCCGCCGATTTGCTACCTGGGCCTGGGAACCTCCCTGGTGGTGCTGGCCCTGCAGTGGAACGCACCGCTGGAGCCCTCGTTCCTTGGAGCCTTCCTCGCCGACAACCTGGCGGTGGCGTTCCGGGCCGTGATTGCCTTGTCCACGCTTCTATCGCTGCTGATCAGCTGGCGTTACGCGGAGAAGAGCGGCACACCCGTCGGCGAATACGCCGCCATCCTCCTCGCCGCAACCCTCGGCGCCATGCTCCTTTGCGGAGCAACGGATCTGGTGAGTGTGTTCATCTCGCTGGAAACGCTCTCCGTCGCAAGCTATCTGCTGTCGGGATACATGAAGCGGGATGCCCGCAGCTCCGAAGCAGCACTCAAATATCTGCTCGTGGGATCGGCAGCCGCTGCTGTTTTCCTGTACGGCTCTTCCCTGCTATACGGCCTGAGCGGCAGCACCAGCCTCGACACCATCGGCCTGGCTCTGCAAACCAGCACCACACCTCTGGCTGCTTTGGCCCTGGTGTTCGTCTTGGCCACGGTTGCATTCAAGATCGCAGCAGTGCCCTTCCACCAGTGGACGCCTGACGTCTACGAAGGCTCACCAACCCCTGTGGTGGCGTTCCTTTCCGTGGGTTCCAAAGCCGCCGGATTCGCCCTGGCCCTTCGCATCCTGGTGGGTTGCTTCGGTGCCTTCGATGATCAATGGAAATTGCTGTTCACCGTTCTGGCGGTGTTGAGCATGACCCTGGGCAACATTGTTGCCCTCGCCCAAACCTCGATGAAGCGCATGCTGGCCTACAGCTCGATCGGCCAGGCCGGCTTCGTGATGATCGGCATGGTCTGCGGCACCGAGGACGGTTTCGCGGCCATGGTTCTGTACATGGCGGCCTACCTGTTCATGAACCTGGGGGCCTTCGCCTGCATCATCCTCTTCTCGATCCGCACAGGAAGCGATCGAATTTCTGATTACGCGGGGCTTTACCAGAAGGATCCCCTGATCACCCTCGGCCTCAGTCTTTGCCTGCTTTCTCTGGGTGGCATTCCGCCAATGCTGGGTTTCTTCGGAAAGATCTATCTGTTCTTTGCCGGTTGGGCGAACCACGAATACCTGCTGGTGGTGGTTGGCCTGGTCACCTCCGTGGTGTCGATCTACTACTACATCTCCGTCATCAAAATGATGGTGGTGAAAGAGCCTCAGGAGGCCTCCGATGTGGTCAAGGCCTACCCCGAGGTGAATTGGTCGTTGATGGGGATGCAGCCGCTTCGAGTTGCCCTGATTGGATGTGTGGCGATCACCGCCGTTGGTGGGATCCTTTCCAATCCACTCTTCCAGTGGGCCAACACAGCGGTTGCAGGAACGCCATTGCTTCAGCAAGCCATCGCCCTGTCCAGCCTGAAGGGTCTTGGCTGAGGCTGTGCATCAGCCGGTTGCTGAGCTCAGGGGGATCAGCAAGATCTACGGATCTGGTGATCTCGAAGTAAAAGCCCTTGACCAACTGAATCTCACCGTTCAGGAGGGGGACTACCTGGCTGTGATGGGGGCCAGCGGCTCAGGCAAGAGCACGGCGATGAACATCCTTGGCTGCCTGGACCGGCCCACCAGTGGCACCTACCGACTCAATGGCACGGCTGTTGAACAGTTGGATGACGATGCCTTAGCCGACGTTCGCAACCGCTCGCTCGGGTTTGTCTTTCAGCAGTTCCATCTGCTCGGCCACGCCAGCGCCATGGAGAACGTGATGCTCCCGATGATCTATGCGGGGGTGCCCAGGGAGGAACGGATCGAGCGTGCCCAATCGGCCCTGCGCCGCGTTGGTCTAGCGCAGCGTTTGGAGAACAAGCCCAATCAGCTCTCCGGAGGGCAGCAACAACGGGTGGCCATTGCCCGGGCCATCATCAACCGCCCCAGTCTGCTGCTGGCGGACGAACCCACAGGAGCTCTGGACTCCAGCACCACCGCCGAGGTGCTGGAACTGTTTGATGAACTCCACCAACAGGGCATCACCCTGGTGATGGTGACCCATGAGGACGATGTGGCAGCCCGAGCACAACGCATTGCTCGATTCCAGGATGGTCGGGTGCTCACTGGATGCCCACAATGAGTGCAGTGCCCCTGCGCTAATGCAGGAGTTGGCAGCGGACGGGGCGTGACCGCAAAGACGGATTCCAGCCGAAAGGTGCCGCCATCGGGGGCGAGAAGCGCTGACGCAGGAACACGCAACGGTTGGCCCGAGGGGATCAAGCGAACCCGTGCTTCCGGGACAGAGCACCGGTGCGACAGGCCTCCTCAAAACGGCTTCTTTCGATGGGAACCGCCGCGCCACCGCCCCGAAGCAGCTTGCGCTCCTGGGACGTGATCACCAGTTAGCGAACCAGACCATCGAGCGACTGATCAAAACCTTGCGCAGCCGCGGCTGGAACCAACATCCAGATCAGCGCGAACCAAGCCAGCAACGGACAAGACGGCTGTGCTCAGGAATCCTATGGATGGGACACCAACTCAGGGCCAGCGGCGCCAGGTTTCAGTCCTTGAACCCTGACGCAACCGCAGCCCTCCATCGCGTTCAAGGCCATCAATCCTCCAGATCTGACCGTCTTGAGGATGGACGAGCTGATCGGACCAGAGCCTGGCCTGAACGCCATCGAGGCACCAGGCCCCATCGCCTCCTTCGTCGTGACAATGATCGAAGGCCAGCAAAACCTCCGCCGTCCATCGGATCGGATCCGCAGCCTGCTGCCCCTCTAGCCTTCTAAGGGCAATGGCATGGCCAGGAACTGCATTCCGCACATTTAGGCCCAGGCCGATGCGTAGCAAACGCAGCTGGGAGCCCCGCTGCACCACCCCTGGCAGAAGGCCCGCCAATTTGCGGCCGTTCACGAACAGGTCGTTGGGCCATTTGATCTGAACCGAAAGGCCCTGCTGCTCAAGCCGGTGCACCACCGAAAGGGCCAGCGCCAAGCCAAGCAAGCCGGCCTGACCGGACCCTTGGCTCCGCCAAGGCAAAGCAGCACTGATCCAGACACCACCTGGCGGAGAAACCCAGGCGCGCCCCCATTGGCCAACTCCCCGGCGCTGGTGGGTGGCAATGACGGCGCGAGGTCCCATCAATGAAGGCTGATCGCGCAACCAGGCCCCCAGCAGCTCCTCCGTGCTGCTGCACACAGGCACATGACGGATGGACCAGTGGCGTGCCGAGGCACCAGCGAGGCGGCGATACGTCGCCATCAACCGGCCACCACCGAAGTGTGGGAATCGATGTTGCTGCATGCGTGGATCAGTCATCCATCGCATCCGCGAGACGCGATGCAGCGTCCACCAACTCATTCACTGGCCGTACAAGCGCCATGCGCAGCCACTGGCGACCGCCGCCACCAAACCCAGACCCAGGGGTCAAGGCGACACCACTCCGCTGAAGCAGTTCCCTCGCGGCATCTTCATCACTCCAGCCCCGACGATGGGCCGCATCAGGCAAGGGGAACCAGAGGTACATCGCCATCTCTGGACAGGGAACAGACCAACCGCGTGCCCTGAGGGTCTCGACCACACGATCCCGTCGTTCGCGATAAGTCGGATGCAGCTGCCGCGGCCAATCGGGGAAGCGTTGCAAGGCCTGAATCGCACCCTGCTGCAGAGCCAGGCTCTGGTTGAAATCGATGACGGCCTTGGCGCGACGCAGGGCGGCAATCAGCGGTGCCGCACCAACTGCAAAACCGAGTCTGAATCCCCCAAGGCACCAGCCCTTCGAAAGGGAGAAGAATTCAATGCCGCACTCCCTCCAGTTCGGAGCCTGCAAAAGCGAGGGAGGCTCTCCATCCAGGGCAAGATCCACATAGGGATTGTCGTGAGCGATCACCACGTCATGCCGAGCTGCGATCGCCGTGATGCGATTGAGATCCTCCTGATCCCCCACCCGGGCTGAAGGGTTGTGGGGGTACCCCAAAACGAACAACTTCAGTTGATCCCAGAGCTGGGGGCTGATGGTCGTCAGGTCTGGCCGCCAGTCGTTTTCAGGGGAAAGAGAAAGGGCCGTGGTCCGGGCTCCTGCCAGGTGCAATCCACCGGTATGGGACGGATAACAGGGGTCCAGATGCAAGGCGGCGTCACCGGGATCCAGCACCGCCAGCGGCAGATGGGCGGTTCCTTCCTGGGATCCCACCAACAACTGGACCTCATGATCAGGATCCACGGCAACGTCGAAGCGATACCGACACCAGTTCGCGACGGCGGCATGAAAAGGCCTCAGTCCGGCTTGAAGGCAATAGGAGCTGCTGCTGGACTCCATGAGCGCTGAGGCCATGGAGTCCAACAACGCCGTGGGAGGCCGAAGATCAGAGGATCCGATGGAGAGATCCACCAGATCCGGACGGACCGAAGAAGACGCCTCGAGCCGATAAGCCTGTTTGGCGGCATCAACACGGGCAAAAACAGCGCTGCCCAGTGAGGCAAGCCGCTTAGAGGTTGGCATCCAGGAAGGACTGCAGCTGCGGTTTTGCGATGGCACCTTCATGCCGCGCCACCACTTCACCGTTGCGGAAGAGGATCAGTGTGGGAATGCCCTGAACCTGATAAGCGTCACGGGTCTGAGGATTGGAATCCACCTCGAGCTTGCCGACGCTGACGCGATCGCCGTAGTCGCTCGCCACCCAATCCATCAACGGAGCGATCAGTCGGCAGGGGCCGCACCAAGCAGCCCAGAAATCGACGAGGACCGTGCCGGAAGCCTTGAGAACTTCACGTTCAAAACCTGCGTCGGTGAAATTGGCAACAGCTCCAGCCAAGGCACTCAAATGACTGAACTGATCCTATGGAAAGCCGGACGACTTTCCTGGGTTGATCAGAGCTTGTCGATGGATCGTTTCAAGTCTTCGAGTTCAGCATCCACCTCTTCCACCTGCACGGGCTTCACGGCCTCGGAGGTCTCAGATGCGGGTAGAGCAACGGCTTCCGGGCCTCCCTTCAGCTGAGCGCGCAACGCCTCGAGATCATCATCAACACCGTCACCGCTTTCCAAAGCAGCGAACTGACTCTCCAGATCAGATCCAGCCAGCTCAGCCGCAGCCTGACCGGTGGCCTCCAGGGCCTCCACCTTTTCCTCCATCCGCTCGAAGGCCGCCATAGCGGAATCAGTGCCGATGCTGCCGACGGCACTTTGCAACTGCTGCTGGGCCTTGGCCGCCTGGGCCCTGGCCTTGAGCATGTCCTTCTTGGTCTTGGCCTCAGCGATCTTTCCTTCGAGGGCAACCAGACTCTTCTTGAGCGATTCCACCTGGCCGTCTTGGGCCTGCACCTGGGCCGTCAGCGAGGTTGCTGTCTCCTGGAACGTCTTGCGGCGGGTCAATGCTTCCCGAGCCAGGGATTCCTCACCTTTTTTCAAGGCCAGCTCAGCACGCTCGTACCAGGTCTTGGATTGAGCTGCAGCCTGCTCAGCCTGGCTGGTCAGTCGCTTCTGACTCGCGATCGCCAGGGCGACGGCCTGCCGCAACTTGACCAGATCCGCCTGCATGTCAGCGACGGATTGATCGAGGATCTTGGCCGGGTCCTCCATGCTGCTGACGGCAGCGTTGGCGTTGGCACGAACCAGCCTGCTCAGCCGATCAAAGAAACCCATGACTTGGCCTCAGACGCGCTGAGATTAGCGAGGTTCCTGCAGCAGTTCTGCCTAGGATCAACTCATGGCGGTTGCACCTGAATCCCAACGGCGTCGCCTTCCAGGGCTGGAGCTGCTGCAGTCAGCTGCGCCAGCACCGGCAGAACCCTTGAAAACCTGTCTTGGCGCACTTCAGAGGGAATGGCGCAAGGACGACCATCTTGCAGCGCTCTGGCAGGACTGGCCGAGAGTTGCGGGAGCGCAACTGGCACCGCACTGCCGCCCCTTATCGCTGCAACGCGGGGTGCTGACCGTGGGAGCCAGCCATCCCCAATGGCGCCAGGCTCTCCTTTACAACAAGCCTCAACTGATCAGCGCCCTGCACCAAGCCGGCCACGCGGTGCGTGATCTGCGCATTCAGCAACACCACTCCCTCCAATCCCCGGTGCTGGAGAGTGAAGCCAGCATTTGGGCCAAACATCCGAGCCGCACCGATGTGCATGGCATGGGGACATGCCCGGGCTGTGGCCGACCAGCGCCCAACGGAGAAATCAAGCTCTGGGGGCACTGCGGCTTTTGCCATCGCCAGACCTTGTCGCCCTCTTAAGGCTCCATAACTCAATAGCGCTCCGGGCGCGGCTCCTCCCAGTCGGCATCTACGCCATCGGCCATCAGGGTTTGTGCCCGTTGCTCAAGGCGAGTGCGGTCCAGACGCCAAACGTCGTAGATCCCGATCTGTCCCAGCAGCTCAGGCTGCAGGTTCCTCCAATGATCCCGTTCTGCCGTTCTGCGATCGATCAGCACCAGTACGGTTCTGGAGGCACCGGGGCTCCCGAGGGGATATCCACTCCAGCCGCGTCGCTGTTCATGGGCCAGGCGATCCGCAATGTTGACCAACGCCCCATCGGATTGGCCTTCGTAAAGGATCACCTGGCCTGTGTAGAAGTGCAGCGAAGGCTTCATGGCGCCAACCATGACCATGGGCTCTCCACGGCGCTGCTGCGACAACATCAGTGAGGCCGCGTCACGCACGGGCTGCTGACGCAGACGATCGGCGAGTTCGGCGATGGGAACCAGAGCCGTGAGATGAAATCCGAGCAGACAGCCCTGCATGGCCAGCAAGGCTTGAGCAGCAGCACGACGCTGAAGCAACAGACCGGCTCCAAGCACGGCTGCAGCGCTGAACCAGACCGCAGCCCACTTCAACAAACCGCTGGAAAGCAAATCCACCGACAGCGTCGGCATCTCCGGATCCTCGATCAAGGGAACCCAGAGCGATCCCCGCCAGAACCCAGCAGCCAGGACGGCGATCAAGGCCAGGCAAGTTGCCCAGGCCATCCGTTGCCAGCGCGAAGAGCCCACCGTGGCCTGGGCCACCAACAGGGCCGCCGCGGGGGTGGCGGGCAACCAATAACTGGGGAGCTTGGTGGCTGCGGTGGTGAACAGCAGCAGCACCGCCAACAGCCAGCACGCTGCGAATTGATGCAACGAATGCTCCGGAGAGATCCGAGATCGGGGCACCCGTGCCAGGCCAATCAGCAGGTAGGGCGTGAAGGGCAGGGCAGCCACGAGCATCACCGGGCCGAAAAACCACCAGGGCTGCAGGTGATCGTTCACCACGGAGGTGAAGCGTTGAAGGTTGTGGTAGCCGAAAAAGCTGTCCCAGAAGGGCTGTCCTTCCACCAGCAACTCCAGGGCATACCAGGGAAGGCTGACCAGAGCGGTGAGCAGCAACCCTGGCAGCGGGCGCAGCCGCTGCCAGGGTTGAACAAGATCCCGTCGCAACGCGCCGAACATCAGCAGAGCGAGACCAGACAGCACCACAGCAACAGGCCCCTTGGCCAGCACCGCGAATCCGAGAATCACCCAGGCTGGCCACCAGGCCACCTCTTGGGGGGAGGCAAAACGCCTCCACTGCAACAACAGGCTGAGACCCAACAGGCCACACAGCAGGGCATCACTCACTGCGGTGCGGCTCCAGACGAGCACCAGCGGCGAGAAGGCAAAGGCCAGCGGTGCGATCAGTGCCGTCAAACGCGGACGGGCATCGCCGGAGAACGGCCAACGCAGCACCGTATCGGCGAGGCCAAGCATCAGTCCGAGCGTGGCCAGGGCGGAAGGAAGCCGTGCCGCCCAACTGCCGAGAGGATCCCAAACCTCGCGTCCGGGCCAGGCATAGCCAAACCCCATCAGCCAGTACACCAGGGGCGGTTTGTCGTAACGGGGCAAGCCGTTCACCCGAGGCGTCAGCCAATCGCCGGTGTCAGCCATGGCCCGTCCGGCTGCGGCAAACAACGGCGGAGTTTCATCCACCACACCGGTGGATCCCAACCGCCAAAAGGTGATAACGAGTCCCAGGATCAGCACAAGTGCCAGAACCTGGCGTCGCTGGCGTCCTGAAACATTGACCGACAAGGGACCCTCAGCTCCTGCGGTCGATGCTGACATCCGCCGTCAGTCCTGTTCGAACCCAAGCTTCAACACGCTGACTGAAGACCTCACAAGAGGCGTGCTCTTCAGCCCAGCTGCGGCAGAGGGAGCGCTCAATGCTGTCGACGCGCCGAAGAGCCTCCGTGATAGCAGCAACATCGTCGGGCGGCACCAACCAGCCAGTGCGACCGGAACAGATCAGCTCCCCCGGTCCTCCACGGTCATAGGCGACGACCGGAACACCACAGGCCAGGGCTTCAACCACAACATTGCCGTAGGCCTCATTCCATTTCGGTGTGTTGATCAGAGCGCGGCAGTGGCCCATCTCCTGCTGCAGCTCCCGGGTCGATCGAAATCCACGCCAGTCGATCGTGTCCTTGGGAACACTCGACTCCACCTGCCGGGCATAGGCGTCGTCTTCACGCAGCCCCCAAACCAGAAGCTGTTCACCCAGGGCGGCAGCGGCAGCAGCAGCATCCTCCAGCCCCTTTTCCGGAGCGATGCGGCCTGCCCAACCAAGGGGGCCATTGGTCTGCCCTTGGAAGGTGTAGTTGCTGAGATCAAATCCGTTGCCCACAACACTAGGCGGAGAAGGCAGCCGGAAATCAGCGGCCTGGCGGTGGGTGTGAAAAGCAAGGCGACGGGAATCCCAGGCGGCGACGGCTTCGATCACATCGCGCATCACCGCAGCCACATCCCCCATGCTCACGAGATGAAAGAGCCTGGCGCTGACCCGTTGCGTCAGCCACAGCGGCAACCAATCGTAGCCACCGTTGATCACGGCGTCGGCGGACTCACCCACATCGAGCGCGGCCTCCCAGAGAGCCGGCAGAAGCCCATTACGGGGAATTTCGACCGGCGCATGCTCGGCGGCGTGCTGCCAGCTGGGCTGGTTTACACCCTCCACCTCCAGCAACTCAACTCCGCTGCAGTCGGCGGGGAGCGTGGAGCCCTTGGCGGCCACAACCGTGAGCCTGTGGCCACGCCGCACCAACCCCTGCACCAAGGATCGGAGGGTGAGCTCCACACCTCCACCCTCGCCACTACCGAGGGCCCCGATGGGCGTGTTAACGATGACGAGGTGAAGCGGCGACTCCGTCATGAGGAGGGGTCCGCAAGCGGCAGCGGCTCCCAGAACCGGCGACGTTGACTCACAAAGATCACCGACACGAGCACCATCACAACACCGATCCACTGGAGCAGATCAAGGCGCTCTCCAAGCAACCAACCACCGGTGGCCAAGGCAAACACAGGGGTGAGAAATCCAAGGCTGCTGAAACTGGTGAGATCGCGCTGATTGGCGAACCAGAAGAACAATCCGTAGGCCAGGGCGCTTCCGAGCAAACTTGCGTACCCCATGCGCGCCCAGTCCGTTGCCGTCCAGGCAAAGCCGGCATCCGTGCGCTGCAGGGCATGAACCCCGAGCAAGGGAAGTCCGCCCAGCACCATGTGCCAGGCCGTAACGCTGACCGGATCACTGTGGCGTGAGGCAAAGCGAATCAACACCGTTCCAGCTGCCATGGCGACGGCCGCCAGCAACATCCAGCCCTCACCGGGCTGAAACAACTGCTGCACCACCGGCGGGTCAGCCAGCAACCACCAATGTCCCAACAGCTCAGCCGGTAGGCCGATGCAGACGATTCCAGCCAAACCGATGGCCAGCCCCATCCAGCCGATGGGATTGATCGACTCCATGAACAACGCGCGTGCCATCAGGGCCACCAACAGAGGTTGGCAATCAATCAGGACGGAACCGAGACCCGCGCCTGTGCCCTCCAACCCCCGCGCCAACAGCCCTTGAAACAAGGTGGCATCCACCAGGGTGAACAGGAGGAACCAAGGCCGATCACGGGAATCGATCGCCAGGCCTCGGCCGGTGCACTGCCCCCAGAGCAGAAGAGCCAAACCGGCGGGCACAAGGCGCAAGCCAGCAACCAGCCAAGGCCCTGCACTGGCGAGCAATGGCGCCATGGCGGTCATCGCCGTTCCCCAGAGCGCGAAGGGCAACACCATCAGAAACCAGAGTCGCAACGACGGCATGGATGGGCGCTGGGGTGCTCTTTTTAAGATCTGGAGCGATGCAGATGCGCAACATGATCTGGCCCTGGCGGCGAAAATCCCGACGACGGATGGCGCGCATCGTTGTTGATGGCCCCATCACCGGTGCCACGCGGAAGCGGGTGCTCAAAGCGCTGCGGGAGGTGAAGCAAAGGGAATTTCCAGCACTGCTGCTGCGCATTGACAGCCCCGGCGGCACGGTTGGAGACAGCCAGGAAATTCATGCAGCCCTGCTGCGGCTCCGGGAACAGGGCTGTCGCGTGGTGGCCAGCTTCGGCAACATCTCCGCCTCCGGCGGCGTCTACATCGGTGTGGCTGCGGAGAAAATCGTCGCCAATCCCGGCACGATCACCGGTTCCATCGGGGTGATCCTGCGGGGCAACGACCTCTCGCGGGTGTTCGAAAAGATCGGGATTCGCTTCGACACGGTGAAGAGCGGCCCGTTCAAGGACATCCTTTCCCCGGATCGTCCGCTGAGCGATGCCGAACGTGCCTTGCTGCAGGAGCTGATCGACAGCAGCTATGGCCAGTTCGTTGGTGTTGTGGCGCAGGGGCGAAACCTCGAGCTGGAAACGGTGAAGCGCTTCGCCGATGGACGGGTTTTTAGCGGAGAACAGGCACAGGCGCTGGGCTTGGTGGATGAACTCGGCGACGAAGACCATGCCCGTCGCCTCGCGGCGCAGCTGGCCGATCTCGACGCGGACGACATTCGCCCCGTCACCCTGGGCAAGCAACGCCGCAAGCTCAGTGGTTTGCTGCCTGGGTCCCAGCTCCTGCATCAACTGCAGCAGCGACTCTCGATTGAATTGATGGGCAGCGGTCAAGTGCTTTGGCTGTACCGCCCATGACCAGCTCACCCCTTGTTCTGAGAGGCCTGCGCGGGGCCACCACCTGCACAGAGAACAGCACGGAGGCCATCCATGCGGCGGTCAGCGCCCTGATGGACGCCCTTGTCGATCGCAATGATCTGACCCCCGATCAGCTGGTGTCGGTGACCTTCTCGGTCACCGCCGATCTCGACGCCTGTTTCCCAGCGGCCATTGCCCGGCGGCGGCCCGGCTGGGACACGGTGGCTTTGCTGGATTGCCAGCAAATGGCTGTTCAAGGCGACCTCCCACGCTGCATCCGTGTTCTGGCCCACGCCAGGATCCCACAGGACCAGCAACCCGTGCATCCTTATCAGGGCGACGCGCAGCGGCTCCGTCCAGACAGATCTGGTCACAACTGACAGATCAGCCTCCGACCCCTGAGATCACCGCCCACTGGTTGGACTCAGGAGAATCCCATCATCAAGATTCTTCCCATGGCCCGTTCCACCATCAGACGCTTGCTTGCTGGAGCCGGCACCGCTGCAGCTCTGTTGATGGGCTCAGCACTCACCGGAACTCCCGAGCAGATCGCCCACGCCCAGGGCACACCGGGGCTGATGGAATTCCGCTGGGACAACGACCGCGATTACCGGAAGCTGTACTACTACCAAACCTCCAGCATCGAAAACGACCGCTCGGAGTGGTATCTCACCCTGCGCGAAAAGGACCGCAAGACCGCGATTCTCAAACTCACCGTCACCGTTCCGGACTACTTCGACGCCAAGCTCAAGCCCCACCGCATGCGCATTTGCCGCACCAGCGTTGGCAGCATGATGAACCGCAGCAAGTGCCTCGAAGAAATCCCGGCCGTGATCGAGGTCAACAAAGACCAAACAGAAATCGTGGTCTTCCCCGACACGCCGCTGCCTTCAGACGGGGACTACTCGCTTCACATCAAGCTGTTCAACCCCCAGGGGAAGCGCATGTATCAGTTCAACGCCCTGGTGCAGGCCCCCGGCGATGTGCCGATGTCCGGCTACCGCGGCAGCTGGCTGATCGATGTGGACTGACTGATAAAATCCCAGATTCAGATCGGCCGGTAGCCAGGAGACGTCCATGACCAAGCGCACCCTCGGGGGAACAAACCGCAAGAGGAAGCGCGTCTCGGGTTTCCGTGTACGGATGCGCTCCCACACCGGCCGTCGTGTGATCCGCACGCGCCGCAAGCGCGGCCGCGCCCGCCTCGCCGCTTGATGGTGTGGGATGAATCCAGAGGATTCATCCCAGCCTCGGCATCCCCAAATAGGATTGGTTGATGGTCCTTCCCGCCTCCATGCGATTGCGCGGGCATCGATGCTTCAACCGTTTGCACCGGTCTTCCAAGCGCCAACAGGGAACCTTGATGGTTCTGCGCGTTGCTGCAGGTGATTCCAACTTGCTTCGCCGGGAGTTGCGGGGCATCCAGGAAAGAACCTGCCGCTGCGCCCTGGTGATCAGCAACAAGGTGAGCAAGCGTTCCGTCAAGCGGAACCGCCTCAGGCGGCTTCTGCACGATCACCTGCGTCTTCGTTTTGAACAGCGAAACGACCTGGCGGGACGGTGGTTGTTGATCAGTCTTCGCCCGGAAGCCGCGGAAGCCGAACCCACACAGTTGCTCGAAGAATGCGACAGTCTTCTGAGAAGCGCCGGACTGGATCCATGACCAGCATTCAGGAAGATGTCCACTACGACGGTGGACCAGCCCGCGGGGATCTGATCTTCAACATCCTGCTTGGCTTCACGTTGATCGGCCTTCCCTTCACCATCGGAGCTGTTGTGCGGGCCCTTTGGCTGCGCTTCCGCATCACCAGTCGCCGCATCTCGGTGACGGGGGGCTGGATGGGCAAAGACAAAACCCAGGTGGTGTATTCACAGATCAGCGAAGTGCGCACCGTGCCCCGGGGCTTCGGTGCCTGGGGAGACATGGTGTTGGTGCTCAAGGACGGCGCCAGGCTCGAACTGCGCTCGATGCCCCGATTCCGGGAAGTTGAGGCCTACATCCTCGAACGCATCAGCAGCCGCGGGACCAAAGCCCAAGAGAAAAGCACTGAAGGTTTCGCCGCCTGAGTGCAGCTGTTCATGCACACTGGCCTCACAACGTCCCGCCCCCCCGTTTCTTCAACGTGATCGGATACATCTCCGACAACCTGCTGATTCCAATCCTGGACTTCTTCTATGGGTTGGTTCCGAGCTATGGCCTGGCCATCGTCGCCCTCACCCTCGTGATCCGGATCGCGCTCTACCCCCTGAGCGCAGGATCGATTCGCAGCGCTCGGCGCATGCGCATCGCCCAACCGGTGATTCAGAAACGTCAAGCTGAGATCAAAAGCCGGTATGCCAACAATCCTCAGAAACAGCAGGAGGAGCTGGGCAATGTGATGAAGGAATTCGGCAGCCCCCTGGCGGGATGCCTGCCTCTGCTGGTGCAGATGCCGATCCTGTTTGCACTGTTTGCAACCCTGCGGGGGTCACCGTTCGCCGACGTCCCCTACACCTTGAACATGAAGGTGTTGCCGGCAGACCAGATCGCTGCCGTTGAACCCAAACCGTTCAACAGCGCCAGCCATTCCATCTTCATTGGTGAAACCGACCATGTGCCGGTGATCGCCAGCCTGCCGCGGGGCACCAAGATCGGCGTTGGCGACAGCGCCACCGTGAACCTTCATACGAAGGACGGCCGCGTTTTCAGCGACGTGCTCACGGATGTTGAGAACCCTGGACGCTTCGCCCCCACATGGGCAGTGACCAAAGGTGATGACATCGTCAGCGTCAGCAAGGACGGCACGATCACGGCCCTCGCCGCTGGTGATGCCACCGTTGAAGCGAAGATTCCGGGCCTGGCAGCCCGCAGCGGCTTCCTGTTCATCAAAGCCCTGGGCCAGGTCGGCTTCTATGCCGACGGTGCCATCAACTGGGACATCGCCATTCTCGTTGCCGGCTTCGGCATCACCCTGTTCATCTCCCAACTGCTGTCGGGCATGGGTATGCCTGCCAACCCTCAGCAGGCCACGGCTAACAAAATCACCCCGGTGATGATCACGGGGATGTTCTTGTTCTTCCCACTCCCCGCCGGCGTTCTGCTCTACATGCTGATCGCCAACATCTTCCAAGGCCTGCAAACCTTCATCCTCACCAAAGAGGCATTGCCCGACAACCTGCAGAAAATTCTGGATCAGCAAATGGCCCAGAAAACAGTCACGGTCTCTGCCACCTCAGGCGGCTCACGCCTGCCCTTTGAACCGAAAGGCAAGTGATCGAGGCACTGGAGCCTGTTCCCCTCCAGGAGCTCCGGGCCCTCGGCACCGCGAAAGTCTGGGAGGTTGAGGGTGAGCTCGATGAGCTCCCCTCGCTCACACCAGTGCGAGGCCATGTTTCCGCAGAGCACCGCGGCAACGTCTTGGCGGTTGAGGGGAGACTCAACACGATCGTCACCCTCTGCTGCGATCGCTGCCTCAATAAGTTCAATCAGAAGCTCAGCTGCACGCCTTCCGAGCTGATCTGGCTGGGAAACGAGCAACCGACGGCCGACGAGCTGGAGCTTTCCGGAGAGGTGGCCGAAATGGAAGGGCTGGTGGATGTTCTCGATCCACGCGGTCAATTTGACCCCCAGCAATGGGCCTTCGAACAGCTCAACCTGCTGTTGCCGGTCGTCAACCACTGCGGTGACCACTGCCCAGGCCCACCAGGCCTCCAGCAGCAGCCCGTGATCCCAGACACCAAGACAAAGGCTGTGGATCCCCGCTGGCAGGCCCTGCACCAGCTTCAGCAGCAGATCGATCAGCCATGAGCAGTGCCACGTGGGGACATCAGATCGACCTTCTGGTGCGTGCGCGCACACCCCTGATCTGGGTGCGGAGCAATGAAGAAGCCCGGGTGGAGAGCCTGCTGGGAGAAGCCGCTCAGCGGCTTGCACGCCAGCTGGTCTGCTGGAATTTCATCGATGGCATCAGTGGGCCGGTGAATGCCGACGGCCAGGGGAGCCGTCAACCGATGGCCATGCTGCAGTGGCTCCAGCAACGGGATGCGGGCAGCCCAACCCTTTTGCTGGCCAAGGATTTTCATCGTTTCTGCGATGACCCGGGCGTTGCCCGGATGCTGCGCAATCTCGAAGGATCGCTGCGCAGCACACCGCACACCCTGGTGTTGTGCTGCGGGCAATGGACCCCCCCCGGTGATCTGGAAGAAAGCCTCACGCTTCTCGATCTCCCCCTTCCCGACAACAACGACCTGCGTCGGCTGATCAGCAGCATCAGCACCAGCAGCGGCAGCCCCCTGCCAGCTCCTGTCCTGGATGAATTGGCTCAGGCCTGCAGCGGGCTCAGCGAGATGCGTGTACGCCAGGTGGCCGCCCGGGCCCTGGCCCGCCGCGGCCAGTTGGGATCTGAGGATCTGCAGGACGTTCTGGACGAAAAACGCCAGACGATTGCCCGCAGTGAGGTGCTGGAGTTCTGTCGCAGCGATGCGGGCACCGAAGCCATCGGAGGCCTCGATGGTCTCAAGACCTGGCTGAAGCAAAGGCACCGGGCCTTCTCGGAAGATGCCCGGAGTTTCGGACTGCCTCTGCCGCGTGGCGTCCTGCTCGTGGGTCCTCAAGGCACCGGCAAATCACTCACGGCCAAGGCCATTGCCTGCAGTTGGTCAATGCCCTTGTTACGGCTGGATGTGGGGCGGCTGTTCGCGGGCTTGGTGGGGGCCAGCGAGGCACGCACCCGCGAGATGATCCAACGGGCTGAAGCCATGGCACCCTGCGTGCTCTGGATCGATGAGATCGACAAGGGCTTCGGCGGGGATGGCCGCAGTGACGGTGGCACAACCCAGAGGGTTCTGGCCAACGTGCTCACCTGGATGGCGGAGAAACAGTCACCGGTGTTCGTGGTGGCCACCGCCAACGGCGTTGAGAAGCTGCCACCGGAGCTGCTGCGCAAGGGACGTTTCGATGAGATCTTCATGCTCGATCTGCCCAGCAGCGCTGAGCGCCACAGCATTCTTGAGCTGCATCTGGAAGGGAGACGACCGGGGCTGAAGCTTCCCCTGGACACGGTGGTGAGTCGCAGTGAGGGCTTCTCAGGTGCCGAGCTGGAGCAGACCGTGATCGAAGCGATGCACCTGGCCTTCGCCGACAACCGTGAGTTGACGGAGCCTGATCTGATTGGAGCGGCCTCCCAGCTCATCCCCCTCTCCCGCACCGCCAGCGAACAGCTCGAGCGGCTGAAGCAGTGGGCTGCCGGCGGCCGTGCCCGCCCCGCCTCTGTTGCTGCAGGTAACGAAGCCTGACGCGGCGTAACGAACGCCCGCCTTGAGTAAGGCGCTGGCCGGCGCGCTCCCTACGGTCCCAACAACAGCAGGACCAACGTGGAGAGCCGCAACGACATCGCCACTCAGCTCTGCGTGGCCTGCCTTGGTGCCGGTGTGATCACGACCATGGCCGTGGCCCAGGGGCAAAGCCCCCTCACCGCCCTTAGCATCACCCTGTTCTCGGGCATCGCGGCGGTGATGGTCGGCCAGGTGCTCTGAAAGGTACTGCCATAGGCTGCCGGCGCTGACGCCCCTGAAACCGTGCTCGATCAGCGCCTTGTGCGTGACAACCCCGAAACGATCTCCCAGCAACTGGGGCGACGAGGTAAGGCTGTTGATCTCAGCAAACTGCAGCTGATTGCCCAGCAGCAGCGCGACCTGGAGCAACAACGCAGCGGCTTGCAGGCGGAAGGCAACCGGATCGGCAAGGAGGTTGGCCAACGCATCAAGTCGGGCGCTGATCCCAAGGGCGACGAGGTCGCCGAACTCCGCCAACAGGGCAATGCCATCAAGCAGAAGGTGGCGGTGCTGGAGGAGGAGGAAAAGCAGCTCTCCAGTGAGCTCAAGCAGCAGCTGCTGGGGTTCCCCAACCTCCCTTCAGAGGCCTGCCCTGATGGACGCAGCGAAGACGACAACGTTGAAGTGCGCCGCTGGGGAACCCCTTGGGTTGATGACAACCTCGACGAGCACTGGCAGATCGCTGAGCGGTTACAGCTGTTCGACACCGAGCGCTCCGTCCGCATCGCGCAGAGCCGTTTTGTCACGCTGATGGGCCAGGGGGCACGGCTGGAGCGTGGCCTGATCAATTTCATGCTCGACCTCCACACGAGCAAGGGCTACCGCGAGGTGCTGCCCCCTGTGCTGGTGAACAGCGCCAGCCTCACCGGATCAGGACAACTGCCCAAGTTCGCCGAGGAAAGCTTCCGTTGCGCGGAGGACGACCTCTGGCTGACACCGACCGCTGAGGTGCCCGTGACCTCCCTGCACCGGGATGAAATCATCCCGGCAGATCAACTGCCCCTGCGCTACGCCGCCTACAGCCCCTGCTTCCGCCGTGAGGCCGGCAGCTACGGCCGCGACACCCGTGGCCTGATCCGCCTGCACCAATTCAACAAGGTGGAGCTGTACTGGTTTGTGCACCCCGATCACTCCGAAGAGGCGCACCAACAGATCACGGCCGATGCAGAGGCCGTGCTTCAGGCGCTGGAGCTGCCCTATCGGGTCTTGGACCTCTGCACCGCCGACCTCGGCTTTTCCGCCCGCCGGACCTACGACCTCGAGGTTTGGCTGCCGGGAGCAGGGGCTTACCGGGAAATCTCCAGTTGCAGCGTCTGTGGCGATTTCCAGGCGCGACGGTCCTCCATTCGCACCAAGGAGGGCAAGGCCACAAAGTTGGTTCACACCCTGAACGGCAGTGGCCTGGCCGTCGGCAGAACCATGGCGGCCCTGTTGGAGAACGGCCAACAGCCCGACGGCAGCGTCCTGCTGCCCAAAGCGCTGGTGCCCTACGTCGGCCGCGAGCGACTCCAGCCAGAATGATCCGACTGGACTCCTGACGGACATATGAACGTGTTGGCCGCCCTTCTGGTGCTCGCCCTGCTGATCGTGGTGCATGAGGCCGGCCATTTCCTCGCTGCCACGCTCCAGGGCATCCGCGTCAGCGGTTTTTCCATTGGCTTTGGCCCGGCCCTGATCAAGCGGCAACGGCGTGGGGTGACCTACGCCCTGAGGCTGCTGCCCCTGGGTGGTTTCGTCGCCTTCCCTGACGACGATGAAGAGAGCACGATCCCGGCTGATGATCCTGATCTGCTGCGCAACCGGCCCATCCCCCAGCAAGCCCTGGTGGTGGCTGCAGGGGTGTTGGCCAACCTGGCCTTGGCACTGGTGGTGCTGTTCGCTCAGGCAGCGTTTGTCGGCGTTCCCGCCGCGCCGGATCCAGGGGTTCTGGTGGTGCAGGTGCAACCGGGTGGCGCTGCCGCCCGCTCCGGGCTTCGTGCCGGTGACCAGATCCTCAGCCTGAATGCCCAACCCCTTGCTGCAGGACAACGGGGCGTTGAAGCGATGGTTCGGGATGTGAAAGCAGCACCCGAGCGAGCCATCCGTGTGGAGCGAAAGCGAGGAGTCGAGACGTCCACCCTTGAACTCATCCCCGACGATCAAGAGGGCACAGGAAAAATCGGCGCCCAGCTGCAGGCCAACATCAGTGGGGAGATGCGCCCCGTGCGCAATCCCGGTGAACTGGTGCTCACCACCGGCTCGCAATTCAGCCAAATGCTGAAGCAAACCGTGCGTGGCTACGCCGGCCTCCTGACCAACTTCCGCGCCACGGCGGGGCAGGTGAGTGGCCCCGTCAAGATCGTTGAGATGGGAGCTCAGCTCAGCCAGCAGGGGGGATCCGGGTTGGTGCTCTTCTCAGCCCTGATCTCCATCAATCTGGCAGTGCTCAATTCACTGCCGCTGCCGCTGCTCGATGGCTGGCAGATGATGATGCTGGCGATTCAATCCGTTCGGGGGCGTCCGGTGTCCGAACGAATCCAAATGGCCTTCGTGCAATCCGGTTTTCTTCTGTTGGTGGGGCTCACGCTTGTGCTGATCGTGCGTGACACCAGCCAGCTACCGGTGGTCCAGCAATTGATGGGTCGCTAGGAGGGTGATGGCGCCCATGTATCGTTGACGATTCGTTCACTCGCTGCCCTCAGCTGCATGGCCAAGAAGTCGATGATCGCTCGCGATGTGAAGCGCAAGAAAACGGTTGAGCGCTATGCGGCGAAGCGCGCAGCACTGATGGCAGCCTTCAACGCAGCCGAAGATCCGATGGATCGCCTGGAGATTCATCGCAAGATCCAGGCTCTGCCCCGCAACAGCGCACGCATCCGTGTGCGCAACCGCTGCTGGGCCACCGGCAAGCCCCGCGGCGTCTATCGCGATTTCGGTCTCTGCCGTAACCAGCTGCGTGAGCGCGCCCACAAAGGTGAACTGCCCGGCGTGGTCAAGTCCAGCTGGTGATCAGCTTGTCGCCACGGCGTCGTGAGGGGGAGGCTTGGCCTCCCCTTTCTTGTGAAGAGCAGCCATGAAATGTCAGACTTGTGATTGACAAAAGGACATAAGACGTCGTGCAAGGACAAACCCAGTCGATCTCCTTTGACGGACGCGAGATTCGACTGACCACCGGGCGCTTCGCCCCTCAGGCGGGAGGATCCGTCTTGGTGGAGTGTGGCGACACCGCCGTGCTTGTGACCGCAACCCGTTCAGGCGGACGAGAAGGCATTGATTTCCTGCCGCTGATCTGCGATTACGAGGAGCGGCTTTATGCAGCTGGCCGCATTCCTGGCAGCTACATGCGTCGTGAGAGCCGCCCCCCCGAACGGGCCACGCTCACGGCCCGACTGATTGACCGCCCGATGCGGCCACTGTTCCCCAGCTGGCTGCGCGACGACCTACAGGTGGTGGCCACCTGCCTGTCCCTTGATGAGCGGGTCCCCGCCGATGTTCTTGCGGTGACGGGTGCATCGATTGCCACGTTGCTGGCGGGCATCCCCTTCAACGGCCCGATGGCCGCCGTGCGGGTGGGACTGCTCGGGGATGACTTCGTGCTCAACCCGAGTTATCGGGAGATCGAACGGGGTGATCTGGACCTGGTAGTCGCCGGCACCCCTGACGGCGTGGTGATGGTTGAGGCCGGCGCCAACCAACTGCCCGAGCAAGACGTGATCGAGGCGATTGATTTCGGCTACGAAGCTATCTGCGAACTGATCAAGGCACAGGAACAGCTGCTGAAGGATCTGGGCATCACCCAGGTGAAGCCGGAGAAGCCGGAGGAAGACAGCACCGTTCCTGCCTATCTCGAGAAGCAGTGCACCAAGGCGATCAGCGCTGTCCTCAGCAAATTTGATCAGAGCAAGGACGAGCGGGACACAGCCCTGGAAACCGTGAAGGGCGAGGTGTCCGAGACCATCGCAGGTCTCAAGGACGACCACGCCGTTCGCCAAGCCCTGGCCAGCAGCCCGAAACTGCTCGGCAACAGCTTCAAGGCGCTGACCAAGAAGTTGATGCGCCAGCAGATTCTCAAAGACGGCAAGCGTGTGGATGGACGCGGCCTCGACGAGGTTCGCCAGATCAGCGCCATGGCCGGCGTCCTGCCGCGCCGGGTGCATGGTTCTGGTCTGTTCCAACGGGGACTCACCCAGGTGCTCTCCACCGCAACCCTGGGCACCCCCAGCGATGCCCAGGAGATGGACGATCTCCATCCCAACACCGAGAAGCTGTACCTGCACCACTACAACTTCCCTCCCTACTCCGTCGGTGAAACACGGCCGATGCGCTCCCCCGGTCGTCGTGAGATTGGCCATGGCGCCCTGGCCGAACGCGCCATTCTTCCGGTGCTCCCCGAGAAGGACACCTTCCCCTACGTGGTGCGGGTGGTGAGCGAAGTGCTCAGCTCCAATGGTTCCACCTCGATGGGTTCCGTCTGCGGCAGCACCCTGTCGCTGATGGATGCCGGTGTGCCTCTGAAGGCTCCGGTGAGTGGCGCAGCCATGGGTCTGATCAAAGAGGGCGATGAGGTACGGATCCTCACCGACATCCAGGGCATCGAGGACTTCCTCGGCGACATGGACTTCAAGGTGGCCGGCAGCGAGAAGGGCATCACCGCCCTGCAGATGGACATGAAGATCACCGGCCTCTCGGTGAAGACGGTGGCTGAAGCCGTCAACCAGGCACGTCCAGCAAGGCTGCACATCCTCGAGAAGATGCTCGAGGCGATCGACACCCCTCGGGACAACCTGTCTCCCCATGCCCCACGTCTGCTCAGCTTCCGGATTGATCCAGAGCTGATCGGCACCGTGATTGGCCCAGGTGGACGCACGATCAAGGGCATCACCGAGCGCACCAACACCAAGATCGACATCGAGGACGGCGGCATCGTGACCATCGCCTCCCACGATGGTGCTGCGGCTGAAGAAGCCCAGAAGATCATCGAAGGCCTGACCCGCAAGGTGAACGAGGGCGAGGTGTTCTCCGGTTCGATCACCCGGATCATCCCGATCGGCGCCTTCGTGGAGATCCTCCCTGGCAAGGAAGGCATGATCCACATCTCGCAGCTCTCCGAAGCTCGCGTCGAGAAGGTCGAAGACGTGGTGAAGGTGGGCGACGAGGTGACCGTGCGGGTGCGCGAAATCGACAACCGCGGCCGCATCAACCTCACCCTGCGGGGCGTGCCCCAGGCCGGCGATGCCGCCGAAGTGGAGCCTCAACCCACCCCAGTGGCACCGCTCAGCTGATCAGGTCTCAGACCTGAAAGCCGGGATCGATCTCGGCCATGGCCCGCGTCGCACGCTCTCCGAGCTCGGCGTGGGCTTTTCCATGGCTGGCGATCAGACAGCCGGCCTGTCGCACATCTCCGGTGTTGTAGGTGAGGTCGGCCTGATCGGCATGGGTGAAACGACCACCGGCCGCCAGCAACACCGCCTCCGGAGCAGCCATGTCCCAATCCTTGGGAGCGCTCTTGCCGGAGAGGGAAACGTAGAGGTCGGTTTCGCCTCTCAGGATCGTGGCCACCTTGAAGCCAACGCTGCCCACGGCTTTGGAACCGCCGAGATTGAGGGCATCAATGAGCTTGACCAAACGGTCGTCGCGGTGGCTGCGGCTGGCCACCAGGATCAGATCTGAAACCTCGGTTCTGGCGCTGAAGCGAACCGGCGACCGCTCACCCTGACGGTCTTCACACCAGGCACCCTCACCAACGATGCCGATCCAAAGTTCATCGGCTTCCGGCAGAAGCACAACACCGATCACCGGCCGCTTGTCGCGCACCAGGGCCAGATGAACGGCGTATTCGCCTGTGCCCTGCAGGAAATCCTTGGTGCCATCCAGGGGATCGAGAATCCACAGCCACTCCGCCGGCAGCGGTTGGCCTTCCGTGAGCTGCTCCTTGGCGGTCTCCTCGCTGAGCAGCGTCCAGTCGGCCTTGGGGAACGCGGCCGACAGCCCATCCAGCAACCACTTGTTGACGGCCAGATCAGCTGCAGAGACGGGGCCCTCTCCGCCTTCATCGACACTCAACGCCTTGGGGAAACCATGCGGAGGCTGCTCGCCGCGGGCATAGGCCCGCAGGATGTCGGCGGCACCCCAACTCAAGCGACGCAATTCCGTCAGCAGAGCCTCCTTGTCAACGCCAGCGGGGAGGACGGCAGAGCTGGGCATCATGATCATCAGAGGCGCTCGCCATTGTGATGCAGCGGGATGAACCAAGCGGCGGCAGCCTTTATCTGGTGGGCACTCCCATTGGTCATCTGGGGGACCTGTCACCACGCGCCCGTGACTTGCTCCGCAGCGTCGATGTGATCGCCTGTGAAGACACTCGGCATAGCGGACAGCTGCTCAGCAGCCTTGGAGCGGGCGGCCGCAAGCTGTCCTTTCATCAGCACAACACCCGCACCCGCGTGCCCCAACTGCTGGATCTACTGGCGGAGGGTCAAAGCCTGGCGATAATCAGTGATGCCGGGCTGCCGGGCATAAGCGACCCCGGTGAAGAGCTGGTGGCCGCAGCGCACCAGGCCGGCCATCCCGTGATCTGCATCCCCGGCCCCTGCGCCGCCACCACTGCTCTGGTGAGCAGTGGCCTGCCCAGTGGACACTTCTGCTTCGAAGGATTTCTGCCGGCCAAAGGCAAGGAACGGCGGGCCCGCCTCGAAGCCATCAGCCATGAACCCCGCACAACGGTGCTGTACGAAGCGCCGCACCGCCTGATCACGTTGCTCGAGGAACTCCAGCACCACTGCGGAGGAGACCGTCCTCTGAAGGTGGCACGGGAACTGACCAAACGCCATGAAGAACAGGTGGGGCCGACGGTGGATCGTGCCCTGCTGCACTTTCAGCAGCACCCGCCCCAGGGGGAATGCACGATTGTGCTGGGGGGAGCACCGTCGCAGAACGTGGAAGAACCCAACGACGATGAGCTGCTCAGGCAGCTGCAGGCGTTGCAGGACGAGGGTGCAAGCGCCAGTGACGCTGCACGGCAACTGGCCCAGACCACAGGGCTGTCCAGACGACGCCTGTATGCCCTCTTGCACCAGGGCACGTCAAACTAAGCCCGTCGACGGTTGTGCTGTGTTGATTCGCCTGCGTCTTCTGCTGATCAGCTTTGGCGGTGGCCTGCTGCTGCTGCTGCTGCTCTGCCTTGGAGCCCAGAACCTTCAGGATCGCCACACGCTCCAACTCGGGGGGCAGCGCTCAGTGCCTCTTCCCACGGGTTTTCTCGTGGGGATTGCGATGGTGATCGGGGTGATCAGCGGCGGAACCGCAACGGCCGTTTTGCTTCCCGATCAACGCGATCGCTTCGATTAAGAGCAATCAGCGGCGGTGCTCATGCATCCAGCGCAATCAAGGTTCCGTCCAGCACTAGTCGTGTAATGCCCCGGGCCAACAGGTAACTGCTGGTGCGCTGAAACACAGCCGTATCGGGAACCTTGATCACCCGCTGACTCCGCCCGCACTGGCGCTTGGCCGCGCGGGGGCTGGCAAACAGGCACAACCCCTGCCGTTCCTGCTCGGCATCGTCGAGGAGGCCCAACTCGGGGAACTCCTTGAGGGGGCGCGCATCCAGCTCGACCACCTTGTCAACCAGCATGTAAGCGCTGTCCGGCAGCAGGTCGACACTGAACGGTTGGGCTTGATTCAGTGGGCGATCACTGAGATCTCCCACCCCAAGCAGGGGAACAAGCTCCGTGAACGTTTCAACGCTGCCGTTGTCATCGTCTTCAGCGAGCTCCTCATCAGAGTCTTCGCCGAAGTCATCTGCGTCATCCAGGGCCAGGCTGCTGTCGTCTTCCTTGAGGGAGTCAGCCTCTGGTTCTTCCACCTGAGTGACGGTTGGCGGAGGAGGAGTCGCCAGCCCTTTTTGCCTGCTGGCCTTCAGCGCGGCATAAGCATCAGCTGGCAACAGTGCTTTCACCGTGCGACTCACGGTGTTAGGGCTGCAGCCAAAGGCCTCTGCCAAAGCTGATGTTGACTCGCCGGCCTTGTAACGACCGACCAGATCCTGCTTCTCGCTGTCGCTGAGACGACGCGGGGCCATGGATGCCGATCAATAGCCCATCACCTTAGATGGCGCAAGGCTTCCAAATCCAGCCTGCCTCGAAGCAGCCTGCCAATATGTGGGCGCTTGCTCCCTTAGCTCAGCTGGATAGAGCAACTGCCTTCTAAGCAGTCGGTCGATGGTTCGAATCCATCAGGGGGCGTTAACAGTCATACCAATGGTTTTCAGCGATTTGCTGGAAGCCGTTTTTTCTTGAAAAGCGACGTTTGTGCGCAGATTTGACCCAAGCTCAACTGCACGGGGGGTGGGGTTGCGATTTCCGCGCACTGGCCGCAGGAGCCGGTACCTGCTCTGAAAGCCGAAGAGTCAGGTCAGTTCGCAGCTGCTGTCGGCGCACAGAAGATGCTTTACGAGCTTCTGCTGCGCAGGAAGTTGGACCACGAAGCTGCCAAAGCCAGTCGTCCTGGCTGGGGCTATCGCCACGGCAACACCAGAACCTGACAGTGAGTTATTGGCGCGCCTAACCGCGACAGCGCCCTGCTTGTGGTGCGTACTGGCCCGGGGCTTGGACACCCCGGGCTTTCCTCCGTGATGCGTAGCTAAGGCAAGAGGAATAATGAGAGTGGTATCCATGAGATCAATTGAAACGCCTGCTTTTACCGGTCCTGTCCAGTGCCGCTTTGCTGAATGCGGGGGTACCCGCTTTTGCAGGCAGTTATGAGGCGTTGTGTGGGGGAACAAAGTGCACGGTGTTTGTGAGTGCTAGTGAAATCCGATCTCCAAATGGCAGCATCCCCCCTGAGCGAGTAACCGACTGGGGGGGCGGCGGTGATAGTTCAACCTCGGTTGGAACGGGCGTCGCTACCACGATTCTTCTTGGACCTCTTGGCCTACTTGGATTTTTGGCAAAGAATCATGAGTTCAACTTTTTAGTCAATGGATATGATCGCGAAGGGAGAAGGACTTCTCTAAATATTCAATTTAAAAATGATAAGCCAGCAAGAAGGTTTATTAATGAGATGCAACTAATAACAGGACTTGGGATGGGCCAGGTAAGAACAGCTCAAGAAATTAAAGATGCAGAATCTGCTGCAACCGCAGTGGGGTCAACAGGAACTCTTGATGGCGATGCTGCCGCAGAAAAATCAGGAAAAATGACTAGAACATATATTCAAAATTACTCTCCTGAAGTCAAAGAAGAAAAACCAAAAAAACCCAGGAGAACCCCAAGAGATTGGTGAATAATTCTATAGCCCTTGCGACAACTATCGCTTCTAATTGAACAAGGCCTTGCTTTCAACTCAGACATCACCTCATGAAGCAGTTATTAATTGCCATCCTCTTGTTGATGCCAGTACCTGCGTTTGCTGATCTTGGCGCTGCTGAAAAGGGAATTAACTCCAGTCGTCCTGGCAAAACATTGTTTAGAGGTTTCTTTGAAAATGAGTTTAAAGCTTACTGTGAAAAATGGGGACAGGTGTGCATGGTCAGATTCTCCAAGGAAAAAATGACTGTTGACTCAGGGCCAGGAATTACTCCTGAACAAATAGAACGAACTTGGAAGCTTCACCAAGGTGTCAATTCAACCGTTTGGATTGTTTATAGAGATAAAGATCAAGCAAAAAAGCTTGCGGCTTTTGAGTTTCATGGAAATTCTGAATTTTGGCATCGCCTGAATTTGTTCATGTCTGGCATTCAGGTAAATCCTTATTACTACATAATAGACTAATCTTACTTCTTACTTCTTACTTCTTACTTCTTTTACTGGGTCCTCATGATCGCTAGAAATGTGAGTCAATTGACAGAGGTTGAGCCTTCTGAGAACAGGTTGGAACTTCTAGGCCGTTTTGGTTGACGTTTGGTTGACGTTTCAAACCCTGGGGCAGATGTGAGTCACCAGGTCAGCGTTGACCCAGTTGATGACGCCGGTATCGACATCAGCCACCTGGAACAACGTTGGAACATTGGGGTTTCTGGCGCCGCAATCCACCCAGATCACGTCAGCCATCCACCAGTCGCTGCCGTCATCAACGATCACCGTCATGCCTGCCCGACATTCAGAAAGACAGGATCCGCCTTGTGTGCTGCAACACCGCACAAATAGTAAGCCGACTAGGTCACTAGAGCGTTCTTTTTATGTATTGGTAGATATGTGCAGTGGGTTTGAAATTGATTGTATTTTTAGACTTATGTCCTTAATTTATGGCATACGAATCCAAGAGGTGAGGATGACTCTCGGATCCGCAGTCGTGGACTTGCTCAGCCACGCGACTTGTCACTTATAAGCTACTGACAAAGGGGATGTGACTGTAGTCACGATTTAAAGACGAACAAATACGACTGCTGACGTAGGTCATCAGGCGTATTTGCTGTCTTGAGGAGATCAAAACTCAAAGACACCCTTTTTTAAGGTTTTTTTTGGAAAATTCAAGTCATTAAAGCTGTGCTGTGTTGAGACTCAGACTCGTCGCATTACCTGCTTCCTAAGCGGTTGGGCTCAGCTGCAAGAGCTCCATTCGTCTTCCCCTTCCATCTCCAGTCCATTCACGACTGCTGTTGCTGCATCCGCTGCTGACGCTTCGTAAGTGATTCCGGCTGTGAGACCAGTACCCCTTCCCACTACGCCACTCGGTCCACCAAGGTCGTTTCGTCAATCCACTGGGCGTAGTGCTTGATGTGGGTCACGAGGTCAGCGTTGACCCAGTTGATGACGCCGGTATCAACGTCAGCAACCTGAAAGAGCGTGGGGACCTTGGGGTTCCTGGCACCACCATCAACCCAAATCACGTCAGCCATACGCCAAGCACCATCGGTGTCAGTGACGATCACGCACATGCCTGGTTTGACGCTCAAGAAAACCGGATCTGATTTGGGCGCTGCAACGCCGCTTGCATGATCAACCGACATAACCCTCTTGCTAGTACGCATGTACTAAACCCCTCGGAGCGGAAGAGTCAACGGTCAGTTCTGCGCACCAATCTGCGCACTTCCCGCAAAGTGGCGGGGAGCCTTCTAGTCACAGCCTGCGATCTGAGCTGGTTGACCTATTGCCTTCTAAGCAGTCGGTCGATGGTTCGAATCCATCAGGGGGCGTCTACGACGAAGCCACTCCAACGAATACGTCTCGGAATGGTTCAAACGGGTTGTGGAGCCCCTCGAAGTGTGAGGGGCACCGATCAGATCAAACGATCAGCTGTAGGCCTTGGCGATGAGGGGGCCAGCTTGCTCATCTGACAGCACTGGGGTGACCTCCCAGTCGAGGCACTCGGCCCACTCCGCGGCGTGCTCGTAACAGGCATCGGCATTTTCTGCCTCCACGAGAATCCAGCCCTCAACAGAACCCGGTGCGTGCCAACGCTTCCAGGACTTGCACTCAGGGAAAGGCGCACCCGTTGCCAGAAACTTCTTGGCAGCGATTTCGTGGTAGCCGGTCTTGAACGACCAGTGCATCAAAAAGGTCATGGAAGGTGTTGAAGCGATCGAACATTCCCACATGCCAAACAGCTTGTCTGTGAGAGCGAACACGGCGAGATAGATCGCTGCAAGCCCTTCCCTCAATCGTCATCAGCAGTCGTCTTGCATCCAGCGTCATGCGCGGTTACATGGGAGCCATGCAGCCAGATGGCGGAATGCCGGAGCTTCTTAAGCGTCAGATTGACCGCCTGGAAACCGCCATTGACCTTTCGACGGACTGGCTTGAAATTCAATATCTGATGGTTGAGCTCGATCAGCTCAAGGCTCTGTATGAGGAGGAGGAATCAGAGGCTGCATAAGCGGGCTTTGACATCAGCCTCAGCGCCAAACTCCAGCGAGTTCAGCAACACGTCAGGCCAGCTTGTTCAGCGTTATTGATCCAACCCTGCCAGCGTGGGGAATCACTGACGTTTCATGGGATGAATAAAAAGCAGCAGGCGGAACTGGAACGCCTCGAGCGTGTGCTTGCGGTGGCCAAGCGGAACGGGAACGAGCTGTTCATTCAGAACATCGAACGGGAGATCGCCGCCGTTCAGCGAGGTGAACACTCCCCCCTCATCGAGGAATACCTCACAGCGGAAGAACGGGCATCAAGGGGCGTCGAGAACCAGCCCGAGGCTTGAAACCAACTGAAAGGCACGCCACCCCAACAATCAATCGTTCAGGCCCTCAAGGCAATGCGCCTTAATGCTGATGACTTTGTGCCCCGAAGGCACAAAACTATGGGCATCGAGATCGGAGGAGCCCATGACGGACGACACTCCACCCCAGCAGACCGTAGAAGCAGACTGACTTTCTGGCCCCTGCTCCAACAGTCTCAACAATGACCTGGGTTGGTCCTTTGGTGGGCACGCAATGGTCCGCCACGCCAATCGACGCTCCACTTGCACCGTCTCAGGTGCCCTCGGAGAAAACGACCCAACACTCGAGTCCATGGCCCCAGGGCGCCTCGAGCCAGACGCTTCGACCCTTTCTTTCCCTAGCTGAAGTGATGGGTTGAACGATGCACAAACGAGCGAGTTAGGCCGTCTTTCCACCGGGAAGGGCGGCCTTCCTCTTTGGCTAATTACCCATGAAACAACACCAGCCCGCTCTCATCTCGGGCTCACGTTCAAACAGTTAAGGGAAGAGCCATACAGGCAAGCATCAAGCATCTGCATCCTCCACATCGGCCCCGGAACCAACACCTTCAGCCCCAGGATCCTGCCCAGGCCGCCAGCCACTCTCCCAGATTTGACGCGTCTTGAGATTCAACTCGTCGCGCGAAAGTCCCCATAGCGTGAGACATTTCTGCAGATCATCACGAATATCTTCAGCGCCAGGAAAATCCGCATATCGCGAAAATAATGCAGCAATCGTTGTCAACTGCTGCGGGCCTGGTTCGCCCCCATGACCCAACACAGCATCGATCTGGTCACGATCGATGGCGTAAAGCGGATGGGTTTGCTGCGTGTCGTCGGTCATCCACCGATCATGCCTGAACAGGGCGAGCAGAGCAGCAGATCAGTCGAGCTCCCAGCACTCAGACCCACGACTTGTGAGCAGGCAGACAACGTGCTTTTCCTCGCTGATCAGGCGATACGTGTGCCCATCAGCATCACTACGGGCACGGGCATGCCAGAAGGCATTGTCTTTGGAAGCGTGTTCGGCACGATTGGACCAACCATCAACTGTTAGCTCTTGAACCGCAAACATGCGCCTGACTCGAACTGAACAAAGGCTCGAGGAGCACGTGCGTTCTGTGCAGGATCAACAGAAACTCGTTGGGATCGCTTGATCAGCTGTTGTAATCAGCGCAAAGCCGAGATTTTGTCGACACTTGAACCAACTTCCTCAATAAAAAGACGCTCAGCTGAGGCATCATTTTGAAGACGAAAGAGAAAGCCATTCACCCAAGCTGTTTCTTTATTATTGACCTCATGGCCACGGTCAACGAACCCGGGCTGCTGCTGGAACAGATGCAGGAGAATGGTCAGAACGTCCTGCGGGGAAAGATTTTCTGGGTCAATCGATGGCAGTTGATCCCTTACATCCAGATACGACATTGACCCGGTGGTCGCAACATCAAAGGCCACTGTCGACTTGCACACACGATCAGTCCATCCAAACAAAAGCCCCACCGAAGTGGGGCTTCATCTCTTGAGTGAAACAGGAGTCAGAGCCAATTGGCACGCATGGCTTCGTAGGTCACTCCTCGATATTTCAACTGAGTTGGAGCCACCTTCTCTTTCGCCAGCTTGACGGGAGAGAGATGTGCAGAGGTGTAGTCGCCGGATTCAGATACGCGAGCCACGGCCTTTTTGGAGCTGTTGCGGAGCTGCACGCGCAGCTCACGCTCCTTCAGAAGCTGAAGAGCATTCATGGTGTTCCTCGTAGAAAGCTCAGGCCCCGTTCCATGCCCTGAGTCGAACTGCGCTTCGCTGTGTAGCGAAGTGAACGTTTGTAGCGGTTGCTACAAACTAAATATAGGGCACCCAAGCTGAGTTGCGCTGTTCATCCCGTTACAGCCAGAGGCAACTAAATCAAGTTCAACCGCAAAAGCTGCGCCAATGCGAGCGAATTGTGGTCGTCTTCGTTGGTCGTTCTCAATTCAAGGTTGAAAAAGAGCGCTGATTGCTCCTGAACAAAAGGGCCTGCATGCCACGTTCCCGGATGAAGCTTGAAGGCTTCACCGGCCTGAAACTTGATCAATGCGATCGAGGAAGCGAGGGGCGGACAGCCAGAATCCGTGGAAGGGGCCATGGCCAGCCACCAGGGTTGGGCATCGGCAGATCCCAGACACTGACTCACGCGATGGTGCCGCGTCATCGACTTGAGCACAGGAGGCCGGCGGCGGATCCGCATCACGTAAAAGCGCGGTTGACCATCTGCAGCGAAGAAGAGATCTGCGTCCGCTGGACCGAACAATGCAGGATCGCTCTGCGGACGCAACAAGGTGCCACAGCGCTCCAACCAGGGCGAGTCCGATGCAATCGGCGTCAGGCTCTGGGTTTCCTCATGATCCATCCCGTCAGGATATGAAAACCAGACCATGCACCCGTGCAAAAAATGGTGCCTTGGGCCACTGAAGGCAAGGTCGGAAGTCCCTATCACCTGAAAAAGGTGAACCGATCATGCTGACCACATCGACACGCTTGAAACTGCAAAACATCTGCAGCCGCCTCGCTCAGGGTGAGTTCGTGTCACTCCAGGAACGCGTCTACCTTCAAAAATTTGCCGAACGCGATCGCAGCGTGAGCACGTGGGTAAGCAGAGCGCAACGCTTTCAACGGGAAGGCACACAACAAGGCCTCGACGGCTTGATGGCCGATCTCGACCTGGGGCGACGTCATCCAGACGACCCTGAGCATCCAGAAGATGATCTCGGCGACTGGTTCAGCAATGCTTCGCCATGGCTGCGTCGCGACTGACGCGTTAACGGGGATCGTCGAGGGAGCCGAAATGGTTGACGGCAACCGCCTGCAACGTCTTCAACGATTCCAGAACAGCCAGGCGTTGCTGAGCCTGAGCAAGCATCGGCTTGCCATGGGGGACGCATGATTCGATCAGAGATGCCGCCTCAGAGGCTTCAGCCTTCACCCAGACCGTGCATCGCTCAAGGCGGGTGGTGAGATCACCATCACGCAATGCGCCCGAGTAGTTCGGCCCAGCGAAAACCTCGAGAAGTGTCGCCAGCGCATCCCTGGCCTGCTCCCGGTTCACCGTCATAGGGCTTGTGGAATACGGGACCACACTGGCAGCCCAGGCACAAAAAAGCCGCCTCATATGGGCGGCCGGGTGATGGGGATATCCACAGCCTACCCGAACAAACCAGTGATTGCAGGCCTTTTGAAGAAATGGCGACAACACGGGCTGGCAAAGTTTTCCACTTTCCTGTGGATAAGGCCCCGCCAAGCGATATTTTGTGAGATTCAATCCACCACATCTGGTGGATCAGCTGCACAAACTTGACGAGAAGCACTACACTTATTGAAACGCCGGGTGATGGGGATTACTTGGCTTATTCCTCCGTCCAACGGAGGTTTTTTTATGCCTTCTTCCATGACAAGGCAGCCCTGTCTGCAGAGCTCACATGGCCAAGGGGCATGCCCATGCAGAAGAGGTAAGCCACATCTGCATAACTTTGTTCACGGATCTGACGCATCTCAGTGAACTGAAGACTGCTTCAGCTCTGACCCAGCACGTGAAATCAAACCAACAACTTATTCAGGCAAGACTCAGATCCACGCCATAGGCTCCGTGCAGCAACACAAAATCTCGACCAAATGCGTGCCCTGAACGGATTGCTGCTACTAGCGATTGCTCTGAGCGTGCTCCCGTCTTCAGCAGGCGCCCTTGAGCTGGGTCCTTGTGAACCGGCCGAAGCGGTGAAGATCATCGACACCAGCCTGGGACAAGGAAAAACGCTTCAGCAAGCCATGCAGATGATGATCAAAGCGAAAGTGTTCGACGGATCCAAGGCGTGCATCACCTTCATCCGCGAGACCTCGATGAGCATGCGCGATTCATACCCAAGAGCCTTTAAATCGCTTTGGTTGAACTAGGCATCCGTCAGATCCTGATGATGTCGGTTTGGCGGAGAACCGGGCCTTAAGCCAACGGCGCACGAGCAAACCCGACATCATCGAGTCAGGATCTAGGCCCATCATGCAAACCCCACGACGGATCAACGATCCCGCCAATAGCCTCGCCGTGGTGGTTGCCGTCGTTCTCACCGCGCTGCTGTTGTTGGGGCAGGCTCTGTTCATCGTTCCGGCCGGCAAGGTTGCCGTGGTCACCACCTTGGGCAAGGTGAGCGGAGGTTCGAGACTCCCGGGCCTCAATCTCAAGGTGCCGTTCATTCAATCGGTGTATCCCTTTGATGTGCGCACCCAGGTCAAACCGGAGGAATTTGCCACCCTCACCAAAGACCTCCAGGTGATCGAAGCCACCGCAACCGTGAAATACGCCGTTCGCCCCAACGAAGCCGGACGGATCTACAGAACTATCGCCGGCAACGACCGGGAGATCTACCCCCGAATCATTCAGCCGTCATTACTGAAAGCCCTGAAGTCGGTCTTCTCCCAGTACGAGCTCGTCACCATTGCCACCGAATGGAACGACATCTCCGCCCTGGTAGAGCGCACGGTCGCCGAAGAACTCGACAAATTTGATTATGTGGAAGTGCGCGGTCTCGACCTCACAGGCCTGCAGATCGCCGAGGAATATCGCGCTGCCATTGAACAGAAACAGATCGCAGAGCAGCAACTGCTCCGCGCCCAGACCGAAGTGAAAATCGCTGAGCAGGAAGCCCTGCGCTACGACACCCTCAACCGCAGCCTGGACGATCAGGTGCTTTACAAGCTTTTCCTCGACAAATGGGATGGGCAAACGGAGGTGGTACCGGCCCTTCCGGGCAGCAACCCCAGCACACCTCCAGTAATTGTGGGGCGACGCAGCTGAACCAACGCCAGCCGTGGTTGTTGATCAACAATCGCTTCTCGAAGACAAAGATCGTCTCGAAGAACTGCGCCGCAGTTACGACGCTGAAGCACGGCTGAACGAATCCTTCATCGTTCTGACGGTTGGCGCCAGCCTGATCGCCAGCCTGGGTTTGGTCGCCGACAACAATGCGGTGATCATCGGTGCCATGGTTGTAGCGCCGTGGATCCTTCCGCTGCGGGTGGCGGTGTTCGCGATCCTGATCGGGCAGGCCAGGCTGTTGTCACGATCACTGATCACCCTTGTCGCCGGAGCAGGGATCACCTTGATCCTGTCGATGGGATTGGGCCTCATCGCACGCGGTCAGGGCTTGCTTGTGGTCGAGGCCTTGCCGGAACAGATCGTCGCCCGACTTGAACCCAACACATTTGATCTGGGAATCGCCTTGGCGGCAGGTGCCATCGCGACCTACGCCAAGGTCAACCCTGGGGCCGTGAGTTCGATGGCCGGCACGGCGATTGCCGTGGCCTTGGTGCCGCCGGTGTGCGTGATGGGATTGATGCTCTCCGGGCCAGACATCAGCAGCGCCCAGGGTCCTGCACTGCTCTATGCCGCCAACTTGCTTGGAATTCTGATTGGCGGGATCACGGTGCTGGCGATTCGTGAGCCGTAGTTCCGCGACAAACTCAGTCGCCGCCGCCGCTCACGCTTACCCGTGCTGTTGGCATTGGGTTTGGCCGTGCTGGTGGGTCAAAAACTGTATGGCAGGTATGAGCAATACCGATACAGGCTCAATCGGGAGGTGGCCCAAAAACAGATTGAATCTGAGATCCGCTACTACCTCAAGAATGAGACGTTGACCTTTGGCGCCAACGACGCCGTGGAACTGGAAAAGGTCGTCTTCGACTGGCCCGACTACTGGGAACAAAATCAAGCCCCAAGCTTCCTGGTGGTGGTGCGATCACTCGACCCCAAGCTGCCGAGTTACAAACAGGTTCAGAACATTCAAGACACGATCAACAGCAGACTTGCAGGACAATTCCCTGGCCTTGAACTGCAGATGCAGGTGCAACGCATCAACGTGAGCGTGGTGGAAGGCAATGAAGTGGACCTTGAGGTTGACCTCGAGCAAATCTTCAACGACGCGGACACAGACCTTGCGCCGCCACAGGTGCTTGAAGATGAACCGAAAGATCAAGCTGAAGATTCAGCCGTAGCAGCAATCTGTTCAAAACCAGTTTGCTGAAACGCGATTTATTTGCGGGTCAGGATGACAAACAGGGCGTGAACCACAGCGGCTGGCCACATGCCAAACAAGACTGGGAACCCAAGGCCGCCAACGGCAAAGAGATAGATCACCAGGTTGATCCAAAAGGGCTGCGTCAATCCCACCTGAGTGAAGACACCCAGAGGGGGAATGAATAGGGCAATGATGATCCGAAAGATGTCGCCGCAGGTCATCAGAGGAGCACGGGGGTGCCCATGTCTAGCCATCACCACCTGAAGCACAGATGGCTCCTCGCTATGGATGGTTGATTGGAGCTCAATTCTGCAAGCACAACAAAAAGCCCCCTCCGAGGAGGGGGCTTTCCGATTCAGTTGATCTGAACCGTTTGTTGATTCCAGATCAACCGATGGCAGGAGCCTGCAGAGCCACAGGAGTGGACTCAGCAG